>JBBSMR010000047.1:0-24828 GCA_038233095.1 Euzebyales bacterium
AGATGACCAGCGCGACGAACGCCTCACCCAACAATCCTTGGATGACCGACAAGGGCACCGTGCCGACTCCTGCCAGCTCGCCGCGCTCGCCGTCCTCGGTCTGGCCGCGGCGCAACGCGCGGACGTCGAGGTGGGCGATCACCTTGGACTCCCGCGCGGTAGTGGAGCGCCCGCACACCCCACCGGGCGTCCCACCGCCTGAGGCGTCGGCCGACTGGGACGTGTCCGCGCCGTCGGGTGGCGCCTCGCTCCCCACGCCAGGCTCTCCGTCGCCGTCGCCGGCGCTTCCTCCGCTGGCGTCGGGGTGGTGGGTGTGGTTGTGGGCGCCCAGACCGATCAGGGTCATGAGCGCGTCGGCGGCGTGGGCTTCGGTGGGTTCGTGGCGGCCGTCGCGGCGGGCCTGCTGCAGATATTGATCGATGAGCGGTTGGAGTGCGGCGTCGATGCGCGCGCCTTCGGCCAGGGTGGTGCGCAGGAACAGGCTGTAGCCGCCGCCGGTGTCGTTCCAGCGTTGCAACCGACGGTTGCGGTACACCCTGCGGGCGGTCTCGTCGGGGTCGGCGTCGGCGGCGGCTTTGGTGCGCCGGGCGTGCTCGCGCAGCCGGCTGACCGACTCGCGTGCGGCGGCGTCCAACAGCTGTTGCTCGGTCTCGCGCGCATCCGCAGTCTCGTGTGACGTATCCGTCCCGTCGTCGTTCGGGTCGTCCCCGCCAGCCGCCCCGACGGTGCCGTCGTCCGACGCCCCGCAGGCCTCCGCCCCGCCGCTGCCGGCTGCCTGCTCTGACGCGCCGTCGGCTGCGTGTTCCTGTGCGGCCTCGCGTTCGGCTGCCTGGCGGGCGCGCTGCTCGGCCGCGGCCGCAGCCTGCGCGGCGTCGGCGGCGGCCTGCTGGGCGCTCAGCTCGCCGCGCCGGACAGCCTGGTCGGAGGCCGCCAGCCCCGGCAGCGCCCGCGAGGTGGCGAGCTGCTGGCGGGCCACCGCGGTGGTCACCCCCTGCTCCCCGGCCAGATAGGCCACCGCCGACGCGGCGCGTGGCGGCGCCACACCCCGTTCTGCTCGACCCGGCGTGCCAGACGCAGCTGCGCGCCCTCCACCAGCTTGCCCAAACGTGCCAGCTCGGCGTGGATCAGATGCACATCGTCAGGTCGGACGAGCTCGTCGGGCTCGAAACCGTGACACCACGCGCGCACGGACCCCGCTACCTGCCGCAACTCCGCCACGTCGTCTCGTACATGCGTTCTAGTTTGACATGGCTGTATGTCATACGCAACCACAAATTCTCAATGGTGCACAAGCATTTCGACTGTCTGCGGCGGCGGTATGGAGGCCACAACGATGCGGCAGGCGGTACCTCCACTGGTTCTGCGGTCAGCCTGCCCTGCTACGGTCGTGGTCGTGGTCGTGGTCGTGGCCGTGGCCGGAACGACGAGCTTCCAGTCCGGCGGCGGCGAACGCGCACTGCTGGCGACGCTGGAGGTTGCGCCCTCGCCTGTCGATCTGCGTCAGGCAGGGTCGGGCGACGTCAGTGCCATCGTCCGGCTGTTGGCCGCCGATCAATTGGGGGCCACACGCGAGACCACCGACACAGTGGCCGGTCTCGTGCGCTAGTGCAGCTCACCACGGACAAGCGCCGCACGGACGCCCATCGCTTCTATGAACGGTTGGGTTTCGGTCGCATCGCACGAGGGGTTGAAGTTGCAGCTTTGAAGCCCTCGACCGCTCCGGATGCAGCTGGAGAGCATCGTGCTGTCTGATCCCGATCCTGAGCTGACCGACGGCGTCGTTCGGCTGCGTCGTTGGGCGATGACGGACCTGGACTGCGTCCGCCGGTCTCGCCCGAGTGGAGGCGTGGGTGGAGCCAGAGAATGCCACGTCTATCAGGCTCCTCCTCGGCAGCGGGTTTGCGCACGAGGGCCGGCTGCGCTCCTTCTTCGACTTCGGATCATCCCGCGGCGACGCACTGGTGCTCTCCCGCGTCGCGGACGACTGGGGCTCCTAGCCCGCGGCAGCCAGCGTGTCGCGGATCACCTCAGCCATCGCCTCTGGACGTTCGAGCACCGCGAGATGGGCGGTCTGATCCAGCTGCACCGTCGTGGCGTTGCACAGCCGCGTGGCGGCCTTGCGAAGCTGCCAGAGGATCTCCGTCGCCTCGTGCTCACCCCAGACGAGCGTCACCGGCACGCTCACCTCCCCAAGGCGTTCCCACACCTGAACGGCAGAGACTCCGTCCTCAGACTGCGCGTTGGTGAGGGGGGCTTCAGGTGGCGCCATGAGCGAGAAGTGACCGCCCTGCGGTACGCCGCGGCCACCTTCGTCTGTCGTCTGCAGGTCGACCCAGCAGGGGATCCCCTTCGCGTATCGCTCCATTCTTGGCATCGCGCGCTCCTCTCGTCAGGTTGGGCGGCAACACATCATGTCCAGCATGCACGACGCGAGCGAGCACGGGAAGGTCGCGCTGGGCGTAACCCGGCAAAGCTCACCCACCTGCGCTAGGGCGTTGCGTCCGCCCTGAGACAACTCTGCCCGGAATCCGGGTGAAGTTGTGTTCCCAGAGGCCGCGGGCGGCGGCCGCGAGCGTGTCCCGGCCGCAGAACTGCCCGGTATCCGGGTGAAGTTGTGCTCGTGGACCGGTGGACTAGCCGGCGTCGGCCTGCGGCTGCCCCGGAACACTGCGGCGCACAGGCAGCACGGCCAGCCCGGCCTCCGGGTCGCGGCGGATGATCACGTCGGCGCCGAACCAGCGGCGCAGATGGGCGTCGGTGAGCACCGCCTCCGGAGTGCCGCACGCGACCGCGGCACCATCCACGAGCAGGAGCAGCCGGTCGGCGAACTGCCCGGCCAGTGTGAGATCGTGCATCGCGCTCAGCACGGTGAGCCCCTCGTCCGCGCGCAGCTCGGCGACCAGCTCCAGCACGCGCTGCTGCTGACCGATATCGAGCGCGCCCGTGGGCTCGTCGAGCAGCAGCAGCGGGGCCTGCTGCGCGAGCGCACGCGCCAGGACGACGCGCTGCAGCTCACCGCCCGACAGCGTGCCGAGCCGGCGTCCGGCGAAGGCGGTCAAGGAGAGCCGGTCCAACACCGCGGCGACGACCTCGAGGTCGAGTCGGCCCTCGGCACCGAACAGCCCGATGTGGGGCGTGCGACCGAGCAGCACGTACTCCGCCACCGTCATGGACTCGGGGATGACCGGCTGCTGCGGCACCGAGGCGATGCGGCGCGCCACGCTGCGCCGGTCGAGCGTGGCGCTGTGCACGTCGCCGAGCCAGATGGTCCCGGTGGAGGCGACCAGCCCTGCCACGGCGCGCAGCAACGAGGACTTGCCCGCCCCGTTCGGTCCGATCAGCCCCACCCACTCGCCTTGGAGCACGTCAAGGTCGATGCCTCGGACCGCGGCGATGCTGCCGTAGGCGACCGAGACGGCGCGCAGGCTGACGGCGGTCATGAGGCGAACCGCCGGCTGGTGCGCAGCACGACCGCGAAGAACGGGGCGCCGAAGAAGGCCGTGACCACGCCGATGGGCAGCTCGGCGGGGGAGACCACCGTGCGCGCCAGCACGTCGACGAGCACCAGGAACGCGGCACCGAAAATCGCCGACAACGGCAGCAGGGTCCGGTAACTGCCTCCGAAGACGAGCCGGACAGCGTGCGGGACGATGATCCCCACAAAGCCGATCAGCCCGCTCACCGCGACCACCGCCGCCGTCCCGAGTGTGGCGGCGGCCACGATCACGAGCCGGACGCGGCTCGTGTGCACGCCCAGACTGTCGGCCTCGCTCTCGCCAACTGCCAGCACGTCGAGCAGGCGGCGGTGCAGCAGGATCACGACGGTGCTGACGAGCGCGTAGGGCAGGACGAGGCGGACCTCCGACCAGCCCGAGGTGGCCAGCCGACCGAGGATCCAGCTGTAGACCTCGCGCATGGTCTCGGCCTCGCGCTGCTGCAAGTAGGTCTGGATCGCGGTCAAGAAGGACGCGACGGCGACGCCAGCCAGGATCAGGCTGGTCGTGTTCCTTCCGCTGCCGAACGAACGCCCGATGAGATAGGTGGCGAGCACGCCCGCGACGGCTCCGCAGAAGGCCATGAGCGGCAACAGCCCGCCCGACGAGCCGTAGGCGAAGGCGAGCGTCGCGCCAAGCCCCGCGCCCGCGGCCACACCCAGCAGGTACGGATCGGCCAGCGGGTTGCGGAACACACCCTGGTAGGCCGCGCCGCTCAGGGCGAGCATGGCGCCCACGACGCTGCCGAGGGCGACACGCGGCAGGCGGAGCTGGAAGAGAATCGCGGTGCTGCGGGCGTCCAGACCAGATGTCACCTCGATGCCCGGCAGGCTGTCCGCGAGCGCGCGGAACACCTGGGAGGAGCCCAAGCTTGCCGGGCCGACCATGAGCCCGATGACGCAGGCCAGCCCCAGACATCCCAGCGCCAGGAGGAGCCATCGCCGAGCGAGCGCGGCCGGGCGGACCTCCACCGGCGTCAGGCCGGTTCGACCCGCCGGGGTGCCCACGTCCGCCGCCCTCCAAGTCGTCACGAACCCACATCCGCCCCGGTCTTGGCCGCCTCGACCGCGGTGTTGGCCGCGCGCAGGAACTCCACGATCCGCGGTCCCCAGCGGCTGGTGACATCGTCGTCCAGCTCGACGATCGCTCCCCGGCGCACCGCGGTGATGTTCTGCCATCCCGGCCTGCTGGCCACCGTCTGCGCGGTCACCCCGCAGCACTCAGTGTCGCCGAGGAAGATCAGGTCGGGGTCGGCCTCGATGATGTACTCGGCCGAGAGCTGGGGGTAGCCCGTGCCCTGCTTGTCGGCCGCGTCGGCGATGTTGACCAGACCCAGCCGGTCGTAGACGTCGCCGATGAACGTCTCTGAGGTCACCGTGTAGTAGGTGTCGTCGAGTTCGTGGTAGTAGGAGAGCGGTTCACCCTCTGTGGGAGCATTCCGCGCCAGCTCCTCCATCTCGGTCTGCATGCGCCTGACGACCGCTGCCGCGTCGGCCACGTGGCCGGTGAGGACGCCGAGCTGTTCGAGCTGGGCGTAGGTGTCGGTGATGGCGGTGGCCGCGGGCAGGAGCGCCACGGGGATCTCCAGCGCCTCGAGCCCGCTCGCGAGCTCACCGGGGTCGTAGCTGATGACGACCAGATCCGGCTCGTAGCCCGCGATGGCCTCGATGTTCGGCTCCAGGCCAGACAGGTCGGTCACCGGCGCCGACGGGGGGTAGTCGGACTGGTCGTCGACCGCGATCACCTGCTCGCCAGCGTCGATGGCGAAGAGCATCTCGGTCGCCGTCGGCGCGAGCGAGACGATGCGCTGCGGCCGGGTGTCCAGCGTGACCTCGCCGTTCGCGGCCTCCACGCTGACGGGGAACGCCGGCGCCGATTCGGATGGCGAGGGCGCGGCGGTCTTCTGCGAGGCCGTGGGGGTGATCGCACCGGCGGACGCAGCAGCCCCGGATCCTGCAGCGCCGGTCGTGGGCGACGAGGTCGACGCGCTGCCGCCGCAGGCCGCGAGCAGCAGCAACGACAAGACCACAGCCGTACGAAGAAGTCGGGTGATCACGGGCATCCTCCTGATGCGCGGAGGATGCGCGGGGATCTGGCGGGGTTCACGACGTGCCCTTCCTCCGAGGACGACGGTCATGTCCGCGACAGCAGGCGACCTGGCTCGTCCCCGTCAGGGGCTTCACAGTTGCGGGACAGCACCGGATTCGACCGGACTTCGCTGGCCTGCCGCGGACCGGGCGAGAGCCCGGTTGAGTGCGCTCACCCTAACCGCCACGGATGACCGGCCGCAACGTCAGGCGTGTGTCCGCTCCCGGGCCGCCGTCACCAGATCGCGGATGCTGGCCAGCGTGGTCGCCGCGGTCTTCTCGAACGAACGGCGCCGCGCGCGGGGTTCGGCGACCCCGCCGGAGCCGTCGAGCGTGAGGGGCACGCCGACCTGCAGCGCGGCGCGGCGCCGAGCACCGCCCGCGGGCAGTCGTTCGTCCCCACCCACACCCCACAGTCCCAGGGGGATGATCGGCACACGATGGCGGGTGGCGAGCACGGCCACGCCCAGCTTGGCATCCTCGATCTGGCCGGCGGTCGGTATCGTCCCCTCCGGATAGAGCAGGATGAGCTCGCCGGCTTCGAGGGCCTCACCCGCTTGTCGCAGCGCGCGCAGGTTGCGCCCGCCGGGCTCGACGGGGATGTGACGGCCCGCGCGGACGAACCATCCACCCAGCGGATGATCGAACGCCTCGGAGACGCTCATGAAGCGCACCTTGCGCCCCAGGCGGTGCAGCGCCACGATCAGCACGACTGGGTCGAGGTGGGAGACGTGGTTGGCGGCCAGCACCGCGCCGCCGCGGACGGGGATGTTGGCGCCGCCAGCGATGGTCAGGTCGAACCGCGCCCGCACGAACGCGTCGAGCGCTCGGACGGCGATCCAGTAGACCGGCTCGCGCTCCCGGCCGTAGCTCATCCGGCGAGCAGCAAGGCGATCACCGCGTAGTGCGAGGCCTGACCGGCGAGCATGAGCGAGTGGCCGACCTCGTGGTAGCCGAAGACGCGCGGGGCGGGGTCGGGGCGGCCGATCGAGAGCACGACCGCGCCGGCGGTGTAGCACACGCCTCCGCCGAAGAGCAGCACCGTCTGGGGGACATCCAGGCCCGCCAGCAGACGCGGCAGGATCGCCACCCCGCCCCAGCCGACGGCCAGGTACAGCACATCGGTGACCCGGCGGTCGGCGTCCGGGTCGAGCAGCTTCAGAGCGATCCCGAGCGCGGCGCCACCGATGAGCGCGGCGAGCAGGTACAGCCCCCAAGGCGGGTCCAGCGCGAGCACCGCGACGGCCGCGTTCGTCGAGACGGTGAAGACGAAGATCATGCTGTGGTCGAGCGCCTTGATCCACCGGCGCAGACCTGCTCGCCAGGGTCGCAAGTGGTAACTGCTACTGACCGCGAAGAGGACGCAGAGCGCGAGTGCGAACACGCCACCGGCCAGGATCTCGGCGAGGCCGTCGGCGAGCAGGAGCAGCCACGCGCCGGCGGGCAGCGACGCGCCGAGCGCCATGAGATGAAGCCGGCCCCGCCATCGGGGAGGCGTGGCCAGCGAGCCGTCGACGGCGCCTGTCGCGGAGGCGTGCGCGGTGCTCATCCTGGCAGCCTCACGATGATGACGCAGCCAGGTGCGTGTCGAGGAAGGCCAGCATTCGGGGCCACGCCGCAGCCGCGGCTTCGGGGTCGTAGGCGACCCCGAGAAGACGCTCCAACGGCCGGGGCAGACCCTGATTGAGAAAGCCGTGACCGGCGTTCGGATACTCCTCGACCTCATGGGCCACCCGCAGCCTCTTCAGATGCGCTCGCAGGCGGTCGGGGTCCTCTTTCAAGTTGCGATCTGCCGCCCCATAGCTTCCGACGGTCGCGCAGATGCCGGCGAGCTGCTCCGCCTGTTGTGGCACACGCCCGTAGTTGACGGCGGCGGCGGCGAAATCGTGGCGTGCGGCGGCGAGGAGCGCGAACCCTCCGCCCATGCAGAAGCCCATCACGCCGACCCGCTGTCCATCGACACCCTCCTGTCCCGCGAGCCAGCGTCGGACCCCGCCGATCCGGCGCACCGACTCGCTCGCGACCGTGCCGGACATGGCGTCGCGGAGCGTTCGCACAAGACAGAGCGGCCGGACGCCGCCCGAGTAGAGATCAGGTGCGGCGACGGCGTAGCCGTGCTCGGCGAGCCTCCGCGCGATCTCGCGGATGTCGTCGTTCAGGCCCCAAGCCTCGTGCACCAGAACGAGCCCGGCGACGGGGGATGACGCGACCGGCAGGAGCGCCTCGACCGTCGTCCCGTCGGTCGTCGTGGTGCGCTGCACGCCGTGCTCCCTCCCGCGGACTGCTCGGCTGCCTCTTCGGACCGGCCATTCTGACAGATCGACAGTCCCGGAGCCGGTCACGGACACGCCGTGCCGCTCAGTACTCCTCCGGATCGACCTGCGACATGAGCCTGCCCGCCGCCTCGATGACGAGATCGCGATCGTACGTCAGCAGGAAGTCGAAGCGGCGTTCGTCATCGGGGCCCGTCGTCGCCGATGTCGCGCGCGATCAACGCGCCGGCGAAGTGGGGTCCGATGACCGTGATGTCCCACTCACCGTGAAGCGGATGATCGGCGTCGAGGTTGCCGCCGCGGACGCGGGGCGCAGGCTGGGAGGGCATGCCGACACCCAGCGCGCCGACAAAGGCGCTGTGGCGGCCCAGATCCGCGTAGCGGCGATGGATGGCCGGAGTGAAGAAATCGGCGAGCTGGAAGGCCGCGAGCACCACCGTGTTCTCCCCGGCGGCGTACGCCTGCCACTCCAGATGTTGGGTCATCGCCGCCCGCAGCCGCTTGGGAGCGCGGCGCGTCGACCGTCGACGCTCGGCCAGTGCGAACGGCGTGGCGGTCGACGTGCGGTGCTTGCGGCGCCCCAACGGATTGTTCGGTGCCTCCCATGCGAGGTCGGTGTCCAGCGCTCCGAGGCGAGCGAAGTACCACCCCTGGCCGTGCGTCGCGCCCATGGCCAGAGCAACGTTGAGATGGGTCTCGTTCTCGATGCCCTCTGCCACGATCGCCGCGCCGGTGCGTTCCGCCTCGGCGTTGACGGCATGCACGGTGGCGGCGATGAGCGGCGAAGGACGCCGTTGCACCAGATTCAGATCCAGCTTGATGACATCGGGCCGCAGCAGCGGGAGCAGCACCAGAGAGTCGCGGTCCGCTCCCACGTCGTCCAGGGCCAACCGCCAGCCGGCCTCGCGGGCCGCTGCCGCCGTGGCGAGGAGCGCGGCAGGTCGGGCGGTCAGCGCACGCTCGGTGAACTCGATGACCACATCGAGCCGGTCACGACCCGCGTCGACGATCGCGAGGGCACCGGGCGGAGGGTCGAGGTGCAGGCTGCCCGGCTCCACGTTCACGAAGAGCGACCACGGTTGGCGCAGCCCCGCCTCCATCGCCGTCTGAAAGGCGGTCGCGCGGCACCACCAGTCGAGCTCGCCCAGCCGGCCAGCGTTTCTCGCGGCGGCGAAGAGCGCGTCGGGCGCTCCAACTCGGAACCCTCAGGGCCGCGGGCGAGCGCCTCGAAACCGATCACCAAGCGGGAGTCCAGCTCCACGATCGGCTAGAAGACCGACCTCAATCCGCCATCCGCGAGCACCCGGTCGAGTGGTGCGCCCGCGTGCGTGGCAGGCGAGTCTTCAAAGGGCACAGGCAAGCTTCCTCGGTCGGTCGGAGCGGCTGGGAGACTCATCACAGCTCGCCCCATAGTGCTCTCTTTTGAACTCCTCGACGGAAAAGTATAGAGAGGGGGGCGAGCAGGGTCGCAAGCGCAGGCAAGGGCGCTGCTGCGCAGCGCCACCACCAGAGTAGGGAGAATCGCCGGCGGCGATTCACATGTTTGGAGGCACCGTGGCACGCGTCTACAACTTCAGCGCCGGACCCTCGACCCTCCCCGTCGAGATCCTCGAAGAGACCCAGAAGGAGCTTGTCGACTTCGACGGCCAGGGCATGTCGCTGCTGGAGATGAGTCACCGTGGCAAGCAGTACGAAGCCGTCCACGGCGAGGTGCTCGCCCTGGCGCGCGAGCTCGTGGATCTGCCCGACGACTTCGACGTCCTGCTGCTGCAGGGCGGGGCGACGCTGCAGTTCACGATGGTGCCCGCCAACCTGCTCGGCGAGCGGCGTGCCGGCGCGTATGCGGTGACCGGCTCGTGGGCCAAGAAGGCGCTCGCAGACGCGCGCCACTACGGCGATGCCTACGCGGCGTGGGAAGCGCCAGAGCCTGCGGTCCTGCGGACCCCGCGGGACGAGGAGCTCTCGCTGCGCCCCGACACGCGCTATCTCCACATCACCTCGAACGAGACGATCGAGGGCATCCGCTACCCCGACTGGCCGGACGTCGACGTGCCGCTGGTCGCCGACATGTCCTCGGACTTCCTCTCGCGGCCGATCGAGTGGTCCCGGTTCGACCTGGCTTACGGCGGAGCGCAGAAGAACCTGGGTCCCGCCGGCGTCGCGCTGGTCTACGTCCGCCGTCGCGTGCTCGCACAGGCCCCGAACGCGCTGGGCGCCTACCTGCGCTATGCCGTCCACGCCGACAAGGACTCGCTCTACAACACGCCGGCTGTCTTCGCCGTCTGGATGATGGGCAAAGTGCTGCGCTGGTTGCGTGATCACGGTGGCGTGCGGGCCATGGCCGAGGCGGCGCAACGCAAGTCCGCCGCGCTGTACACCGTCATCGACGAGAGCGACGGCTTCTACGACTGCCCCGCCGAGCCGCGCTGCCGCTCGCACATGAATGTGGTCTTCCGGCTGCCCGACGACGAGCTGCAGGAGCGCTTCCTGGCCGAGGCGGCCGCCGCGGAGCTGGTCAACCTGAAGGGACACCGCAGCGTCGGAGGGTGCCGGGCCAGCCTGTACAACGCCATGCCGCAGGAAGGCGCCGATCGCCTGGCCGAGCTCATGCGCGATTTCGCCAAGCGCGCCGGGTGATGTCCATTTGCCCTTCACGGGAGCCGATCACGGAGTCCGCGACGGGGTCGCTGGGCGTGCGCCCCGTCTCGCTGCCGGCGGGGGGAGTTCCCGTCTACGGTCTGTACCGCATGCGTGAGGGCAGCCACGCCCAGACCGGGCTCGTCGCCGCCGTGCCCGTGACGGCCTCGGCGCGTGATCTGCTTCGTCCCCATGAGCTGACGCGTCAGGAGCGGGAGGACGCGCTGCTCGCCCGGCTGGAGTCCGACCAGACCGACCTGGCGCCCGAGCCGGTCAGCCTGGCGTACCGCTCGGAGGCGCCCGCGCGCCGGCTCCCCGCCACGTTGACCGCTGGCTCCCCGGCTGTGCGCTTCTCGGCCGAGGGGGTGGCGCATGAGCTCTGGGTGGTGGAGGACGTCGGGCAACGCGCTCGACTGACCGCCGCCTTCGCGGGCCTCGACGCGCTCTACATCCTGGACGGTCATCATCGCGCCGCGGCCGCGCTGCGCTTCGCGGAGCGGCACGCGACCGGGCCCGACCATCCGGCCGCGACCATACTCGGCGTGCTCTTCGCGGCGGACGAGCTGCGGGTGGAGAGCTTCCACCGGTGTGTGCGCTCAGCGCTCTCGGCTGACGGTCTGCTCAGGGCCGTCGCGAAGCGGATGCGCGTCCGACCCGCGCCTCACGGCGCCGTGCGGCCGGCGCATCGAGGAGAGATGAGCATGTGGCTGGCCGGTCGGTGGTATCGGCTCGAGCACGGCGTGGCGGACGGGACAGACGCGCTGGTGCTGCAGCAGGAGCTGCTGGGGCCGGTCCTCGGCATCACCGATCCAACGACGGACGAGCGGCTGCGCCACGTGCCGCCGACCGTGACGCCCGAGGAGCTGGCTGGCGGCTGCGGAGACCGCGGCGAGGTGGCGTTCGTCCTGCATCCACCGGACATGGACGAGATCATGGCCGTCGCCGACGCCGGTGAGCGTCTGCCTCCCAAGTCGACCTGGTTCGCGCCCAAGGCGGCGGCGGGGCTCGTCGCGCGGCTGCGCGAGGCGGTCACGTGAGCCGCGAGCCTGAGGCCTCGGCCTACGAGGCGGCCGTCCAGTCACTCTTCGCGCGCCGTCCGGAGCACATGGCCCCAGGGCTGGAGCGCATCACCGCGCTCTGCGCCGCGCTCGGCGAGCCGCAGCTCACCTATCCCAGCGTGCATATCACCGGGACGAACGGCAAGACCACCCTGGCCCGCATGGTGGCTGGATTGCTCCAAGCCCACGACCAGACGACCGGCACGTACACGTCTCCCCACCTGCAGGACGTCCGCGAGCGTCTCTGCCTCAACGGCGAGCCGATCACGCGGGGGGCGTTCGTCGCGTTGCTGGACGCGCTCGCGGGGCCCATCGCGGGCGTCGAGCGGGAGCGCGGCGAGATGGTGAGCTTCTTCGAGACGCTCACCGCGCTCGCGTACGAGCTGTTCGCCGGAGCCCGCGTGGATGCCGGCGTGTTCGAGGTGGGAATGGGGGGTCGCTGGGACGCGACGAACCTGGTGCGTGCGCCGGTCGCGCTCATCAACACCGTGGCCCAGGACCATCCCGAGCTCGGGGCCACCGTCACCGACGTCGCCCGCGAGAAGGCCGGCATCATCAAGGACGGCGCGGTGGTGGTGGCGGGCGAGCAGCAGCCCGCCGCCGCCGCGGTGATCGCAGCCGAGGCGCGGGCTCGCGCCGCGACGGTGCTGCGCGCCGGTGAGGACTTCGGCGTGGAGGCGCTGCGCGCCGTGCACGACGGGCAGATGGTCGTGCTGCGCACGCCGGGCGGCGTGACCGTCGACGTTCCCCTGCCGTTGCATGGAGCTCACCAGGCCGACAACGCCGCGTGCGCGCTGGCTGCGGTCGAGGCGTTCCTCGGCGTTCCGGTCGACCCGGGGCGTGTGCGGGCAGGTCTCGGCCGGGTGCGCTCACCCGGCCGGTTGCAGCGGGTCGTGCGGCCGGGCCAGCCCGACGTCGTGCTCGACGGGGCGCACAACCCGCACGCCGCACGCGCACTGGCAGCGGCGCTGCCGAGGGTCACGGGTGGACGTCGGCTGACGCTCGTCCTCGGTGTGCTGGGGGACAAGGACGTCGAGTCGCTGGTGCGTGAGCTGCTCGGGGTCGCCGAGGACGTGGTCGTCACGCAGCCGGCGTCCTCGCGCGCCGCGCCGGCTGACCGCTTGGCCAAAGCCGTCCGGCTGGCTGGCCGGGCGGTGCATGTCGCCGAGGATGTGCCGGCCGCTCTGGCAGCGGCCACGGGGCTCGCCGGGGAGACGGGTGTCGTGGTGGTGACCGGCTCGCTGTACACGGTCGGGGAGGCGAAGACGGCGCTCGGCGCTTGATCGGCTCTCGGCCGGCTCGGCGAGGGCCGAACGGCCGGCGCAGACCGTATGGTGTGGGCTGCATGCCTCGAGGAAGGGACGCCCCGCGATGACCGACGTCATGAACGCCCCGCTTGCCGAGCTGGATCCCGAGGTCGCCGAGGCCATGGGACATGAGCTCGAGCGCCAACAGCAGACCCTGGAGATGATCGCCTCGGAGAACTTCGTTCCACGCGCGGTGCTGGAGTGCCAGGGCTCGGTGCTCACGAACAAATACGCCGAGGGCTATCCCGGCAAGCGCTACTACGGCGGCTGCGAGCACATCGACGTCACCGAGCAGCTGGCGATCGACCGGGCGAAGGCGCTCTTCGGCGCCGAGCACGCCAACGTGCAGTCGCACTCCGGCGCCACGGCCAACGCCGCGGTCTTCCACGCGCTCTGCCGGCCGGGCGACACGATCATGGGCATGGAGCTGGCCCACGGCGGCCATCTCACCCACGGCATGAAGATCAACTTCTCGGGGCGCCTGTTCGACGTCGTGGCCTATCACGTCGACCGCGAGACCAGCCTGGTCGACATGGAGGAGGTCGCCCGGCTCGCCCGCGAGCACCGGCCCAAGGTCATCATCGCGGGGTGGTCGGCCTATCCCCGCCACCTCGACTTCAAGGCCTTTCGTGCGATCGCCGACGAGGTGGACGCCTACCTCTTCGTCGACATGGCGCATTTCGCGGGGCTGGTCGCCGCGGGGGAGCACCCCAGCCCGATCCCCGACGCCCACGTGGTCACGACGACCACCCACAAGACGTTGTGCGGGCCGCGCGGCGCGATCATCCTGTGCAAGGAGGAGCTGGCCCGCAAGATCGACTCGGCGGTCTTCCCCGGTCAGCAGGGCGGACCGCTGGAGCACGTCATCGCCGGCAAGGCCGTGGCGTTCAAGATCGCGCAGACGCAAGGGTTCGCCGAGCGCCAGCAGCGCACGGTGGCCGGCGCCAAGGTGCTGGCGGAGCGGCTGTTGGAGACCGGCCACGGCGTGCAGGTTCTGACCGGCGGGACCGACGTGCACCTGGCGCTGGTGGATCTGCGCGACGCCCCGCTGGACGGCAAGCAGGCCGAGACACGCCTGCACGAGCTCGGCATCACGGTAAACCGCAACGCGGTGCCGTTCGACCCGCGGCCGCCGGCGGTCTCGTCGGGGCTGCGGATCGGCACGCCCGCGCTGGCCACGCGCGGCTTCGACACCGGCGAGTTCGCCGACGTGGGCGAGATCATCGCGACCGCGCTGCAGCCGGAGCTGGACGAGCAGACCGCTGGATCGCTGCGCGAGCAGGTGAGGGACCTGGCCAAGCGCTTCCCGCTCTATGAGGGCTTGGGTTAGATGTCGGTCTGGCAGAGCGTCACGCTCGGCGCCGTGACCGGGTCGCGCTCCATGATGGGTCCCGCCTTCGTCGCGGGCCGCCTGAGTCACAGTCGCATGGTGGGTGTGGGGACCAGGCTGCTCGCCACGGGCGAGCTCGTCGCTGACAAGCTCCCGGACACCCCCAGCCGGTTGGCCAAGGGACCGCTGGCGGGTCGGGCGGTCATGGGCGGGATCGCCGGTGCAGCGATGTCACGTCCGCGCGCCATCGGGTTCGCGCTCGGCGCCACCGGGGCGGTCGCGGGGGCGTACGGCCTCTTCCATGCTCGCCGCCTGGCGGGTGAGCGCAGCGAGCTTCCCGACGCCGCGCTCGGCCTGCTCGAGGACGGCGTCGTGATCGGTCTCGGCCGGCTCGCCACCCGCTCGTGAGCACGGAACGCGACAGAGCGGCATTCATCGGCCTCGGGATCATGGGGCGGGGGATGAGCCGCAACCTGTTGGAGGCGGGCTTCGAGCTGGTCGTACACAACCGCACGGCCGCGCGCATGGAGCCGCTGGCGGAGGCCGGGGCGGCGACGGCGTCGAGCCCCGCGGAGGCGGCTGCGGCGGCCGACGTGATCCTGGTCTGCGTCAGCGACACGCCCGATGTGGAACAGGTGCTCCTCGGCCAGGACGGGGTCTGCGAGGGCGCCGAGGCAGGCGCGCTGGTGGTTGACATGAGCACGATCAGCCCGCAGACGACCCGATCGCTCGCCGAGCGACTCGCCGAGCGCGATCTCGCGTTCGTCGACGCGCCCGTCTCCGGCGGCAGCGAGGGCGCCGCGCAGGGGACGCTCTCGATCATGGTGGGCGGCGCCGACGGGGACGTGCAGCGCGCCCGGCCGTTCTTCGACGCGATGGGCGGCACCGTCACCCACGTCGGCGCTGTGGGCGCCGGGCAGACCTGCAAGCTCGTGAACCAGATCCTGGTGGTCAGCAACATGCTCGGCGTGGCCGAGGCGCTGCTGCTCGCCCAAGCCGACGGGCTCGACCTGGAGCGCACGCTCGCGGCGGTCACGGGCGGCGCGGCCGGCAGCTGGATGCTCGCCAATCGCGGAACCCAGGTGCTCGAGCGCGACTTCTCGCCCGGTTTCACGATCGATCTGCAGCAGAAGGACCTGCGACTCGTGCTCGACGCAGCCGACGCCCTGGGCGTGCCTGCCCTCGCCACCAGTCTCGTCTTTCAGCTCTATCGCACCCTGGAGGCCGACGGTCTGGGCGGGGAGGGAAACCACGCGCTGGTGAAGGCGCTCGAACGGCTCGCCGGCTTCGAGGTGTCGGGCGGCTGAAGGTCGCGGCGTAGGCGGATTGCCCGTTTCCCAAGCGTGACAGCCCGGTAGGGTCATCCCATGAGCTCTCCCACGGTGTTGTCCATGGTCCTGGCCGGTGGCGAAGGCAAGCGCCTGGCGCCCCTCAGCAGGGAGCGTGCGAAACCCGCGGTGCCCTTCGGCGGCCAGTACCGGCTCATCGACTTCGTGCTCTCCAACCTGGTGAACGGCGGGTACTTGAAGATCGTCGTGCTCACCCAGTACAAGAGCCACAGCCTCGACCGCCATCTGGCGCAGACCTGGCGGATGTCGCCGCTGCTGGGCAACTACGTCACGCCCGTGCCGGCGCAGATGCGGCGCGGTAAGCACTGGTTCGCGGGCTCGGCGGATGCGATCTTTCAGAACTTCAACCTCATCCGCGACGAGGAGCCTGACTACATCATCGTGTTCGGCGCCGACCACATCTACCGCATGGATCCTTCTCAGATGGTCGCCCACCACATCGACTCGGGCCTGGGCTGCACCGTGGCGGGCATCCGCGTCCCGATCGAGCAGGCCTTCCAGTTCGGCGTGATCGAGACCAGCGGCGGCGACCGCATCGACGCGTTCCTCGAGAAGCCCAGCGACCCCACTGGGCTGCCCGACGCCCCCGAGCAGGTGTATGCCTCGATGGGCAACTACGTGTTCACGACCGACGCGCTGATGGAGGCCGTCGCGACCGACGCGGAGGACGAGGAGAGCGCCCACGATCTGGGCGGCAGCATCATCCCGATGATGGTCGAAGCCGGCGAGGCGGGGGTCTATGACTTCCAGCGCAACCAGGTGCCCGGCAGCACCGAGCGCGACCACGCCTACTGGCGCGACGTCGGCACGCTCGACTCCTATTACGAAGCGACCATGGATCTGATCTCGGTCAACCCCGTCTTCAACCTCTACAACAGCCGCTGGCCCATCTTCAGCTGGAACGAGCCGAAGCCACCCGCGAAGTTCGTCTTCGCCGACGGCGACCGGGTCGGTCAGGCGCACGACTCGATGGTGAGCGCGGGCGTCGTCGTGTCCGGTGGCACCGTCCGCAGCTCGGTGCTCGCGCCCGGTGTGCGCGTCCACTCCTACGCCGAGATCGAGGGCTCGGTGCTGCTGAACAGCGTCGACATCGGCCGGCACGCCGTCGTGCGCAACGCGATCATCGACAAGAACGTGCAGATCCCCGAGGACGCGCAGATCGGCGTCGATCTGGAGCGGGACCGTGAGCGCTTCACCGTCTCCGTCGGTGGCGTCGTCGTCATCGGCAAGGGCGAGAAAGTCGATCCGTGAGGTTGCGGGCGGCGCAGCTCACCCGCGAGTTTCCACCCGAGGTCTACGGCGGCGCCGGCGTGCACGTGGAGTACCTCGCGGCGGCGCTCGACAAGCACGTCGACGTGGCGGTGCACTGCTTCGGCGCCGCGCGCGACGGTCCGCTCGTCGCCGCCACCTACCAGCCCTGGGAGGCGTTGGAGGGCTCCGCGCCGCATCTCGGGGCGCTGAGGACGTTCTCGGTGGATCTGGCCATGGCGGCCGGGGTCGAGGGCGCCGACCTCGTACACAGCCATACTTGGTACGCCAACCTGGCGGGCCATCTAGCGAAGCTGCTCTACGACATCCCGCACGTCGCGACGACCCATAGCCTCGAGCCGCAGCGGCCCTGGAAGGCCGAGCAGCTCGGCGGAGGGTACGCGCTCTCGACCTTCGCCGAGGGCACCGCGCTGGCGGCCGCCGACGCGGTCGTGGCGGTGAGCGAGCGCATGCGCGCCGACGTCCTCGCCAGCTACCCCGGCGTCGACCCGGAGCGCGTCGTCGTGATCCACAACGGGATCGACACGGCCGAGTACCAGTCTGATCCGCGCACCGACGTGCTCACGGCCCGCGGCATCGATCCCGACCGGCCGATCGTGCTGTTCGTGGGGAGGATCACCCGCCAGAAGGGCATCACCCATCTGCTCGACGCGGCGGAGCACCTGGCACCGGAGGCGCAGCTCGTGCTGTGCGCCGGGGCGCCGGACACCGCCGCGCTGGAGGCCGAGGTCACAGATGCCGTGCAGCGCCTGAGACGACAGCGCGAGGGCGTGCACTGGCTGGCCGAGATGCTCCCGCGTCCCGACGTCGTCCAGCTGCTCAGCCACACCACCGTCTTCGTCTGCCCGTCGATCTACGAACCGTTCGGCCTGGTCAACGTCGAGGCCATGGCCTGCGGGGCCGCCGTGGTGACGAGCGCTGTCGGCGGCATCCCCGAGGTGGTGGTTCACGGCGAGACCGGGCTGCTCACCCCCTTCGAGGCGAGCGGCGACGCGTTCGGCACCCCTTCCGACCCCGACGGCTTCGCGCGCCGGCTCGCCGAACAGATCAACACCCTGGTCACCGATCCCGCGCTCGCCGCCGCGTACGGTGACGCGGGTCGCCGGCGGGTCGCGGAGCACTTCAGCTGGGACGCGATCGCTGAACGGACCGCTGGGCTGTACCGCCAACTCGTGTCCGCTGCGACCGGGAGCGCCGTATGACCGATCTGTCCACCGCCGACGCGCCACAGGACTCGATACGCTCCATCGCGTTGGTCGCCCACGACCACAAGAAGCCCGATCTCATCGAGTGGGCGGAGTACAACCGCCGCGTGTTGCGCGCCCACGTGCTGTACGCCACCGGCACGACCGGCAACCTGCTGCACCACGAGGTCGGCCTGGAGATCCGAGGTCTGCAGAGCGGCCCGCTGGGTGGCGACATGCAGCTCGGGGCGATGATCGCCGAGCGCCAGATCGACCTGCTCATCTTCTTCTGGGATCCGTTGGAGCCACAGCCCCACGACCCCGATGTCAAAGCGCTGCTGCGCCTGGCCGTGGTCTGGAACATCCCGGTCGCGTGCAACCGCTCGACGGCGGACTTCCTGATCTCCTCGCCGCTCATGTCCAGCCCGTACCGCCGCCGCGAGCCGGATTACGGGGCGCACGTCAACCGGTTGTCGACCTAGCAGGTGTCCTGTGCGGCCGTGCTCAGCAGCCCGCGGGTCAGACGGCAGACGCCCGCCTCAATCCGTTCCGCGGTGATGCCGAGCTAGTGGCGCTGATAGCCGTAGAGCCGCGGAGAGAGGGGCGCGAGCAGGGCGTGGGCGAGATACTCCGCGTCGAGCCGGGGGCGGCCTCGGTGAGCAGGATGCGGCCATGCAGGACCGTATGAGTTCTGGTTTCCCCGAAGTGACGGTAGAGCGTGCCCTTGCCGACCCCCGCGGCGCGGCGACGTCGTCCATGGACACCTCCGCGACGGGCCGTTCGTCGAACAGCCAGGCGGCAGTTCGGAGCACGCACGGTGAGGAGCCCAGCGCGTCCAAGGTGGAGGTCGAGACCCAGGCCGGCAGCGTCGTGACGGGGCAAGGCCAGCGCGACGGTCACCTGAAGTCGCCGGACTCCTCGATGTCGAGAACCGCCCCACGCTGCACTTCCGCAGCACCGAGATCTCCCAGCAGGGCTCCGACTGGCAGATGCAGGGGGAACTCACCACCCGGGGGTAGACCCAGCCCGTCACCCTCGACCTGGAGTACCTCGGCTCTGGGCCGGATCCCATGGCCGAGGGCGGAGGCCAGCGCGCCGCCTTCTTCGCCAGCACCTCGATCGATCGGCGCGACTTCGGCCTCACCTGGTCAGCGCCGATGGAGACCGGACAGATCCTCGTCGGCAACAAGGTCGACATCGAGCTCGACGTCACGGCGACGACCTCCACCGTCGAGTCCGCCGAGGAGATCCGCGAGGACGCCTCCAGCGCCTGAGCACGCATCCGCAGCCATGATGCGACCGAGGAGGAAGTCCTCGGTCGCGAGCAGCTGATGTCCTCAGGAGCGTCCGCTGATCCTCAAGATCTCGACATCATAGGCCGCGAGCTGTGCGTCGGCGGTCACGAGCGGCACGCCGAGCTCCGTCGCTTGGGCCACGAGGAGGCGGTCGAACGGATCGTGGTGGTGGCCTGGAAGCTCGGCGACGCGGATCGCCTGCTGGGCCGTTACGGGACACGGTTCAACGGCGAGCTCAGTGCGTACTCGTGCGAGCCACGTCGAGAGCGGTTGCGGCACGTCCAAGCGCCTGAGCCCGACCTTGATCGCGACCTCCCAAGCGACCACGGCGGAGAACAGCCTCGCGGTGCTCGGATCCTCGATGCGCGATCGCTGGCTGCCCAGTCGCTCGGGCGCTGAGAGAGCCCAGAGCACGACGTGCGTGTCCAGGAGGACCCTCACGAACCGAGCGCGTTCGCGAACTCGGGAGGCAGCGGATCGTCGAAGTCGTCACCGATGCGCACCTGCCCGCGCATCGTGCCGAGTTGCGGCACGCGCCGCTCGGCGGCGACGAGGCGGGCGACGACCACGCCACGTCGCGCCACGAGGATCTCCTCGCCCTCCTCGACACGTTCGAGAAGTCGGGACAGGTGGGTCTTCGCCTCGTGCACGCCGACGACGGACTTAGTCATCCCGCTAGTCTACACCTAGACCCCACGACACCCGGTCTTGTTGGACGGCTCGATGCGCATGCCTGTACGCCAGATCCGAGGGCAGGATGTCGGAAGTGGATCGCGACCTGGTGCTCGAAGAGCTTGCCGGCAACGCCTGGCCGGCGCGCGCAACCGCACGGATAGACGGCTGGCTGCTCCGGCATACGTCCGGGGTGGCCAGCCGGCGCGTCAACTCGGCACGCACGCCGCTGACCGAGTCGGCTTCGAGGCCCTTCGCCGAGGTCGAGCCTGCGCTGCGCGCCTTCTACTCGCAGCGGCACGCCGCCCGGGCGGTGATCCAGGTCAGCCCGATCGAGCGGCACGCCGAGCTGGACGCCGACCTGGCCGAGCGCGGCTACGCACGCGAGGCGGCCGTAGACGTCCTGACCGCGCCTGTCGCCGAACTGACGGCGCTTCCGGGGCGATCCGAGCGGCAGATCATGATCGAGCCGGTCACGCCGGCCTGGGCGCGCACGCTGGCGCGGCTGAGCGCCCACGAGGACCGGCCGGAGCTTTTCGAGCAGGTGCTCGGCCGCATCGCTCCGGCCAGCGCCTGCTTCGCGGTGAGCACGCCCGAGGGCCTCGCAGCGGTCGCACTGGCCGTCGTCGAGCGCGGCTGGTTGGGACTGTTGTGCATGGTCACCGCCACCAGGTGGCGCCGACGGGGCTACGCGACGGCGTTGCTGGCGGCAGCCGGGCGGTGGGGCGTCTCGCGAGACTGTGACCAGGCTTACCTGCAGGTTCATGAGGCCAATACAGCGGCGCAGCGGCTCTACCGCAACGCCGGCTTCGAGCGCTCGCACGGCTACCACTACCGCGTCGCCCCGCTGTAGCCGAGCCCCGCCCCGCTGCGCCGCGGCGGGGCGCCTTGAGCAGGAAAAGCTCGCGCATGCGCGAGCTCTTGCGACGCCCCGGGGCGATGTGCGGCCTTGCGCAACGGTCAGACAGGAGAAGCTCGCGGATCCGCGAGCTTCTTCGGTGCGCCGGCTTCTTCGGTGCGGCGGTAGGATCACGCACTATGCTCCTGACAAACGTGGTCCACCGCATCGGTCAGCTCAAGGCGCTGGACAAGCCGGCCGCCTTCGTCGCCGAGAACGCGCGGCCTTTCACGGATCTGAAGCCGGTGAAGAACGCCCTCTCGGGCACGTGGATCGGCCATCGGCTGCACCCGCTGCTCACCGACGTCGTGATCGGCACCTGGTTGAGCGCCGGTCTGCTCGACGCGCTCGGCGGCCGTCAGGCGCGACAGAGCGCCGAGCTGCTCGTGCGCAGCGGCCTGCTCGCCGTGGTGCCCACGGCCACGTCGGGACTCTCGGATTACACCGACCTGTACGACCACGGACGTCGGGTCGCGTTCGTGCATGTGCTGCTCACCGACGCGGCGGCGGCGCTGCAGTTCGCGTCGGTGCGGGCCCGACGGCGCGGTGACTACACCAAAGGGGTGGCGCTCTCGGCCGCGGCGCTCGGGGTGCTGACCGGCGGGTCCTACCTGGGCGGGCACCTCTCGTTTGTGCTCGGGGTCGGTGTCGATCACACGGCGTTCGACGAGGGCCCCGAGGAGTGGACCGATGTGGCCTCCGACGCCGAGATCGGCGAGTCCCCGCTCGTGGTGACCGCCGGCGAGCACGAGGTGCTCGTGCACCGGGTCGAGGGTCGGCTCGTGGGGCTGGCGAACCGCTGCTCGCACGCCGGTTGGCCGCTCGAAGAGGGCGAGGTGGCCGACGGCTGCATCACCTGCCCCTACCACGGCAGCGTCTTCCGCCTCTCCGACGGCGGGGTCGTCCGCGGTCCCGCCGCCTCCCCGCAACTGCGCTACGACGTACGCGAGCGCGCGGGCCGGGTCGAGGTGCGCGGCTCCCGCTGACGGAGGAGGGGAGAGGAGCAGCACGTGAGCGACCAGCCGATCGCGAATCACGCGATGTTGTCGGACTGCCGTTCGGTGGCGCTGGTCGACCGTTCGGGCTCCATCGAATGGTGGTGCGCACCGCGCTTCGACAGCCCCTCGGTTTTCGGGCGGTTGCTCGATCATGATGCCGGGCACTTCTCGGTGCGTCCCACCGGTGACCCGGCGGACCTCGACGTGGACCGCCGGTATCTCGAGGGCGGGCTCGTGCTCGTCACGACCTTTCGTACGCCGAGCGGAGTCCTCGAGCTCACCGACGCGCTCGCGATGGGCGAGGCCGTCCGCCGCCACGACCTCGGCGCCGGATCGCCCGGCGTGTTGCTGCGCCGGGCCCGGTGCGTCGAGGGTGAGATCGAGCTGGATGTCGAACTCGCGCCCCGCTTCGAGTACGGGCTCAACACCCCGCTGCTGCGTCTGACCGACGGCGGCCTCGTGGCGCGGGGTGGCGCGACCAGCCTGCGCGTGTCCACGACGGCGCCGCTGCGGCTTGAAGAAGCGGCGGCCCGAGGAGCCGTCACGTTGCACCGCGATGAGGCCATCGGGTTCGCCGCTCAGCACACCTCGAGCTGGGAGCCGTTGCCCGATCCGTGGAGCCAGCCGCGCATCGCCTATCGCTTGGAGGACACAGCCGCCGCCTGGCAGTCCTGGCAGGCCGAGCATCAGCGCTACGAGGGTCCGTACGCGCACGCGGTCATGCACAGCGGACGGGTGCTGCAGGGCCTCACGTATCAGCCGACCGGGGCGATTGTGGCGGCAGCGACGACCTCGCTGCCTGAGATGATCGGCGGCAGCCGGAACTGGGACTACCGCTACACCTGGGTGCGAGACGCGAGCCTGACGATGGACGCGCTCTGGGTCGCTGCCTGCCCCGACGAGGCCGGCAGCTTCGTGGACTATCTGACGACGGCGGCCAGTTCCATCCATCAGCGCCGGGAGCTGCAGATCATGTTCGGCATCACCGGTGAGCGCGATCTCTCCGAGCGCGAACTGCCGCACCTGGAAGGATGGCGGGGCTCTCGCCCGGTGCGGGTCGGCAATGGGGCTTGGGATCAGCGGCAGCTCGACGTCTACGGTGAGCTGCTCGCCGCCGTCCATCGCCTGCGCGGTCAGCTCGACGGCTTGAACCCCGACCAGCGTCGGTTCCTCGTCTCGCTGGCCGAGACGGCCGCGCGCGTCTGGTCCGAGACCGACCAGGGGATCTGGGAGGTCCGAGGGCCCGCCCGTCACTACCTCTACTCGAAGCTGATGTGCTGGGTGGCGCTCGACCGGGCCATCGACCTCGCCGATGTGCTGGAGTGCTCCGTGAAGGTCGACGGTTGGTCGCGGGAACGCGACCGCATTCGGGCAGCCATCCTGGAGCAGGGCTGGAGCGACGAAGCCCGGGCGTTCACGCAGACGTTCGGCGGCACCGACCTCGACGCGTCGAACCTCATGCTCTCGATCGTCGGTTTTCTGCCAGGTGACGACGAGCGGGTGGTCGCGACCATCGACGCGACCCAGGAGCGCCTTACCGATGAGCGCGGCCTGGTCTACCGGTACGTGGCGCACGACGGCCTGGACGGCGAGGAGGGCACCTTCCTGCTGTGCACGTTCTGGCTCGCCGAGGCGCTCGCGCTCGCTGGCTGCACCGATCGCGCGCGGGAGGTCTTCGAGCTGGCGGCCGGCTTCGCCAACGACGTTGGCCTGCTGTCGGAGGAGGTCGATCCCGGCTCGGGCGAGCTGCTCGGCAACTTCCCGCAGGCCTTCAGCCACATCGGCCTGGTCAACGCGGCGTGGGCCATCAGCCAGGCGCAATAGCCGAACGATGCACATTGCATGCCGCAGCGCTAATACGCATCCATGGCGACCATCCAGATCCGTGATGTGCCCGACCATGTGCACAAGGCCTACCGGGCTCGTGCCGCTGCCGCGGGGATGAGTCTGCAGGAGTATCTGCGCAAGGAGTTGGAGGACGGCGCCAGGATGCGGTCGCCAGCCGAGATCGTGGAGGAAGTCGCCCGCGAGCGGCGAATCAGAGGAGATGACGGGTTCAGCAACGTCTCGGGCGCAGCGTTGATCCGCGCTGATCGCGAACGCCGGTGAGCGTCTGCGACGCCTCGCTGGTCACCGACGCGCTCATCGCCGCAGGACCTCACGGTGATGCCGCCATAGCCCGCATCCTCCAGACTTCGCAATGGCACGCCCCGCACCTGCTACCCGCAGAGGTGATGTCGGCGCTGCGCGGTCTCGTTCGAGGAAGACATGTGAGCCGACCAGTCGCGCAGGCTGCGCAAGCCCGCCTGCGGAGCATGCGGTTGACGTGTCACCCCTTCGACCCCTACAACGAGCGCGCGTGGGAGCTCCGAGAGAACGCGACTCCATACGATGCCTGGTTTGTGGCCATGGCCGAAGCGCTGGCAGCGCCACTCGTGACGACGGACGCCAAGCTCGGCCGCATCCCGGGCATCCGCTGCCAGGTCGAGGTCATCGCCGGTTCATGAGCCGGGGGAGGTGAAGTCTGCCGGTTCGCTGATCCGTGAAGAGCCTTCAAGCTCGACTACCGCAAAAGGCTCGCGCATCCGCGAGTTCTTCCCGGTCGACATCCAATATGTCGGGTATGCGTCGCGCCCAGGCAGGCAAGAACTCGCGTCGGCGCGAGTTTCTTCATCAGCCAGCTGCCTGGGAGCCCTGGATCGACGCGACGTGCCTCCCTGTTCACTTAGAACGTGTTTGGTGCGCCCAGCGGCTCGGGCGCTGATCGACAGAAAGGAGGTTGATGGTGTAACCGAGCGACAAGTTTGGGACTGCCTGCCGGTGGAAGTCCGGTTCGGGGAGACGCCAGGGTCCCCGGTAGCGAGGCCCCCGACGGTCGGGGGAAACGTCGACCGTCGAAGCGAGGTGTCACGCTCCTCGTTTGGGAGGGGTGGCGAGTGGTCCGGTCCGTAACATCAAGTGAATCCTGCAGCGCCGA
>JBBSMR010000048.1:0-24726 GCA_038233095.1 Euzebyales bacterium
CGTGGTGGATTGCTTCGCGGTTGAGGTGGAGGATGAGCGCGGCGAACGGCTCCTCGCTGAAGGGTCCCTCCACCGGACCGCAGGGACGCGCCAGCTCGGTCTCACTGAGCCGACCGATCTCTTCCAGCCAACGGGCATAGTGCTCGTCGAGCAAAGCGAGTCCTCCGTCGGCGGTCGCCGGCCAGTCGGTCGTCTGGTAACTCACCGAGCCGTCCCCGAAGTGCGCCGAGACGCGCATGCCGAAGATGCCGACGGCGATGTGACCGAGCCGCCAGGCGATCGTGGTCACCGGCGCTGGCGCCGGCTCGGGAAAGGCGTAATCCATCACCATCTCGCCTGCCCCCGCCGCGTGGGCGCTGCGAGCTTCCTCGCGAGTCCGCACGTTCCAGCAGCCCGGCACGGGCTCCCAGCGGTACTCGTCGTCGGTCAGTCCGGCCAGGCGTGGGCGCAACTGCTCACGCCAGTGCCAGTCGAGCTGCTCCACGAGTTGCTTCGGGTAGTCGACCATGGCGCGCTCCTTGCGTTGTGGCTCTTCACTGAGCGGCACCCTAGGATCGCATGCGGACAGTTTCGGTCCTGTACGGAGGAGCATGAGGGTTCATGCTGAGTAGCTCCGCACGGTTGCTGCAACTCACGGCCCTGCTCGGTACCAGGCCATGGTGGTCCGGCGCCGAACTGGCCGAGCGGCTCGACGTCACCGAGCGCACCGTCCGGCGTGACATCGCCAGGCTGCGGACGCTCGACTACCCCGTCGAGTCCGTCCCCGGGGTGTTCGGTGGCTACCGACTCGGCGTGGGCGGACGGCTCCCACCGTTGGTGCTCGACCATGAGGAGGCCGTCGCCGTCGCGGTCTGCTTGCGGGCCGGCGCCGCCGGCTCCGTGGCAGGGGTCGAGGAGGCGGCCGCCCGAGCGCTCACCAAGCTGGAGCAGGTCCTGCCCGCGCGGCTGCGCCCGCAGGTCTCCGCACTCGCGACCGCCGTGCCCCTACGGGGCGACACGACGGCCGTCGATCCCGACGCCCTCGTCGCGGTCGCCATGGCCTGCCGGGCGAGCGAGCGGCTGCGCTTCGACTACGTCAACCGTGACGAGGTCACCAGCCGCCGCCACGTCGAGCCGTACCGGTTGGTGCACACCGGCCGGCGCTGGTACCTGGTCGCGCGCGACCTCGACCGCGACGACTGGCGCACCTTCCGGCTCGACCGCCTCACCCGACCAAGGGCGACGTTCGAACGCTTCAGCTTCGATAACCCGCCCGACGCCGCCACGCTGGTCTCGCGAGCTATCTCGACTGCGCCATACCGCCATCAAGCGAGTGTGCTGCTGGACGCGCCGCAGAGCGAGGTCGCCCAACTGATCCCTCCGACGGTGGGCCAGTTGCGCGCCGAGGGAGAAGATCAGACGCTGCTCACTACGGGGGCCGACCGGCTGGACGTCCTGGCGGCGCATCTCGCCCTGCTGGGCTGCTCCTTCGTCGTGCTCGAGCCACCCGAACTGCGTGCGGCGCTCCTAGACCTGGCGGAACGGCTGCGTCGCGCGGCCGAGGTCTGACGGCTGACGCCAGCGCTCACGTACGCGCTTCGATTCATCTTGGGTTGCGTCTGCCGTCAATAGCCCTGCTCCCGTTCTCCCCGGCCGGCGCCAAGACTCCACCGTTCGGCCTGATCGCCAGCCCCCTGCGGCGTCGCTAGGCTTTGTCAATGGCCAGCAGCGAGTTCATCGCGCTTCACATGCGGGGTCGGCGGTTCGATCAGCCCGGCATGCCCGTCGGCGCGCTTGCCGAGCTAGCCGCCTACCGGGACCTCGTGCTAGAGGTTGCCAAGGAGCTATTTCGAGCGGATAACCCCGAACGGCTGCGAGTCCCGAAGGGCTTCGCTGACCGGTTGGACTTACGTCTTGACCGCGTTGAGGCAGGAAACAGCGTGCTAAACGTGCTTGAGCGGACGCAGCCGGTCAAGCAGCAAGACACGCTCATGATATTGGATAATGAGGATGATGAGTTTGACCGCGCGCGTGGCCTGATTGAGCGCACGATTTCAGCGGTCGCTGCGGAGGAGCCTGTCCCACAGGAGTTCCCGCGTTCCGCGCTGGCTTCCTTCGACCGCTTCGGTCGAACTCTCGAGGGTCACGAGGCCGTCCAATTCCGGACGCCTGGCGACCGACCGGGCGCGCTGTACACCCCAAGCGTCCGGCGACGCCTTCTGCTTGAAGCGGCCGGGACATACACAGCGCACGTTGAGCGGGTCGGCCGCGTGATCGAACTCAACGTCGAGCAGAACCTCTTCCGGCTGCGCTGGGGGTCGCGAGCCATTGAGTGCCGGTACGCCGCCGACGAGGTGTTCGAAGGGGCCCGCATGGCGCTCGAGCCCAATGCAAACGGACCGTTGATACGCGCTGACGGCATCGCCGAGATCGACGCGAGCGACAACATCCGTCGGCTTACCGAAGTCTTTGAGCTGGCTCCGGCCGAGGATGCTGCTCGGCTCGAGCAACGGCTCGAAGAGCTCTCGCGTCTGGAGAACGGTTGGTATGACGGGGAGGGGGTCGCGCCATCACCCAGCGCCGTCGCGACCACCCGCCGCCTGCTCATGCGCCTCGGAGACCTCAGTGACCCCAGGCTGCACATGTTTCCCACGCCCGACGGCGGCATCGAGATCGAGTGGACGGCTGACAGCCACGCGCGCAGCGTTGAGATCGGCGCGACCGGCACCTATTACCTCGATGTCGACATCGACAACGGGGGCGCCATCGACCGAACGCGCGAGGGTCTGGACATCGAAGCCGCCTACGAGTTCGTCGTGTCAGGCACGATGCCCTCATAAGCGACGGAGACATGGAGGCAGCAAACCCGTTTCCGGCCCTCCTTGAGCACGAGTACCTCGTCGAGGATGTCGACGAGGTGGTCCTCAGGCAGGTGCACCCCTCCCTTCTGCACGACGGTGAGCCCGCCAGCCGCGCGCTTCACCCGACCGAGACCGATGCCGGGCGCATGTCGGTGCGCCGCCACGCTCTGGGCCCAGAGGAAGCTCATCGTAGCCACACCGAAGATCTTGGCCTCAGGTCCGCCGGCACCTGGGGCCTCGCCGTGCAAGAGTGTCTCGACGTGCTTACTCGAGTCGTCGACGACTCCGACGCGCCAGATGCACCGGCCGCACACGCGTTCGTCGATTTCCGGTCGCTGACGGTCATGCAGACGAGAGCGGCTAGCAAACGGCTGAAGGCCAAAGCGGTGGAGCGTGGGCCGCTCTACGTCGCCCCAGCCGATGCCTGACGCCGCGACAGGTACTGGCCGGTGGGTGGAGGGAGAAAGAGTCGTGAGCCAGCGGGAGCGTTCTGAAACCGAGCCTGACCAGACCCCCGAGGGCGCACGCTCACCAGTCTCCTGATTGGGACGGAGGGTGGCGCGCGCACCGCCGCCGCCAACGCAGCGCGTGGCTGGCCACGACGCCCGAGCAGCGGCTCGCGTGGTTGGAGGAGGCGATCGCCTTCGCGCACCGCGCCGGGGCGCTGCCGCGACGCGGCGAGCAACCCTGACCGTCTCACTCGGCCTCTGGCGCGTGCTCCCTGCGCGCGGACAGCAGCCGCGCCCGGCCGACGCGGTCGAGGGCGAAGGTCCGCTCTCCTGTCCGCAGGTGGCACCATCCGGTGAGCAGATCGTCGCGGAAGCGCCACGGATCGACCGTGCGCTCGGTCGCGGCGCCGCCGCGCGACGAGGGGTAGTACTCCAACCAGACCTGTCGCTCCTCGGCCAGCGCGCGGCTCAGCAGCCGTCGGATCGCCGCCGGGCCGATGGCCTGCTCCGCCGTGCCGGGCAGGGCCGGCTCGTCGTCGAGCGCGGTCACCGTCACGTCGCTGCTCAGGGCGACGCCGGCGGCCCGCAACGCGGCGGTCACCCGCGCCGCGGACTTGGAGGAGAGGGCCACGGTCGGGGCGACGGCGCGCAGCGCTGCGGCGGGCACCCCGAGGGCAGGCCCCAGACCGGCGCTCTCCTCCGCCACCACCACGCAGCCAGCGTCCTCGACGCGCAACGGCGCGGCCGGCGCGGCGACGGACGGAAAGGGCAGCACGCCCTCCCGGAAGGCCGCGCTCGCCTCGTCGCTCGGGTGGATTAGGCCAGCGGAATCGGCCACCAGCAGGCCCCTGCGCTGCAGCCAGTCCAGCGGAGGGGGGAGCACACCGTAGCCCCACCAGCCGCGCCCCAGCAGCTCGTCGACCGACGCCGCGCCGTCGGCCACGACTCGCAGGAACGCGTTGCGGGCGCCTTCAGGGGCCTGGTCGAGCAGCTCCTCGACGAAGCCCGGCGCGCTCAGGCGTGCGCGCAGCCGCCGGATCGCCGCGGCCTTGGCTGTCGGAGGCGCCTGCTCGCCGAGCAGCCGCAGCGCTTCCCGGGCCTGCTCCGCTTGCAGGTCAGCCAGGCCCGGCATCTCATCGGTCCAGGTCAGGGTTGTGCGACGTCGGGTACAGCGGGGCCGGTTCTTCCAGCTCCACCTCTTGGACGACCTGCTCGAAGATCGCGTCGACGAAGGCCTCGGGATCGAAGTCGGCCAGGTCGTCGATCTCCTCGCCCAGGCCGACCAGCTTCACGGGCAGGCCGAGCTGACGCTGAATCGCCAAGACGATGCCGCCCTTGGCGGTGCCGTCGAGCTTCGTCAGGACGACCCCGGTGACATCCACCGCATCGGTGAAAGCCGCCGCCTGGGCCAGCCCGTTCTGCCCGGTCGTGGCGTCCAGCACGAGGAGCACCTCGTCGCAGGGGCCGGCTTCGCGCTCGAGCACGCGCTTCACCTTGCGGAGCTCCTCCATGAGCTCCCGCTTGTTCTGCAGCCGGCCGGCAGTGTCGACCAGGAGCAGGTCGGCGCCCGCCGCGCGCGCCGCCTGAAAACCGTCGAACGCGACGGCGGCCGGGTCGGCGCCCTGGCCCTGCCGGATGACCCGTGCCTCGGCACGCTGCCCCCACAGCTCGAGCTGCTCCGCCGCCGCCGCCCGGAACGTGTCGGCCGCGGCGAGCACCACCTGCTCGTCCGCGCGTCGATGGCGCGCGGCGAGCTTGCCGATCGAGGTGGTCTTGCCCGTCCCGTTCACGCCGGTCACGAGCCAGACGGTCGTGCCATCCTCGCGGCGGTGCAGCGTGCGATCGGCGACCGAGAGCTCCAGCAGCAGGATCTCCTTCAGCAGCGCCAGCGCCTCGTCGCCGGTGCGCACGCCTTCCGCCCGGCAACGCTCCCGCAGCCCCTCCACGATCTCGAGGGTGGCCTCGACGCCGACGTCGGCGCCGATTAACGACTCCTCGAGCTCCTCGAACGCCTCCTCGTCGACGCCGGTGGCGAAGATGCCTGCCAGACGGTCACCGAGGCTCTCCCGGGCGCGTCCCAGCCTTGTGCGGAAGCGCTGCCGCGGACTGAGGGCAGGTCCGGTGGCCGTGGCGACGTCGGCGCGCTCGACATCGCCGGGCAGCGGCGGTGCGACGGGCTCGGTCGTCTCCTCCACCGTTGGTGCGCGCTTGTCGAGCAGATCCTCGGTCTGGGCGTCGACCGGTGGCCTGCGTCGGCGAGGCGCGATGACCAGGCCGACGACGAGCGCCAACACCAGCACGATGAGTCCAGCGCCGATCAGCAGGGCAGCGAGCAGAGAGTCCATGAAGCTCTTTCGACGGTGAGGTGCGTGGCTCGGACAAGCGTAGGCGGCCGCTTCGGGTCAGGCTATCGAGCTGCGCAGCAGCGCGGTCACCTGCTCCGGCAGGGTGAGCAACGGCCCGTCGGCGCGCGCCTGGATCATCCCGGAACGGTCGATGGCGAACAGCCACGGCTCGCTCGGAAGCTGCCACTGCTCCACGGGCTTGCCCACGTTCTGACCCTCGTCGGTGTAGATCTCGACGTGGATGAACGCCCGCTCATCCCCGCCGCGGCTGGTCCGCACCTGCTCCAAGACGTCCACCACCGGCCCGCAGATCGCCGTCTGGCAATAGGCGGGGGTGGCGAACATGAGCGCCACCGAGCGCTCTTGGCGCAGCGCCTGGTCAAGACTGACCTCGTGCATCCCACACTTGGGCTCGCGCGTGCAGATCGTCTCGTAGCCGAGCGGCCGCCGGAGGGTGGGCGTCGGCACCACGATGGCTTCCGTGCCTGGCGCGGGCAGGGTGCTCTTCTCCGGCCGTACGACCTGCAGGGTGTCGACCCCCGCTTGCCCGCCGTCAGCCGTGACGGCGACAAAGGACGTCACCCCTGGCTGCTGCAGCGTGACGTCGGCCACGTAGGCCCCGAGCGGGTTGCCGGGCACCTCCTGGAACGTCGTGGCGATCGGCTCCGAGGGTGTGCCGCCCTCCGGGACCACGTAGAGGCGAAGATCCGCGTCCGGCAGCGGCTGCGCCCCGTCCTCGGTCTGACGGTAGACCCCGAACGCGAGCGGATGGCTGCCGGTGAGCTGCTCGAACGAGCCGGAGACCACCGAGAGGCTGAGCTCGGCCTCGGGAGCCACGAGTCGGACCGGGTCGAACGCGGCCGCTGAGGACGGCTGGACCGCGGAACCGGCTGCGCCGCGACGCGCCGGCGAGCACGACAGCGCGATCCCGCCCGCGCCGACAGCGGCCATGGCTTTCAGAAGATCTCGCCGGTCCATGGGGCCATGCTATGGCGAGGTTGCTGACGCTGCGGAGCATCTCGACCCCGGCAGACATGCTAGCATGCATGCATGCGAACCACGATTGAACTGACTGACGAGTCGCACGAAGCAATCAGCGCGCTCGCGCGACACCAGGGACTGCGTGGCCTCTCCGAGGTCGTGCAGTCCGCGGTCGACACCTACCTGAGCTCCCTGGATGCCCATGCGACGGAGACCGTGCTCGGACTCGAAGGCGTCATCTCGGAGCGTTCCGCCGCCGTGATGGACGAAGCGATGCGGCGCACCCGCCACTCGTGGCGGTAGCGCGGGTCATCCTCGACACGGACGTCGTCATCGACTTCCTACGGGGCCGGGGTCCAGGGGTGAGCGGTGTCCGACGCATGCTGACCGAGGGTAGGGCGCTGGTCAGCGCCATCACCGTCTATGAGTTGCGGCAGGGGGCGCTGACGCCTGATGATCAGGCGTCCGTCGAACTCTTCTGCCACTCACGGACGCTCTCCGTCACGCCACGGGTCGCCCTGCGTGCCGGCGAACTGGCCGCCACGCTGCGAGCGTCCGGCACACCTATCGGCGCGGCCGACACGCTCATCGCCGGCCTCTGCCTCCACCACGCGTGCGGTCTGATGACCAAGAATGTTCAGCACTTCAGCCGGGTCCCTGCCCTCGACCTCGTCCACGTGAACGGCTAGCCGCCGAGGCCGTCAGGTGGCGGCGGGGGCTTCGCTCATGCGCTGGCTCACGAGCTTGGAGACCCCTCCGGAGCGCATCGAGACGCCGTACAGCACATCGGCGATCTCCATGGTGCGCTTCTGGTGGCTCACGATGATGAGCTGACTCGACGCGCGGAACTCCTCGACGATACCGAGGAACCGCTGCAGGTTCACGTCGTCGAGCGCGGCCTCGACCTCGTCGAGCACGTAGAAGGGCGAGGGCCGGGCCGCGAAGATCGCGAACAGCAGCGCGAGCGCGGTCAACGACCGCTCGCCTCCCGACAGCAGCGAGAGCTGTTTCACCCGCTTGCCGGGCGGACGCGCCTCGACCTCGACCCCGCTCTCCAACAGATCATCGCTGTCGGTGAGCACCAGCCGGCCCTCGCCGCCCGGGAAGAGCCGCGGGAAGAGCCGCTCGAAGTGCGCGGCCACGTCGGCGAAGGCGTCCGCGAAGACCTCGCGGATGCGCTGGTCGACCGCGTCGACGACCTGCAGCAGATCCCGCCGCGATGCCCGCAGATCCTCGAGCTGGCCGCCCAGGAAGCGCTGCCGTTCGCGCAGCGCCTCGAACTCCTCCATGGCCAGCGGATTGACCGTTCCCAGCAGACCAAGCTTGCGCGCCAGGCGGTCCTCCTCCTCGGTGAGCACCGCGTGGCGGGCCTGATCGTCGAGGGACCCGAACTCGCCGGCACGCGCCTGGGCGAGCGCCGCTTCCGGCTCGGTGGCGAGGTCCTCGCTCAGTCGCTTGCGCGCCCCGGCGGCCGCCTGGAGCAGCTGCTGGTGAGCGAGCTCGTCGCGGTGGCGGTCCTCAGTGAGCGCTCCCAGCTCGCCTTCGAGGTCGCGCAGACGCTCGCGCACCACGCCGAGCGCCCGCTGCGACGCGGCCCGGCGCTCCTCCAGGTCCGTGCGACGGGCCGTGGCCCGTGTCACGCCCGTCTCGGAGCGCTCTCGAGCGCCGCGTGCCAGCTCGGCCAGCTCGACGCAGCCGGCCATCGCCTGGATGCGCGCGCGACGGCGCTCCTCCCGCTGCCGCAACTGCGCGGCCACCTGTTCGGCCTCGCGCTCCAGCGCCCCGATGCGGCGGCGGGACTCCTCCACCGACTGCTCGGTCCGGCTGGCGGCCAGCCGCGCCTCGACCTCCTGCTGGCGCGCGCGGCGCAGCTCGTCGTCCAGGCGTTCAGCCTCGAGGTCGGGGCCCTCGTCGGCCGGCTCGACCTCCTCGACACCACGCTCTTCCAGCGTCCGCAGCCGCTCTCGCTGGGCGGTCACCTCACCGGTCAGCTCTGTGATCGCGCGGTCGAGTTGGGCCTGCTCCTCGTCCGCCGTCTTGAGCTCCTTGCGCACCCGATTCAGCCGCTCTGCGGCCGCGGTGATCTGGCCGTCCGACTCGCGCACCGCCGTAGCCAAGACCTCGAGCTCCTGCCGCGCGGCCCCGACCCGCCGGTCGCTCTCAGCCATCTGTCGCTGGAGACGGCGCAGCTCACCGCCCAACGGCACCAGCTCCGCCTCGGTCTGCTCCGCCGCCGCTCGTGTCACCACGGCGCTCGGTGTGCCACGTCCCCCCGAGGCGTATCCCTGGGCCCCGGCGACCTCACCCGCGCGACTGACGAACGAGAGCGAGCGGAAGCGGTCGGCGAGCCGGCAGGCAGCCTCGAAATCCTCGACCACGTAGGTGCCGTCCAAGGCTGCGGCGAGCGTGGCGAGCACCTGCGGGCTGCCCCTGAGAAAGCTGCGCAACGGTCGCGCACCGAGGGGGGCAAGTTCGCCGTCACGCTGACTGTCGGCGGCATGCGCGCCGACCGCCAGCACGACGACCCGGCCGCGCTCGGCGGCGGCCGCCGTCTCGACCGCTCGCCGCGCGGCCGTCGCCGACTCGGCCACGAGCGCGTCGCCGAGCGGTCCGAGCGCCGCCGCGACGGCGTCGGCCATGCCGTCGGAGACGCCGACCTGGTCGGCCAGCGGACCGAGCAGGCCCGCGAGCTCTCCCCGCGCCGCAGCCTCGATCAGCATGGCGGCGCCATCGTCGGATTCCTGCGTCGCCGCGCGCAGCGCGTCGGCGCGCGCCTCAAGGGAGGCCCGACGACGCTCCAGCGCACGCTCTCGGCCGGTGAGCTCCGCCGCCTCGGCGAGCCTGCGTTCCAGCACCTGCTCGCCCGCGCGCTGCCGTTGCGCGAGCTGGCCGTTCTCGGCGTCGAGCCGTTCGATCTCGCGGCCGAGCAGCTCCTGGTCGGCGCCGAGCTCGCGGCGGCGAGCGGCCAGACCCGCCTGCTGAGCTGCGAGACGGCCTTCCTCGCTGGAGGCCTGGGCGAGCCCGGAGCGCAGCGCGGAGACCTCGCCCTCCCACCGCAGCATCCGCTCTCGCACCTGCGCTCGACGGCGCGATTCGGCCGCCGCCGCCTGCTCGTGCGCGCGGCGCCGTTGCTCGCTGGCCGCCCGCTCGCTCTCGACCTGCTCCAGGTGTGCACGCAGGCCCGCCAGCTCCTGTTCCACCTGGGCCAGCTCGACGCGCTGCTCTTCGGCTTGGCCGAGCAACTCGGCGGGCGCCCGGCCCGCCACCGGCTCCTCCACGGCCTCGGCCAGACCGCGATGGCGCTCCTCGATCCGACCCTGCAGTCCGCGGAAGCGCTCGACCAGGTTCGCCAGACGGAACTGGAGCTGCGTTGCCGTCTCGAGCCGCGGGGCTGAGGCATTAAGCTCGGTCTGCACCCGCTCCTCGTCCGCGCGCGCCGCCTGCACCTGTGCGCGCAGACCTTCAAGCCGCGTGCTCGCCTGAGTCCGGGCACCCTCGCCCGCGTCGATGCGGTCGGTGAGCACGACCAGCTGTCGGACCGCCTGCTCCACGCGCACCCGCTGCAGGGCCGCGCTCAGCTCGGCGTGGCGTGCGGCGGCCTCGGCCTGGCGTTCCAGAGGCCGCAGGTTGCGACGCAGCTCGCGCACCAAGTCCTGCAGGCGCTCGACGTGGGTCTCCATCTGGGCCAGCTTGCGCAGAGCGCGCTCCTTGCGGCGGCGGTGCTTGAGGATCCCCGCCGCCTCCTCGATGAACGCTCTGCGATCCTCCGGTCGGGCGTTGAGGATGGCGTCAAGCTGGCCCTGACCGACGATCGTGTGGTGCTCTCGGCCCAGCCCCGTGTCGCTCAACAGCTCGGCGATATCGAGCTGCCGGCACTCCACGCCGTTGATCGCATACGAGCTCTCGCCGTTGGCGAACAAGGCTCGCGAGATCCTGACCTCGCTGAACTCGATGTCGAGGTCACCGGCGCTGTTGTCGATGGTGATCTCGACGGCGGCTCGGCCCAGTCCGGGCCGGCCCGCCGCACCCGCGAAGATGACATCGGCCATCGAGGAGCCCCGCAGGCTCTTGGGACTGTGCGTGCCGAGCACCCACGTCAACGCATCGACGACGTTCGACTTGCCCGAACCGTTCGGCCCGACCACGACCGTAACCCCGGGTTCGAAGGTGAGCTCGGTCTTGTCAGCGAACGACTTGAAGCCGCGCAAGGTCAGAGAGGAGAGCCACATGAGGCTCTGGAGTCTAGGCAACGCCTCCGCGGAATCGATGCAACCCCTGCGACGCGGTGCGCGGCCGCCGGTGCGGGATCATGCCGTCAGGAGGTGAGCACGATCTCGCGGTCGGCTACTCGCTCTCGCAGCGCCTCGACGTCCTGCTCAGCGCGACGCAGGCGCTGCTGCAGCTCGGCGTTGCGCGCGCGCAGCGCCGCGATCTCGGCCAGGAGACGGTGGGGACGCTGCTCAACGCTGCCGATGATCGCCTTCATCCGAGAGTTCCTCCTGCTGTGCTGGTGTCTGCGCGGCCGGACCGGTGTGACTGGTCTGGGCCGTGGTGGAGCCGGTGCGGCTGGGACCGCTGATGATCAAACCGCACGTCGCCCTGAGAAGTCAGGCGCTCCCCGCTCTCAGAAAGCGGAGCCGCACAGGTCGGTGTGCGGACGTCGCGTCAAGATTTCACGAACGCACTATACCCCGTCGGGGCGATGCTATGCAACCACCCTCGGGGGGGCGTCGCTAGCATATGGTGACTCTTCCCTACTTCTGATCGTGGCGCTGCACAGCAGCGCCAGGAGATGCTGATGCGCAGGACCGAACAGCTCCTCCTCGGCACCGCCTGCGCCGCCATCGGCCTGCAGCTCGGCACGCTGTGGGCCGCGGCGCGGCCACGGCCCAGCTCGACCGGCCAGCTGCCGCTGCCCCCGCCCGGGCTGCCGCCGGGGCGCGTCGTCGCTGTGCCGGGTCGGGGGGAGTTCTTCGTGCGGGAGGCGGCCGGACCCTCTCCCGACGCCCCCACGGTGGTCCTCGCCCACGGTTGGATGTTCCCCGCCGACCTGCACTGGTTTCGCTGCTACGGCCCGCTCTCGGAGTCCTATCGGGTGATCGCCATGGACCATCGTGGTCACGGACGCGGGCTGCGTGCCGCCGAGCCGTTCCGGCTGGTCGATGTCGCCGACGACATCGCTGCGTTGCTCGCACACCTGGAGACGCCGCCCGTCGTCGCGGTCGGCTACTCGATGGGGGGACCGATCGCCCAGCTGCTCTGGCAGCGTCACCCTGGTCTGGTCCGGGGGCTCGTGCTGTGCGCGAGCAGCGCGCACTTCAACGAGGAGCTGCGCGATCGCCTGGTCTGGCGGGGGATGGGCCTCTTGCAGATCGGGTTGCGCCTGCTCCCGCGCCACTGGATGGAACAGCTCGTGCACTGGCAGGCTTCCGGACGACTGCCAGTGCGGGTGACGAGGATGCTCGAGCCGCATCCCTCCGCGGACATGTTGGAGCTGCTGCCGTGGATGATCGGCGAGTTCGATCGGGACAGCGCGGAGGACGTCGCCGAGGCGGGCCGCGAGCTCAGCCGCTACGACGCGCGGGGCTGGCTGCCCACCGTCGACGTGCCGACGGCGGTGCTCATCACCACCCGCGATCAGCTTGTCCCGGTGGAACGGCAGCGCGCCATGGCCGCATCGATCCGCGACGCCGGTGTGACGGAGCTCGACCTGGACCATGACGGCGCGGTCGCCGGGGCTGACGTCTTCGTTCCGGCCCTGCTCAAGGCGATCGCCGAAGTCTGCTGAGGCAGCCCTCGTCACCCGATCTGCCTAGTAAGAGCTCGCCATCCCTCACTCGTCGTCACTCGCACGAAGCAATGCTGGTCTGTCACGCTCTGGGCTAGGTCTGACAGCCCTCGCAGTGGAAGCTGTAAAGATCGCGCTCGAGCCGGGTGCGGTGGATCTGCCGGCGGCAGCGGGAGCAGGCCCGGCCCTCCATGTCGAACACGTTCAGGAAGCTGCCGTACTCCCCCGGCTCACCGAACAGGTCGGTGTGCTCGCCGCGGGCGCCCGCGGAGGTTCCACCCTGCTTCACCGCCTCGTACAGCACCTCGAAGATGGCCCGGTAGAGCCGGCGGACCTCCTGGCTGGAGAGGGTGTTCGAGACGCGCGTGCCCGCCAGCCCCGCGGTCCACAGGATCTCGTCCGAATAGAGATCGCCGAGCCCGATGATGAAGGACTCGTCCACGAAGAGCTTCTTCAAGCGGGTCTGACGCGTCTTCAGCTCACCGGCGAAGGCCTGCCAGGTGAAGGTGTCGGCCAGCGGATCGATCCCGGTGGCGTTCAACTCCTTCAACTCGTGGATCTCCGACTGCTCGATGACGTAGAGCTCGCTGCTCTTCGCGGCATCGACGAGGTGCAGCGCCCCGCCCGTGGTGAAGGTGGCGACCACCTGATTGTTCTCGCCCGGTTCCTCCGTGGCGGTCTCTCGGGTCAGCAAGGCTTCCGGACCCAACCGCACGACCAACGCGTTGGCATTGTCGAACTCGAAGACGAGCAGCGTGCCACGCCGGCCCACGCTCTCGATCTTCTGCCCTTCGAGCGCTTTGCAGAAGTCGGGACGGTTGCGATGCCGGCCCACCATGGAGGCCGTGTTGACGTGGACCTCCTTGAAACGCTTCCCCACCACCTCGCGCTCGAGGTCCTTGCGAATGACCTCGACCTCAGGGAGTTGTGTCACCGGTTCTCCTTTTTCCGTGCACGTCCCGCACGGTACCGCCTGACCGCAAACCGACTGGTCAGCGGCTGCTCATTCCTGCTCGTTCGAGGTCTTCGCCGCCTCCTGCCGTTCGGAGAGCAATGTGTAGGCCGCTTCGGCCGCCTCTTGCTCGGCCTCCTTCTTGCTCCTGCCCTCACCCGTCCCAAGCTCCTGGTCATCGACCAGGGCCCGGGCCGTGAAATGCTTGGCGTGGTCGGGACCTTCCTCGGTCAGCTCGTACGACGGCGTGGTTGAGAACGACGCGGCGGTGAGCTCTTGCAGCGAGGTCTTGTAGTCCAGGCTCACCCGCCGGGTGGCGAGCTCGTCGAGCAGGTCGGCGAACAAGCGCAGGATCACGTCCCGAGCGCCGGAGATGCCCGCGTCCAGATAGATCGCTCCGAAGACCGCCTCGAGTGTGTCGGCGAGAATCGAGGCCTTGTCGCGGCCTCCGGACTGCTCTTCGCCTCGGCCCAGCCGGACGGCTGCGCCGAGATCGAGCTGTCGACCGAGGGAGGCGAGGGCCTGGGTGTTGACCGAGGCGGCGCGCAGCTTGGCCAGGCGACCCTCGGCCTCGTCGGGCCAGCGGTGGTAGATGTGATCCGTCACGACCACGCCGAGCACCGCGTCGCCCAGGAACTCCAGACGCTCGTTGGTGGGCAAGCCGCCGGCCTCGAACGCGTAACTGCGGTGGGTCAGCGCAAGCTGGAGCAGCTCGCGATCAGCAAAGGAGTAGTCGAGCGCGTGCTCGAGGTCTGGCTCGTCGGGTGCGCTCAACGCAGTGCCGGCATCAGTCCTCGACAGCGATGACCTGTCGACCGCCATAGTGTCCGCACACTCCGCAGACCGTGTGCGGTCGCAACGGGGCCTTGCACCGCGCGCAGCTCGCCGAGGCGGGCAGCGGGGCACGCATCCACTGCGCCTTGCGATGGCGCGTGCGTGAGCGCGATTTCTTTCTCTTGGGCACTGCCACGAGGTCTCCTTGAGAGCGTTCGGACGGGTCGTTCAGTATTCGGCTGGCTCGGACAGCTCAAGCGCGCGCAGCGGCGCCCAACGAGGATCGGCAGCTTCGTCGCCGCATCCGCACTCAGCCTGGTCGAGCGCTTGACCACAGGTGGCGCACAGGCCGGCGCAATCGGCGTCGCAGAGGATGCGCGTGGGCACCGCTGTCGCGAGTGTGTCGCGCACCAGCATGTCGAGATCGAGCTCTTCGTGCAGCAGCTCGTAGCCCTCGTCGAGCTCTTCGACGGCCTTGTCGGGCTCCTCGAACAGTTCCACCACAGGCGGCGCGAGCTGGATCTGCACCGGGTCGAGACACCGGGCACAGGCCGCCTGGAGCCGAGCCATGAGCTCACCGCGGACAAGCAGTCCCTCGACCACGCTCTCGATGACGCCCACCACTCGCACGCTGCCGAGCACGGTGGCAAGCGGGAGATCGAGACCCGGGGGCGGCGCGAGCTGGACGTCAAGCGGGCGCGAGGCACCGGGTCGGCCGACGAGGTCGGCGACCTGGAGACGGGAAGAGGACAGCATCACGCTCATGTCAGCCCGACATGGTAGCAGCGAGCCCGCCGCTGCAGGCTCTCACCCCGACTCAGGGCCCAGCGTCTCGTGGTCGTAGAACTGCGTGGGGGCGACCTCATCGCCGGGGAGGGGCTCGTCGGCGCCCGCGAGCTCGTCGGAGGCGAGCCGGCCGCGCAGGCGCTCCCGGCCCTTGGCGACGGTGGCGAGCGTCTTGTTGAGGGCGATCTCGAAGTTGGCGAGCTTGCCATCCACGTAGTCCTCGGCCTCGAGCCGCAGCACCCGCGCCTGCTCTTGCGCTTCCTCGATGATCCCGGCAGCCTCGCGGCGGGCGCGGTGCGCGATCTCCTCCTCGCTCACGAGACGCTCGACCTCCAGCTTGGCGTCTGCCAGCGTCTGTTCGGACTCCCGCCCCGCCTGGGCGAGGATCTCGTCGCGCTCCTTGATCACCCAACGCGCCTGGCGCAGCTCCTCGGGCAGACTGGCACGCAGCTCCGCGAGCACCGCCTCGATCTCAGCGCGGGAGACCATGACCGACGCGGACAGCGGCACCGGCCGGGCGTCGGCCAGCATCTGCTCAAGTTGGGCGATGCAGCCCTCGATGTCCACCTACTGCGTCCTTTGTGTCATCTGACGCTCCATCAGGAGAAGCGGTTCTTGAGCCGGTCGGCGACGACGTCGGGGACGAAATCGGTCACATCTCCGCCGAAACGACCCACCTCCTTCACCAGGGAGGATGAGAGAAACGAGTATACGGGCCGCGTGGTCATGAACAGCGTCTCTACGTCGCCGAGCCGCTGATTCATCTGGGCCATCTGCAGCTCATACTCGAAGTCGCTCACCGCCCTCAGCCCCTTCACGATGACGCTGACGCCCTGGGCGCGACAGAAGTCGATGAGCAGACCCTCGAAACACTCGACGGTGACGTTCTCCAGATGCGCCGTCGTCTCCTTCAGCATGGCGGCGCGTTCGTCCACGTCGAACAGCGGCCGTTTCGTGTCGTTGCGCAAGCACGCCACGAGCAGCCGATCGAACCGCCGGGCGCCACGCTCGATCACGTCCAAGTGCCCATAGGTGACCGGATCGAAGCTGCCGGGAACCACGGCGGTGACGGTCATGAGTAGCCCTCCGCAAAGACGAGTCGGACCAACACCGTCTCACCGTAGGAGCGTTGAGAAACCAACGCCAGCCAGGCCGGCCACTCCAGATCGAGCTCTTCATCTCTGCGGTCCCGTTCGAGCATCGCCGTCGCGTCCGGCGCCAGCGCGCCTTGCGCACGCAGTTCGCCGAGCCGCTCCAACAGCACCGAGCGTGCCAGGTCATAGGGCGGATCGCAGAAGATCAGATCGAACGGTCCCCCCCGGGGTGACCGGCAGAAGGCGGTCGCGTCAGCGTGCACGAGGAGTGCGCGGGCGGTGAGATCCAGTGCTTGCAGGTTACGACGGACCGTCTGCGCGGCCGGCGCAGCCCGCTCGACGAACACGCAGCTGCGCGCACCACGAGAGAGCGCCTCGATGCCCAGCGCACCGGAACCCGCGTACAGATCCAGCACCGTCGCATCGATGACGCGCTCGCCCAGCGCGCTGAAGAGCGCCTCGCGCACACGATCCGCTGTCGGGCGGGTGCCCCTGCCTGGCACGGACACGAGACGGCGACCGCCCACGGAGCCCGCGACGACCCTCATCAAGCGCGTCCCTCAACCGGTCCGCAGCTCGGCGAGCCGCTCCTCGCCGTAGCGGCGGGCGACCTCTTCGGCGAGCGCGGGATCGTGCGCGAGCTCAAGGTCGGACGCGACGAGCGCACCCGCGTCGTCGCGAGCGTGCTGCACCCAGGCACGGTCGCGCACGAGCCTCGTCAGCTTGAGGTCCGGCAGGCCGGACTGACGGGTGTCGAACAGGCTGCCTTCCCCACGCAGCTCCAGGTCGGTCTCGGCGAGCTCGAACCCGTCCGCGGTGCGGGCGAGCGCTTCCAGCCGGGCGTTGACTTCCTCGGCCACGGGCGAGAAGAGCACGCAGTAGCTGGCGGAGGCTCCCCGGCCGATCCGCCCGCGGAGCTGGTGGAGCTGGCTGATGCCGAAGCGGTCCGCGTCCTCGATCACCATCACCGTCGCCTCTGGCACGTCGAGACCGACCTCGATGACGGTGGTGGCGACGAGGATCGGTGCGGCGCCACTCCGGAACGACTCCATCGCGAGCTCTTTCTCCGACGAGGAGAGGCGGCCGTGCACCTTGGCCACGCGCAGGTCAGCGAAGACCTCGGTCCGCAGGTGCTCGTACATCGCCTCGGCACTGGCCAGGCTGCGATCGCCGTGCTCGTCGCCGTGCTGGTCCGCCAGCTCGACGCGCAAGGCTTCGGAGGGCTCGATGAGCGGGCAGACGACGTAGGCCCGCTCATCCTCGCGCACGCGCTCGCGGATGAACTCATACACCCGCTGACGGCGCGGTGATTCGCTGTCGATGACGCGGGTGACGATCGGCTGTCGGCCGGGGGGCAGCTCGTCGAGGGTCGTCACGTCGAGATCACCGTAGATCGTGAGCGCGAGCGAGCGCGGGATGGGCGTGGCCGTCATGACCAGCACGTCAGGAAGGCGCCCGTCGCGGCGCTTGGCGCGCAACCTGGCCCGGTGCTCGACGCCGAACCGGTGCTGCTCGTCGACCACGACCGCGCCCAGGTCCGCGAACATCACGCGCTCCTCCAGCAGCGCGTGCGTGCCGATGAGCACGCCGATCTCTCCACTGCTCGTCTCGGCCAGCACCCTGCGTTGCCGCGCCATGGTCGTGCTGCCCGTCAGCAGCTCCACCCGCGGCCCGCCCGCCGCATTCACCCCGAGCGGCGCCAGCAGATGAGTGAACGTGCGCAGGTGCTGTTCGGCGAGCACCTCGGTCGGCGCCATGAGCACCGCCTGCCGGCCCGCGTCCAGCGCGCTCAGCATCATCCAGGCCGCCACGAGCGTCTTTCCGCTGCCGACGTCGCCCTGCAGCAGCCGGTGCATCGGCTTCTCCCGTGCCAGGTCGGCGCCGAGCTCGCGGCAGGCACGCTGTTGGGCGTCCGTGGGTGTGAAGGGCAGTGTCCGCAACAAGCGCTCCGCGAGCTCACCGCAGACGGGCGCCTGCGCAAGGCCGGAGGCATCCTCCTCCAGTCGCCGCCGCCGCTGCTGCAAGCCGATCTGCAGGCTCAGCAGCTCGTCGTAGACGAGGCGCTCACGGGCGGGTCGGATCTCAGCGAGGTCGGCGGGCCGGTGGATGCGGCGCACCGCCTCCGACCATCCCATGAGACCGTGCCGCCGCCGCAGGGCGAGCGGCAGGAACTCGTCGGGCCAGCCGAGCTCGTCGAGCCGTGCGAGGGCGGTGCGGACGAAGCCGGCGATGCGGGCGCTGCTCAGCGCCTCGGTCGCCGGATAGGTGGCGAGGATCTGATCCTCATTGGAAGGCCCGAGCAGCCCTTCCTCCAGCTCGGTCAGCCGGGCGTTCTTGAGCTGGACGGTCTGCCGGTAGCGCTCCAGCGTCCCACTCACAGCCACCCGAGCGCCACGCGGATGGCGACGGGTCCGCCAGTCCTGGTTGAAGAAGGGCACGTCGATCCGGCCGCCGCCATCCGCGTGCAGCCGGGCCTTGGCGATCGTCAACGGCTTGCGTCCCGGCTTGCCCCGCGGCCGCAGGACCTGCCAGTCGTCGATGACGCCCATCAGCGTGACCGGCTCGCCGAGCGGCGCGTCGCGCAGCGCCATGACCGCTCCCACGTCGCGGTACCGCGAGGGATAGTGCTCCAGCAGGTCGCGCACCGAGACGATGCCCAGCCGCTCCCGCAGCGCCTTGGCCGACCGTGCGCTCACGCCTTCGAGCACGCTCACGTCCGCAGCCAGCAGCTCCCGCGATCTCATTGGGGCCCGAGTGTAGGAGGCTCGGCGGGTACCGTCGCGCTGGCATGACGTCCCCGGTGGCAGTAGCATCCCTGCTTGGACTTCGGCTCCCCTGTGACCTCCTGGGCCCCCCCGACACCGTACGAGGACGTTTTTCGCGATGGCTGCTGTGTGTGAGATCTGTGACAAGAAGCCCCATTTCAGCTATCAGGTGAGCTTCTCTCACCGGCGCACGAAGCGCCGTTGGAACCCGAACGTCCAGCGCATCCGGATATGGGAGAACGGCGGGGTCCGTCGGGCGAGCGTCTGCACGTCGTGTCTGAAGGCCGGCAAGGTGCAGCGCCCGCCGCAGCGTCAGGCCTAGCAGAGCCCGGCGCCCGGGTCGGACGGTGACGATTCTCGTCGATCCGGCGATCTGGCGTTGGCGCGACCGCACGTGGGCCCACCTCGTCAGCGACACCAGCTATGAGGAGCTGCATCGCTTCGCCGCCACCCTCGGCGTGCCGCGTCAGCGGTTCCAGGGCGACCACTACGATGTGCCGAGCGCTCTGCGTGAGCGCGCCATCGCGGCCGGCGCCGAGCCGGTCTCCAGCCGGGAGCTCCTGAGCCGGCTGCAGGCGGCGGGCCTGCGAAGAGGTCGTCGGGTGCGCGCCGGCCGCGAGCGCTGACGCGGGACGGGGGTCGACGAGGTGCTCACAGCCGTTCTGGCGTTGCTCGCGGGCTTCGTCGCGGGCGTGATCAACACGCTGGCGGGCAGCGGCTCGCTGGTCACCCTGCCGCTGCTCGTCTTCCTCGGCGCCTCAGCCGGTGTGGCGAACGGCACCAATCGCATCGGTGTGCTGCTGCAGAGCGGGGTCGGCGCGGTCGGCTTCCGCCGGGGCGGCGCCCGGCTCCCACGTGGGGCGTGGCGCCTGATCGCGGCCGGTGTTGTCGGCGCCCTGGTCGGCGCCGCCGTCGCGGTCGACCTGAACGAGCAGCTGCTCGAGCGCATCATCGCCGTGCTCATGGCGTTCATGCTGGTGGTGGTGCTCATCAAGCCGCAGCGCTGGTTGAGAGAGCGCTCTGACGAGACGCACGACGCGCCGGGTCTCCTGGCTGTCGCCGGCTTCTTCGCGATCGGCCTGTACGGAGGCTTCATCCAGGCGGGTGTGGGGGTGATCCTGCTCGCGGCCATGGTGCTGGGGTTGGGCTACGACCTGGCGACCTCCAACTACGTGAAGCTCGTGATCGTGCTCGTCTACACCGTGCCGGCCATCGGTGTCTTCGTCGTGAACGACCAGATCGACTGGTCGCTGGGTCTGCTGCTCGCGGTCGGCCAGGCCGTCGGTGCCTGGGCCGCAGCCCGCTTCGCCACCGAGAGCAAGCAGGCCAATCTCTGGATCCGACGGCTGCTCATCGTGGTCACCGTCGTCGGCATCCTGCGCTTCTCCGGCGTCTTCGGCTGACCGTCAGCCGTCCGCGAGGGTCGCGAGCTCAGCCGCCAGGTTGCGGTGGGCGGCGTCCTCCCACTCGGCGCGAGCAGCCGGCGTCGCGTACAGCGGCCGGCGGGCGTGCAGCTCGGAGAGCACGGCCCCCCGGCCCGCGCGCCAGTCAGATTCTGAGAGCCAGGCATGCTCCGCGCGCACGGCGAGCCGGTAGCGCTCATAGGCCTCGGGCGGCGATGCCAGCACCGCCAGGTCAGCGTCGCACAGGACCGCTTCGTCGGCTCGGCTCGCCCGGTGCTCGCGCGTGCAGAGCACGAGCCTGCTGACCGCCAGACGCCGTGCGCGGGCCATCCCCTCCTCCGCGAGGAGCTGGTCCGCGAGCGTGGCGCTGCGCTCCTCGTTGTCCTCGGCGCCCGGATCGTAGACGGCATCGTGAAACCACGCGGCCAGTCGCACGGCATCGGGATCCTCGACGTCGACGTCACCGAGCAGCCGCTGCACCTCCGCGAGGACTTGCCGGAGGTGCTCCAGGTTGTGATAGTGACGCCCCGGCGCGCTGTAGCGGCGTTCGAGACAATCGCGGAGCGGGGGCGACACCAAAATCAGTCTCCCCCATCCAGAGAAGGAGCCGCAGTGGCTGTCCTGAACACGATCGAGCTGGAGGGTGTCTCGGAGCGGAGCTGGCACGACGCGGCGCGGGAGGCGCTCAGAGAGGCATCACGCACGCTGCGGAACATCCGCCGTCTGGACGTGCTGGCGACGAGCGGCCATCTCGACGGCACGACCGTCGAGTACCGCACCCAGGTCCGCCTCACGTTCGAGGTTGATCCGGACCGCTAGCGGCGTTCGGTCTGGCCGCCTCGGCCACCAGGAGCTCCTCGAGCGCCTCGACCCCGGCTTGGTCGTCGAGCTGTTCGAAGTCGCGGTAGGCCTGGCCCACGGCCAGGAACTCGGACGGCTCGGAGAGCACGAGCACCTCTTCGACGTCCTCGACGAGCTCGTCGGCGACGCCAGCCGGCGCCACCGGCACCGCCAGCACGATCACCGTCGCGCCGGCTCTCCGGGCCCACGAGCAAGCCTGCCGGGCCGTGCTCCCTGTCGCGATGCCGTCGTCCACCACGATCACGGTCGCGCCGGTCAGGGCCACCGCGGGGACGACGTTCCGATACACCGCAAGGCGCGCCGCCACCGCCGCGTTGCGATCCGCGATCTCCTGCTCGACCTCGGCTGACGAGAGCCCCAGCCGCTCCACCAGGGTCTGCTCCACCTCGACGTGGCCTCCCGGACCCACCGCACCGAACCCAAGCTCAGGGTTGTGCGGGGAGCGCAGCTTGCGGACCACCACGACGTCGAAAGGCACGTCGAGCAGGAGCGCGACCCGCACACCCACCGGGATGCCGCCCCGCGGGACGCCGAGCACCACGACGCGCTCGGCGCGTTCGAGCTGTTCCAGGCCGGTGAGCGCCTCGGCGAGTCGTTGCCCGGCCTCGTCCCGATCCTCGAAGATCATCTGACCTCACCCGCATCGTCGGGTTGACCGGCCCGGCGGACGGTCCGTGTCATAGCATGCACCGACGCCACCTTCGTCCGCCAGCATCGGAAATATGCATCCTCAGCTGGTCGCAGTGGCGCGTCGAAGTCTCCCGTCGAAGAGCCGCGACGAAGTGCAGAGAGGAGTGCAGATGGTTTCCGCCTACATTCTCATCCTGACCGAGGTGGGGAAGGCCGCGCGCGTCGCGGCGCAAGTACAGCAGGTCGAGGGCGTCGAGGCCGCCGAGGACGTGACCGGGCCCTACGACGTGATCGTGCGCGCGAAGGCTCGCGATATCGACGAGCTGGGCCGCATGGTCGTCGCGCGCATCCAGACCATCGAGGGCATCGATCGCACGCTCACCTGCCCGGTCGTGCATCTGTAGATCGTCATCCTATGACGCTGCGCAGCGCCGCCAGCAGAGTAAAGACGCGCCTGGCGGCGCAACCCGGGAGGATGAGATACGGGCGTGACCGGGCCCCTCTTGATCAAACCGGCGATGCCTGGTGTGCACCAACTCACGGTGCCGTGAGAAACGTTCGGGTGGTGGGGAGGTTCTCAAGGTGCCGTGAAAAACGGCACGGGTGCAACGGTGACGGAACGGACGTCTGTGGCTGTCTACCGTTCCTGCAGACCAGCCGCACCCATGGAACGACGCCTTGACGAACCCGCCTCAGCGTGCGTGCACGACTGCACCCTCCCGCCTTGTACCCTCCAACAGAGCATAATCTAGACAAAAAGGACGCCAGTCCGACGGATACGCGGATCAGGGGGCATAGCGGTCGCCGGCGGCTGTGGCGGCGAGCGCCAGCTCGAGCAGACGATCGACGAGCTGGGGGTACGACAGCCCCTGCGTCTTCCACACGTGCGGGAACATCGAGGTGGGAGTGAAACCGGGGATCGTGTTGATCTCGTTGACCAGCACCCGGTCCGTGGCCCAGTCGTAGAAGAAGTCGACGCGCGCCATGCCGCGCGCTCCGATGGCCAGAAACGCCTGCCGGGCGTACTCGACGCACGCCTGCGCGACGTGGTCACTGACGTCAGCCGGGCAGCGCAGCGCCACGTCGTCGTCCAGGTACTTGCCGTGGAAGTCATAGAACTCGCCGGAGGTGACGACCTCGCCGGGCGGGGTGATCTGCAGGTCGGCGTTGCCGAGCACCCCGCACTCGAGTTCGCGAGCTCCCTCAAGACCCTCCTCCACGATGGCCACACGGTCGAAGGTGAGCGCCTCCTCGATGCCGTCGACCAGCTCGCTGCGGTTCCTGCATTTGTGGATTCCGATGGAGGAGCCCTGGCGAGCCGGCTTGGTGAAGATGGGGAAGCGCAGCGCCGCTTCGATGTCATCGAGGACCGGCCCGCGGTCGAGGTCCCACACGTAACGCCGCACGGCCAGATGGGCGACCTGCGGCAGCCCACGCGCGGCGAAGACGTTCTTCATCTGCCGCTTGTCGATGCCCACGGCGCTGGCCGCGACGTCCGCGCCGACGTAGGGGACCGAATGGCTGGCCAGCAGGCCCTGCACCGTCCCGTCCTCGCCGTAGGGCCCGTGCAGGACGGGGAAGCAGACGTCCACAGGACCGAGCTCGTCAGCGAACGCACCCTCGACGAGCCGAAAGAGCGCCGGGCCCTTGCGAGTTTGCACGAGCGCGACGGTCTGCCCGTCGTCGCCCACGCTCGGCAGCGAGCCGGGCGCGCTCTCCGGCACCCCGTCGACGAGCGTCCAGCGACCCTCGCGTGTGATGCCGACGACCGTGACGAGGTAGCGCTCGGGATCCAGGGCACGCAGAACGTCTCGAGCGGAGAGGCACGAGACCCCGTGCTCGGACGCACGCCCACCGAACAGCACCAGGACACGCAGCCGCCCGTGCGCGCCTGGCCCCATGGTCTCCGTGGCCTCCATGGCTTCTCTCCCGGTCGCGAGAGCCGGTCGAACGGAGTGTAGAAGACGCGGGCGCCGGTATGGTTCCCGGCGCATGCCTGTCACCGCCATCATCCCGCTGAAGGGGCTCTCCGCCGCGAAAACCAGGCTGGCGCCCGCGCTCGATCCGGGCGATCGCCGTGCGCTGGTCGGTTGGATGCTGGCGCGCGTGCTGGACGCCTGTCGCGACGCCGAGGACGTCGCGGCGGTGCTCGTCGTCGCCGGGGACGACGAGGCTGCCCAGCTCGCTCGCTCGGCGCACGCCCAGGATGTCCTCGTCCAGACCCGTGCCGGCCTGGCCGCTGCCATCGGGCTCGCCGATCAGGCCGCGAGCCACGCAGACGCCACCCTGGTGGTCGCCGCCGACCTGCCACTCGTGGAGGCGCGCGACCTGGAACGCGTCTGTCAGGCAGCCGCGCGCCCACGAGGGGTCGTCGTCGTCCCGACCGACGATGGCGGCACGGCCGCGTTGCTGCGTCGCCCGCCTGGCGTCATCACTTCCGCCTACGGGCCGGGCTCCGCCGCCGCCCATCTCGGGCTGGCCGAGGCGGCCGGGGTGCCGGCTCTGCGGCTCGACCTGCCCCGTCTGCGGGTCGACGTCGACACGCCGAGAGCGTTGCGCCACCTGGATCTCTTGGATGCCCGGGGTTCGCTCCGCCCGCTGCCGTGAGGGCCGGATAGAGTCCGCAGCATGACCGTGCGCTGGGTGACGGGGTTCATCGACCGGCCGCCGAGTTCGTTCGAGGCTGCCGCGACGTTCTGGGCGGCGGTAACCGGGTCGGACCTCTCCGCCATGCGGGGCAGCCAGCGGAAGTTCGCATCGCTACGGCCGCCAGACGGCGACGCGTACCTGCGCCTGCAGCGCGTCGTGGAGGGGCGTGGCGGTTGCCACCTCGACCTTCACGTCGAGGACGTGGCCGAACTCGCCGAGCGAGCAGTCGCCGCCGGCGCGGTCGAGATGGAGCGACACGCCACTTTCGTGGTCCTGCGCTCCCTCACGGGCATGCCCGGGTGTGCGGTGCCACACCGCGGCGAGCAGGTCCGCCCCGCTCCGCAGCCGGCCGGGAACAGCGGCCACATCCACCTCGTCGACCAGGTCTGCATCGACATCCCCGCCACGC
>JBBSMR010000049.1:0-24086 GCA_038233095.1 Euzebyales bacterium
CTGGTTCGTCACGCTCTTTCATCCTCTGTACGGGTTCGTCTTTCCGCTGCTGGTGCTCTTCTTCGCTCACAAGTGGGCTCGCGAACGTCGGTACGATCCACACTTGGCGTTCGGCGTCGCATCGTTCGTGATCTTCGCGCTTACCGTCCGCGCCTGGATGGTCGGCGCCGGTATCGGCTGACTCATCCGCCTCGCGCGTCACACGCGCTGTGATTTCGGAGTACCGTCGTGGGATGGGTAGACCCCACGTGGGGGTGAGTCGCTGAGGGGAACCGTGGACAGAGCGAGACGATCATGATCAAGCTGAGCGCTCCCGTCTGGGTCATGCGCTCGGTGGCGGCCGTGCTCGCGTTGGTCGTCGTGCCGGTGATCCTGAGCCTCTCTGCGTTCACCGAGGAGACACCCATCCGGGAGGATGAGCCGTCGCCGCGTACCGTGGTCGCCCCCGACCTCATCCGCGTCACCGACCCCGCGGCGACCGACCGTGAACGCCGTGAGGCCGCCGCGGCCGTCTCAGACGTCATCGTGCCGGACAACGAAGCCAAGGTCGCGATCGTGCAGGCGGTCGAGGACGCCTTCGCAAGGGCGCAGGCGGTGCGCGCTCCGGGCCCCAGCGGGAACGCGCCCAGCGCACAGGAGCAGGTGCAGGCGCTCGTCGAGCAGCTCCCGGGCATCGGTGTGGGTGGAGCGCGTCTGTTGGTGCAGCTCTCCGACGACGAGCTGGCCGAGGTCGCGAGCGAGGCCGGCCAGGCGGCAGAGCAGCTCGCGCGGCGCAACATCCGCGAGGACGAGGTGGATCAGGTGGCCGAGGAGGAGCTGCCCAACGAGCTGCTCTTCGCACGCTTCCCCGATGGCGTGGAGGAAGAGGTCGTCACGCCGCTGCTACGCTCTGTCTTGCGCCCCACCGTCCGCGAGGACGAGGAGGCGACCGAGCAAGCACGGTCGGCCGCCGCCTCCAGCGTGGGCGAGATCGAGCGCACCTACACGGCCGGGTCGATCATCGTGAGCGCGGGCGAGGTGCCGAACAGCGTGCAGATGGAGGCGCTCAGCGCACGCGACCTGGAAGGCAGCGAGCCGTGGCCGGCGGTCGCCCGCGCCTTCGCGCTCGTGCTGGTGGTGGCGCTCGCCGTCGTCCTCTATCTGAGGGCTTACCGTCCGACGGTGTTCAACTCCTCGAAGAAGCTGCTCCTGCTCTCCAGCCTCTTCCTGCTGTTCGCCGCCGCGCTGGCCGCGGTCAGCATCTTCGCACCCGACTTCGGGCCTGCCTGGCTGTACCTGGTGCCCGCGGGCATGGTCGCGATGCTCGCCACCATCCTGTTCGATCCGCCCGTCGGCGTGCTCGTGACCATCCCGGTGACCGCGCTCGTCGCCTTCTCCGTGCCCGGCCGGCCGGGCATCACCGCCTTCGCGGCGCTCGCGTCGCTGGCGTCGATCCCGCTCGTGTCGCGCCTCTCATCCCGCGGCGATCTGCGGCGCGCCGCCTTCCAGTCAACCATCGGGTACGCGCTCCTGGCCACCGTCTTCACCGGCGTGTTCGACTCGGTCGATCGCGTCCCCACAGCACTGCTGGCGGGGGCGTTGAACGGCATGTTGACCGCCGTCATCGTCAACGGCAGCCTGCCCTTCCTTGAGTCGTTCTTCGGCATTCTGACCGCCACCAGCCTGCAGGACCTGGCCGATCGCAACCATCCCCTGCTGCGCGAGCTGGAGGCGAAGGCGCTGGGCAGCTACAACCACTCGATCATGGTCTCCACCCTTTGTGAGCGGGCGGCCCGTCACATCGACGCTGACAGTCTCTTGGCTTCCACGGTCGCGCTCTACCACGACATCGGCAAGGTCCGCCGCCCGTACTTCTTCGTCGAGAACCAGTTCGCGATTCGCAACCCCCACGACGACCTGCCGCCGGAGACCTCGGCTGAGATCATCCAGAACCATGTCAGCGACGGCTTGGAGATGGCCCGCACGTTCCACCTGCCCTCCGAGATCGTCGACGGCATCGCGACCCACCACGGGACCACGCTCGTCAGCTTCTTCTATCGCCAGGCGGTGAACGACGCCGAGGAGGGTCAACAGGTCGACGAAGCTCGGTTCCGGTACAAGGGCCGCAAACCTCACACCAAAGAGATGGCGATCCTCATGCTGGCCGACTCCTGCGAGGGCGCCAGCCGGGCCGCGGCGATGCAGGACCGCAACCTGAACCGCCACGACCTCGAGACGATCGTGCACCGTCTCATCGAGGACCGCGTCGACGACGGCCAGCTTGACGAGTCCAGTCTCACGTTCCGCGAACTGGCGGAGGTGCGCGACTCCTTCGTCGAGAGCCTCGTCGGCGTGTACCACCCGCGCATCGCCTACCCGAAGAAGAAGGCGACGCAGCCCGACGGGCGCCCCGACGCCTACGTCACGGCGCCCGACGCGACCGAGCAGAACGAGCAGGTCCGCAACGGCGTCGTGCCGACGCAGCCCTCTCAGCCCAGCCCCCAGCAAGGCGCGCGGGCCGACTCCTGAGCTGGGCGCGACGACTCACCGGTCGAGGCGGAACTCCAGGTCGGCGCTGACGTCGGTGACGTCCATCTGCGCCTTCTGCAGCTTGCCGGCGTAGTCCCAGTTGAGCGACTGCCAGCGGGTGAACTGGTCGAGCACCCACACGCCCGACTGCCGCGAGCCGTTGCCGGACTTGCCGTTGCCGCCGAAGGGCAGGTGCGCCTCGGCCCCGGAGGTGGAGTTGTTCACGCTCACCATCCCCGCCGAGACACGCTCGCGGAAGCGGAACGCGGACTTGGGGTCGGTCGTGTAGATCGCCGAGGAGAGCCCGTAGCCGTGGCCGTTGGCGAGCTCCATCGCCTCGTCGAAGTCCTGGAACGCCATGACGCCGACGAGCGGGCCGAAGGTCTCGTTGCGGTACAGCTCGTCCTTGGCCGTCACCCCCGCGACGATGGTCGGGTGGCAGTACAGGCCCGCGCCGGGCTCGCCGACGAAGCCCTCCCGCGGGTTCTCGGCCGTGATCCGGCCGGTCCCGGATGAGCCGTGCAGGCTGTGGTGGCCCTCGACCAGGTCGAGCCAGCCGACGAAGCGCTCGGTGAAGCGCTCGTTCATCATCGGCCCGTAGAGCACGTCCTCGCGCGGGTCGCCGATCCTGGCCGCCCGCGTCGCCTCGTCGAAGCGCCGCAGGAACTCGTCGTGGATCGTGCCGTCGGCGATCACCGTCCCGAGCGAGGTGCAGCGCTGACCGGCCGTGCCGAACCCGCCGAACAGCGCTCCCTCGACGGCGAGGTCGAGGTCGGCGTCGGCCATCACCACCATCGGATTCTTCCCGCCGAGCTCCAAGCAGGGGCTCTGCAGGTGGCGGCCGCAGAGCTCGCCGATCCGGGCGCCGACCTCCGACGAGCCGGTGAACCCCACCTTGTCGACGACCCCGGCATCGAGGGCGCGCTCCAACCCCTCGAAGCTGGTCGGCCCGTCGGCCAGCACGAGGTTGAGCACGCCGTCGGGCACGCCGCCGTGCACGAACAGGCGGGTGAACGCCTCCGCGGCCGCAGGTGCGTACTCGGCGGGCTTCCACACCGCGGCGTTGCCGCAGAGCAGCGCCGGCACCAGGTACCACGAGGGCACGGCGACGGGGAAGTTGCCCGCCGTGATGACGGCCACGACGCCGACCGGGTTGCGGAAGGTGAAGAGCTGTTTGTCATTCATCTCGCTCGGCACAGTCTGGCCGTACAGCCGCCGTCCCTCGCCGAGGAAGAAGTCGCAGGTGTCGATGATCTCCTGCACCTCGCCGAGCGCCTCGGCGTACGGCTTGCCGATCTCATCGGTGACGATGCCGGCCAGCGTCTCCTTGTTCGCCTCGACGAGCCGCCCGACCTGCTGGATGACCCGACCGCGCGTCGGGGCGGGTGTGCGCGCCCATGCCGTCTGGGCCGCACGGGCAGCCTTGCAGGCGTCGACGAACGTGTCGGCATCGGCCAGGCGCACCTGCGTGAGGGTCTCGTCCGTGCGCGCCGGGTTGGTGAGCGTGAGCTCGCCGCCCCCGGCGTCCTGCCGTGTCTGACCGTCGATGAGCGATGCGATGGTGCGGGTCATGTCAGATCTCCTGTAGTGATGTCTCGCACAGCTTACGAACCAGCCACACGTCGGCCGTCACCGCCGGATGAGGACGCGGTTGAGCGCCCCGACGGCCGCGGAGAGCTCCTCCTCGGCGATCGTCAGGGCGGGCCGGAAGCGCAACGAGCGCGTGCCGGATCCGAGCAGCAGCACCCGCTCGTCGTCGCGCAGCCGCACGAGGACGTCGTCGCGCACGGCGGTCGAGGGCAGATCGATCGCGCAGAGCAGCCCACGCCCACGGACGCTGCTGACGACATCACCATGCCGCGCGGCCAGCTCGTGCAGCTCGGCCAGCAGATGCTTGCCCATGCGCGCCGCACGCGCGATGAGATCGTCGCGCTCGATGATCTCGAGGATGCGCCGGGCTCTCACCATGTCGGTGAGGTTGCCGCCCCACGTCGAGTTGATCCGGCTCGAGACGCGGAACACGTTCTCCGGCTCGTCGTCGACGCGGCGGCCGGCCATGATGCCGCACACCTGCGTCTTTTTGCCGAACGCGACGACGTCGGGCTCCAGACCGAGCTGCTGATAGGCCCATGCGCTGCCGGTCAGCCCGCAGCCGGTCTGCACCTCATCGAGCACGAAGAGCGCCTCGCGCTCACGGCAGAGCTGTTGCAGCGCCTGCAGGAACTCGGCGCGCAGATGGTTGTCGCCGCCCTCTGCCTGGATCGGCTCGGCGACGAAGCAGGCGATGTCGTGCGGGTGCGCTCCGAACGCCGCTTCGGCCTGCTGCAGCGCTCGCCGTTCGGCGGCCTCCACCTCGGCCAGGCGCTGCTCCACCGGGAAGCGCACGACAGGGACGTCGATGCGCGGCCAGTCGAATTTCGGGAAGCGCGCCACCTTCGTCGGCTCGGTGTTCGTCAGCGAGAGCGTGTAGCCGGAGCGGCCGTGGAACGCCCTGGTCAGGTGAAGCACGCGCGCGCCGAGGGCGGGGTCACGACCGGCGCGCTCGTTCTGGCGCGACTTCCAATCGAAGGCGGTCTTCAGCGCATTCTCGACCGCGAGCGCGCCGCCTTCGACGAAGAAGAGATGCGGCAGCGCGGGGTCCCCGAGAACGCGGGCGAACGTCTCGACGAACTCGGCAAAGTGGGTGGTGTAGACGTCGGAGTTGGACGGTTTGTTCACCGCCACGCGCCCGAGCAGGTCGCGGAAGGCGTCGTCGGTGAGCTCCGGGTGGTTCATCCCCAGCGCGGACGAGGCGAAGAACGTGAACATGTCCAGATACGTCGACCCGTCACGCGCGTCGACCAACCGCGCGCCCTGACTGGCGTCGAGGTCGAGCACGAACGCGAAGCCGTCTACCAGCAGGTGACGCCTCAGCGTGTCGTGCACCTGAACCGGATCGATCATCACGTCCCCCTTCCATGAAGTCGCGTGCTCACAGTGTCCGCAAGTCGCGTGCTCACAGTGTCCGCGCTCGCCCGGCCGGGATGCATGGACGAAGCGTCGAGTCTGAGCTCGCTCTTCGACGTACTGTGCAAAGCCACCGACGAACCGTCGGAAAGATGCGGTGCATCAGCAGGGTGTTCCGAGCCAGCGGGGCGTCTGCCGGCAGTACCGCCGGTAGGAGTCGCCGAAGCGCCGTAGAAGCGCCGCCTCCTCCACGGGGACCCAGGCACGGGTGATGAGGCCGTAGCCCGCAGCCAGACCCGCGACCGCCAGAGAGCGGCGCAGCGTCGCGAGGCCCGCCAGCGCCGCGAGCGTGCCGCCGTACTGCGGGTTGCGCGCCGCACATCGGCTCGATCGTCGGGTCGCTGAGCCGGCCCGTCCGGTGGAACTCCTGGCGCATGCGGTCGAGCAGCGCCGGCACGCAGATGGCCAGTGCCGCGCTGAGCCACGCGGTCGTGACACCGGCGTGTCGTCGTCTCATCACGATCCCCCCTTTAGAAGCGAACATCCCCGATGTTGCCCCTCTCGCGGTGAACTGAGAGACTGCCGACGGATCGTCAGCCGCGATCCACCGGGAGGCCACCGGGAGGGGACTGGCCGAGATGGACGCGATCGATGACTCGATCCTGGATCTGCTAGAGCGTGACGGTCGCACGTCGATGGCCGAGCTCGGCCGGCGCGTGGGGCTCTCCCGCACGGCGACACTGGCCAGGGTCCAACGTCTTGAAGCCGACGGAGTCATCCGTGGCTACCACGCAGAGGTGCATCACCCGGACGCAAGCGCCACGCACGCCGCACGCGTGGCGGTCGTGTTGCGCGACATCGACCCGAACGCCTACGTCCGTCGGCTGGCGCGGGCCTTCCCGGAGCTCGAGGCGGCCGAGAGCGTCGCTGGCGAGTTCGATCTGTTGCTCGGCTTCGCCGCCGAGAGCGCAACGCGACTCGACGCGATCCTCGATCACATCAACGGCTGGCGCGAGACCGTACGAACCACGACCTTTGTCGTGCTGACGCGCTACCTGCAGCCCTGACGGCCACGGTCCACCGTCCTTTTGTCCGGCTTATGACTCTTGTTCGTAGGTCGGCGCGTACACGTTCTGCTGCTACCAGCGATAGCGTCCGGAGTGAGCACCTTCTGCTGGTACCACCAGAAACGACACGCGCCGAAGTCGCTCTATAGGCGGTAAATCCGGCACAAGGAACCGTCCCCAGGTGCCAGCACGCTGGCGCATGCTCGGTGTATACGTGGGCCCACGCGGGCGGGCCTCCGTCAGGACGAACGCCCGCTATGCGCGCGTCAGGATCACTGCGCGAGAAGGGATCAACGGGACACGCTTCCCCAACGGGCCACTTGCGTCTTCGTCGGCGCTGACGAAGGTGGCCTCCCACGCCCCGTCCGGCAGGTCGAGGGCGTCGGGCTCGTCACCACAGTTCGCCGCGACGATCACGCCTCCGCGGCGGTAGGCGATCAGCGGCCCGGACGCCGTGAGCCACTCCAGCGGCGCGGCGTGCAGGTCAGGCAACGACCGGCGCAGATCCACCAGCCGCCGATAGCGGTGGAGAATGGAGTCGGGCGTGTCGCGCTGCGCCGCAACGGTGTCCTCTTCGGAGCGGTCGCCGAAGCGGATCCACGCGCGGTCGGCGCTCGTGAAGCCCAGACCCGGCTCGGGCGACCACGGCATCGGAGTGCGCACGACGTCGCGGTTGCGTTCGTACTCGCCTCCGCGAACGGCCACGGGATCCTGCGCCTCCTCGCGGGGGATCACCGCATCCTCCAGTCCCAGCTCCTCGCCCATGTACAGGAAGGGCGTGCCCGGCAGCCCGAACAACAGCGTGGAGAGCGCGAGCGCCCGCGCCCGTCCCTCGGCCCCGCCGCCGAAGCGCGTGACCGCCCGCGAGCGGTCGTGGCTCGACGCCACCCACGCCAGGGTTCCGGCCCGCAGCTCCATCCCGGAGATCAGCGCGTCCCGGAGCTCATCGGCGTCCCATTCGACGTGGGTGGGGGGAAACCAGAAGGCCAGGTGCAGCCCGTCCTGCGCGTCGAGATAGGGCGCCATCAGCTCGGGCTCCAGCTCATAGACCTCGCCGAGCAGCACCGCGTCGTAGGGCTCCGCGATCGCGCGCCAGCGCCGGTAGACGTCGAGCACCTCAGGCTGGTGGCGGTCGTAGATGTGCTCGAAGCGTTCGAACTCCTGGCTGCGCACACCCATCTCCGCCTCGCTGGGAGCCTCCGGCAGATCGGGCAGGTCCTCGTGCGTCACCAGCGAGTGCGCGACGTCGATGCGGAAGCCGTCGATCCCGCGCTCGAACCAGAACTTCAGGATGCGGTCGAACTCCTCCACCACCGCGGGGTGATGCCAGTTCAGGTCCGGCTGCTCCGAGGCGAACTGATGCAGCCAGTACTGCTGGGTGTGCTCGTCGAAGCTCCACGCCGGTCCGCCGAAGTGGCTCGGCCAGTTGTTCGGCGGCCCGCCGTCGGGCGCGGGATCGCGCCAGACGTAGTACTCGCGGAAGGCGTCGTCGCGCGAGGAGCGCGCCGAGACGAACCACGGATGCTCCGCCGACGTGTGGTTCGGCACGAGATCGCAGAGCACCTTGACGTCGAGCTCGTGGGCGCGCGTCACGAGGGCGTCGAAGTCCTCGAGGTCGCCGTACTCGGGCGCGACCTCGGTGTAGCCCGCGACGTCGTAGCCGTGGTCGAACAGCGGCGAGGGGCCGATGGGCGTCAGCCAGATCGCGCTCACGCCGAGCCACGCGAGGTGCTCCAGGCGCTCCGTCAACCCCGGGAGGTCGCCGATGCCGTCACCGTCGGCGTCGGCGAACGAGCGCACGTAGATCTCGTAGCCGACGCCGTCGTGCCACCACCGGACGGGCTCGACGCGCGCGGTCGCAGCCATCAGCTCTCTCCTTGCGCGAGGCGGCCGCGCGGCGCTCGCGTATCGCCGTCCAACGTGACCGGGTGCGGCTTGATCTGCCAGATCTCCTCGGCGTACTCCTGGATCGACCGGTCGGCGCTGAACACGCCCACCCGCGCGATGTTCGCGAGGCACATCCTGGCCCACCGACGCTCGTCGGAGTAGGCCTCGTCGACCTGCTCCTGCACAGCCAGGTAGGACCCCAGGTCGGCCAGGTGCAGGTAGTGGTCGCCGTGCAGCAGCAGGTTGCGCCACAGCGGCCGATACAGCGTCGGGTTGCCCAGGTTGAGGAAGTCGCTGTCGAGGGTGTCGAGGATGCGCTTCACGCGCGGGTCGCCGTGATAACGCTCCCACGGGTCGTACTCGCCGGAGGCCCGCAGATCCTCGACATCGGAGACCGTGAGGCCGAACCGGAAGAAGTTCTCCTCGCCCACCTGCTCGCAGATCTCGACGTTGGCGCCGTCGAGGGTGCCGATCGTGACAGCGCCGTTCAGCGCGAACTTCATGTTGCCGGTACCGCTGGCCTCGGTCCCGGCGGTGGAGATCTGCTCGGAGAGGTCCGTGGCCGGGATGATGCGCTCGGCCAGCGAGACCCGGTAGTCGGGCAGGAAGATCACCCGCAACTTGTCGTTCACGTCACGGTCGCTGTTCACGACATGCGCGACGTCGTTGATGAGCTTGATGACGAGCTTGGCAATCGCGTACCCGGGCGCGGCCTTGCCCGAGAAGATCACGGTGCGCGGCGCGTAGTCGCGCTGTGGGTTCTCCTTCAACTCGAAGTAGCGGTGCAGCACGTGCATGACGTTCAGCACCTGCCGCTTGTACTCGTGCAGGCGCTTGATCTGGGTGTCGAAGAGCGAGTCGGGATCGACCTCGACGCCGAGCGTGGAGCGGATGTGCGCAGCCAGCGCCTGCTTGTTGCCGCGCTTCACCGCGCGCAGCTCGTCGAGGAAGCCGGTGTCGTCGAGGTGTCGTTCGAGCCCGCGCAGCTGCTTCAGGTCGGTGGTCCAGCCCTGACCGATCGAGGAGCAGATGAGGTCCGACAACCCCGGATTGCAGGCACGCAGCCACCGGCGCTGGGTGATGCCGTTGGTCTTGTTCGTGAACCGCTCGGGCCAGAGCTCGGCGAAGTCACGCAGCAGGTGACGCGCCAGCAGCTCGGAGTGCAGGGCAGCCACGCCGTTCGTCTTGTGGCTGCCGACGACCGAGAGGTAGGCCATGCGCACGCGCTTCTCGGCGCCCTCCTGGATGATCGACATGCGCCGGACGCGGTCGAGGTCGTCGGGCCAGCGGGTGCGGACCAACCGCAGGAAGTGATGGTTGATGCGGTAGACGATCTGCAGATGGCGCGGCAGCAGCCGCTCGAAAAGCGGCACCGACCACGTCTCCAGCGCCTCGGGCATGAGGGTGTGGTTCGTGTAGCCGAAGACCTGGACCGCGACCTCCCAGGCGGCGTCCCACTCCTTGCCTTCGACATCCACGAGGAGGCGCATGAGCTCGGGAATCGCGATCGCCGGGTGGGTGTCGTTGAGCTGGATCGCGACCTTGGACGGCAGCTCGCGCAGGTCATCGCCGCTCTCCTTGAAGCGGCGCAGGATGTCGTGCAGCGAGCACGCGACGAAGAAGTACTGCTGGCGGAAGCGCAGCTCCCGGCCCTGGACGATCTCGTCGTTCGGATAGAGCACCTTGGAGATGTTCTCGCTGGCGAGCCGCCGCTCGTAGGCCTGCATGTACTGACCGGTGTTGAAGACGGCCAGGTCGAACCCCTCGATGGCCTTGGCCGTCCAGAGACGCAGGGTGTTGCAGGTGTTGTTGCGGAACCCGGCGACGGGCAGGTCGTAGGGCAGGCCGACGACGCGGTCGAAGTCGACCCAGCGGGCGACGGTGCGCCCGCCGGGGGTGAGCTGGTCCTCGACCCGTCCCCCGAAGCCGACCGTGACCTGGCGGTCGGGGCGCTCGACCTCCCACGGGTGGCCGTCGCGCAACCAGTTGTCGGGCACCTCGACCTGGTGGCCGTCGACGATGCGCTGGCGGAAGATGCCGTAGTCGTAGCGGATGCCGTAGCCGTAGCCGGGCAGCTCCAGGGTGGCGAGCGAGTCGAGGAAGCAGGCCGCCAGCCGACCGAGCCCGCCGTTGCCGAGCCCCGCGTCGCTCTCCAGATCGGCCAGCGCCTCCCGGTCCAAGCCGAGTTGGGTCAACGCGGCGTCGAGATCGCGCTCGAGGTCGAGTGCGATGACGTTGTTCGACAGCGCTCGCCCCATGAGGTACTCCATGGAGAGGTAGTAGGCCCGCTTGGCCCCCGCGGCCTCATAGGTGCGGGTCGTCGCGATCCAGCGCTCGATGAGCTGGTCGCGCACCGTCATGGCCAGCGCGAAGAGCCGGTCGTGCTCGGTGGCGCGCGCCTCGTCGCGGCCGAGGGTGTAGCGCAGGTGGTCCTCGAAGGCCGCCTTCAGCGCCGCGACGCGCTCGCTCTGGGCATCGGACGGGGCAGCGGTCTCGGCGTGCGGCGCCATGGGAGTCCTCAGAGTCGTGGGGGTCTCGCCGACCGGCGTGCGGCGGCGGTGTCGTCGGACGAGCGTAGGTCGCGTGCTCCGCGTGCTGCAACCGCGCGCCTGGGACGCGCGACGATCGTTCGTGTGGGCTACTACGCCGGTGATAGAGTGCATTCACTCTCTGGCCACAAGAAGTCAGCGCCCAGCGGTTCGCCTGATCCCCCCGCCTGATCCCCCAGCGACAAGCGAACGCGCATGCGCGCTCGCACCAGCCTCTCCGCTCTCTTCTTCTCCCTGCTGCTGCTCGCTGCGGCTTGCGGCGGCGGCGGCGATACGGGATCCGCGGATGCGACGGGCGCTGACGGCGGCGCGGCGACGGGCGCCGAGCCCGCCGCGACCGGCTCTGCGCCGGCCGACGACGCTAACGTCGCCGAGAGGGACGCGGCCTCCTCTGCGGCTCCCGAGGCTCCGGAGGATGCCGACCTGGTGATCTGGGCGGACGAGGTCTGCGTCGATCCCATGCGGCAGCTCGGCGAGCAGTTCGCCCAGGATCAAAGCGTGACGGTCGCGGTGCAGGAGGTCGCTTTCGAGGACATCCGCGGCCAGCTCCAGCAGGCGGGCCCCGCGGGAGAGGGGCCCGACATGATCGTCGGCGCGAACGACTGGATCGGCGAGCTCGTCACGAACGGCGCGATCGCCCCGATCGATCTGCCGAATCCCGACGACTTCCAAGATGTCTCCATCGACGCGTTCACCTGGGACGGCCAGCTCTACGGCCTGCCCTACGCGGTGGAGAACCTCGCGCTGTTCCGCAACACCGACCTCGTTCCGCAGGCACCGGAGACGTGGCAGGACGTCGTGGACACCTCCCTCCAGCTCCAGGAGGACGGAGAGGTCGAGCAGGCCTTCCTCATCCCCGCCGCTCCGGAGGAGGCGCCCTATCACTTCCAGCCGATCTTCACCGGATTCGGCGGCTACATCTTCGAGCTCACCGACTCGGGCTACGACACGTCCGACGTCGGCTTGGACAACCAGGGCGCGATCAAGGCCGGCCAGGCCGTCCGCCAGTGGGTGCAGAACGGCTTCATCAACCCCGACGTGACCGGCCAGATCATGCAGGAGCGCTTCGGCAACGGCGAAGCCGCCTTCGCCGTGACAGGCCCGTGGGCGCTCGTGCAGGGCGGAGCCGGCTTCCAGGAGACCGACGTGCCGTTCGAGGTCCAAGCCTTCCCGCCGATCGAAGGCGGCACGATGCAGCCCTTCGTGGGCGTGCAGGGCTTCATGGTCTCGGCCTTCGCCGAGAACCCGCTGCTGGCCCAGACCTTCATCACCCAGAACATGGCCACCGAGGAGGCACAGCTCGCCCTCTTCGAGGCGAACACCCGCCCGCCCGCTCTGAAGAGCGCGCTGGAGCAGGTGCGGCAGGACAATCCCGGCATCGCCGCGTTCGGTGACGCCGCAGCGGACGGCGTCCCGCTGCCCGCGGTGCCCGCCATGTCGACGGTCTTCACGTCGCTGGGCGATGCGTGGACGCTGATCTTCAGCGGCGACGCGCCAGCCAAGCAGGCGTTCACCAACGTGGCCCCGTCGGTCCGGGACGCGGTCCAGTAGGGCGAACGCCCCCGGGGGAGCGACATGGCGAAGGTCCACGAGCAGGCTCCGGAGCGGACCGAGCGCTCCGAAGCCGAGCAACCTTCCACCGGCGAACGACTGCGGGAGCATCTCGGCGGCACCCCTTGGGTGATCGCGGTCAAGCTTCTCCTGCTCGCGCTAGTCAACGGCTTCGTGCTCTTCGGCGTCCCTCGCATGACCGAGCAGCGGGCGTGGAGCATGCTCGGCGCGGCGCTGGTGGCCATGGTGGTCATGGACGTCGTCTACCTGCGGCGAGATCTGCTGCCGCTCAAGTACCTCATCCCCGGCACGGTCTTCCTGCTGCTCTTCCAGGTCTATCCGGTCGCCTACACCTTCTACCTGTCGTTCACGAACTACGGTGCGGGTCACATCCTCACGAAGCAGCAGGCGATCGAGGAGATTCTCGAGGGCAATCTCATCACCCCCGAGGACGCGGTCCGTTACGAGGTCGTGCCGCTCGCCGAGGAGGGTGACGGCGCCGTTGCTCTGCTGCTCACCGGACCGGACGGCAACCAGTTCCTCGGCACCGAGGAAGGCTTGACGCTGTTGGAGGAGGCCGGCGACGTCGTCCGCGAAGGCGAGCAGATCGAGCAATCGGTCCCTCCGGGCGGCTGACGCTGGCCGAGGCGCAGGACCGCCAGGGGGCGTTGCAGCAGTTGCGGATCCCCGTGGAGGGCGACACCGTGGAGGGGGGAGCGATCCAGCTCATCACCTTCAACAGCGCCGGCTTTCGCGTGCCCCGCTATGACTACCGGCCCGACGATGGCGTCCTCGTCGACACCCAGGACGGCGTCGAGTACACGCCGGTCGAGGGCACATTCACCAACGCGGAGGGCCAGAGCGTGAACCCGGGCTGGCGCGTCCCGATCGGCTTCGACAACTACACCCAGCTGCTCACCTCACCGCAGATCCGCGCGCCGTTCCTGCGCGTGCTGCTGTGGACGATCTCGTTCGCCGTGCTCTCCGTCGTGACGACCTTCGCCGTCGGGCTGCTGCTGGCCATGGCGTTGAACAAGCCGGGACTGAAGGGCCTCAAGACGTATCGCACCCTGCTCATCTTGCCTTACGCCCTGCCGAGCTTCCTCACCGCGCTCATCTGGGCGGGCCTGCTGAACGAGAGCTTCGGAGCCGTGAACAACCTGCTGAGGGTCGCGGTCCCCTGGCTGAACGACCCCTGGATGGCGAAGGTCTCCATCCTGCTGGTCAACCTGTGGCTGGGCTTCCCCTACATGTTCATCATCTCGCTCGGGGCGTTGCAGTCGATCCCCTCCGACCTGCTGGAGGCCGCCAGGACCGACGGCGCGACCGGCTTGCAGGCGTTCCGCCGCGTGACGTTCCCGCTGCTCTTCGTCGCGGTCGCCCCGCTGCTCATCGCGTCCTTCGCGTTCAACTTCAACAACTTCAACATCGTCTTCCTGCTCACCGGCGGCGGTCCGCCGATCGCCGGAGCGCAGACCCCGGCGGGTCACACCGACATTCTCATCAGCTACACCTACCGGCTCTCCTTCGAAGGCGGACGCGGACCCGAGTACGCCTTCGCCGCCGCCGTCGCCGTCGTGATCTTCCTCATCGTGGCGTCGATCTCGGCCTACAGCTTCCGGTACACGAAAGCGCTCGAGGAAATCAACTAGACGGTCGGGAGGAGCAGCGCCATGTCGAGCCAAGGCCCCGGCACCGCAGCCAGCGGCATTGACGAGGAAGCGGACGAGCGGCTCTCGTCCGACGCGGACCGCGACCAACCCGAGACGGGCGGCGCGGGGACGTTCGCCCGCTGGTTCCGCGACTTCGGCTGGCGCCATCTCGTCGCCGTCGCGGCCCTCCTCTTCGCGTTCTTCCCCGTGATTTACATCGTCTCCGCGGCGATCAAGCCGACCGGCTCCATCTCCGCGCAGCGCCTCATCCCCGCGAACCCCTCGCTGGTCAACTTCCGCACCCTGTTCAACGACACGCTCTTCTTCCGTTGGCTGTGGAACACGATCCTGATCGCCGGTGGGGCGTCGGTGACGACGGTCTTCCTGTGCGCACTCGGGGCGTATGCGTTCTCCAGGCAGCGGTTCAAGGGGCGACGCGGCGGCCTGCTGTTCATCCTGTTGGCGCAGATGTTCCCGCCCCTGCTGGCGTTCGTGGCGCTCTTCCTGCTCGCGGTGGAGATCGGCAACGTCTTCCCAGCGGTCGGGTTGGACACCCGTCTTCTGCTCTTTTTCGTCTACCTGGGCACGGCCCTCAGCGTGAACACGTGGCTCATGAAGGGCTTCTTCGACACGCTGCCGAGGGATATGGACGAGTCCGCCGAGATCGACGGGGCGAGCCACGTGCAGATCTTCTTCCGCATCATCCTGCCGTTGACCACCCCAATTCTGGCGGTCATCTTCCTGCTCACGCTGATCACGACGAACACCGACTTCATCCTGTCGAGCATCATCCTGCGCGACGAGCAGAACTACACCCTGGCGGTCGGGCTGACCCAGTACATCTCCAATCAGTACGGCGCGCGCTGGGGGCCGTTCGCCGCCGGCGCGATCGTCGGCAGCCTGCCGGTCATCGCCGATGTGGCTTCAGAAGTACCTCGTCTCCAACCTCACGCAAGGCGCGGTCAAGGGTTGAGCGGCCCGCTCGACTGGCCCCACCACGACGGCTCGTCGCTCTACGTCAGCGACCCGCAGCCCGAACTCGATGAAGACGTCGCGGTCTTCGTGCGGGTCCCGCGGACGACGGGCGTCGAGCGGGTCTGGCTGCGCAGCGCCCCCGACGGCGAGGAGACGTTCACCGAGGCGGTCCTCGACCGCGCCGATGACCACGAGACGTGGTGGCGCGCGGACCTGCACCTGCGCAACCCCGAGAACCGTTACCGCTTCCTGCTGGGCTCGGGCGACGGCAGGCTGGCCTGGCTGCGCGGCGAGGGCCTGTGTGACGAGGACACGCCCGACGTCGCCGACTTCCGCCTGCACGCCTACGGCTCGGCGCCCGACTGGGCGCTGGACGCGACCTGCTACGGGGTCTTTCCGGACCGTTTCGCCCGCTCGGAGGCCAAGAAGGACTGGCCGTCGTGGGCGCAACCCGCCGACTGGGACGACGAGGTCGTCCGCGGCGGGCAGGCCGCCATGGATCAGCTGTACGGCGGCGACCTGGACGGCGTGCGCGAGCGCCTGGACCACATCGTCGAACTGGGCGCCACGATGATCTGGCTGAACCCGATCTTCGAGTCCAGCTCGAACCACCGCTACAACGCCGCCAGCTTCGATCGGATCGACCCGGTGCTCGGCGGCGAGCAGGCGCTGCGCGCGCTGCTGGACGAGGCGCACCGTCGCGATCTGCGCATCTTCGGCGACCTCACGCCCAACCACACCGGCGACGACCACGACTGGTTCCTGACGGCCCAGGCCGACGCCGACAGCGCCGAGGCCGGGTTCTACTTCTTCTCGCGCCACCCCGACGAGTACTGGGCGTGGCTGGGCGTGCAGTCCCTGCCCGAGCTGAACCACGCCGACCCCGAGCTGCGCCGGCGGCTGTGGGACGGCCCGGACTCGGTCGTGGCCCGCTGGCTCGCGTTCGGCCTGGACGGGTGGCGCATCGACGTCGCCCACACCACAGGCCGGCACGGCACCACGGAGCTGAACCACCAGGTCGCCCGCGGTATACGCCGGACGCTGCAGCAGGCCAAGCCCGACGCCTATCTGGTCGCCGAGCACTTCTTCGACCCGACGCCCGTGCTGGGCGGCGACGGCTGGCACGTGGTCATGAACTACGCGGGCTTCACTGCGCAGGCGTGGGCGTGGCTGCGCTCCCCCGAGGCGCTCGTCGATCCGAAGACCGGCGAGGAACTGCCCCTGTTCGGCCGCCCCTACCCCATCCCGAACTCGACGGGGCGCCAGACCGCAGCATCGCTCGACGCCTTTCGGGCGACGCTGCCGTGGCAGGCGACGCTCGCAAGCTTCAACCTGCTGGACTCCCACGACACGCCCCGGTTCCGCACCGTCGCGGGCGGCCGCGACCGCCAGCTCGCCGGCGTCGGGCTGCAGATGACCATGCCCGGGATTCCCGTGGTCTTCGCCGGCGACGAGATCGGCCTTACGGGCTGGGACAACGAGGACGCGCGCAAGCCGATGCCGTGGGACGAGGCCAAGTGGGACAGCGCGACGCTCGCGGCCTACCGCGATCTCATTCGGTTGCGTTGCGAGCACCCGGCGCTGCGTCGCGGCGGTCTGCGGTGGGCGCACGTCGGCGCCGACGTCCTCGTCTACCTGCGCGAGACCCGCGACGAGCGGCTCCTCGTGGCGGTCGCCCGCGCCGGGCATCCGTCCGTCACGTTGGCGGCTGCCTCACTCGGCGCGACGCGCGGCGAGCACCTGCTGGGCGGTCCGGACCTCACCGCCGCCGACGGCGCGCTCACGCTCCCCGGCGACGGCCCCGCCGTGCACGTCTGGTCGCTGGACCACAGAGAGTGACTCATACCGTAGGTACGCGATACTCATGGGATGAGTACACGTCTCCAAGTGGTCTTTGACGAAGCAGAGCTCCGCGAGGTGAAAGCTCTGGCCGTCCAGCAGGGGATGACGGTCTCAGAGTGGGTCCGGCAAGCCGTGCGCAAAGAACGCCGGGCACATGCCGAGGGCGACCGGACCGCAAAGCTGGAGGCCGCGCGCACGGCGGCGCGCCACAGCTTCCCCACCGGTGACATCGACCAGATGGTGGCAGAGATCGAGCGCGGGTACACCGATCAGTGAGCTCGCGATGATCCTGATCGACTCCAACATCCCGACGCACCTGGTCGGGGCGGCGTTGCTCAACCGAGCGGTTCGATGACGGTGGTGCGAAAGGGCGCGGCTAAGACCTCGCGCCAATAGGCGGGGTGTTGAAGCCTGTTAATGGGTCGTGGTTGTCGGCCTGCGGCCGACGGCTGCTTATCGGTGTCCTCGGCCATGGCCCGGGACGGGTGGGTGGCGGTCGCGCCGCATCGGGCGACCTTGTGTGTGCCCGCTCGCGGCGTCCTTGCCGTCGATGAGGCCCTACGGCTGCGCGGTGCTCATCTCAGGCGACGCGACAAGAGTGAGGGGCTCCACCGGTCGGCCCAGTCGATCAGCTTGACGGTGATGATCAAGGTGATGGCCAGGGCGAGTTGGGCGAGGCGGTGAGCGACGAACCGGTCGGTGTTGCGGCGCAGCTGTCCGTAGTCGGACAGCCATGAGTTGGTCCGCTCGACGGCCCAACGCAGTCCGAGCTTGAGGGGTGGCCGGCTGCTGGTGGTGTCACCGCGTCGGCGTCTGCGGGCGATGACGGCGTCGTCGATTTCTCGTGTGTCGAGTTCGGCGCGCACGGTGGCGGCGTCGTAGCCGCGGTCGAGGTGGATCGTGTCGATGTCGCGTGGGAGGCCGCGTGCGGCGACGGCGTCGAGGGTGGGTGCGAGCAGTGGGATGTCGTGACGGTTCGCTCCGTCGGTGGCCCAGCCGATGGGGATGCCGTCGCGGTCGGCTGCGATCGACCACTTCCAGCCGAGTTTGGCACGGTCGGTGGGGTTGGGTCCGGTGCCTTCGCCTCCGCAGGGGGCCTTGTGGATGCTGCCGTCGATGCTGACCTCGGGTCAGGTCGAGTCCGACGATGCGGTCGTAGCCGGCCAGGGCCTGGTCGACGAGGCGGTCAAAGACTCCGGCAGTGACCCATTCGTCGCGGCGGCGGCGCAGCGTCGTCTCGCTGGCGGTGGAGAACCGTGCGGCGACGTCCCACGAGCAGCCGGTGACCAGGCGCATCAGCAGCGCGGTGAAGCAGTCCCGTTCGGGGACGCGGGGCCGGTGGCAGCCCAGCGGGTGATCGTCGGCAGGGCGTGGCGGCAGCAGGTCGGCCACTGCGGCCCACACCGCAGCCACGACACGAGGGGTGCAGCGCTCTCACCCCTACCCCCGTTCGTCGGGTCGTCACCGGTCGCTTGAAGCGGCCCACTTCAAGAAACCGGAGTATCCTCGGTGACCGACCGGAGGTGTGGGATGTCACCCCCAACGACGACACCGGCGACAGCCGCTGACGTCGCGGCGCGGCGCCGCCAGATCACCGACCAGATCGCAGCACTAGGCCCGACGCTGCCCGGCAGCCTCGTGACGCGCACCAGCCGGTGCGCCAACCCCGGCTGTCGCTGCCGAGCCGAACCACCTATGCTCCACGGCCCGTACTGGGCATGGACACGAACCATCGACGGCAAGACCGCCACCCGGTCGCTGACCGCCGAACAGGCCGAGCGCTACCAGCCGTGGTTCGACAACGCCCGCCGCCTACGCGAACTCGTCGACGAGCTCAAACAGCTCGCCCTCGAACAGCTCCAGACCGACGACCAGCCAGCGCCCTGACCCGCCTATTGGCGCGAGGTCTAAGCGCTCGAGATCGGCTGGATCTCCGTGAGCACGAGGCCGCCCCCCGCCTCAGCGGCAACGGCGACGACACGTGGTCATCCACGGATCATACCCGCGTCGTACTGCCCAGCTCTGGCGTGCACCCGGTCAGTCGGAAAAGCCGTGTGTCGTCAGCCGGTTGGCAGTCCGTCTGAGTGGGGAGGGGCAGCTCCACTGACCGACTCGGTACGACCGACGCAAGGACAGTTGCATGCGCTACCTCGAACTCGACGGCCTGCCCCGGCTCTCCAAGATCGGGTTGGGGACCTGGCAGTTCGGCAGCGCCGAGTGGGGCTACGGCCAGCAGTACGCCGAGCGGGAGGCCGGCGAGCTCGTACGGCGGGCACTGGAGCTCGGGATCAACCTCATCGACACCGCCGAGCTCTACGGGTTCGGGCGCAGCGAGCGCATCGTCGGGCGAGCGCTCGCGGGTCGCCGTGACGAGGCGTTCATCGCGACGAAGCTCTTCCCGCTCCTGCCAGTCGCTCCGGTGGTGCAACAGCGAGCGCGAGCCAGCGCTCGGCGGCTGGGTGTGCGGCATCTGGACCTCTATCAGGTGCATCAGTCCAACCCTCTGATCCGTGACCGGGTGACCATGCCGCCGTTGCGCCGGTTGCAGGACGACGGGCTGCTCGGCGAGGTCGGTGTGAGCAACTACGGCCTGGAGCGCTGGCAGCGGGCCGAGGTCGCCCTCGGCCGGCGGGTGCTCTCCAACCAGGTCCGCTACAACCTCGTCCAGCGCGGCCCCGAGCAGGAGTTGTTGCCGTACGCGCAGCGATACGGCCGAGTGATCATCGCCTACAGCCCGCTGGCCCAGGGCCTGCTGGCCGCGAAGTACGACGCCGACCACCGGCCCCGCGACCGCGTGCGCCGCTTCAACCCGCTCTTTCTGCCCGAGAACCTGGAGCGCGCACGACCCCTCCTGGAGACACTCCGCACGATCGCGGGCGCACACGACGCTCGCCCCGCGCAGGTCGCGCTGGCGTGGACCGTGCGCCAACCCAACGTGGTGGCCATCCCGGGCGCCTCCCGCGTCGAGCAGCTCGAGAGCAACGCCGAGGCCGCGGACCTGGAGCTCTCCGAGGACGAGGCGTCGGAGCTGGACGACACCGCGCGCGCGTTCGCTCCGCTCACGGGCCTGTCGGCGCTCCGCCATCTCGCCGGCCAAGCCACCGGATGACGTCGGAGTGAAAGGGCGTTTGCCGCTCATTGGCGGCATCCACCCTCTCCGACGGCCGCACAGCCGGCCTTTGCCGCTCATCAGGCGCATCCACCCGTCCGCTCGTCAGATGAGCAGATCCAACAGCAGGTAGCTGCCGAGCCCGGCCGCCAGCGTGACGGCCAGGCTGCCGGTGCGCACCGCCACCAGCGTCGCGGGCACGGCGGCGACGAGCCTCAGGTCGAACAGGTCGATCCGCCCCTCCGGCGCGGCCAGCGCCGGAGCGATGATCGCGGCGAGCACCGCCGGCGCGACGAAGCGGCTGACGCGCTCGACGCCGGCCGGCACGCTGGCCCGGCCGAAGGCGACGATGAGCGACGCCCGCAGCAGGTAGGTCCCGATCCCCGCGATAATCAGCACCACGAGCGTGCGCGTCACCATCGCGGGCTCCCACTGGCGCGCGCGAGACCGACCTCGGAGAGCAGCCCCGCGCCGATCCCGGCCGCCGCGCCGATCAGCAGGCCGAGGTGGAACGGGGCGGCGTGAGCGGCCACCGCGACGACGCCGCCGACGGCGGCGGCGAGCAGCGTGGGACGATCCGTCACGGTCGGCACGAGCAGCGCGAGGAACGTGAACGGCACCGCCAGCTCGAGCGGCCAGCTCGGCGGCAGCACCGTGCCGACGAGCAGCCCGGCGCCGGTCATGAGGTTCCAGGCGGTCCACAGCGTCAGACCCAGCCCGAGGTAGTAACGCCGCTGGTCGGCCGGTCGCGGATAGTCGTCGAAACGCACGGCCGAGAGCGTGTAGACAGGGTCGGCCAGAAAGTATGGCGCCAGCCACTGCCAGCGACGCGAGCTGTTGAGGAAGCGCGGCGCGAGCGCCCCGCTGTACATGACGTGACGCAGGTTGATGACCCACACGGTGGCGAGGATGACGAGCACGGACGCGCCCGCGTCCAGCAGATCGATGGCCGCGAGCTGGGACGCGCCGGCGAAGAGCAACGGCGAAGAGAGCCAACCGACCAGGTTGGGCACCTCGGAGCGCGCGATGGTGGCGCCCAGCACGAGCGCGAACGGCAGGTAGCCGAGCACGAGCGGCAACGCGTCCGTCGTACCACGACGGTAGGGCCGCGCCGCGCCGCGTGGAGACGCCGGATCCCTCTTCATCGCCATGACCGTAGCGCCTCACCCTCGGACTGGCCGTCCACACCTCGATGCAGGCGTCGGCAGGGCCTGCGGGGGGTCCACGGCATGGCCGAAGTGGCCGAGGGCAGGCTGCGGTTTTCGTCCCGTTCTTCAGGTAGCCTGCGACGGGGTCGGGAATATAGCCGCCCTCGTCTCTTGTCGAGCCTTCTCGGAGTGGTCAGCAGTGAAGTCACGCGTCCAGATCCAGCACGTCACCCCGTCGGTCGATTGCGGCCGCTACCCCACCAAGGCGGTTGTCGGCGCCACGATCGACGTGGCCGCGGACATCTTCCGGGAGGGCCACGATCTGTTGGCGGCCGCGGTACGCTACCGCGGGCCCGATGACACCCGCTGGCGCGAGGAGCGCCTGCGGCTGGACGTCAACGACCGCTGGACCGGCTCCTTCGAGGTGGACGCCATGGGGCCGTGGCGATACGGCGTCATCGCCTGGACCGATGCCTACGCGACCTGGCTCGACGGGCTGGTCAAGAAGCATCGGGCGGGCCAGACCGACCTCGCCGTGGAGATCGAGGACGGTGCCGTGCTGCTCGAGCGCCGCCGCGAGAAGCTGCCGAAGGCTGCCCAAACCGTCATCGACGAGACGCTGGAGGTCCTGCGTGGCGACGGGGAGCTGGGCGAGAAGGTCGCCGCGGCCGCGGATGAGGACCTCGCCAGCCTGCTCGAGCGCCACCCCGAGCGACGCGACGCCTCCACCATCGCCGATCTGCCGCTCTGGGTCGACCGCGAGCGTGCGCTCTTCTCGGCCTGGTATGAGATGTTTCCCCGTTCGGAAGGGGCAACGGAGAGCACCAGCGGCACCTTCGCCGAGGCCGCCAAGCGGTTGCCGCAGATCGCCGAGATGGGCTTCGACGTGGTGTACCTCCCGCCCATCCACCCCATCGGCAGGGCCAACCGCAAGGGCGTCGGCGGCCCCCACGACCTGGATCCGGGACCGGACGACCCTGGCGTGCCGTGGGCGATCGGCAGTGAGGAGGGAGGGCACAAGAGCGTCCACCCCGACCTCGGCACGATCGACGACTTCGACGAGTTCGTCGCCGAGGCCGAACGCCACGGCCTCGAGATCGCGTTGGACTACGCCATCCAGTGCTCTCCCGATCACCCTTGGGTCCGCGAGCATCCCGAGTGGTTCAAGCACCGCTCCGACGGCTCGATCCAGTACGCGGAGAACCCGCCGAAGAAGTACCAGGACATCTACCCCATCGACTTCGACACGGTCGACATCGAAGGTCTGCGCGCCGAGCTGAAGAGTGTGCTCGACTACTGGATCGACCATGGCGTGAAGATCTTTCGGGTCGACAACCCACACACGAAGGCGCTGCCGTTCTGGGAGTGGGTCATCGACGCGCTCCACACCGACCACCCCGACGTGCTCTTCCTGGCCGAGGCGTTCACGCGCCCGAAGATGATGCAGACGCTCGCCAAGATCGGCTTCTCGCAGAGCTACACCTACTTCGCGTGGCGCAACACGAAGTCCGAGCTCATCGACTACACCGTCGAGCTGGTCACCGAGCCGATGGCCGACTACTACCGGCCGAACTTCTGGCCCAACACCCCCGACATCCTGACGGAGTATCTGCAGCACGGCGGCCGGCCGGCGTTCAAGTCGCGTCTGGTGCTGGCGGCCTTCCTCTCGCCCTCCTACGGCATCTACTCCGGCTACGAGCTGTACGAGAACATCCCGCTGGAGCCGGGCAGCGAGGAGTACCACGAGAGCGAGAAATACCGCTACCGGCCGCGGAACTGGGACCGCGACGACTCCCTCGCGCCCTATATCACCAGGGTGAACGCGATCCGCCAGGAGCAGCCCGCCGCGCGGCAGCTGCGCAACGTCTGGTTCCATCACATCGATAACGACCAGATGTTGTGCTTCTCGAAGGTGGCGGCCGGTCGCAGCCAACCGCTGCTGGTGATCGTGAACCTCGATCCCCGTCAGAGCCAATCGGGCCACACGTGGCTGGACCTGTGGCAGCTTGGTCTGGAGCACGCGGGGCCGTACGAGGCCCGCGACCTGCTGACCGACGCGACCTACATCTGGCACGGACCCGGCAACTTCATCGTCCTGGACCCCCACGTCGAGCCCGCGCACGTCTTCGCGCTGCGCGCGCTGTAGACGACTCCACCGACCGCTCCGAACCTGAAGGCCGCCCCTTGAGTGCGCAGACCCACGATGCTCCCTGGTACAAGACCGCGATCTTCTACGAGGTCGTCATCCGCGGCTTCTTCGACGCGAACAACGACGGCACCGGCGACATCCGCGGGCTGATCGAGAAGCTCGACTACGTGCAGTGGCTCGGGGTCGACTGCATCTGGTTGCTGCCCTTCTACGACTCGCCGCTGCGTGACGGCGGCTACGACATCTCCGATTTCATGACGGTCCTGCCCGAGTACGGCACCGTGCAGGACGTCGCCGACATGCTCGACGCGGCGCACGCCAGGGGGATGCGCGTCATCGCGGACATGGTCATGAACCACACCAGCGACCAGCATCCCTGGTTTCAGGAGTCACGCAAGCAGGGCTCCGCAAAGCGTGACTGGTACGTCTGGAGCGAGACGGACCAGCGCTACGCCGACGCCCGCATCATCTTCGTCGACACCGAGCAGTCGAACTGGACCTGGGACCACGAGGCGCAGGCGTACTACTGGCACCGCTTCTTCAGCCACCAGCCGGACCTCAACTTCGACAACCCCGAGGTTCAGGAGGCGATGTTCGACATCCTCCGGTTCTGGCTCGACCTCGGCTTCGACGGACTGCGCCTGGACGCGGTGCCTTACCTCTTCGAGCGAGAGGGCACGAACTGCGAGAACCTGCCCGAGAC
>JBBSMR010000050.1:0-23583 GCA_038233095.1 Euzebyales bacterium
AGGCCGGGGCCAAGGGTGTCCGCGTGCAGTGCTCGGGCCGGCTCGGAGGCTCGGAGATGAGCCGCACCGAGTGGTACCGCGAGGGTCAGGTGCCGCTGCACACGCTGCGCGCCGACAGCAGTTACGGGTTCGACGAGGCGCGCACCACGTACGGGCGCATCGGCGTGAAGGTCTGGATCTACACCGGTGAGGTGCTGCCCGAGCGCGAGCAGCGGCGCGCGCGCCAGCAGCAGCAGCCACAGCGCCGCCGCGGCCAACGTCAGGTGACCGAGCGCAGCACACCGACGGCGGGGATGGGCGACCAGGCCGACGAGCGGGTCCGCGAGGCCGTGCCGTCGGCGACGGGCGGGGAGACACCCGACGCGCAGCCCACCGGACCGGCCTCCGCGGGCTACGGCAACGTGCCCCCTGAGCAACCGGCGCCGCAGGACCGCCCGACCGATCTCGCGCCCGACGTGGCGCCGCAGCCGGCGGAGCCGGTCGGCACCGACCCCGCCCCCGAAGACGCCACGCCCCCCGAGGGCACCGACGAGCGCGCCTAGGAGAACGTGATGCTTTCACCCAAGCGTGTGAAATACCGCAAGCAGCACCGTGGCCGCAACCGCGGTCTGGCCAAGGGCGGCTCCGAGGTGGCCTTCGGCGAGTTCGGGCTGCAGGCCCTGACGAGCGGTTGGATCACCAACCGGCAGATCGAATCGGCCCGTATCGCCATGACCCGCTACATCCGCCGTGGCGGCAAGGTCTGGATCAACATCTTCCCGCACAAGGCCTACACGAAGAAGCCCGCCGAGACGCGGATGGGCTCGGGGAAGGGCTCGCCCGAGGGATGGGTCGCGGTGATCAAGCCCGGCCGGGTGATGTTCGAGCTGGCCGGCGTCCCCGAGGACGTGGCGCGTGAGGCCATGCGCCTGGCCGCCCACAAGCTGCCCGTGAAGTGCCGCTTCGTGACCCGGGAAGGTGAGTAGGCGATGAAGGCCGATGAGCTGCGCGAGCTGAACGACGCCGAGCTCGACGAGCGACACGGAGAGCTGAAGCAGGAGCTGTTCAGCCTGCGCTTCCAGAACGTGACCGGTCAGCTCGACAATCCCCGAGAGCTGCAGCGGGTGCGCCGCTCCATCGCCCGGGTCCGCACGATTCAACGCGAGCGCGAGCTCGCCGATGCCAGCACGGAAGGTTGATCGCGATGCCGAGCCCCACCTCCACACGTGGTGAACGCAAGATCCGCCAAGGCGTCGTCACGAGCGACCGGATGGACAAGACCGTCGTTGTGCTCGTGGAACGGCGCACCACCCATCCGCTGTACGGCAAGATCGTCACGCGGACCGAGAAGCTGCACGCCCACGACGAGACGAACGACGTGCACGCGGGCGACCGGGTGCGCATCGCCGAGACCCGGCCGCTGTCGAAGACCAAGCGGTGGCGTGTGGTCAACGTGATCGAGCGCGCCAAGTAGACGCGGCCTGTGGGCGGTCGGCACAGCGCGTGCCCGCTGCCGCCGCGGTATGAAGTGATGAAGAGGACGACATGATTCAGCAGGAGACCAGATTGCGGGTCGCCGACAACACCGGCGCGCGCGAGGTGCTGTGCATCCGCGTGCTCGGAGGTTCGGGTCGGCGGTACGCCTCGGTGGGCGACGTCATCGTCGGCACCGTGAAGAACGCGATTCCCGCGGCCGGTGTCCGGCGCGGCGACGTGGTCAAGGCCGTCGTCGTCCGCACCCGCAAGGAGAAGCGCCGCAAGGACGGCAGCTACATCCGTTTCGACGACAACGCGTGCGTGCTCATCAACGAGCAGGGCAACCCCCGCGGGACGCGCATCTTCGGCCCGGTGGGCCGCGAGCTGCGCGAGCGCCGCTTCATGCGCATCGTCTCCCTGGCACCGGAGGTGCTCTAGCCATGCAACGGGTACGCAAGGACGACACCGTGAAGGTGCTCTCGGGCAAGGACCGCGGCCGGGAGGGCCGGGTGCTCACCGTCGACCCCCGGGGCGATCGGGTGATGGTCGAGGGTGTCAACGTCGTGACGAAGCACCGCCGTCAGCAGATGACGCGCACCGGGGCGCAGGAGGGGGGTCGCGTCCACGAGGAAGCGTTCCTGCACCTCTCCAACGTGATGCCGGTCTGCCCGGACTGCGGCGAGCCCACGCGCGTGGGCATCAAGGTCGTGGGCGGCGAGAAGACACGAGCCTGTCGCAAGTGCGACGCGGAGTTCTAGAGATGACCACCACAGAGACCACGTACGTCCCACGTCTGAAGCAGCGCTACCACGACGACGTCCGCCCTGCGCTGCAGTCCCAGCTCGGGCTGCCCAACATCATGCAGGTCCCGCGCCTGGAGAAGATCGTGGTGAACATGGGGGTCGGCGACGCGGTCACCGACGCCCGCGCGATGGAGTCGGCGCTGCGCGACCTGACGACGATCACCGGTCAGAAGCCGCGACCGAACGCCGCGCGCCAGTCCGTGGCCGGCTTCAAGCTGCGCGAAGGCATGATGATCGGCGCAAAGGTGACGCTGCGCGGCGACCGCATGTGGGACTTCTTCGACCGCCTGCTGGCGATCGCGCTACCGCGCATCCGCGACTTCCGGGGGCTCTCGCCCGACAGCTTCGACGGTCGCGGCAACTACACGTTCGGGGTCGGCGAGCAGCTCATCTTCCCCGAGATCGACTACGACTCCATCGACCGTGTCCGCGGCATGGACATCACGATCGTGACCACAGCCGAGAACGACGACCACGGGCGGGCGCTGCTCATCGCCTACGGCTTCCCCTTCATCGGTACGACGCCCAGCGCCGCCGCGACGAGCACAGGATAGAGTTATGGCCAAGAAGTCGATGATCGCGAAGGCGGCCCGCAAGCCGAAGTACGCCGTGCGGGCCTACACCCGCTGTAGCCGCTGCGGTCGCCCGCGGGCGGTCTTCAAGAAGTTCATGCTGTGCCGCGTCTGCTTCCGTGAGCTGGCTCACGCGGGCGAGATGCCTGGCATCCGCAAGGCGTCGTGGTGAGCGCGGAGTCGTCCTGAAGCTCGATCGCGCGCCTTTCACGACCACTGGGAAGCACCGGCCGGCGGCCGGGAACCCCGAGGAGATGATGCACCGATGACCATGACCGACCCCGTCGCGGACATGCTGACGCGTCTGCGCAACGCCAACGTGTCCTACATCGAGCAGCTCGAAATGCCGTCGAGCAAGCTGAAGACCTCGATCGCCTCGATCCTCAAGCAGGAGGGCTACATCCGCGACTACGCCGTGGAGCAGACCAAGCCGCAGGCCACGCTCAAGATCGCGCTGAAGTACACCCGCGAGCGCGAGCGGGCGATGGCCGGTCTGCGTCGGGTCTCCAAGCCCGGGCTGCGCGTCTACGCCAAGCGCGACGGCATCCCCCGCGTCCTCGGTGGGCTCGGGGTCGCGCTGATCTCGACCTCTCAGGGGCTCATGACCGATCGCGAGGCGCGCCGGCAGGGCGTCGGTGGCGAAGTCCTCGCCTACGTCTGGTAGGAGGAGCTGTCATGAGTCGCATCGGCAAGGAACCCGTTCAGATCCCCGACGGCGTGGACGTCACGCTCTCCGACGGTCACGTCACGGTGAGCGGCCCGAGTGGCACGCTCACCCAGGAGCTGCACCCCGATGTCGACGTCAGCGTGCAAGCTGACGAGGTGCGTGTCACCCGCCGAACCGATCAGCGCGAGCACCGCTCGCTGCATGGGCTGTACCGCTCGCTGATCGCCAACATGGTCACCGGGGTCACGCAAGGCTACGAGCGTGGTCTGGAGATCGTCGGGGTGGGCTACCGTGCCGCGGCCCGGGGCTCCGACGGCCTGACGCTGCAGGTCGGCTACAGCCACCCGGTCGAGGTGGACGCCCCCGAAGGCGTCACGTTCGAGGTGCCGACCCCCACCCGCATCACCGTGCGCGGCATCGACAAGCAGGTCGTCGGCCAGGTCGCGGCGAACATCCGCGCGGTTCGCAAGCCCGAGCCGTACAAGGGCAAGGGCATCCGCTACGTGGGTGAGCAGGTCCGCCGCAAGTCCGGGAAGGCTGCCGGCTGAGCGGCCGCACGGGCATGGCGACGGCTGGCGCCCGGCAGACGCCAGCGTTCAATCAGAAGGAAGAACGAGATGAAGACCGACAAGAAGCGTCTTGACCGGGTCCGCCGTCACCGGCGGGTCCGGCGCAAGGTGCACGGCACCGCCGAGCAACCGCGGCTGAACGTCTACCGCTCGAACACGGCGATCTACGCACAGCTGGTCGACGACCGCGCGGGTCACACGCTGGTCTCCGCGTCCAGCCTCGAGGACGACCTCCTGATCGAGGACGAGGGGAAGATCGGCGCCGCCAGGGCGGTGGGCAAGGCGCTCGCCGAGCGGGCCCAGTCCGCGGGTCTCTCCAGCGCGGTCTTCGACCGCGGAGGCTTTCGGTATCAGGGACGCGTCGCTGCGCTCGCCGAGGGCGCCCGCGAGGGTGGTCTGCAGTTCTGAGGACGAATTCCGCACGTTGACCGGATCGCTGACACAGGAAGAGGCACGTCATGGCAGGACCAGGTAACCCTCGCGGCGGACGCGGCCGTGGCCGCGGTCGCGAGGAGGAGCGCAGCCCGTACGAGGAGAAGGTCGTCGCGGTCAACCGCGTCGCCAAGGTGGTGAAGGGCGGCCGCCGGTTCTCGTTCACCGCGCTCGTCGTGGTCGGCGACGGCAACGGCACGGTGGGGGTCGGGTACGGCAAGGCCAAAGAGGTCCCCGCCGCGATCCAGAAGGGCGTCGAGGAGGGCAAGAAGAACTTCTTCGAGGTGCCCATGATCCAGAAGACCATCGTGCATCCGGTGCTCGGTCAAGATGGGGCCGGCAAGGTGGTGCTGAAGCCTGCGGCTCCCGGTACCGGTGTCATCGCCGGTGGCCCGGTCCGCGCGGTGCTCGAGTGCGCCGGGATCAGCGACGTGCTGGCCAAGTCGTTGGGCACCTCCAACCCGATCAACGTCGTGCACGCCACGGTCGCGGCGCTGAAGTCGCTGCGCCAGCCGCTCGACGTCGCCCGGCTGCGTGACCTGGATCTGGAGGAGATGCTGCCGAAGAAGATGCTGCGGAACATGCGGGCGGGGGCGTGATGGCGACCCGTCTGGAGATCACGCAGGTCCGCAGCGCGATCGGCGCGACCGACCGCCAGCGGCGCACGCTGCGCTCGCTGGGTCTGCGGCGCATCCGCCACACGGTCGTGCACGCGGACCGCGACAACCTGCGCGGCATGCTGGCCAAGGTCGCCCACCTCGTGGACGTACGGTATGTCGGCGAGGAGGAGCTCGTCGGCCTGGAGCCCGGACAGGAGCCGAAGGGTCCGGGCGTCACCCCCGCGGGACCGTCCGTCTCCGACACCGAAGCGGAAGAGCTCGCCGAGGCCGCCGAGGAGGCGCTCAGCGAGCCGGGCGACGTCGACCAGCTGGGCGATCTCGTCGAGAACCCGCCGACGCTGCGCACGACCGATACGGTGAGCAAGCCGAAGCGCCGGCAAGCCGCCGCCGACGAGGACGAGCTGACCGCCCCAGCCGGCAGCGAACAGCAGGAAGAGGGCGACGACACGGTCGACGCCGCATCCGAGGAGCAGGCATGAAGATCCACCATCTGAAGCCCGCCGAGGGCGCCCGCCACCGCAAGACCCGCAAGGGTCGGGGCGAGGCCGCCGGCAAGGGCAAGACCGCCGGTCGGGGCACGAAGGGGACCGGCGCGCGCGGCACCGTGCCGGCCGGCTTCGAAGGCGGTCAGCTCCCGCTGCAGCAGCGGCTCCCGAAGCTGCGCGGCTTCACGCCCCGCAACCGCGTCGAGTTCGCGACCGTGAACGTCAGCCGGCTCGACGGCGCCTTCTCCGACGGCGACGAGGTCAGCCCCGCCACGCTGCGCGAGCGCGGCCTCATCCGCAAGGGCTCGGCGCCCGTGAAGATCCTGGGCCAGGGTGAGCTCTCCATCAAGCTCGCAACGTCGGCGCATGCGTTCTCGGCATCGGCGCGCGAGAAGATCGAATCCGCTGGCGGCTCGGTGACCGAACTGGACCGGCGCGCCTCCGCCCGGCGGACGCAGTCCTCCGCCTAGCAGACGAGGAGCAGAGACGATGCTGCGCGCCTTCGCCAACGCCTTCAAGGTCCCCGATCTGCGGGGGAAGATCCTCTTCACCATCGGGATCCTGACGGTCTACCGACTGGGGTCGGTCGTGCCCATCCCGGGTGTGGACTTCGGCGCGCTCCAGCAACTGCTCGACCAGAGTCAGACCAACAGCGCCGCGCAGCTCGTGAACTTCTTCTCCGGCGGGGCGCTCACGCAGCTCGCTGTCTTCGCGCTCGGCATCATGCCCTACATCACTGCCAGCATCATCATGCAGCTGCTCACGGTTGTGATCCCCAAGCTGGAGGAGTGGCAGAAGGAAGGCGAGTCGGGCACGAAGCGCATCACCCAGTGGACGCGCTACCTCACGATCGTGCTGGCCGTGCTGCAGTCGACGGGCATCATCGTGCTGGCTCAGTCCGGTCAGCTCTACGGCGGGGTCCAGCTGCCCGCCGGGGTGGAGCTCATCCCCAACGACGCCGCGTGGGTGAAGGCGCTCATGGTGCTCACGCTGACCGCGGGCACCGCGTTCATCATGTGGCTGGGCGAGCTCATCACCCAGCGCGGCATCGGCAACGGCATGTCGCTCATCATCTTCACCGCGATCATCGCCGGGCTGCCCGGTGAGGGCAGTCGCATCCTGGCGGCCGACAACGGCGCCATCATCTTCGCGATCGTCATGGTGCTGGGGCTGCTGCTCACCGTCGCGGTGGTCTTCGTGGAGCAGGGCCAGCGGCGGATCCCGGTGCAGTACGCGAAGCGCCAGGTCGGGCGGCGCAGCTACGGCGGCACGTCGACCTACATCCCGCTCAAGGTCAACCAGTCCGGCGTGATCCCGATCATCTTCGCCTCGTCGCTCTTGTACCTGCCGCAGCTGCTGGGCGGCATCGTCACGGCGCCGTGGTTCCAGAACTTCGTGAACCAGTACTTCTCCGGGACCGCGAACGCGCCCTACATTCTCACCTACTTCCTGCTGACGGTCTTCTTCGCCTACTTCTACACGGCGATCACCTTCAACCCGATTGATGTGGCCGACAACATGAAGAAGTACGGCGGGTTCATCCCCGGCATTCGTCCCGGGCGTCCGACGGCGGAGTACCTCGACAAGGTGCTCTCGCGGATCACGCTGCCCGGCTCGCTCTATCTGGCCACGCTGGCGGTCCTGCCGTTTCTCGCGCTCGCCATCGCGGGCGTGCCGTTCCCCTTCGCAGGCTCGACGCTGTTGATCGTGGTGGGCGTGGGGTTGGAGACCATGAAGCAGATCGAGAGCCAGTTGCTGCAGCGGCACTATGAGGGTTTCTTGCGGGGGTAGGACGCGCAGGTACGACGAGAGCCGGGCGTCCAGTGCGCGGCGGGAAGAGGAGACGACGTGCGACTCGTGTTGTTCGGCCCACCGGGAGCGGGCAAGGGAACGCAGGCGACGCGGATCAAAGAAGCCTTCGGCGTCGTGCACATCGCGACGGGTGACATCTTCCGCGCCAACGTGGAGGGGGAGACCGAGGTCGGTCTCGAAGCTCAGGAGTACATGGATCGCGGTGAGCTCGTGCCCGACGACGTCGTCATCAGGATGGTGGAGGCCCGACTGGTTCAACCCGACGCCCAGCAGGGCTTCCTGCTCGACGGCTTCCCGCGGACCGTGGCGCAGGCAGAGGCGCTGCAGGACTTTCTGCAGCGCAACGACAGACCGCTCGACGCGGTGGTGCGCCTCGTCGTCGGCGAGGACGAGCTCTTCGAGCGCTTGGCCGGCCGCCAGCGTGAGGAGGGTCGGACCGACGACGACGCCCAGGTGGTCGAGCAACGGCTCGAGGAGTACCGCGAGAAGACGGCGCCCCTCGAGGAGTACTACCGCGACCACGGACTGCTCGTCGACGTCGACGGCACCGGCACCGTGGATGAGGTCAGCGAGCGCCTGCTCGACGCCTTGCGGGAGCGCACAGGTGAAGGGAGCCAGGCGTGATCGTGCGTAAGTCGCCGGCCGAGATCGAGGTGATGGCCAGAGCGGGCCGGGTCGTCGCCGACCTGCACGAGGTGCTGCGCGAGGCCGTCCGGCCGGGCATCTCGACTGGGGAGCTCGATGAGATCAGCGAGCGGGAGCTGCGCTCCCGGGGGGCGCTCTCGTCGTTCAAGGGCTACCGCGGCACCTTCCCGGCCACGCTGTGCACGTCGGTGAACGACGAGATCGTGCACGGCATCCCCTCGCCTCGGGTCGTGCTCCGCGAAGGTGATCTCATCAAGATCGACGCGGGCGCCATCGTGGAGGGCTACCACGGCGACTCGGCGGTCACCTGGATCGTCGGCGATGAGCAGGCCGTCGCCCCCGAGGTGCGCGATCTGGTGCAACGCACGCGCTCCGGTCTGTGGTCCGGCCTGCTCCAGGCGAGCGCGGGCAACCGCATGGGTGACATCTCGGCGGGCGTCGAGGCCCACGCCCTCTCCGCCGGCTACGGCGTGGTGAAGGAGTACGTCGGCCACGGGATCGGCCGGGCGCTGCACGAGGACCCGCACGTCCCCAACTACGGACGCCCGGGCCGCGGCCCTCGCCTGCGTATGGGACTCGTGCTCGCCGTCGAGCCCATGTTCAACCTGGGCACCGCGCAGACCCGCGTCCTCGAGGACGACTGGACGGTCGTGACCGCTGACGGTGCGCTCTCGGCGCACTGGGAGCACACGGTGGCGATCACCGAGGACGGCCCGTGGGTGCTCACCGCGCGCAGCGACGAGCCGGCATGGCCCTTGCGCGAGCCGCAGCGCGTCCCGGGTCTGGAGCCCGAGGTGCAGGCAGGTTGATGCTCGTTGACGCCAGAGTGTGCACGCTGCTAGACTGTTCGTTCGGCCTCGACGCGCCGTACCTTTTTCGTGCGCATGGCTAGTCATTCCGTAGCTCATCAGTTCTGACCGCAACCTCCGGAGCGCGCCCGTGAAGGTCCAACCTTCCGTCAAGAAGATCTGCGAGAAGTGCCGGATCATCCGCCGGCACGGTCGCGTCATGGTCATTTGCAGCAATCCCCGACACAAGCAGCGGCAAGGCTGAACCGGACGGCCACCCTCTTTCTCTTCCATCAGGAGCACCACATGGCACGAATCGCAGGCGTCGACCTCCCCCGCGAGAAGCGGGTCGAGATCGGCCTCACCTACATCTTCGGCGTCGGCCGCACGCGCGCACGCCAGGCGCTGATCGCCACCGGCGTCTCGCCCTCGACGCGTGTCCGTGACCTCGAGGACGACCAGGTGCGACGGCTGCGCGAGTTCATCGACGGCAGCTTCCAGGTCGAGGGTGACCTGCGCCGGGAGATCTCCCAGGACATCAAGCGCAAGGTCGAGATCGGCAGCTACCAGGGGATCCGACACCGCAGGGGACTGCCCGTCCGTGGTCAGCGGACCCACACGAACGCGCGCACCCGCAAGGGACCAAAGCGCACGGTCGGCGGTCTCAAGAAGAAGCTCACGAAGTAGGGCGGGACAGATGCCACAGCAACGTCGCCAGTCAGGTCCGAAAGCGCAACGCCGAGGACGGAAGAAGGAACGGCGCCAGGTCTCCCATGGCCAAGCCCACATCAAGAGCTCCTTCAACAACACGCTCATCACGATCACCGACCAGCAGGGCGACGTGCTCGCCTGGGCTTCGGCGGGCAACGCCGGTTACAAGGGGAGTCGCAAGTCCACGCCCTTCGCAGCGCAGATCGCCGCCGAGCAGGTCGCCAGGACGGCCCAGGAGTACGGGGTCCGCAAGGTCGACGTGTACGTGAAGGGTCCGGGATCAGGCCGCGAGACCGCGATCCGCTCGCTGGCCGCCGCGGGCATCGAGGTCGCCGGGATCAAGGACATCACCCCCATCCCGCACAACGGCTGCCGCCCGCGCAAGCGCCGCCGCGGCTGACGCCGACGAGAACAAGACGAGGAAGACTGCATGGCTCGCTACACCGGACCCGACTGCAAGCTCTGCCGCCGCGAGCGGCAGAAGCTGTATCTCAAGGGCACGCGCTGCGAAGGCCCGAAGTGCGCGATCGAGAAGCGCCCGTACCCACCGGGCGAGCACGGCCGCGGGCGCATCCGCGAGAGCGAGTACCTCTTGCAGCTGCGCGAGAAGCAGAAGGCGCGCCGCATCTACGGCGTGTTGGAGCGGCAGTTCCGCAGCTACTACGTCGAGGCCTCCCGGCAGCAGGGTCTGACAGGTGAGAACCTCTTGCGCCTGCTGGAGCTGCGCCTCGACAACGTCGTCTACCGGGGTGGGCTGGCCCGGTCACGGGACGAGGCACGCCAGCTTGTCCGCCACCGCCATTTCCAGGTGAACGGCCGGACGGTGAACATCCCGTCGTATCGGGTCCGCGTCGGTGACGTGGTCACCGTCCGCGAGCGCGCCCACAACATCGTCCCCATCCTGGGAGCGCTCGAGCTGATCGGCGGTCGCCAGATTCCCGCGTGGGTCTCCACGGACACCTCGCGCCTGCGCATCAGCGTGCTCGACATGCCCGCTCGAGGTCAGATCGACGTGCCGGTGCAGGAACAGCTCATCGTGGAGCTCTACTCGAAGTAGGGCTCTCAGCCGGGCTGGGTACTGAAGCACCGCCGAGATCTCGCCAGGCCTGCCAACACCGATTCATCCGCCCCCACAGCCGTGCCATCGCCTGAGGAAGTGAGAGAACCTTGCTGATCGTGCAGCGTCCCACCATCAACGAAGAAGTGCTGACCGAGAACCTGCGGTCGGCGTTCAGCATCGAACCGCTCGAGCCGGGGTTCGGCTACACGCTGGGCAACAGCCTGCGCCGGACGTTGCTCTCCAGCATCCCCGGCGCCGCCGTCACGAGCGTGCGGATCGAAGGTGTGCTGCACGAGTTCAGCTCCGTCGAGGGGGTGAAGGAGGACGTCACCGACATCATCCTCAACCTGAAGGACCTGGTCCTGCGCTCCTACAGCGAGGAGCCGGTCGAGATCTTCCTGGGCGGTGAGGGCCCCGGTGAGATCACCGCGGACTTCATCACCGCACCGAGCGAGGTCGAGATCCTGAATCGCGACCTGCACATCGCGACGCTGAACCGCAAGGGGCGAGTCGAGATGTACCTCACCGTCGGGCGCGGCAGGGGTTACGTGGCGGCGGACCGGAACAAGCGTCCGGAGCAGCCGATCGGGGTCATCCCGATCGACTCGATCTACTCGCCGGTGCGGCGCGTCACCTATCGGGTCGAAGCCACCCGTGTCGAGCAGATGACGAACTACGACCGGTTGGTCCTCGACGTCGAGAGCGATGGCTCGGTCACGCCCGCCGAGGCGCTGGCGAGCGCCGGTGCGACACTGCAGGACCTGTTCGGCCTGTTCAGCTCCTTTGAGGAGTCGGGCCCCGGCGGCTTGAGCATCGGCGCTGAGCACTCCGCCTCGGGCCCCCAGTCGCCCGACATGCTCCTGCCGATCGAGGACCTGGACTTCTCGGTGCGCTCCTACAACTGCCTGAAGCGCGAGGGCGTCGACACGGTCGGCGAGCTGGTCCAGAAGACGGAGCAGGATCTGCTCGACATCCGCAACTTCGGGCAGAAGTCCATCGAAGAGGTGAAGGAGAAGCTCGGCGAGATGAATCTCGGCCTCTCGGACTACGGCGGGTACGCCTAGGCCGTCCGGCTGGACGCCACCGCTTCTCGAGCCCTCCGGACCGGAAAGGTTGAGACCCATGCCGCAGCCGAAGAAAGCCGCGCGCTTCGGCGGGACACCCGCCCACCACAATCAGATGATGGCCAATCTCGCCACCGAGCTGCTTCGCCACGGGCAGATCCGCACCACCCACGCTAAGGCGAAGAACGTCCAGCCGTTGGCGGAGCGCATGATCACCTTTGCCAAGCGGGGTGACGTCCACGCCCGTCGGCAGGTGCTCAAAGTGATCCGCGACAAGGACGTCGTCCACAAGCTTTTCGACTCCGTGGGGCCCGCCTTCGCCGAGCGCGACGGCGGCTACACGCGTGTGCTGAAGCTCGGGCCGCGCAAGGGTGACGCCGCGATGATGGCGCAGCTCTCGCTGGTCGAAGGCGTCGCGACGCAAGGCGAGGGCCAGCTCGAGGAGGCGCCACGACGGCGCTGGAGCCTGCGGCGCACCCGCGGCAGCCAGTCGGTGACAGCCCGGGAGCGCAGCGAGGAGCGCGCGGCCGCCGTGGACCGCGGCGAGGAGCCCGACGAGCCCGTCTCTGGCGAGGAGTTCGAGGACACCGAGCTCGACGAGGAGCTGGGCTACGAGGAGACCGACGAGGAGCTCGAGGACGAGGACGACGAGACGGCGGCCGAGGCGTCGGATCTTGAGCAGGTCGAGGTCGACCCGGCCGAAGTCGAGGCGCGCCTGGCCGCGGAGGAAGCCGCTGAGGCAGACCAGGCGGAGGACGCGGAGGAAGCGAAAGAAGCCGAGGCGGACGAAGAGGTCGAGGTCGCGGACACCGATAATGACGGGGAGCGCGGCTGAGACCGCGCGTGGTCTGACTGCCTCGGGTTCGCATCGACCTGGCGTACGACGGGACGGGGCTGCACGGCTTCGCGCGCCAGCCCGGCCTTCCGACGGTGCAAGGGCTGCTTGAAGCCGGCCTTGCACGGTTGTGCGGCGACGAGGTGCTGACGGTCGGGGCGGGGCGGACCGACGCGGGCGTGCACGCGCTCGCGCAGGTTGTCACTGCTGACGTTGACGAGGGCGCGCGCCTGCTGGGGGACCCGCAGCGGGGACGGGCGGCGCTGGACGCGTTGTGCGGTCCCCAGATCACCGTCTGGCGGGTGCGTCAGGTGTCCGAGGATTTCGACGCCCGCTTCTCTGCGACCGCCCGTCGCTACGCCTACCGCCTGTGCGACGCGGACGCGGCGCCGCCGCTGTGGCGTCACGACACGTGGCAGGTCGGCGCCCCCACGCTGAATGAGGCCGCCATGCACGCGGGAGCGCAGTCGCTCGTGGGCGAGCATGATTTCAGCTCGTTCTGCCGTCGTCGGGACGACCAGCACTTGATCCGCCGGATCGACGAGGTTGCCGTGCGACGGTCTCAGCCGACGCTGCTGACGGTGGAGGTTCAGGGCCGCGCGTTCTGTCACCAGATGGTGCGGTCGGTCGTCGGCTGCCTGCTGCGGGTGGGCAGAGAGCAGCGCGCCCCGGAGTGGGTCGGTGAGGTGCTCGCGGCCCGCGATCGGGCGGCGGTCGGCCAGGTCGCACCCCCGCACGGGCTCACGCTCACCGGCGTGGCCTATGTCGATTGACCGCCCGAGCAAGGCGACGTAAGGTGGAAGTTGTTGCGGCTGGCCGCAGCCTGCTTCATGCCGCCGCTCCAGCCTCCTTCGCAACGTACGCCGAACCGCACGTCAACCCCGCACGTCAACCTTCTGAGAGTGTCTTTCATGCGCACGTACTCACCTCGGCCCGCTGACATCGAGCGCAGCTGGTACGTCGTCGACGCCCAGGGCCTTGTGCTGGGCCGGCTCGCCACCAGGATCGCGCACGTGCTGCGGGGCAAGCACAAGCCGCAGTTCGCCCCCCACATGGACACCGGGGACTTCGTCGTCGTCGTGAACGCGGCCGGGGTCCGACTGACGGGCGCGAAGGGTGAGCAGAGCATGGCCTACCGCCACTCGGGCTTCCCCGGCAGCCTGCGCTCGGTGCCGTTCGCGCGCCTGCTGGCCGAGAAGCCGGAGGTGTTGGTCGAGCGTTCCGTGCGCGGCATGCTGCCGAAGAACACGGTGGGGCGCCAGGCCATCAAGAAGCTCAAGGTGTACGCGGGGGCGGCGCACCCGCACGCCGCGCAGAACCCCCAGCCGCTCCCCGAGCACCTCTAGATCTTTCTGGATCTCTGAAGCAGACGAGGACGATTCATGGCAGAGCAGATCTACACCGGTCGCCGCAAGACTTCGGTGGCGCGTGTGCGCCTGGTCTCAGGGTCTGGCCGGTACACGTTGAACGGCCGCCCGATCGAGGACTACTTTCCGATCGAGACCCTGCAGGGTCAGGTGCGTGAGCCGTTCGAGGTGACCGAGACGCTCGGTGCGTTCGACGTCATCGCCCGTATCCACGGTGGTGGCACGTCGGGGCAGGCCGGTGCGCTGCGGCTCGGCATCGCCCGTGCGCTGGAAGGCGACGACCCGGACCGCCGGCCGGCGTTGAAGAAGGCGGGGCTGCTCACCCGCGACGCGCGCAAGATCGAGCGGAAGAAGTACGGCCTGAAGAAGGCGCGCAAGGCCCCGCAGTACTCCAAGCGCTGAGCCGCCCGCTGTGGGGCAGCTCTTCGGCACGGATGGCGTTCGCGGGGTCGCCAACACCGAGCTGACGCCAGAGCTCGCGGTCGGACTCGGCCGGGCGGTCGTGCGCACGCTGCGCGAGGAGAGCATCCCCCGACCACGCGTCGTGATCGGACGGGACCCGCGCGCCTCCGGGGAGATGCTCTCTGCGGCGTTGGTCGCGGGCGTCACGTCGGCGGGTGGCGACGTCATCCCGGCAGAGGTGCTGCCGACCCCCGGCGTCGCCTTTCTCACCACGCATCTGCGGGCCGACGTCGGCGCGGTCATCTCGGCCAGCCACAACCCGGTCCGCGACAACGGCATCAAGTTCTTCGGCTCGGACGGCTACAAGCTGACCGACGCCGAGGAGGAGCGCATCGAGGAGCTGCTGCAGCGCTCGTTCGAGGACCGTCCGACCGGCGTCGAGATCGGTCGAGTGCGCCAAGAGGAGGGCTTGCTTGAGGCGTACATCGACCACCTGTGCGCGACCGTCCCAGAGGGTCTGTCGGGACTGCGGGTCGTGGTCGACTGCGCGAACGGCGCCGCGTCACGGGTCGCGCCGGCGGTGCTGCGGCGGCTCGGTGCTGAGGTGCGGGCCGTGCACGCCACCCCGGACGGTGAGAACATCAACGCCGGTTGTGGCTCGAACCACCCTGAGGTGGTCGCCCGAGCGACCGTCGCGGCGGGCGCCGACGTCGGCTTCGCCCACGACGGCGACGCCGACCGGCTGATCGCCGCCGACCACACCGGCGCGGTCGTCGACGGCGATGCGCTGCTCGCGCTGCTCGCGCATCATCGGCACCGGACCACGGGTCTCGACACGGTGGTGACCACGGTCATGACCAACCTCGGCTTCAAGCGCTCGATGCGCGCGCTGGGGATCGACGTGATCCAGACCCAAGTGGGTGACCGCTACGTCCTCGAGCGCATGCGCCAGGGCGGGCATCCGCTGGGCGGGGAGCAGTCCGGCCACCTCATCATGGCCGATCACACCACGACCGGCGACGGTGTGCTGTCGGCCGTGCAGGTGCTCGCGGTGCTGCGCGCCACCGGCTCGTCGCTCACCGAGCTCGCCGGCGTCATGCAACGCCTGCCTCAGGTCCTGGTGAACGTCACCGGCGTCGACCGCGAGCGGCTCCACCACGCGGATCTCCTCTGGAATGCCGTCGCCGAAGAGGAGAGCGCCTTGGGCGAGACCGGCCGCGTGCTCGTTCGGGCATCAGGCACCGAACCGCTCGTGCGCGTCATGGTCGAGGCCGGCACTGAGGAAGAGGCGCAAGCGGTGGCCGACCGGCTGGCCGGTCTCGCCGCGCAAGAGCTCGCCGCTAGCGGATCATCCTGATCGTCAACGGGTAGCGGTAGAAGCCGCCTTCGCTGGCCTTCACGCCTGCGTAGATGCTGAGGCCCAGCACCGCCGCCGCGCCGAGCAGGGCGAGCGGGATGATCGGCGCGAGCGCGATCCCGAACGTGAGCAGGGTGGCGGGCACCGAGAGGAAGCCCAGCACGATCGTGTAGATGGTCACCGAGAGGTGGAAGTTGAGCGCCTCGGCGGCGTGGGCCGCGACCACCGGGTCTTGGTCCTTGCGGGCCAGCCAGACCACGAGCGGCCCGACGAAGCTCGGGATGCCGACGACCGAGACGAGGGCGGTGAGGTGTGCGGCCAGCGCCCACTGGCGCGTATCCGGCCGCATCGGGTGCGGGCCAGACCGGGGCGGTGGGCTGGAGCCGAGCGGCGGCGGTTGCGTCGGCCCGGACCATCCCGGATCGCGCGGACGGGGCCCTTGCGGTGCCGCACTCATGGCTCAACCTTTCCCCCGCACAACAGGGCGGGCGTCTGGCTCCTACTGTACGCCGACCGCCAAGACGATGGTGGCCGCCATCAAGCCACCAGCACCCGTCAGGAGCTCCAGTGAGTACACGCGCAGCGTCGCCACGTGTATCCTACGGCTCATGGTGACACAGCGGTTGAACATCACCCTCGACGCCGAGCACGCCTCGAAGCTCTCGCGGCTCGCCGCTCGCGTTCACGTCAACGAAGGCACCCTCGCCCGATCGCTGCTCACCAGTGCAATCGACGACACCGATCCCGATCCAGCCAACGTGGTAGCGCTGCTCGACGGGATCGATGGCGCGTGGGAACGTGCGCAACTCGGTCGCCGCCAGGCGAGCAGCGGTGACACCATCCGACTGGACGACCTGCAGGGGTGACACCGGTCGAAATCGCGGCGACCGCCGTCGAGGATCTCGATCGGTTGATCATCACGCTGAGCTTGCCCGCCGACACCCGCCAACGCGTCCGGGCGTCCCTCACGCCACTTTGCCAGTTTCCCCGCCTCGGTGCTGAACTCGAAGGCCGCTGGGCGCAGGTGCGCTTTCTGCTCGGAGCCTGGCCCTGGATGCTTCTCATCTATGAGTTCGACGAAGCCGCTGACCGGGTCGTCGTCGTCACGATCCAAGACGCCAGGTCGTCGCGGGCAGCTACAGCCGCACGTTGAGCTAGGCCGAGTAGGTTGGGCGGCCATGAGATCGACCGCCCAGCGATTGAGGCCACCCGCCAGCGCTCGGGGCTTCCTGCTCGTGGTGCTGGCCGCGTCGTTGTGGGGCAGTGACGCGCTCTTCCGGCGCGGGCTGGCGCTGGAGCTGCCGGCGAGCGCCGTCGTGCTGGCCGAGCACGTCGTGCTGGTCGCCGTGACCGCGCCGCTCCTCGTGCGGGGCCTGCGCCGCGCCGCCGCGCGCTTCAGCGCAGCGGACTGGCTGGCCATGCTCATCATCGGGGCGGGGGCCTCGGCGCTGGCGACGGTGCTCTTCACCGCGGCGTTCTCCTACGGTGATCCGACGACGCCCCTGCTCCTGCAGAAGCTGCAGCCGCTCGTCGCGGTCGGCGGTGCGCATGTGCTGCTGGGCGAGCGGGTGCGGTCGCGCTACCTCGTCGTCTTCCTCGTCGCGATAGGCGGCTCGTACCTCGTGGCGTTCGCCGATCCGGTGGCGGTCTCGGTGGCGGAGCTGTACCCCGCGCTGCTCGCGGTCGGCGCCGCCGTGTTGTGGGGACTCGGCACGGTGTTCGGCCGCAAGCTCGCGACCAAGATCGGGTTCGTGGATCTGACGGCGCTGCGCTTCGGGGTTGGCCTTCCGACGGCGGCGCTGCTGGTCTGGTCCCGCGGTGAGGCCGGCAGTCTGGGGACGCTGGATGCGCGGGGGGTCGCGGCCGTCCTGCTGCTGGCGCTCGTCCCCGGGCTGGCGGCGATCCTGCTGTACTACCGCGGGTTGCGCGCCACGCCGGCCTCGGCCGCGACCATCGCGGAGCTGGCGTTCGTGGTGGCGTCCGTCTCGGTGAACTACGTCGCGTTCGGCACGACACTGGCGCCGAGCCAGTGGCTCGGCTTGGCGCTGCTCACCGGGGCGATCACCCTGCTTGGCTGGCGCAGCCGCCGCGGGCCGCGCGCGGCCGGGGTCGTCGTGCCTGCGGCCGAGCCGGCGCCGCTGGCTTCCAGCCGGGCGTGACCGAGACCGTCTCCCGTCGGGTCGTCGCCTTGGCGGGCGGGGTCGGGGCGGCACGTTTCCTGCGGGGGCTCGTCCGGGTTGTGCCGGCGGGCGACCTCACCGTGGTCGCGAACACCGGCGACGATCTGCGGTTGCACACGTTGCAGGTGAGCCCGGATCTCGACACGATCACCTATACCCTCGGCGGCGGCGTGCATCCCGAGCAGGGCTGGGGTCGGGCGGAGGAGACGCTGACCGTCTCACGCGAGCTGGCTCAGCGCTATGGCGAGCCAGCGTGGTTCACCCTGGGCGATCGCGATCTGGCGACCCACCTGGTGCGCACGCGTCTGCTGGCCGAGGGCGCCACGCTGACCGAGGCGACGGCGGTGATCGCCGCCGCCTGGGGGCTGGGGTTCACGCTGTTGCCGATGACCGACGACCCCGTCGCCACACGCATTCGCACGCGGGACGGTCGAACCCTGCACTTCCAGGAATGGTGGGTCGGTGAGCGCGGGCAGCCGCTCGTGGAGGCCGTCTGGCTGGAGGGCGCCGAGGACGCGCGGCCGACCACCGGTGTGCTCGACGCGCTCGACGCAGCCGATGTCGTGGTGCTCTGCCCCTCGAATCCGGTGGTCTCGATCTCCACCATTCTGGCGCTGCCCGGTCTCCGCGACGCGCTGCGGCGACCGCCGGTGGTCGGCGTCTCACCGATCGTCGGCGGCCGGGTCGTCCGGGGCATGGCCGATCGGCTGCTGCCGGCGGTGGGCGTGGAGGTGAACGCAGCCGCGGTGGCACGAATGTACGCCGACTTCCTCGGCGGCTGGGTGCTCGACGCGGCCGACGCGGAGCTGGCGGACGAGGTCGCCGCCCAAGGCGCGCGCGTCGCGGTCACCGACACGCTGATGCGCGACGCCGGCATCGCCGAACGGGTGGCGAAGGTGGCGCTCGATCTGGCTTCCGGGTCGTGATCACGATCCTGCCGGTCACCGGCCTGCCCGAGATCGGGCCCGACGACGATGTCGCGGCGCTGATCGCCGAGCGCGCCCGGCTGGTCGACGGCGATGTGGTTGCCGTCGCGCAGAAGATCATCAGCAAGGCCGAGGCGGCGTTCCTGCCGCTTCACGGCGCCGACCCGACCACCGCCCGACGGCGCCTGGCTCGCGAGCACGCCACGGCGGTGGTCGCCGAGGCGCCCTGGGCGCTGATCGTGCGGACCGCGCACGGGTTCGTCTGCGCCAATGCCGGCATCGACGCCTCGAACGTGGAGGGTGGGGTGCTGCTGGCGCTTCCCGACGATCCCGATCTCAGCGCCCGCCGCTTGCGGGACGACTTGCGCGCGCGCACCGGCGCCCAGGTCGCGGTCGTCGTGACCGACACGTTCGGTCGCCCCTGGCGGCTCGGCCAGACCGACGTGGCCATCGGTCTGGCCGGCTTCGCGCCGTTGCGAGACGAGCGCGGCGGGCACGACCGCCAGGGGCGCCGGCTGGAGATGACCGAGACGGCCGTCGCCGACGAGCTGGCCGGCGCCGCCGACCTCGTCCGGCGCAAGGCCGACGGCATCCCGGTGGTCATCATCCGTGGGCTGAAGTTGGCCGTCGACGAGAATGCGGCGGCGAGCGAGCTGGTGCGCCCGCTCGGGCTGGATCTCTTCGCGCGCGGAAGAGGGGGGCTCGCCGCGCTCCTTGCCGCCGGCGGGCACGTCCCGGCCGAGCGCGGCATTGACGACGCTGGCGTCGACGCCGAGGCGCTCACGCGCGCCGTTGCGGCGGCGCGGGCCGTCACCGGCGCCGACGTCACGGTCGAGGCCCGCGACCAAGGAGAGCTGCTGGTGACAGCGCCCGATCCGGTGGCGGCCGGGGCGGCGGCGGGGATCATTGTCGCGGTGTTGCACGACCTCGGTTACGCAGCGACCCTGGGACGAACCGACCACGGCGCGGTGCTGGTCATCTGCGGACCGGCGCCCCCGCCACCCTCTGCATCCTCCCAGGAGGCGACCACTCCGTGAGTTCCGACGACACGCCCCTCTCGAAGCGCGAGCGGCAGAAGCAGCGCCGTCAGGAAAAGCTGGCGCAAGAGGCATCGGCCGCCCGCGCGGCACGCGGCCGGCGGCTGCTGGCGACCGGGCTTGTCGTCGGCGTGATCGTCGCCGTGGTGGTCTTCTTCGGGGTGAGCTGGTGGACGGGCCGGCAGGCCGACCGCGCGGCGATCGCCGAGGCGGCCGCGCGGCAGAACGAGCTCGGCTGCACCGACATCGAGTCCATCGCCGACGAGGGCCGCGGCCACCTGGACGGCTCGCAGTACGCGGCGAACCCGCCGCAGACGCTGTACGCGAACCGTCCCGCCACGTCGGGGCAGCACTCCTCGGGCGTGGTGTCATCCGGCGTCTTCGACAAGGTGATCGACGAGCGGTTGACGCTGCACAACCTGGAGCACGGCTACGTGACGTTCTGGTACGACGAGGACGCTCCGGCCGATGAGGTCGAGCGGCTCAAGACCTTCGCGGGCGAGCAGATCGAGGACGGTCACCCCAAGGTGATCGTCGCGCAGTACTTCGAGCCGCTGCCCGACAACGTGAACTTCTCCACCGTCGCCTGGGGCTTCCGGCAGGACTGCGAACAGTTCGAAGAGGGCACCGCGTTCGCTTTCCTGACCGAGAACGAGGGCCTCGCGGGCATCGCGCCGGAGAAGAACCTCCCGGTCCACATGGGTGGTGGGCAGGGTGTGCTCGACCCCACCGAGGAGGAGGGCCCGATTCTTCTCCCGCCGCTGGACGCCGCCGCCGGCGCGGGGGCGTCAGAGGTGCCCGCCGCAGAGGCTCCCGCCGAGGCTGCGACCCCCTAACCCGACCTACGACGGCTTCGTTGGAGGGGTCAAGCCCCGCTCAGGGGCGTGCACCTTCCTACGAACGGCTCGTAGGGGCGGCGCGCCGGTTCCTGCGGCCCGTGAGCATGAGGGGCACACCGGCTCACGCGGCCCGTTAGCATGAGTTCCATGTGCGGCATCATCGGCTACACCGGCCCCCACCACGCGCTGCCCGTCCTGACCGACGGGCTGGCGACCCTGCAGTACCGGGGGTACGACTCGGCGGGGGTGGTGGTCGCCGGCGCGGACGGGCTGTCCGTCGCCAAGCGCGCCGGCAAGCTGGCGAACCTGACGGGAGAGCTCGCCGGCCGGTCGCTGCCGGGTCGGGCGGGCCTCGGGCATACCCGCTGGGCGACGCACGGCGAGCCGAACGATGTCAACGCTCACCCGCAGCTCGACCCGTCCGGTGAGGTCGCGGTCATCCACAACGGCATGATCGAGAACTTCGCCGAGCTGAAGGCGGAGCTGCTGGCCGCCGGTCATGTCTTTGCCTCCGAGACCGACACCGAGGTCGTCGCCCACCTGGTGGCAGACACCTACGACGGCGATCTGGCCACCGCGATGCGCGTCGTGGCACGCCGGCTCGAAGGCGCGTACGCCCTCGCCGCGGTGCACCGCGACCATCCCGACGTGCTCGTCGCCAGTCGCCGACAGGCGCCGCTTATTCTCGGTCACGCCGAGGGCGCCGCGCTGCTCTCCAGCGATGTCGCGGGCCTGATCGCCCACACACGGGACGTCGAGGCGCTGCTCGACGAACAGGTCGCCGTGCTCTCACCGGAGGGCATCACCGTCACCGACCTCGACGGGCTGCGCGTCGAGGGTCATCGCTACCAGGTCGACTGGGACATCGAGGCCGCCGAGAAGCAGGGTTACGCCCACTTCATGCTGAAGGAGATCCACGACCAGCCCGAGGCCGTGCGCGAGACGCTGCTCGGCCGGCTCGACGAGGACGGGCTCATCCGCCTCGACGACGGGGCCACCGACGACGATCTCCGGCACATCGACAAGGTGTACGTGGTCGCATCCGGCACCAGCTATCACGCGGGCATGGTCGCCAAGTACGCCATCGAGCACTGGGCCGGGGTCGGCACAGAGGTCGAGATCTCCAGCGAGTTCCGCTACCGCGACCCCATCCTCAACCCGCACACGCTCGTCATCGCGATCAGCCAGTCGGGAGAGACCAGCGACACCATCGCGGCCGCCGTGCACGCGCGTGCGCAGCAGGCCAAGGTCGTGGCGATCACGAACGTCGTCGGCTCTTCGCTGGCTCGGGAGGCGGACGCCGTGCTCTACACCCGCGCGGGTCCGGAGATCGCCGTCGCCTCGACGAAGGCCTTCACCACGCAGATCGTGGCGCTCGAGGTGCTCGCGCTCTACCTGGCGCAGATCCGCCGCGCGCTCTTCCCCGACGAGTGCCGCGACCATCTGGCGCGCATGGAGGCGCTACCCGCGCTCATGGAGCAGGTGCTCGGACACGAGCCCATGCTGGCCGAGCTGGCGCGCGCCTTCTGCCACGCGCAGTACGTCATGTTCATCGGCCGCCAGGTCGGGCTGCCGATCGCGTTGGAGGGCGCGCTCAAGCTGAAGGAGATCAGCTACGTCCACGCGGAGGGCTTCCCCTCCGGTGAGATGAAGCACGGTCCGATCGCGCTCATTGAGCCGTCGGGGCCTGTCGTCGCGCTCGCGACGCGGGGGCATGTGCGGGACAAAGTCGTCTCGAACATCGAGCAGGTCAAAGGGCGGGGCGCGGTCGTCCTGGCGATCGCCACCGAGGGCGATACGGCGATCAAGGAGCACGCCGACCACGTCGTCTACGTGCCGGACGTGCACGAGCTGCTCTACCCGGTGCTGACGGTGGTGCCGCTGCAGCTGCTCGCCTACTTCATCGCCACCGAGCTCGGTCGCGACGTCGACCAGCCACGCAACCTGGCGAAGACCGTGACGGTCGAGTAGCTCCGTGGCGGTCATGGGGATCGGCGTCGACGCCTTGGAGGTGGACCGCATGCGGGCGGCGGTGGCGCGCACGCCGGCGCTGCTCGCCCGGCTCTTCACCGAGCGCGAACGGGCGTGCTGCATCTCCCGCTGCGGGGATCTGAAGGTCGGCGGCCTGGCCGTGCGCTTCGCCGCCAAGGAGGCGGTCGCCAAGGCGCTCGGCACGGGCATTGCGGGCTTCGGGTTCCGTGACATCGAGGTGCTGAACGATCCCGACGGCCGCCCGCTCGTGCGCCTGCACGGAGGCGCAGCCACGGCGGCCTCCGAGCGCGGAGTCGCCGCGGTGCACGTCTCGTTGACCAAGGGGCGTGACCTGGTGGTGGCCAACGCCGTGGCCGAGTCGGCCGAGGGCGGTTCGCGCGGGGCGTGACAAACTCGCCACGGTGAGGGGCCCGTGCGCCTTCTGGTGCCCTCCGAGTGTGCCGGCGATGAGGGCGGACGGGGCAGCCCGTACGATGAGGAGCATGCTGCCCACCTTCACCTCCGAGCGCGTGCGCTCCTTCGACGAGCGCGCGTTCGAGCGCGGCGTGGGGGCGCTCGACCTCATGGAACGCGCCGCCGGCGAGCTGGCCAGGGCGATTCTGCGCACGGGCGGGCGCGGCTACGGGCTGCGCGTCGCCATCTTGTGCGGCAAGGGGAACAACGGCGGAGACGGTCTGGCCGCCGCGCGCCGGCTGCGCGCCGCGGGAGCGCATCCGGTCGTCCACATCGTCGGGGGCGAGGAAGACCTCTCCTCCGACGGCGCCACCCAGCTCGCGCGCTGGCGGGGCCAGGGCGGCCGGGTGGAGACGAGCCTCGAGCGGGCGCTGGCCGGCGCCGACGTGGTCGTCGACTGCCTGCTCGGCACCGGCGCCAAGGGCGCGCCCCGGCCGCCCTACGACCAGGCCGTCGAGGCGCTGAACGCGCATCCGAGCCCGACCGTCGCCTGCGATCTGCCGACCGGCGTG
>JBBSMR010000051.1:0-23560 GCA_038233095.1 Euzebyales bacterium
CCGCCCCCCCCGCTGCCTCAAGCGAGCCCGCGCCCCGCGACCCTGCCGCCCGCCATTCCTCTCGGCCCCGCGCCGCCCGGCGTGCGCGCCTCAATGGAGCCCGGGCCTCTCGACCCGGGTGACCCCGTCGAGCGGGCCCGCGTCGGCGGGCTCACCGCAGATGCCTCAATGGAGCCCGGGCCTCTCGACCCGGGTGACACCTGCTCGTCCGGTGGCAGCGCAGGGCGGGGGAGACGCCTCAATAGAGCACGGGAGTCTCGACCCGGGTGACACCACGGCCCCGTCACCATCGAGTGGGCGGTTCCGCCGGCCTCAATGGAGCCCGGGCCTCTCGACCCGGGTGACGCGAGGTTGACCGGGGTCCTGAACGCCTAGCTCCTGCCTCAATGGAGCCCGGGCCTCTCGACCCGGGTGACTGCTAGAAGTCCCTAGTGTCCTGTCCGCTTGTTTCGCCGTCTAATATTTGATATGATCTCGGTGTAACCCTAACCATATGGAGGTTGCACCATGGGCCAACGTGGACGTCCGACCGTGACCATCGAACTCACCGAAGCCGAGCGCGAGACGCTGCACCGCTGGGCCCGCCGGCACTCCTGCTCCCAACAGTTGGCGTTGCGCTGCCGGATCGTGCTGGGCTGCGCTGAGGGGCTATCCAACACCGCGGTCGCCGCCCGCGAGGGCTGCCACCCGACGACGGCCTCCAAGTGGCGGCACCGCTTCGCCACCGACCGCCTCGAGGGGCTCGTCGACGCGCCCCGCCCCGGCGCGCAGCGCACCGTCTCCGACGCCACCGTCGAGGCGGTCGTCGTGGACACCTTGGAGACCGCGCCGAAGGACGCCACGCACTGGTCCACCCGAGGGCTGGCCGACAAGCACGGCATCTCCAAGACCACCGTCGCCGAGATCTGGCGGGCGTTCGGGCTCAAGCCGTGGCGCCACGACAGCTTCAAGGTCTCACCCGACCCGCAGCTGATCGAGAAGATCCGCGACATCGTCGGGCTCTACCTCAACCCCCCCGACGCCGCGATGGTCTTCGCCGTCGACGAGAAACCCCAGATCCAGGCGCTTGACCGCACCGCCCCGACGCTGCCGATGCTGCCCACCACCCCCCAGCGGGCCACCCACGACTATGAGCGCAACGGCACCGTGGACCTGTTCGCCGCGCTGGACATCGCCCGCGGCACGGTCATCTCCGACCTGCGCGCCTCCCACACCCAACACGACTTCGTCGCGTTCTTGAACAAGATCAACCGCGAGGTCCCCGACGAGCTGGACGTCCACATCGTCTTGGACAACCTCTCCACCCACAAGACCCCCAAGGTGCAGCGCTGGCTGCTGCGCCACCGCCGCTTCCACCTGCACTTCACCCCGACCTACGGGTCGTGGATGAACCTCGTCGAACGGTGGTTCTCCGCGCTGACCACCAAGAAGCTGCAACGCTCCGCCCACCGCAACGCCAAAGAACTCGCCGCCGACATCCAAGCCTGGGTCCACACCTGGAACCAGAACCCCCAACCGTTCGTCTGGCACAAGACCGCCGAGGAGATCCTCGACCGGCTCGCCGGCTACTGCACCGCCATCAACCAGAGCGCCTAGCACCCTACTTATGAAGCGCTTCAACCGGACAGGACACTAGGATGCGATCGTCGAAGTGGTCGGCGTGTCGGTGGGTGTAGAGCACGGCATCCAACTCGCCGAAGTCCTCCAACGCGTAGGCGTCCAGCGCGACGTTGCCGGCGTCGATCAGGACGCGGCCGTCGTCGTTCTCGATCACCACGCAGGACTGGGGATACTTGATCAGGTTCATGCGAGCCTCCTCGAGTTGACGGGTTGTCTACCCGATCAGCGAGCATCTCGACCGACGAGGGCGTCGATCGTCGAACCGGCTACGTCTGGACTTCGCGACGATCGCCCTCGTGGTCAGCATGGGCATGATCGTGCTCGGACTAGCCGGCCTCGCCTGACGTCCGCGCGGGATTCAGGCGTAGTCGTCGAGATCAGCCTGAGCGACGCAGAACTCGTTGCCCTCCGGGTCGGCGAACACAGTCCAGTGGAAGCCTTGGATCTCGTGTCGCTCGACCTCCTCTCCTCGAGCTCAATGATCTGGGTACGAGCCGCACCGGCATCGACGCTGCCGAAGTCGAGGTGGAGGCGGTTCCGGCCCTCGGTCGGGTCGTCCACCTTCTGGACAGCCAAGGAGAGGCTGGCGCCGTCTCCCGCTCAAGCCACACGAACCCGGGAACCCGCTGGCGCTCGCCGACATCCAACAGGCCCTTCCAGAAGCTCGCGACAAGTTCCAAGTCCACGGCGTTCACCACAATTGCGGCCATGTGCACGGTGCTCAATACGGCTCCTCCTCTTTGCTGCCGTGTCTACCCGCTCTCCTCGATGCTGTCGAAGTAGGCGCTCAAGACGAGCGCTACTTGGTCGAGCCATGCGTCAGAAGGGCGAGTCGCCAGCGCTTCCATCCGCCCGACGGCCTCGCTTCCGGCGGCAGCCACAAGGTCATCGGCATCGGCGACCTCCGGGTCCCCCCACCGGTCGTGCGCATCCTGCTGCACCCACAGATCAAGGCAGATGACCGGTTGCCCTCCGTGGGACCGCTGGACCTCGGCAAACCAGGTGGGGTAGCGCGTCGCGGCCTCGCCACCCTGGGGCCGTCGCAGTGGAAGAGCACGCTCTCTCGACTAGCGCCCGACCGCTGGCAGGGAAAACCACGCGACGCCAGGACAGGTTCGAGGCGAGCGATCACTCGTGGTGCGAACTCTGGATCCAGCATCGGCGTGTGTCTCCATGACGGTGACGGTCACCGCTCAGCCGCGTCGTTCCGTGAGGCTGAACCAGTTGCCGGAAGAATCGCGGAAGACCGCTTCGATCCCGTATGGCCGCTCCGCCGGCTCCTGAAGGAAGGACACACCGCGACCGGACAGCTCCTCGTAGGTCTTCTGGCAGTCGTCGGTCTCGAACACCCCGGTGCCCAGCGCACCGGCCGCCAACAGCTCGGCCAGCTTGGCCGCCGTTTCGTCATCCATCATGGGGTTCGGGCCGACCGGCATGAGCACAAGTTCCAAGTCCGACTCGGGAGGTCCCACGGTGAGCCAGCGAAAGCCATCGAGCGAGTCGTCGGCTTTCACCTCGAACCCAAGCTTGTCGGCGTAGAACGCTTTGGCCTCCTCCTGATCGTGGCAGTAGATCGTGGCATGCGACAGACGACGGATCATGGTGCAGCTCCTCCTCCGCTGGGTCTCGCTGCCGAACATAGGCCGTGCCGGCGAGCCACGCTTCTCCGAGATTGCGCTCTTCACGCGAGACTCGCGAGCTCCGATGAGTCGGCGTAGCGCGCCCAGAAGCAGCTCGGGATACGCGAGGCCATCTGCGCAGCAGCTCCCACGTACCAGAAGCGCCGGCGCCATGCGCTCGGCGGCTGTCCGAACTGCTGGTGGAACCGATGCGAGAACGACCCCAGGCTGCTGAAGCCGACCGCGAAGCAGATCTCGGTGACCGAGAGCTGTGTCGTCTCCAGCAGATGCCGCGCGGCCAGCATGCGACGAGTCGTCAGAGAACGGAGCGGCGTGTCGCCGTACACCGCGGCGTACCGGCGCAGGAAATGCGCTGGTGAGTAGCCGGCTTCGGACGCAAGCCGGTCCAGGGTGAGGGAATCGGCGTACTCGGCCTCGATCAGCCGTTGCGCCCGTGCCAAGGCCCGCCGGCCGGCGTCCGGTTGAACCCGCGCCCCGCCGGCGGCCGCGTAGAGCGGCGTCCAGTCGATCCGAGAGCTCCTCACGCCATTCTCCTGGTCTTTGGATCGGTCGATGGTCCGTCCCGTGTGGCCGGTGTCGAGTCAGCAGGCCATGACAGCCTGCATGGCGGCGCAGAACTCGGGCCAGCGGTCAGCGGCAACGACGCCAGCGCGTCGCAACAAATTCTGGACCGGCACCAGTGCACATTGTCCAGGCTCGCCACGCTGTCGTGCAAGCCCTCGGGCGGGCCGAGCTGCACCTCAGTGGCAAGCCCGCGGTCGGTGGTGGTCACCGGCGCGACGAGCACACGAGTGAGCAGCGGTGCGACCCGTTCGCGTGTGAGCACGACCACTGGACGGACACGGTCGAGATCTGCCGACCACACCTGTGCGTGCCCCAACCCCTCACGTACCCGACTGCCCGCGCCGTCGTGTCTTGGCGAGCTCGAGCACTTCCTCACGGATTCGGCCGTCATAGGGAAGATCGGGGCCGACGGGAGCCCGCCAACTGAGCTCCGGGTCGTATTCGTAGGGCAGCTCGGTGAGCGCGGTTCGTTCGCGTACATCTTCAGGATCGCTCACGACGATCAGCGTGTCGCGGCCAGGCGGAACTGGCGCACCGAGAGGGGCACGAAGACGGCGAGGATGATCCCGATCCAGATGAGACTGTAGATGAGCGGGTGCTGCAACGCCCACACGTCGGGGACCGGGATGGCGTCGCTGGTATTCCCGAACGCTTGACGAGCGGTCAACGCCACGGCCGAGACCGGGTTCCAGTCCGCGAAGGTGCGCAGCACCGCGGGAAAGCCCTCGGTGGGCACGAACGTGTTGGCGATGAACGTCAGCGGGAAGATCGCGATGAACGAGGCGTTGTTGACCACCTCGGGGGTGGGGACCAGCAGGCCGACGTAGGCCATCATCCACGAGACGGCGTAGGCGAAGAGCAGGAGCAGCAGATAGCCGCCCAGCGCCTCACCGATCGACGTGTTGATGCGCCAGCCGATGGCCAGACCTGTCAGCGACATCACGATCAGCACGAGGACGTTGTTGACGACGTCGCTTGCGGTCCTGCCCGCCAGCACCGCGGTGCGCGACATCGGCAGGGAACGGAAGCGGTCGATGATGCCCTTCTGCATGTCCTCGGCCAGACCGGCCCCGGTGATCGTGGCTCCGAAGACCACGGTCTGAGCGAAGATGCCGGCCATCAGGAACTCGCGATAGTTCACCCCTTCCAGCGGGATCGCCGAGCCGAACACATAGGCGAACAGCAGCACGAACATGATGGGAGAGAGCAGCGTGAAGACGAGCAGGTCCGGTACGCGCTTGATCTTGATCAGGTTGCGCTGGGCCACGATGGCCGAGTCACGCAACGCGCTGGTCACGGTGCTCATCGCAGGCTCTCCTCGGGTTGGTCGGCGGTGGCCGGTCGCGTCTGTTCTGCGTCCTCGGCGGTGCGGCCCGTCAGCGTGAGGAAGACGTCGTCCAGGGTGGGCCGCCGCAGCCCGAAGTCCGTTACGGCAAGGCCGTCGGCGTCCAGCCGGGAGAGCGCCTCGCGCAGCACGGTGGTGCCGCCGGTCACCGGCATGGTCAAGGTGCGCGTCTCCGCGTCGGTGAGCACCTCGCCAACCCCCGACGGACGGAGGAGATCGGCGGCACGACCCAGATCCGCCCGCTCGCTCAAAGAAACCTCGATCCGCTCGCCGCCGACCTGGGTCTTCAGCTCGTCAGCGGTGCCCTGAGCGATGGCCAGACCCTGGTCGATCACGATGATGTTGTGCGCCAGGCGGTCGGCCTCTTCCAGGTACTGGGTGGTCAGCAGCAGCGTGGTGCCTGCGCGCACCAACTCGCGGATCAGCTCCCACAGATCGAGCCGGCTGCGCGGATCCAATCCGGTCGTCGGCTCGTCGAGGAAGAGCACCGGCGGCTCGGCGACAAGCGAGGCGGCGAGGTCGAGGCGCCGCCGCATGCCGCCGGAGTAGGTCTTGACCGGCCGGTTGCCCGCGTCGCTCAAGCCGAATTGCTCGAGCAGCGTGGCGGCGCGGGCCTTGGAGATCTTCCACTTCAGGCCATAGAGCCGGCAGATCATCGTCAGGTTCTCCGCGCCGGTCAGGTACTCGTCGACGGCGGCGGACTGCCCCGACAGGCCGATGCGCTCGCGCACCCCGTTCGGATCGGCCATCACATCCACGCCCGCGACCTCGGCCGCGCCCTCATCGGCGTCGAGCAGGGTGGTGAGAATGCGCACCGCGGTGGTCTTGCCGGCGCCGTTGGGACCGAGCACCGCGAGCACGGTGCCCTCGGGCACGCCCAGGTCGAGACCGCCCAGCGCCGTCACCTTGCCGTAGCGCTTCACGAGCCCTCGAGCGCGGATCATGTCGGTCATCACAAGTCCTGGTTGAAGGAGCGCGTGTCGAGGGGCAGAACCCCGCGAGTGCTCGCAAGAGGCATCCGCGAATCCCCCGGCCGAGACGCGGCAACCCCCGTCTGAGCCGAGGAGCCTGCGGAGTATAGCCGCGTGATCCTAAGGAGAGGTCTGCCATGCAATCGTCCGCAGCCGTCCGTGTGTTCCGCATCATCTTCATTGCGCTTCTGACGGTGACGCTGATGGGCTTGAGGCCGGGTGTCAAGCCCGCCGCCTCCCAGGTCGCCGCCTCCCAGGTCGCCGCCTCCCAGGTCGCCGCGCCGAAGACACCAGTGATCTTCCTGCACGGCATCACCGGCTCCTTCCTGCGCAACCCCTCGGGGGAGGCCTGGCCGCGGGAGGGCGAGACCGCACGCAGCCTCAGTGACGACCACTTCGATGTGCTGCGGCTGCGGTCCGACGGCGTGACCCCGTACTACCCGACCGACCCCGACTATCAGATCTCGGTCGACCGGGAGAACGGCATCGGCGGGCTCATCGACCAGGTGGAGCTGTGCCTGCTGTCGGCCTGCGTGGGGCTCTCCGACGTGTACGGCCCGACCTTCTCGCATCTCGAGGACAAGGGCTACCGGCTCGGTGCGGACCTTTTCGCGCTCGCGTTCGACTGGCGGCGCGACATCGACACGAACGCCGGACTGCTGCTAGACGAGATCGACCGCGTGAGGGCGCGCACCGGAGCCGCCACGGTGAACCTTGTCGCCCATTCCCAGGGAGGCCTGGTCACGCGGGCGGCGCTGGCCAGCCCTCGTTCCGTCGGCAAGGTCGATCGCGTGGCGACGCTCGGCACCCCGGTGCTCGGCGCGACCCGGTTCCTCGGTGTGCTGGACTACCGGGAGCCGTGCCAGTCGGCGGAGCTGTTCGGCGGGTGCATCCTCAACTGTGCTCAGGCGCAGCGTCTCGTGACGAACTGGCCAGGCGCGCTCGCGCTGCTGCCGTCACCCACGTACTACCAGGCCTACAACTCACCCATCAATCGTCTCATCGGCGACGACGGCGACGGGCGCATCACCGGCTATCTCTCGCGCTCGGCGGTGCGGACCCGACTGGCGGACCGCAACCTCGCGCTCATCGACCAGGCGACGAGCCTGCACCAGCGCATCGATCGCTGGGCGCCGGCGGACCCCTCGGTGGAGCTGACCCAGTTCGTGGGGACGGGCCTCGGCTCGATCGTGCGCGTGGAGGAGTTCCTCACCGAGGAGTGCAGCGGCTACTGGTGGTGGCGCAAGTGCAAGCTGGTCGAGTCGTTTCGGATGCAGTACGGCAACGGCGACGGCACGGTCGCTCAGCACGCCGCCGACGTCTACAAGCCCACCGCCGGCCTCGACCTGCGCGGGGGAGCGACGAACCGCTACGTCGCCGGCGTCCACTGCCGGGGCGGTCGCTGCGACCACGGCCTCACCGCTGCCGCGCACCGATGCGGACCCGCTCGCGACCGTCCCGCGAACGACCGGTGGGCCGAAGGTACGCGAGATGCCTGCGAGCCTCGACGGTCTGGAGTTGACGTCGCTGGGTCCAGTGGACGCTGAGGTGCGCGACAGCGCTGGGCGGCGCGGCGGCAACGAGCTGCCCGCTCCGGAGATCCCCGGCCTGTCGTCAGCGACCGGCGCGCGCAACTCCACGTTCTTCCTCACCCGAGACGACCAGTACCACGCTGAATGGACGGCGACGGCGGACGGGGACTTCACCCTGCAGTTGCGCAGCGTGCGTCACGACCGCGTGCGGGCGGTCCGCTCGCTCGGCCCGGTGCGCGTGTGCGTGAGGGCGCCCGCCTCAGTCTTGACATCGACCTGCCGGGTGGACTGGGCAGGCTCCGCCTCGCCGTCGACGACGATGCCGACGGGGCGGTCGACCGCCGCCTGAAGTTCCGTCCCGTCACGACCGGCCGAGGGGCGAACGACCAGCTGGCGCCGAAGGTGAAGGTGGCCGCGCGTCCCTTCGCGGGCCCGTCGGGCGAGCCCCTTGTGGAGGTTCGGATCCACGCGTCTGAGCCTGGTGGCTCAGAGGTGGCACGCACGGAGTATGCCGTCGATCCCGCCGGTGTCGCGGGGACCTATGACGGCCCGTTCGTCGTCCCCGCCGACGGCACGCTGATCGTGCGGGCTGTCGACCGTGCAGGCAACGTCACAGCGCCCCACGTGCGCGTGGCGCTCAGGTAGCGGCCCCGCGCGCCCACCCGACGGCTTCCGTGCGCCGGTCGCGGATGCGTGGACGCAACTGGGCACCTCGTTGGACCGGGGTGGCTGCGGGTGAGGTCGTGCTGTTCGCCGGAGCGGCGCTGCTGCTTCTGGGCGTTCGCGGTCTTCGCCTCCTGCCCGTGCAGGGCTCTGGCGGCATCGGGGCCCTGCGCGGCGCCGCGCTCGTTCTGGGAGCGCTGCTGGTGGCCGCGACCCCCTTGGCGATCGCGCGGGGCAGCCGCCGAGATTCGGCGCTGCGTGCGGGCGTCGGCGGGCTGCTCGCGGGCTGCTCGGCGGGGCTGGGCTGGCTGGTGATCGCGCGGCCGGACGAGGTCATCTCGCCACTCGTGTGCGGACTCGGTGTCGCCACCGCCGTGGCGCTGCCGCCGTGGCGCTGCCGCGGCAGAGTCGCGGGGCGACGCTGCTCATGATGATGGCGGCCCTGGTCTGTGCGACCGGCAGCGCGGCACTCTTGGCGGCCGGCATGTTCGACCCCTTCTCGCTGCTGGTGCTGCCGGTGGTGGCGGGCACCCACGCGCTGGCCGATCACCGGAACGGCTCTCACTCCGCGAGCTAAGGTGCGGGGAGAATGCGAGCGCTCGTGCTGGACGCGGTGGGGGTGATGTCCTACCGGACCGATGTGCCCGATCCCCGGGTGGAGAAGACCACCGACGCGGTCGTCAGGGTGCGCCGCGCCGGGCTGTGCGGCTCCGATCTGCATCCGTACGAGGGTCGGGAGGACGTGCGCTTCGGCGTCGTCGCGGGCCATGAGGCCGTCGGCGAGATCGTCGCACTCGGCGCGGACGTCGCGTCGTTCGGGCTCGGCGACAACGTGATCGTGCCGTTCACCACGTCCTGCGGCGCCTGTCCCGCCTGCCGGAGTGGGCTCACGTCGCGCTGCCGGCGAGGTCAGCTGTTCGGATTCGGCGGACCCGAAGCCGCCTGCCCGCCGACGCTGCAGGGCGGTCAGGCAGAGTTCCTGCGCGTGCCCCTAGCCGAGACGACGCTCCTCCGCATTCCGGAAGGGCTCGTCGACCGTGACGCGGTCCTGCTCACCGACAACCTCCCGACCGGTTGGTACGCCGTGGAGCGCGCGCAGGTGGGCGCCGGGCAGGAGGTCGCGGTGGTGGGGCTCGGCGCGGTCGGGCTGTGCGCCGTCGCGGCTGCACTCCACAAAGGCGGCGACGTGATCGGTCTCGACCCGGTGGAGGAGCGGCGTGGCCGGGCGCGTTCCCTCGGCGCGAGCGCGCTCCCTGCCGACGACGCGGGAGTGCTCGCCGGGCGGTTCGCCGCCGTGGTCGACGCGAGCGGCACGACGTCGGGTCAGACGCTGGCGTTCTCGCTGGTCCGGCCCGGAGGCACGCTCTCAGTCATCGCCGTGCAGACGGCGACCCAGTTTGCCTTCACGCCCATCGCAGCCTACGACGCCAACGTCACCGTCCGATTCGGCCGCGCACCGGTCCGCGCCATTCTGGACCGCCTCCTGGCCCCGATCGTCGCGGGCGAGCTGACCGTGCCTGGCGCGGTGGTGGTCACCGATCCGAAGGTGCCGCTCAACCAGGGTGCGAGGACGTATGCACGCTTCGCGGCGCGGACCGGCGGGATCGTGAAGGCGCTGTTCGTGCCCTGACCGCCCCGGCTTCCATGCCGTCCATCGCCCGTCCGGCAAGCTGCTCGCCGAGCTTTCGGTACGCCTCGAACCGCTCCTCGGTGTAGAGCTGGTCGGCGGTCGAGTGGTTCGGGAACCTGTCGTCTCGCTCGTAGAGCGAGACTACGTCCCACGCAGCGTCCGCGGTCACCCGGCATTCCACGTAGACGAGGCGGCCGGTCGTGGTCTGGCCGTCGACCGGCGGGTAGGCGAAGTCGACCGTGATCCACGACGAGCGGGCGAGCGGGCGGCCCGCCGCGGTCTGGACCGCCACATCGCGCAGCGAGGCCGGGTCCAGCGGAATCTCCACCTTCAGCTCGGTGCGCGCCATCGCGAGCGTCTGGGCGAGGGTGGTGAACGTGTCAGGAGGGTCACCGCTCGCGTCGAAGCAGTAGATCTCGGTGCAGCGCCGGCGCAGCAGTTCGAGGAGACCGAGGTTGTCGAAGTGCGCCCCGTCGGTGACGTAGACGTGCCGTGCGTCCAGGGCGTTCCATCCCATCAGCTCCCTCACGAGCCAGGTGATCCGCGGTCGCCGCTGCGCGCGCACCGGCGGCGTGGTGCCCTCCGCGTTCGGATCGACCGCCTCGACGCAGCGGGGATTCGGCAGCCAGACGCCGAGACGCACGTTCGCTAGACCCAGGAGGAGCTGAGAGGCCGGTGAGGTCATCCGTCCCATCGATGGCGACAGTGCCGCACCCGACATGGCGATGCCGCCGAGCAGCGTCGGCAGGCGCTTGCGTCGGCCGAGAAGTTGCTCGAACGTCTCGGTGGGGATCCATCCGATCTCGTCGCCGCCGACCCAGTCGTCGCTGAACACAAACGGCACGGCGTTGCGTCCGGTCGGCGTCGTGCCCCGCTCTGAGATGTTGGCCGCGGCGCAGACGAGCAGCCGCGGCCAAGGACGGCCGACGGTAGCGAAGCGGCTCGAGGAGAGCACGGTGCGCTCACTGTAGGGCCGCTCGACGGCGGTCCACGCGTCGCTTCCCGGGCGTCGCACGCGGTGCACCGCGAACGCGGTGGCGAGCTGCCGCCGATAGAACGTGTGCAGCGATGACGCGGTGGGGTCGAGCCCCAGGTAGAGAAGCGTCAGCAATGCGAGAGCCGCGCCGAAGGCGACGAACATGCCCGTCAGGTCGAGACGGGTTGCGAGCTCATACAGCAGCAGGAAGACCGCCGCGATGACCAGTGGTGTGACCGCGTACGCGACCCACGAGGCCCATCCGGGAGCGCGCGTGAGCCATCTCGGCCGACCCTTCTCCTGAACGCCCTTGAGCTGCTTGCCGAGGACGCGGACGACCGTGACGAGCACGGTCGGGACGCCTGCGGCGGTGAGCGCCGCGAGCACGCGCGCGAGCAGCAGACTGCAGCCCGCCAGCGCTGCGCTCGTGGCCAGCGTCGGCGTGAGCACGTGGACCAGAGACGGCACGTCGCTGCCCGGGTGCAGGCCGGAGTCGAAGGCAACGCCGAGCGCGGCCGACGGGAGCGCCACGAGAGCGACGATCGTGGCGACCACCAGGAGTGTGAGGAGTGAGCCGAACACCAGATAGCAGACGAGCCGGGCCCGGCCGCGCCACCCTTGAGCGAGGTAGGAGCTGTTGGCCCGCAGGTGACGCTCCTCTGGTGATCCAAGCGCGTAGGGGGGCTCCCGAGTGAAGTCGGGCGGCTGGTCCGTTGCGCTTGCCTGCTGCACCAGCGAGAACCTCCGGCGATGTACGCGCCGCCGGAGACGGCGGCCAGATAGTCGGCTGTGCGCAGCCTGTCGCGAGACTGCAGACCCTGCAGCGCGCCGAGGTTGAAAGCGGCCGAGCGAATCCCGCCGCCGGAGCAGGCGATGCCGACGGTCGCCTCCCGGTGGTCGCCGCGCTCCGCGACCACTTGGCGGTGGTGTTGCTCCCAGCTCTGCCTCACCTCCTCACGGCGGGTGGTGTCGCGTCGGCGCAGGGCTACGAGTTCGTCCTCGTGCAGCGTGACGAGGCCGAGCACGGCAGCGCGCAACCGTTTTGACGCGCGTACGGGAAACGTCTGCGGGTTCACTGGTGCACCAGCTGGCGGGTTTGGGCATCTTCGGCGAGGCTCGCGTCGCGCCGCAGCAGGGCGCAACCGCGGGCGCGCATCGGGCCGATGCTGCCGACCGGCAGGTCGAGCTGCACGGCGATCTCTGCGTAGGACGGCGTCTCCTGCGTGAGCAGCAGATCCACCAGCGGCCGGTACCGCCCCGGGAGGCGGGACACGGCGGCATGGAGACGCTCGTGCTCGTCCTCTGCGACCACCTGCGCCTCGGGACCGCGACGCTCGCTGGGCAGCTCGTACTCCGCGACGTCGACGGGGCGCTCTCGGCCCTGGCCGCGGATGAGCCGCAGGCTCTCGCGCGCCGCGGTCGTAGCGAGCCACCCCGGCAGGCAGGCCGGCTCGCGGATGCGCTCGAGGTGGCTCACAAGCTGCGCCCAGGTCGCCTGCGTCACGTCATCGATCTCGGCGGCGCCGAGGCGGTGGCGACGAGCCACAGCGGTCACGAGACCTTCGTAGCGGTGAACGATGGCGCTCCATGCGTCCTCGTCACCCTTGAGTGCGCCGGCCACCAACGTGGCGGTGCTCGGCTCGGGCTGTTCCATGACTGTCCTCCTCGAACAAGTGCGTTGAGGCGACAGTAGGAATGGGCCACTGAGAGCGCGTCCGAGAGCCTCCCTAGGCTTTCTCAAGGGGATATGTACGCATTGGACGGTCACCAGGGTCTACCCTTGGCATGACTGGGGGAGGGACGGCGAAGAGAGGCCTCGCGGTGAGCACGACCTTGCTGGGTCGCTCCCATGAACGCGGGCGAATCGACGCCGTGGTGCAAGCCGCACGCGGCGGCGTCAGCGAGGTGCTCGTCCTGCACGGTGAGGTCGGCATCGGCAAGAGCACGTTGCTGGCCGAGGCCATCCGCAATGCGGACGATCTGCTCGTACTCGCCACGCGTGGCTATGAGTCCGAGTCGCACCTGCCGTTCGCGGGACTGTCGGACCTGCTGCGACCCGTGTCGAGCGCCCTCGATGAGCTGCCCGGCGTCCAGCGTGAGGCGCTCGCCGCTGCGCTGGCACTCGCGCCGGCAGGGGAGACGAGCCAGTACACGGTGTGCGCGGCCACCCTGTCGGCCCTGGCCGCGGTGGCCGACACCGGACCCACGCTCGTGGTCGTCGACGACCTGCAATGGCTCGACCCTTCATCGTCGGAGGCGCTGCTCTTCGCCGCCCGCAGACTCGAGGCCGAAGGCGTCGCGATGCTGCTCGCCTACCGCAGTGAGGACGACCGGCTCCCCGGGGTGGCCGGGTTGCCCGAGCTCGCCGTCACGGGACTCAGCGAGGCTCACGCGCGGGCGCTCGTTCGCGACGCCACCGACGCGCATCTGAGCGCCGATCAGATCGAGCAGCTGTGCTCGACGGCGCGCGGGAATCCGCTCGCGCTCACCGAGATTCCCGTCCTGCTGGCGGCCGAGCCGGTCGCGACGATGCCGGGGCGCCCGCTGCCCGTTGGCACGGAGCTCGAGCGCGCGTTGCAGCGCCGGCTCGACGCCGTGCCCGCCGCGACCTTGGATGCGCTGCTCGTCGCAGCAGCCGGACAGTCGGGCGACCTCGACGTGGTGGTGCGTGCCACCTCGTCCCTGGGACTCGGCGTCGAGGACTTCTCGCCCGCGGAGCGCGCGGGCATCGTGCAACTGGACGGCGACCGTGTGCGGTTCCGTCACCCCATGCTGCGCTCCATCGTCTATCACCGCGCGCCGCTGTCTGCGCGTGTGCGGGCTCACGCCGCGCTCGCGCAGGTCTACGCGGGGCGAGCGGGCGAGCGCGACGCCGACCTGCATGCCTGGCACCTCTCGTCCTCGACGGTCACCACCGACGCACAGGTCGCGGAACGGATCGCGGCCGCTGCCCGCCGCGCGCGTCGCCGGGGGGCGTTCGTGGAGGCCGCGGGTGGTTGGGAGCGGGCAGCAGCGCTCGACGACGACGCGGGCGTGCAGGCCCGCTATCTGGAGGCGGCGGCGAAGTCCTGGCAGGTCGCCGGCAACATGGAGCGGTGCGCGCGCCTGCTCCTGCGGGCTCTGGACCAGGCGACCGATCCACTGGCGCGGGCGCGGATCCAACATCTGCGCGGCTATGTGCAGATGTGGCGTTCAGCGCCACCGGACGCTGCGGAGCTGCTGCGCAGCGAGGCCGCCCGGGTCGCCGACGCAGACCCGAGCCGAGCCGCCCTCATGCTCGCCGACGCGGCCGTTCCGCCGCTCATGACCGGGAATCTGCTCGATGCGGTCTCAGCGGCAGAGGAAGCCGCCCGAGTGGCCGAACACGCCGACGCCGACGCGCAGGGGGTCGCCTCGGTTGTGAAGGCGGTCGCCACGGCCACGATCGGCCGGCGGGTCGAAGCCTGCGCGCTGCTCGACGCGAGCGCCGCGTGGCTGGATGCGGTCAGTCCGCTGCGCCATCCGCAGGAGCAGCTCCTCGCCGTCATCACCGAGCTCTGGATCGAACGCTACGAGCGCGCGCGCACCCTGCTCGACCGCATCCTTGCGGCCACCAGGGCCGCCAGCGCGTTGGGCGTGGTGCCATACGCGCTCGCGCTCTCCTCGGCGTTGGAGCACCGGACCGGGAACTGGTCGCAGGCGCACGCCTACGCCGCCGACTCCGTCCGGCTGGCAGCCGAGACCGGTCAGCCGAACGCCTACGGCTACTTGTTCCTCGGTCAGATCGAGGGGCTGCTCGGTCACACCGAAGAGGCCCGCCTCCACCTCGAGATGACCGACAAGGCGGCTGATCGCTTCGGCATCGACTGCCTCGTCACGTACTCCCGAGCGGCCCGCGGGCTCATCGCGCTCGGTGACGGGCGGATCGAGGACGCCGTGACCGAGCTCGAGGCGACCGCGGCGCTCGCTGACTCACAGCACTTGCGGGAACCGACGGTCGTGCAGTGGGCGCCCGATCTCGCCGAGGCCTACGCGAGATTGGGACGGCCGCAAGAGGCCGAGAAGGTCATCGAGTCGTTCGCGCCCGTCGACGCCGCTTCCGGCCCGTGGGCGGCCGCTGCGGCCGCCCGGTGTCGCGGGATGCTCGACAGCGACCACGCCGAGGACCACTTCCGGACGGCGCTGGCGCTGCACGAGACCCAGCCGACCCCGTTCGAGCGCGCCCGCACCGAGCTCTGCTATGGAGAGTGGATGCGCCGCAACCGTCGGCGCAGTGACGCCCGCCCGCACTTGAGCGCCGCGGTGCGGACCTTCCGGGACCTCGGCGCCGTCGCATGGCAGGAGCGGGCCGAGTCGGAGTTGCGCGCGACCGGCGCTCCCGACACTGTCTCGGTCCGCTCGGGACGGACCGAGCTGACGCCGCAGGAGTTCCAGGTCGCCACGGCAGTCGCCGGCGGCGCCTCGAACGTCGACGCCGCCGCCGCACTCTTCCTCAGCCGCAAGACCATCGAGTACCACCTGTCGAAGGTCTACCGCAAGCTGCGCATCTCCTCGCGCGACGAGCTGGCGGCCGCGCTCACCGACGCGGGGTCGACGCCGACCTGACGCTGCCGTGATCCATCCAAACTCATGACGTCTCGTAAGCGCGCCAGCGGTCGGGCACAGGATCTGGCCGACGTCGAAGCCCTGGAAGCCTGATGGTCTCGGCGAGACGGCGGTGCGTCTCCTGCGGTCCGACTATCCTTTCCTGAGGGAGGGACCGTGGACGCCGTCACCATTTTCATCGCACTCGGTGTGGTCGGGCTCGTCATCGCCGTGTCGTCGCTGTTGATGGGCGACGTCTTCGACGTGCTGGATGGACTGTTCGACGCGATCGACCTCGGCTCCGGCCTCTTCACCGGACCGATCATCGGCGGCTTCCTCGCCGCCTTCGGCTTCGCCGCCGCGCTGACCAGCGCGCCGCTCGGCACGTTCGGGGGTCTGCTCGTCGGCATGCTCAGCGGCGGCGCGGTCGGTGGCCTGGCTGCCTGGCTGACGCGCAGCCTCATGAACATGCGCACGGACCCGACCCCGCGCAGCCAGGACCTCGTCGGGCGTCCCGGGGAGGTGCTCCTCCCGCTGCGACCCGGCAGTTACGGCAGGGTCGCGATCGCCGCGTACGGCCAGCGCATGCAGATGTCGGCCACCGCCGATTCGGAGATCCCGGCGGGCAGCCGGGTGGTCGTCGTCGAGGTGACCAGCCCGACCTCCGTCATCGTCACGCCGCTCGAGCGCGACTCGCTCGCGCCATGACAAGTCACCCCTGACAGGAGCACGTTCATGTTCGGACTCGACCTCATCTTCCTCGTCGGCGTGCCGCTCGCGCTCATCGCCGTCGTCGCGCTCGCCGTGCTCTCACGCTTCAAGGTGGCGGGCCCGAACGAGGCATACATCGTCACCGGGCGCAAGGGCCAGCCGGTCCGCAACACCGAGACCGGCGAGATGTCGACCGACATGTCCGGCCAGAAGGTCGTGATGGGCGCGAGCACGTTCGTCCTGCCGGTCGTGCAGCGGCTCCAGAGTCTTGACCTGTCGAGCCGCCGCATCTCGGTCGGCGTACGCGGCGCGGTGAGCGCCAACGGCATCAAATGTGATCTCGAAGGCGTCGCCATCGTGAAGGTCGGCGGCAACGAGGACGCCATCCGCGCAGCGGCCCAGCGCTTCCTCGACCAGCAGGAAGGCATCGAGGGGTTCACCCAAGAGGTGCTCTCCGGCTCGCTGCGCGCGATCGTCGGTCGCCTCACCGTCGACGAGATCATCAAGGACCGGGCAACGTTCGCTGCGGCTGTCGCCGAGGAGGCGGAAACGAGCCTCACGAACCAGGGCTTGGTCATCGACACCTTCCAGCTCCAGGACATCCAGGCCGAGGGCGACTACCTGCAGGACCTCGGCCGGCCGGAGGCCGCGCGCGTCGAGAAGGAGGCCGCGATCGCCGAGGCGCGCGCCCGGCAGGCTTCAGAGCAGGAGCGGCTGCTCGCCGAGGAGGCGATCGCCGTCTCCCAGCGGACGTTGGAGTTGAAGCGGGCGGAGATCCAGGCCGAGACCGACGCGGCGAAAGCCCGCGCCGCCGCCGCCGGTCCGTTGGCGCAGGCCGCGCAGGATCAGGAGATCTTCGTCGAGCAGGAGAAGGTCGCCGAGCGCAAAGCGGCGCTGAAGGACCGCGAGCTCGACACCCAGGTCCGCAAACCGGCCGACGCCGAGCGCTACCGCGTCGAGCAGGAGGCGCAGGCGCGACGCGCGTCGGCGATCTTCGCCGCAGAGGCCGAGAAAGCGCGCGTCATCGCCGAGGCCGAGGCGGACGCGGACACGACCCGGTTGTCGGGTGAGGCCGAGAAGGCGCGGCGCTCCGCGCTCGCCGACGCCGAGCAGATCGAGGGCGAGCGCCGCGGCATGGCGGAGCGGTCTCGCCGTGAGGCGATCGCCGAGGCGGTGCGTCGCGAAGGTGAGTCCGACGCCTCCGCGATCCTCGCCCGAGGCGAGGCTGAGGCGGAAGCGCGGGAGCGCAACGCCGAGGCGTTCAAGCAGTACAACGAGGCGGCGGTGCTGCAACTGCTCGCCGGCGTCATTCCCGAAGTCGTGCGTGCGGCCTCCGAGCCGCTCGGTCAGATCGACCGGATGACGGTCATCTCCACCGACGGCGCCTCGCAGCTCGCCCGCAACGTCGCGACGAACGTCGAGCAAGGGCTGCAGATCGGCTCGGAGCTCACCGGCCTCGACCTGCGCGCGCTGCTGGGCCGGTTGGGCGGCACCGTCGGGGACGGCGACAGCGTGCTGGGCGGAGGCGCCAAGGGCAAAACCCAGGCCTCGGCGGAGAAGCCTGAGCCGCACGACCGCTGAGAGCGGCCGAGCGGCTCAGGCTCGGGCGACTCTGGCTAACGAACCAGGCTGGGCCCGTAGCGCTCAAGCTCAGCGCGGGCGGCCTTGCCGTTGCTGCCTTGAGCGGACTGCGAGCCCATCTCCTCAAGGCCCTCGGTGCTGAACGCGTACGTGAGCACCGCGTGCGCGATGGCGTCGATCATCTGCTCGAAGACCTCGAGGTCCGGGTTGTCGATGTCGTCGCACGCCTGGTGGTAGCACGGGTCGTACTGCTCACCGGCGGTGCCACCGTAGATCTCCTCCTGCAGCCGCGTCTTGATGCCTTCGGCGCCGGTGAACAGTCCACCAGAGGGGATGTCGACGCCTGGAGCGATGAACGCGGCGTAGTCGGAGCGTCCACTGAACTCGGTCGGCTCGCTCTCCAGTCCACGGCGGCTGAAGAACGTCTCGAACGTGTCCTCGATGTCTGCGGACCCAGCCGGGCCCTCGAGACCGAACGCGTCGCCGTCACCGTCGTAGATGAAGCGCACGTAGTTCGGTGACGCGACCATGTCGAAGTTCAGGTAGAGCGCGATCGCGTCGAGGTCCTCCGCCACCAACGGCGGCAGGTCCGCCTCGTCGCCGAAGATGTAGGCGGTCGAGCCGATCAGGCCTGACTCCTCCGCTCCCCACCAGGCGAAGCGGACCTTGTTCTCCGGCTGAACGCCGAGCTCGGCCATGTCGAGCGCGACCTCCAGGAGGGCGGCGCTGCCCGAACCGTTGTCGTTGATGCCGGGACCCTCCGGCACGGAGTCGAGGTGGGCACCGGCCATGATGACATTGTCGTCATCTCCGGTGGGTGTCTCGGCCAGCACGTTCTGGCTGGTCTCGGTGCGGACCTCGGTGGCGGTCATGACGTGCACGCGCTCGTCGTCGCCTTCAGCCAGCATGGCGAGTGTGAGGCCGTCATCGAAGCTCGTCGCGACGACCGGCAGGTTCTCGTCGACCGTGCCGGAGAGGGTACCGTTGATGAGGCCCATGCGGCCCTCGTCACTGCCTTCGTTGAAGATGATGACGGCGGAGGCCCCGGCGGCCACGGCGTTCGCGGCCTTCGTCGCGAACGTGCACGAGCCGCGTTGGATGAGCGCGATGTCGCCCTCCGGGAAACCCTCGAAGTCCTCGGGCTCACAGCCGCTGTCCGAGCCGCCGTCGTTCGGCTCCCCGGTGCCCGGGTTGTCGGCACCGAGGTCGGCGTCGACCAGCGTCAGCGGCGCCGTGACGTCACCGCTGCCGGAGTACTCGAAGACTAGGGTCTCGATCGTCTGCGGCTCGGGCTCGACGACCTCCAGGACAGCCGCCTCCAGCTCCTCGAACAGTTCGAACTGGAAGTTCTGGACGGTCACGTCATAGCCGGCGGTCTGCATCTGCCCGACCACGGACCCCACGGTGGCGGCGTACCCCATCGTGGAGGCTGCCCGCGTGCCGCCGTAGGTGTTGGCGAACGTCTGGAAGGCCTGCAACTGCTCGAAGGCGTCCTCGGCGGAGGTCTCGCGCAGCAACGGCGTCGAGGAGAACACCTTGAAGCCCTCGTCGCAGACATCTGTTCCGGCGACGCAGGCTTCGATGCGGACCCGCCCAAGGGTGTTGCTGGTGAACGTGAAGCTCGCCTGGCCGTCCCCGCCGGTGTAACGCAATGCCCTGGCGGGCTGGGGCGTCGCCCCTGAGCTGCCGGTCGCCGAGACCCTGAAGCGCACGGGGACGTCGACGGCGGTGCGTCCCTCGTCCTGGACGGTGGCCGTGACCGTGTGCTCGTCGCCGGGCAGATTGAGCCCGCGTCCCGGCAACAGTTCGATCTGCATCTCGCTGGTCTGCGCCCCAGCCCGCAACGGTACGAGCACAAGCAAGAGCAGCAGAGCGGCGAAGATCGCCGTGCTGCGGTTCGCCTGCATCACCTTGTTCATCGGCATCCCTTCCCTGGGCGCGGCCGCGTTGCCGCGCGAGGCGCGTAGCATCGCGTGATCTCCAACCAGACACAAGAGGAAAGTCCGTCCATCCGGAAAGTTGCCTGGTCAGGGTTGTTATGGACTTGCATGCGTTGTGTCCGCATCGCGAGCGACGCGGGCTTGGAGCGCCATGTGCAGCCAGGCGTAGGCGGCGTTTGTCGGTGCCGGGCTCGGCCACCCTCGCAGAAGTGCGACGAGTTCCCACCAACGGGCGGCGCGCGGGTCGTGCTCGTCCATCTCCCTGAGGTGATCCGCTCGCAGCGCGGCGTCCGGCTTCCTGTTTCGTGCCGCCCCCTGCAGCGCGACGTAACGGTCGAGCAGCGCGGTCGCCTCGTCGCCTGCTGGGTCGAGCCCGCCGTTCATCGCGGCGCTCACGTCGGCGACGAGGGCGTTGTTCGAGGCGCACCACGCGACGTGTGGTCACAGGTGGCACTTTCTGCCCATCCCACCCGCCGATTTCGTGATGGGCAGAAAGCGCCACCGGCACTATATGACGTGGTTGCGTGCCGTCGGGGTCGGGACCGAGTGAGGGCTCCAGATGCGTGGAGAAGGCTGGCTGCGCTGCCGCTTCCGTGCCTACCAGGCCGAGATGGCCCCGTACTCGCGACTGTGCTCCCGCCGCCCTCACGACCGCAACGTACGAAGCGTTCGTTGGAGGGTTGGGGTCCGTCAGAGGGGCTGCACCCTCCAACGAGCTTGCCGTTGCCAGCAAGTGGGGGGCGCTTCGCCGTCGCGCGATTGGTGAGAGACTGAGGCCAGGACACCAACCGCGACGACAGGGGCTCGGATGCAGCTCGGCATGGTCGGCCTGGGACGGATGGGAGCGAACCTGGTGCGCAGGCTGCTGCGCGCGGGTCACGAGTGCGTCGTGTACGACGTCGACGCCGACAATGTCGAGCGCCTGGTCGCCGAAGGCGCCACCGGGGCCGGCTCACTCGACGAGCTGGCCGCCGCGCTCGACACCCCGCGTGCCGTCTGGGTGATGGTGCCGGCGGGGCTGGCGGGTGACGTCATCCGCGATGTCGCCGACCATCTCGAGGCCGGCGACGCCGTCATCGACGGCGGCAACAGCTTCTATCGTCACGACATCGACCGGGCCGAGGACCTGGCGAAGGACGAGATCGACTACCTCGACGTCGGCACCAGCGGTGGGGTGTACGGGCTCGAGCGTGGGTTCTGCCTCATGATCGGCGGCGAGAAGGCGCCCGTCGAACGGCTCGAACCGATCTTTGCGGCGCTGGCACCCGGCCTCGACGCCGCCGAGCGAACGCCGGGCTACGAAGGCGACCCGCGCCCGGAGGAGCAGGGTTGGTTGCACTGCGGTCCGGTCGGCGCGGGCCATCTCGTCAAGATGGTGCACAACGGCATCGAGTACGGGGTCATGGCCGCCTACGCGGAGGGGCTCGGCGTGCTCGAGCGCGCCAACCTCGGCAAGCGCGCCCAGGAGCACGACGCCGAGACCGCGCCGCTGCAGGCCCCGGAGTATTACCAGTTCGACATCGACGTGCGCGCCGTGGCCGAGGTCTGGCGCCGCGGCGCGGTCATCAGCTCGTGGCTGCTCGACCTGACGGCGGCTTCGCTGCAAGAGGACCCGGACCTGAGCGGCTTCTCGGGGCGCGTCTCCGACTCGGGGGAGGGGCGCTGGACGGCCCAGGCGGCCGTCGACCTGGGAGTGCCGGCGCACGTCATCACCGCCGCGCTGTACCAACGCTTCGCCTCGCGCGACGAGAGCGACTTCCCCGACCGGGTGCTCTCGGCGATGCGCAAGCAGTTCGGCGGACACGAGGAGAAGGCGGGCTGATGGCCGGTCGCGCCGACGCACTCGTCCTCTTTGGCGTCAGCGGCGATCTGGCGCGCAAGAAGCTGTTCAGCTCGCTCTACGCGCTGGCCTCCCGGGACCGGCTGGACATCCCGGTCATCGGCGTGGCCGCCACCGACTGGGACGACGAGCGGCTGCGCCGCCACGCCCGTGACGCGCTGGACGAGCAGGGCGTGGAGGCGGACGACGCCGTCTTCGACCGGCTCGCCGCGGCGCTGCGCTACGTCGCCGGGGACTACCGCGACCCGCAGACGTATCAGCGCGTCGCCGAGCGGCTCGGTGACGCCGGGTTGCCGGTCGCCTACCTCGCCATCCCCCCCGACCTCTTTGACGACGTCGCCGAGGGGCTGGCGACGGCCGGGCTGAACTGCGGTCGTGTGGTGCTTGAGAAGCCGTTCGGCCGGGACCTCGCCTCGGCGCGCGAGCTGAACGAGCTGCTCAGCCGGCACTATCCGGAGGACGCGATCTACCGGATCGATCACTTCCTCGGCAAGGAGGAGCTGCAGAACCTCATGGTCGTGCGCTTCTCCAACACCATCCTCGAACCGATCTGGAACCGCCACTACATCGACCACGTCCAGATCACCATGGCTGAGGACTTCGGGGTCGAAGGCCGAGGGGGCTTCTACGATGCGGTCGGCACGCTGCGCGACGTGGTGCAGAACCACCTGCTGCAGATGATCGCGCTGCTGGCCATGGAGCCTCCGGTCTCCGAGGAGGCCGACGCGCTGCGCGACGAGCGCGCCAAGGTGCTCAAGGCCGTGCGCTCCCTCGACACCGACGCGGTGGTCGTCGGCCAGTACGACGGCTACCGGAACGAGGACGGCGTGGGGGCAGACTCCGAGACGGAGACCTACGTGGCCGTGCGCTTCGAGATCAACTCGTGGCGCTGGGCTGGGGTGCCGTGGTACGTGCGGGCGGGCAAGCGCCTGGCGACCACGGTGACCGAGGCGGTCGTCGTTTTCAAGGCCCCGCCACGACCGCTCTTCGCCGACCCGCGCTGCGCGCCCCGACCGAACACCCTGCAGTTTCGGATGAAGCCCGACGGCCTCATCACCTTGACCATGGAGGCGAAGAAGGCGGGTGAGGACCTGATCAGCGAGCGGGTGCCGCTCGTCCTCCACCGCCGCCCCGACGCCGCCACCGGCCCCGAGGCGTACGAGCGGCTGCTCGACGACGCGCTGGACGGCGACCCGCGCTACTTCGCACGCGCCGACGGCGTCGAGGAGTCCTGGCGCATCGTGCAGCCCGTGGTGGACGCCAGGGGCTCCGTGCATCGCTACGCACCGGGGTCGTGGGGCCCGGAAGAGGCCGACAAGCTCCTCGGCGGTCGACGCTGGCTGGCCGACGGCCGCTGGGACACCTGAGCGCGGTGACGCGCCTCAGCTCTCGGGCAGGGCGAAGGGGCTGACGAGCACGCCGTCCTCATCGCCGTAGACCCACTCGCCGGGCGTCCAGATCACGCCCGCGAAGGTGACAGGGACGTCCCGCTCGCCGTTGCCCTGCTTCCCGCTCTTCCGTGGGTGTGGCGCGAGCGCCAGGATCGCCACGTCGAGATCCGCGAGCTCCGCGGTGTCGCGCACGCAGCCGTGGATGACCACGCCGGGCAGCTCCCGGTCGACCGCGATCCGCCCGAGCCGGTCGCCCATGAGCGCGCAGCGCAGCGACCCGCCCCCGTCGACCACGACGACGGAGCTGGGCTCGGCGGTCTCCAAGGCCTGCTCGTAGAGCACGTTGTCCTCGTACACGCGCACGGTGGTGATCGGACCGGCGAAGCGCGCCCGGCCTCCGAAGTTCACGAGCATCGGTTCGGCGTACTGCAAGCCGTCGTGGGCGTCGGAGAGGTCGGCGGTCGGCGGCGTCGGCGGCATGGCCAGATCGTAGCCGACGCCTGGCTAGACTCACCGGCATGTCCGAAGGGCCTGCACTCCGGCGGGTGGTCGTCACCGGCGGCGCCGGGTTCATCGGCGCGAACCTCGTCCGG
>JBBSMR010000052.1:0-23499 GCA_038233095.1 Euzebyales bacterium
CGAGGCCGTACGCCTGGCGTGTGATGCCCTTCCCGGTCGCGCGGAGGTTGAGGGCCGATCCGTCCGCATGCGAGGTCGCGAGCAGGGAGGCCCGGATGGGTGTGGGAAAGACAGACGACTTGCGCTTCCCGACCAGCCCGCGGGACAGCACGTCAGCCTGCCGGGGACCAGTCAGCGGAACGCCGAGTGGAACGCTCGGGCCGTCGAGGTCCGGGGTATCGACGTCGTCCCACAGGGGATGGGCATACGGTTCGATCATGTACTCGCCGCCCCAAGGGCAGGACCTCACCGAAGAACAGGCGCTGGAGCTCGATGACACGTTCCTCGCTTCGGGCCCCTTCCAGTACTTCAGTGCACGCATTGCATCCCTCCTGGCATGGCATGAGAACGCGCCGACCGACGCACACTCGCCGGGGCATGAGCCCGGCAGCATCCGCGCCGAGCTCAACCAATACCTGCAGCGCTCTGTCGCCGACGGACCGTTCAAGGTCCTAGACGATGGCTAGCCCCGAGTTCCAGGCGAGCCTCAGCAAGGTCGTCCCCTTCTACGACTCGATCGCGCTGGACTACCTCGACTACGACGCCTACACCATCGGCAACCACGAGTTCGACTTCGGGCCCGGCGTGCTCGCCGACTTCATCGAGGGATTCCCGGGCTGCGAGCGCGATCCGTTCATCTCAGCCAACCTCGACTTCTCCGACGTGCCGGCCCTCGCCGCTCTCGTGGAGCGCGGCTGCATCCAGAGGTCGACCTCGACGACCAGAGACGGGCGCAAGATCGGCATCGTCGAACTGACGACGCCGGACCTGCGGGAGGTCTCCCCGCCCGGTGACGTGCAGATCCTCATCGACCTCGCCGCGATCGCCAACGCAGAGGCCGCCGAGCTGGCGGCCAAGGGCATCGAGTACATCATCGTCGCGAGCCACCTGCAGGACATCGACAACGAGGTGGCGCTGGCCGCACAGCTGGAAAACGTCGATGCCGTCATCGGTGGCGGCGGCGGCGAGGAGCTCAGTGAGCCGCTCACGGCCGTCAGAGCCAGGTGCCGCTCAACGGTGTGCGAGCCGACGTCCGCACCCGCGAGACGAACGTGGGCAACCTGCTGGCCGACTCGTTCGTGGAAACGGCCCAGAACCGCGCCGCGGAGTTCGGGGTCACCTTGGCCGGTCCGCTCGTGGGGCTGCAGAACGGCGGTGGCATCCGCAACGACTCGCTCATCCCCGCCGGCCCGATCACGCTGCTCGACACCTTCGACATCGCGCCGTTCTCCAACTTCGTGTCCGTGATCGAGGACGTGGCGCCCGCCGATCTCCTGGCGGCGGTCGAGCACGGACTCGAGGCGGTCCCCGACCCCGAGGGCTTCTTCGCCCAGTGGTCAGGCCTCGTCGTGACCTACGACGCCTCGCAGGCGCCCGGTGATCGAGTGGTGAGCCTGACCGTGAACGGAACCCCGTACGTCGTCGGAGGCGAGTTGCAGGGCGGCCTGCAGCCCGTCGACCTCGCCACGATCGACTTCCTGGCGACCGGCAACGACGGCTACGACATGTTCGAGCCGTACTCGTTCACCCAGCTCGGGACCAGCTACCAGCAGTCGCTGGCGAACATCCTCGCGACCGCGGATCTCTCAGCGGACTCCGTGGAGTACCAGCCCCGCGAGACCCGTCCCTGCGCACCCGCGTCATCCCGCAGTAGCCAAGCTGCTGCCGAGCGCAAGAACGTAGCACACCCGTTTCGGTCTGGAACCGAAACGGGTGTGTTACACGTTTGGGCGGACCGCCAGAAGTGCGTTTGCCGCTCATTGGCGGCATCGGCTGGCCTCGCATCCGCGTCGCTCGGCGTTTGCCGCTCATTGGCGGCATCGGCTGGCCACGACGTCCGGACGGCTCGGCGTCGGTCGTTGATTCCGCGGATCAGCGGCGGGGGACCAGCTTGCGCAGCGTGCCGTCGAGGCTGGTCGCGTACAGCTCGCCGGCGCTGTCGGTGCCGAACGACGTGAACCCGTTCAGCGTGCCGACCTGGCTGGTCCAGTCGCGCCGCTCGCGCGGCGCTCCTCGGACGAAACGGAAGCTGCGCAGCCAGCCGCCGCAGAAGTCGGTGTAGAAGTAGTGGCCGCGCAGCGCCGGCAGCAGTCGGCCGCGGTAGACGAACCCACCGGTCACCGAGCAGCCCTGATTGTGGCTGTACTCGAGCGCTGGACGGCGCAATCCGCGCGTGTCGCAGCGGCCGACGCCGTAGCAGTGGCTGCCCTCCATGATGGGCCAGCCGTAGTTGATGCGTGATCGACCGATCGGCGCGCGGTCGATCTCCTCCCAGGCGCTCTGCCCCACGTCGCCGATGTAGACCCGGTTCGTTGGCGGGTCGAACGAGAAGCGCCAGGGATTGCGCAGACCGTAGGACCAGACGTAACGGTTGCCGCGCCCACCTCGCGCCCACGGGTTGTCGCGGGGAACGAATGGCGCGCGCCGGTTGATGTCGAAGCGCAGGAGCGTACCGAGGGGCGTCGCGGGATTCTGTCCGTTGCGATACGTGTCGCCCGCACCGCCTCCGTCACCGAGACCGAGCCAGAGCGCGCCGTCGGGCGCGAACGCGAGCATCCCGCCGTTGTGGTTGCTGGCGGGCTGCCTGGTCCGAAAGATCACGCGGCGCGGCCGTGCGCGGGAGCGGTTCGGATTTCGCCGGCGGAACTCCTCCACCCGCGTGGCGCCGCCCCGACCCGTGAAGTGGACGAAGAAGCGCCCGTTCCGTGGGTAGCGGGGGTGGAAGGCCAGGCCGAGCAGGCCCTGCTCGTTGCCTCTCGACACGCGCCGGCTCAGATCCAGGAAAGCCCGGCGACGGACCCTGCCGTCCAGTCGCAGGAGGATGCGGCCGGACTGCTCGACGATGAACGACCGCCGTGAACGGGTCGGCGCGGTCAGAAAGACCGGTTGGTCGAGACCCCTCGCGACCGTGCGCCAGCGCAAGCGCGGCGCCTGTGTGGTGAGCGCGTCGTCGACAGACTGCGCCTCCGCCGAACTCGGAGCGAGCCCGAGGACGACGACGAGTGCCAGCGCCACGGTCACGTTGCGTCTCACCATTGCGGACCCTTCTCGCACGTGCTCGGTCAGATCCAGGATGGCAGCAACATCCGCAGTCGCCAAGCCCCCTCTGAGATCTCTAGCCCCGCGAGCACCGGATACCAGAAGACGAACGCGCCGACCGCGAGCACGCCGATCACCGCGGGCGCCCACCGCAACCGGGGGTGCGCCAGCGTTCGCTCTGCCGCGTAGACGAGCGCCAGCGCCATGAACGGCACGATCGGGGTGGCATAGAAGAGGAAGACCGGCCGGGAGGCGAACAGCCATGGCACGTACTGCAGTAGAATGAAGAGCAGGATCGCCCAGGCCCGCCAGTCGCGGCGGACAACACCACCCCAGAGCACCACGGGATACGCCAGGAGCGCCGTCCACCAGATCGCGGGGTTGCCGAGCCCGTGGATCGCCGCCACCTTGCCGGCCGAGACCTGGCAGGCGCCGTCCTCCTCGACGTCGCGATCGGGCTTGCAGGTCTCGTAGTAGTACGCCACGGGCCGGCCCAGCACCGGCCAGGTGAGCGCCGACGCCCGGTAGGGATGGGTGGCCTCGAGGTTCAGGTGGAAGCGCACGATCTGGCGCTGCTCCTTCCACCAACCCCGCGCGATCGCCGTGGCGGAGACGTTGCAGGCCTGCTCGGAGCAGACCTTGCGGCCCGGCCGCGTGAGCTCGTAGTTCGAGAACCAGCTGGCGTAGCTTGCGACGTAGATGAGCGTGGGGACGACCAGCAGAGTGAGCACGCCCGACGCGACGATCCGCCACGGCGCGACGAGGAAGCGGCCGGTGATGCGCTTGCGCCACGCCAGCTCGCTGCCGAGCACGAAGAGCCCGGCCGCCGCGATGGCCAGCATCGCCGACCACTTCGTCGCGAAGCCGAGCCCGAACGCCAGACCCGCCAGCAACCCTAGACTTGCCGAGCGGCTCGGCAGCGTTCGCCGCTCGCCCTCGGCGGGCGGTGGCAGCCCCTCGATCAGCGCCCACTGCCGATCCCGGTCGACGAGCAGCAGCCAGAAGCCGGTCACCACGAAGAGCGCCAGCGTCACGTCGAGCATGGCGATGCGGCTCATGGTGAGCGCCAGGCCGTCCAAAGTCACGAGCAGCGCCGCGAGCGCGGCCAGACCGCGCTGTCGGAAGAGCCGCAGCGCGGCCAGATACGTCACGAGGACGGTCAGCGTGCCGGCGAACGCCGCTCCCGCCCGGAACCCGAACGAGTCATTCCCGAAGAGCGCGATGCCGGCCGCGAGCACCCATTTGCCGACCGGCGGATGCACCGCGAACTCCTCCTCAACGCCGCGCTGCAGGTACTCGTTCGCGTCGCCGGCGTAGTAGGTCTCGTCGAAGTAGATGCGCGGCGGGTCGCCCAGATCGACGAAGCGCAAGAAGGCCGCCAAGGCGACGAGCAGCAACGGCAGCCCCACCCGCAGCAGCCGTTCGCTGGTGAGCGTTCTCGGGGCCCGGGTGTTTGCGGGGTCCCCAGTTGGACCCCCCTCGTCCGCCCTGACCTGGGTTGTGGTCGTCGCCATCGGCGCCGAGTGTAGGTCGCATGCGCGGTGGTCGCGGACGCTCGGCAGGTACCGTCGAACGCCTCACAGCGACTGAGAGAGGATGCGACGGTGAGTGGCCGGCTCGTGCTGATCGCGACGCCGATCGGCAATCTCGAGGATCTCTCGCCTCGGGCCGCCAGGGCGCTGGCCGAGGCTGACCTGGTCGCGGCCGAGGACACCCGCCACAGCCGCGTGCTGCTGGACCATCTCGGGCTGCGCCGACCTCTGATCAGTCATCATGAGCACAACGAGGACCGACGCATCCCCGACCTGTTGGAGCGGGTCGAGGCGGGTCAGACGGTCGCGGTGATCACCGACGCGGGCACACCGGGATTGGCCGATCCCGGTTTCCGTCTGGTGCGCGCGGCGCTGGCTCGCGGCGTGGTGGTGGAGTCCATCCCCGGCCCGGCCGCCGCGCTCCAGGCGCTGGTCCTCTCGGGCCTGCCGATGGACCGCTTCGCGTTCGAGGGCTTCCTGCCGCGCAAGGCCGCGGCCCGCTCCCGCCGGCTGACCGAGCTGGCGGACGATCCTCGCACGCTGGTGTTCTATGTGGCGCCTCACCGCGCGGGCGCGGAGCTCGCGGCCATGGTGGAGGTGTTCGGCGCCCGCGCCGCCGCGCTCGCCCGCGAGCTGACGAAGCGTCACGAAGAGGTCTGGCACGGCTCACTGAGCGAGCTGGCCGGACGCGCCGCCGAGGGCGTGCGCGGGGAGGTCACGGTGGTCGTGGCCGGGGCTGCTCCGGTCAACCCTGACGCGCTCACCGACGAGGAGCTGGCCGCCCGGGTCCGCGAGCTCATCGCGACGGGCGGCTCCAAGCGCGACGCCCTGGCAGAGGTCGCCCAAGCGACCGGCGCGCCTCGTCGTCGTGTCTACCAGGCGGTGCTGGACCACTGACGACCGAATTGCCTCGCGGGCGAGGCAGTCACCTGCGGCTACACTGCCTGCCGCCATGGCTGACCCCCGCCCCATCGGCGTCTTCGACTCGGGGGTCGGGGGACTGACGGTCGCCCGGGCCCTCATGGATCTGCTGCCCGACGAGCGGCTGGTCTACTTCGGTGACACCGCGCGGGGACCGTACGGCCCTCGCGACCAGGCCGAGGTGCGCGACTTCACCGCCGCCATCGTCGCGTGGCTCGCCGCCCAACAGACGAAGCTCGTCGTGGCTGCCTGCAACACGGCGACCGCGGCCGCGCTCGAGCACGACCCCATCGACGTCTCGGTGCCCGTCGTCGAGGTCATCTCCCCGGCGGTGGAGGCCGCCGCGGCGGCCACGCGCAACGGCCGCATCGGCGTCATCGGCACCGTCGGCACGATCGGCTCGGGCGCCTACGACCGCGCGGTCCGCCTGGCGGATCCCCGGCTGCGGCTGCACAGCCAGGCCTGCCCACGCTTCGTTGAGCTGGTCGAGGCGGGGCGCACGACCGATCCCGGTGTGCTCCAGGTCGCCCGTGAGTACCTGGCCCCGCTGCGCGCCGCGGACGTCGACACCCTGATCCTGGGCTGCACGCACTACCCGCTGCTCACCGGCGTGCTCTCCTATTGTATGGGTCCGCAGGTGGTGCTCGTCTCCAGCGCGGAGGCCGCCGCGCAGCGGGTCTTCGCCCGTCTGGTCGATGACGACCTGCTCTCCCCGCACGGCAGCCGCGGCGCGCATCGGTACGCGGCCAGCGGCGACGGCTCGGTGTTCGCCACCTTGGCCGAGCGCTTCCTCGGACCGCGCCTTTCCGGTGTGGCCGTCGAACCGGGGCGGCTCGGCGCCGCGCTGCCCACCGCGTCGTGACCGGGCTGGGCGTCACCGTCTGCGGCAGCTCCGGCACGCACGCCGCCAACGGCCGCGCGTGCTCCTCCTATCTCATCAGCTCGGCCGACACGAACCTGCTGCTGGACTGCGGCAACGGCTCGCTGGCCAACCTCACCCGGCGGATCGACGTGGCGGCGCTCGACGCCGTCCTGCTCTCGCACCTGCATCCCGATCACTGCGCGGATCTCTACGGGCTCTCCTACGCGCTGGGGTTCCATCCCGACGGCCCGCGCAGCGTCACGGTGTACGCGCCCGCCGGCGCGGGTGCGTGGCTCGCGCGGCTGCTGCCGGAGGACAGCAGGGAGAGCTTCCTGCAGCGGTGCCGGTTCGTGCCGGCGGCGGCCGGGGAGAGGCTCGAGATCGGCGACCTCGGCGTGGAGCTGTTCGCCGCCCGCCATCCCGTGGAGACGCTCGCGAGCCGTGTGACCCACGACGAGCGCGTCGTCGCCTTCTCCGGAGACAGCGCGCCGACCGACGCCCTCGCCCGTTGTGCGCACCAGGCGGACCTCTTCCTGTGCGACGCCACCTGGTTGGACGCCGAAGGCCCGTATCCGCGAGGGGTCCACATGACCGGCGCGGAGGCGGGGCGGCAGGCCGCCGCCGCGGGCGCCCGTCATCTGGTCGCCACCCATGTCTTCCCGACGCATGACCCGCTCGCCGTCGCGGCCGAGGCCGCCGCCGGCTTCGACGGAGCGGTCAGCGCCGCCTTCGACCTGCAGGAGTATGTGCTGTGACGCGTTCCTACGACCGGCCCGCGGACGGGCTGCGCCCGCTCACCTTCGAGACCGGCTTCCAGGAGTTCGCCGAGGGCTCGGTGCTCATCGGCTGCGGCCGGACCAGGGTGCTCTGCGCCGCGTCGGTCGAGTCAGGCGTGCCGCGCTGGCGGCGCGGGTCGGGCGAGGGCTGGGTCACCGCCGAGTACGCGATGCTGCCCCGAGCCACGTCGGAGCGCACCGGCCGTGAGTCCTCGCGGGGGCGCGTCGGCGGGCGGACGCATGAGATCCAGCGGCTGATCGGCCGCTCGCTGCGCTCGGTCATCGACCTGCGCGCGCTCGGAGAGTCCTCGATTCAGGTCGACTGCGACGTGCTTCAGGCCGACGGAGGGACCCGCACCACCGCCATCACCGGGGCCTGGGTCGCGCTCTCGCTCGCGCTCGACACCGCCGTCACGCACGGCCTCATCGACCGCCGCCCCCCGCTGGAGCCGCTCGCCGCGGTGAGCGTCGGCGTCGTCGACGGGGAGGTGCTGCTCGACCTCGACTACAGCGAGGACTCCACCGCGCAGGTCGACATGAACGTGGTCTGCGCCGGCGACGGCCGCTTCGTCGAGATCCAAGGCACCGCCGAGGGCGCTCCGTTTACGCGCGCGGAGATGGACAAGCTGGTCGCCCTCGCGCAGTACGGCTGCGACGAGCTGTTCGACCACCAGCGGCAGGCGCTCGCGCAGACCCGATGAGCCCGACCCTGGTGCTGGCCACCCAGAACCGACACAAGGTCGCCGAGCTGCGCCGCATCCTGGCGCAGGCGGGGCTTGCGGTGAGGCTGCTCGACGCCGGCGACGTGACGCTGCCGGAGGTCGACGAGACTGGCGCGACGTTCGCCGAGAACGCCCTGCTGAAGGCCCGGTCGGCGGCCGCCGTCCGCGGCCTGGCCAGCGTGGCCGACGACTCGGGGCTGGTCGTCGAGGCGCTCGGCGGCGAGCCCGGTGTGCGCTCCGCGCGCTACGCCGGCCAGGACGCCGACGACCAGCGCAATCTCGACCTGGTCCTCGCACGCATGGAAGGCGTCACCGACCGGCGGGCGCGGTTCGTCTGCGCCGCCGCGCTCGTCGAGCCCGACGGCGCCGAGCGCGTCGTCGAAGGGGAGCTCGAAGGGGAGCTCATCCACGCGCCGCGCGGCGCGAACGGGTTCGGCTACGACCCGATCTTCGTTCCCACGTCCGAGCTTGACACCTCACAGCGCACCACCGCGCAGATGGCGCCGGAGGAGAAGGACGCGATCAGCCATCGCGGCCGCGCGTTGCGCGCGCTCGCGGCGCAGCTCGGCAAGAGATGAGACGACGACCGACGCGCTGAGACGACGTCAGCCATCGCCGCCGATGTCCAGCGCGTACGCCTCATAGACCAGGTCGGCGCCGTGCTGGCGGTGGCGGATGAGCCGGGCCAGCAGGTTCATCACCTGCTCGCGCACGTCGTCCGCGGACGCAGGGGACGCGCGCAGTGAGACGAGCGTGGCGGCGATGGTCTCGCGGATCGTGGTGTGCTCGCCGCGCAGTCGGTCCAAGACACCCGCGAGGCGCGGCTGGGAGGCCATGATCTCGGCGTACAACCCGTCGGGGGCCTCCGTCGCGGCGATATGCCGCTCGAAGGTGGCGCTCCCCTCGACCAAGGCCTCGTGGACGTCAGCGCACCATTCATCGACACGCCCGGGCACAGGTTTGGCCAGCGCGGCCTCCAGCGCGACCAGGACGCCGTGCAGATCGGCCCGTCGTGCCCGTGCCGCCCGCAGCGCCGCCGTGTCCCGGCGCTGCTGTGGACTCACCGGGTCCGTCGTCATGTTGGCTGCCCCGTAAGCGGTGCGTTCGGGGTCTCCTCAGCCAGCAGCGCCGCGAAGCCGGGCTTGATGCGCCGCTCGATGAGCTCGAGGCGCTGGTCGAAGGGCCAGAAGGCGCTCTTGGCCGCGTTCACGGTGAGCCACTGCAGCTCCCTCAGCCCGAAGCCGAACGCGCCCGCGACGCGGCGGAGCTCCTCGGACAGGCAGATGTTGCTCATCAGGCGATTGTCGGTGTTCACCGTGACGCGGAAGCGCAGGCGTCGGAGCAGGTCGATGGGATGCTGGTCGAGGCTCGGCACCGCCCCGGTGTGCACGTTCGAGCTGGGGCACATCTCCAACGGCACACGCCGGTCACGCACGAACGACGCCAGCCGCCCGAGCTCCGCCTGCCCGTCGGGCGTCATCCTGATGTCGTCGACGATCCGTACGCCATGGCCCAGACGCTCGGCGCCGCACCACTGCAGCGCCTCCCAGATCGAGGCCAGCCCGAAGCTCTCACCCGCGTGGATCGTGATGTGGAAGTTCTCCCTGGCGACGAGCTGGAACGCGTCGAGATGGCGGGTCGGCGGATAGCCCGCCTCGGCGCCGGCGATGTCGAACCCGACGACGCCCTCGTCGCGGTAGCGCACGGCCAGCTCGGCGATCTCCCGCGAGCGCGCGGCGGTGCGCATGGCGGTGACGAGCACGCCGACGGTCAGTCCCGTGTCGCGCGCACCCGTGCGGAAGCCGTCGAGCACGCTGCGCATCACCTCGTCCAGCCCAAGGCCCGCGTCGGTGTGCAGCTCGGGCGCGAAGCGCACCTCGGCGTACACAACCCCCTCGGCGGCGAGGTCCTCGGCGCACTCGGCGGCCACCCGCGCGAGCCCGTCGGGGGTCTGCATGACGGCGATCGTGTGGCTGAACGGCTCAAGGTAGCGCTCGAGGCTCTTGCGGTTCGCGCTGTCGGCGAACCACGAAGCCAGATCGTGCGGGTCCGTCGACGGCAGCCCGCGGTAGCCGACGTCGGCGGCGAGCTCGACGACGGTCGTCGGGCGCAGCCCGCCGTCGAGGTGGTCGTGCAGCACGACCTTGGGTGCCCGGCGGACCGTCTCCAGCGTCAGCATGAGGTGAGGGTAGCGGCTTCCCCGGTGGTCGTGGTGCTGCAACGGAGCGTCTTCGCGCACGGACGCCAGGACGGTTGATCCGGCGTCTCGGGCGGTACGGTCACGCCTATGGACCTTCATGATCTGCTCCAGGAGAACGGCTCGAAGCTCGTGCTCTGCGTCCTCGACGGGCTGGGGGGCGCGGCGACCGCCGAGCAGCCGACCGAGCTCGAAGCGGCCGAGAGCCCGAACCTCGACCGGCTGGCCGTCGAGGGCATCACCGGCATGGTCGAGCCACTTGGCGCGGGCATCACCGTCGGCTCGGGTCCTGGCCACTTGGCGCTCTTCGGCTACGACCCACAACAGTTCGAACTGGGACGCGGCACGCTCTCGGCGGCCGGGCTCGGTATCACGCTCACGCCGGGTGACGTGGCCGCCCGCGGCAACCTCTGCACGCTCGACGACGATGGCCTGATCACCGATCGGCGTGCCGGACGGCCCGACGCGGAGGAGGGCGAGCGCCTCACGCAGAAGCTGCGCGAAGGCGTCCGACTCGACGGCGCCGAGGCCGAGTTCCACCACGTGGCGGAGCACCGCGTGTTGTTGGTCTTGCGCGGCGAGGGACTGGATCCGCGCCTGGCCGACACCGATCCACAGGAGACAGGGGTGCCGCCGCTCGAGGTCAGGCCGCTCGCCGAGGAGGCCGAATCCACCGCGGAGCTCGTGACCGAGCTCGTGCGCCAGGTCCGCGAGGCGCTCGCGGGCGAGCGTGGCAACGGGCTGGTCTTGCGCGGCTTCGACACCTCTCACGAGCTGCCCGACTTCACCGAGCGGTATGGGGTGCGCGCCGCCACCGTCGCCGCCTACCCGATGTACCGCGGGGTGGCCAGCCTCGTCGGCATGGACGTCCTCGGGGCACCGCACTCCCTGGACGAGCAGGTGACGTTGCTCCGGGAGCACTGGGATGACTACGACTACTTCTTCTGGCATCACAAGGCGACCGACTCCGCAGGCCACGACGGTGACCGCGAGGCGAAGATCGCCGCCGTCGAGGCCTTCGACGGCGTGGTGCCCGACCTGGTCGAGCTGGCGCCGGACGTGATCGTCGTGAGCGGCGACCACGCCTCACCGGCGCAGTTCTCCGGTCACTCGTGGCATCCCGTCCCCACCCTGCTGCGCGGCGGCTCCGCCGGGGTCGACGAGGTCGAGCGCTTCGGCGAGCGGTGGTGCCGCGGTGGCGCGCTCGGTCTGCGACCGACGACCGCGCTCATGCCGCTGATGCTGGCCGCCGCGGGGCGTCTGGCAAAGTACGGGGCCTAGAGCAGGGACACAAGGAGACGAGACAGATGCCCATGATGGCGCGCGACGAAGCCGAGACGTTCCTCGGGGATCGCCACTGGGGTGTGCTCGTCACGCTCAAGTCCGACGGCCGGCCCCAGCTCTCCAACGTGGCCTATGCCTACGTGGACGGACGCGTGCGGGTCTCGGTCACCGACGACCGCGCCAAGACCGCGAACGCGCGCCGCGACCCGCGGGTCAGCCTGCACGTGACGAGCGACGACTTCTGGTCGTACGTCGTCGCGGAGGGAGATGCCGAGCTCTCCGAGACAGCCCAGGAGCCCGGCGACGAGACCTGCCGGCAGCTGCTGGAGCTGTACGAGGCGGTCAGCGGCCACGAGCACGATGATCCCGACGAGTTCTTCCAGGCGATGGTCGACGAGCGGCGTCTGCAGCTCTCCTTCGCGCCGTCCCATCTCTATCCGACGAGCGACTGACCGGCTCTTCCTTCATACCCCTGCCGTAGAGACGAAAGGTCGTGGTGCGTCCTCTCCGCCGGGTGGTCTTCTCGCTGGGGTTCCTGCTGTTGGTGGTGACCGGGGGCACCGCCGGCTACATGGTGCTCGAACGTGCCCGATTCCTCGACGCGCTGTACATGACGGTCATCTCGGTCTCGACGGTCGGCTTCAGCGAGGTGATCGAGCTCGATGACACCGGGCGCATCCTCACGATGGCGGTCGTGGTGCTCGGCGCGGGTAGCGTGACCTACGCTGCGGTGAACGGCATCGAGTTCCTCGTCGAGGGCCATCTCCAACAACTCGTGGGAAGGCGGCGCATGGACCGGACCCTGGAGCGTCTGCAGGGTCACACCATCGTGTGCGGTTTCGGCCAGGTCGGACGCCACGTGGTCGATCAGCTCATGCAGGACGGTCACGAAGCGGTCGTCGTGGATCCAAATCCCGAGCGCCTGGAGATGGCGTCGGCGCGTGAGGTCGCCTTCATCGACGGCGACGCGACGGTGGAGGAGATCCTCGTGCAGGCGGGGCTGAAACGTGCGCGGGCGCTGGTCGCGTGCGCCCATGACGACGCCGACAACGTGCTCATCACGCTGACCGCGCGCGGCATCAACCCCGACGTGCTCGTCATCGCCCGCGTGAAGAACGACGAGAACGAGCTGAAGGCCCAGCGTGCGGGCGCGGGCCGGGTCATCGCGCCCGCCGCGATCGGGGGCCGACGCATCGCGGCACTCGTGACTCATCCAGCTGTCATCGACTTCCTCGACGTCGTGACCCGCAGCGCCGATCTCAGCATCGTGCTCGAGGAGGTTACGCTGGGCGACGACTCACCGCTGGCCGGTCACTCCCTTCGAGAGCTGGATCTGCGCGGCCGGTATGGCGCCACGGTGGTCGCGCTGCGGCAGAGCAGCTCCTCCGAGCCCCGCACCCGGCCTGATCCTGATGAGAGCCTGGGGGTCGGCGACACCCTGGTGGTGATCGGCAGTCGGGAGGACCTCGATCGACTGACGCACGAGGTGTGCTGACAGCCGGCGCGGCCCGGCCGTTGCCCTCGGCGTGCGGCGGTGCTAGCGTGAGCCACGCCGGTCGGGCCGGGAGGTCCCGCCTGCCGTACAGCGCTTGCCTTTCAGAGCTCCGTCTCTCCAGGTGGCCGCCGTGCGACAATGACAGACCGACCGTTGAGAGTGGGCGTCCACGCCCACTTTTTGTTTCCTCAAGAACTCTCGAGCGCAGAGCACGATTCGAGCCGCGAAAGGCAGGTGCAAGACGTGGAGGCCGCTGCATCGCTGCGCGCGTTGGCTGAGCCGGTCGTGGTCGCCGAAGGCTTGGATCTGGTCGACGTCGAGGTGCGCGGCAGCGGCGGCGGCGGGTTGGTGCGACTGCGCGTCGATCGCAAGGGCGGCGTCGCGCTCGAGACGTGCCAGAGAGTCTCGCAGCGGCTCTCGGCGCTGCTCGACGAGCAAGACCCGATCGACGGCCGGTACACCCTTGAGGTGACCTCCCCCGGAGTGGATCATCCCTTGCGGGATCGGCGCGCGTTCGAGCGGGTCGAGGGACGCATGGTCGAGATCTCCCGTGATGACGGGGACGGACAGGTGCGGCCGCTGCGCGGGGTGGTGACGGTCGCGCAAGGCGATCAGGTGCTGATCGACGTGGACGGCAGACAGATCGGGGTGCCCTACGACGAGGTGGTGACCGCCCGCCAGACGCTGCCCTGGTAGGGACGTTCGCCGCCCGGCAGCTCGCCGGCAGCGAGGCGCCAGGAGGCGCCAGGAGGCGCCAGAAGGACGAGAGAGTGAGAGGAGGCGGCACATGAGACCGGTCGAGATCGCAGCTCTGCGGATGATGGAGCGCGAGAAGGGGATCGACTTCGAGACGATCGTCGACGCGCTCGAGGGTGCGCTGGCCAGCGCCTACAAGCGGTCTCACGTGGAGGCCGAGGAGGCGCGCGTCGAGATCGACCGGGTGACGGGTGACGTCACGATCGTGGCTCAGCAACTCGACGACGACGGCAACATCGTGCGCGAGTGGGAGGACGACCCCGAGGACTTCGGGAGGATCGTGGCGCAGACGGCGAAGCAGGTGCTGCTGCAGCGGCTGCGCGAGGCCGAGCGCGAGATGACCTACGGGGAGTACTCGGGCAAGGAGGGCGACCTCGTCACGGGCACCATCCAGATCCACGACAACCGTACGACGGTGCTGGATCTGGGCAACGCCGAGGCGATCCTCCCGTACTCCGAGCAGGTGCCGAACGAGCGCTACGGGCACGGCACGCGGCTGCACGCCTACATCATCGAGGTGCGCCGCTCACTCAAGGGGCCTCAGATCATCTGCAGCCGGAGCCACCCCAACCTGGTGCGCGAGCTCTTCCGGCTGGAGGTGCCCGAGATCGCGGACGGTCTCGTCGCCATCCGAGCGATCGCCCGCGAGGCCGGACATCGCACCAAGATCGCGGTCGAATCGAAGGACCCTTCGATCGATCCGGTCGGCGCCTGCGTGGGCGCGCGGGGCACGCGCGTCCTCGAGATCGTGCAGGAGCTGCAGGGCGAGAAGGTCGACATCGTGCCCTGGGGGGAGGAGCCCGGCCAGTTCGTCGCGAGCGCGCTCTCGCCGGCCAAGGTCACCGAGGTCTACCTGTACGAAAACGAGGTGCCGCCCACAGCCCTGGTCATCGTGCCGGACTATCAGCTCTCGCTCGCGATCGGCCGGGAGGGCCAGAACGCCCGGCTCGCCGCGCGGCTGACCGGATGGCGGATCGACATCCGCAGCGAGACCCAGTTCGCCGAGGAGCAGCGCGCCTTCGAGGAGGCCTTCGCGCGGGGGGAGGTCGACGAGTTCGGCAACCCGGTCGCGACTACCGGCGCCACCGACACGCTGGGCGCGGACTCCGCGAGCGCGGGCGGGGAGGGCTAGACTGGTGTCATCCCGTTCGGCGCTTGTCGCCTCGCCACCTCTCCGTCGTTGTGTCGCCTGTCGGCAACAAGACCGCAAAGCCGCACTCGTGCGCTTCGCCGTCACGGCGACGGAGCGCCTGCGAGTCGACGGCAGACAACAGGCGCCCGGCCGCGGAGCCTACGTCTGCGCGCAGGCGATCTGCGCGGAGCGCGCGCTGGAGAAGGACGCGGCTCGGCTCCGGCGCTCGTTGCGCAGCCGGGCAAGCGGCGACGCGATCGCGCTGCGCGCCGCGTTCGACGCTGCGGTGAGCCAACGGGGCGTGACGCGAGATGAAGTGCGAAAAGATCAGGGAGAGCGTTCGTGAGCAAGGTTCGAATCTACGAGTTGGCCAAAGAGACCGGCCTGCCCAACGCCGAGGTCATCCGCCGCCTGTCCGAGATCGGGGTCGACGCGACGTCACACTCGTCCACCGTTGCCGCCGCGGACGCCACGCGGTTCCGCGAGGGGCTGGGCAAGCAGCGTGAGGAGCGCCAGATGGCCGAGGAGGAGCGCGCACGCCGCGAGGCCGCCGAGTACGACCTCTCCGCGGTGCAGAGCCCGGCGGCTGAGTCCAAGGCCCGCCGCATCCTGCCTCCGCACCTGCGCCAGCAGCAACAGCCCGCTGCGCAGAACCCCGCGGCCGCGCCTGCCGCGCCGCGCCGTTTCCGGCCGGCGACCACGCCGTTCCGCCCCGACGACGCAGGCGGCGTGAGCATCGGAGGACAGACCGAGGACCGTCCGGCTGCCTCGGCGCCGGCGGCTCCAGCCCCCGCTGCGCCGCTGGCTCCGGCCGCTGGCCCCGCACCGTCTGCTCCTGCGCCGTCCGCTCCCGCTCCCGCGCCCGCTGCGCGTCCGTCCGCTCCCGCCGCTGGACCCGCTCCTGCGGAAGCGCCGCCGGCGCGGCCTGCGGAGACGACTGAGCCCCCGCGCCGGACCGCCGCGGAGGTGGCCCAGGCAGGCCTGGTCCGGCCGGCCGACGCCGCGCCGGCGCCGGCGCCGGCGCCGGCGCCGGCGGAGGAGGCCGACGAGGAGGAGCGGGGCATCCCCGGGGTTCCCCGTCCCGGCACGCCGCCGCGCCCCGGCCAGCCGACGGTGCCGCGCCGGATGAGCCCGACCGCCACGGGCATGCCGGTGGAGCCGAAGCGCCGCGTCGGCCACGACCTGCCCAAGGAGGGCAGCGGTCGCAGGGTGATCCCGCCGCCGGTGCGCGCCGCTCCTCCCGGCTCCACGACCGGAGCGCCCGCGCGCGGACGGCCCGGCACCGGTCCCGGACGGCCGACGGAACCCGCGGGCCCCGGGGTCCGCCCGAAGAAGGGCAAGAAGGGCAAGCGCAAGCGCGATCTCACCCCCCAGGAGCAGTTCGAGCAGGACGCCCGGCCAGGCCGCCGGCAGACGGGTCCCGTTAAGGCACAGCTCGACGGGCCGGTCGACGTGCTGCCCGGCATCACCGTCGGTGAGTTCGCCAAGCTCATCGGGGTGAACGCCACCGACATCGTGCGCGTGCTCTTCGGCATGGGCGAGATGATCACCGTGACCCAGTCGATGTCCTCGGATCTCATCGAGATCGTCGCCAGCGAGATGGACGCCGAGGTCAACTTCATCACGCCCGAGGAGCTCGAGTTCGGGCCTGAGGACGCCGACGACCCGGCCGACCTCGAAGAGCGCGCCCCGGTCGTGACGGTGATGGGCCACGTCGACCACGGGAAGACCGCGCTGCTCGATGCGATCCGCCAGACCGATGTGGTCTCCGGCGAGGCGGGTGGAATCACCCAGCACATCGGGGCCTATCAGGTCCGCCGTGACGGCCGGGCGATCACGTTCATCGATACTCCCGGTCACGAGGCGTTCACCCAGATGCGTGCGCGCGGAGCAAAGGTCACCGACGTCGCCATTCTCGTCGTGGCCGCCGACGACGGCGTCATGCCGCAGACCGTCGAGGCGATCAATCACATCAAGGCCGCCGAGGTGCCGATCATCGTGGCGGTCAACAAGATCGATCGGGAGAACGCGGACCCGACGCGGGTGCGCACCCAGCTCACCGAGTACGAGCTCGTCGCCGAGGAGTTCGGCGGGCAGACCACGATGGTGAACGTCTCGGCCAAGACGGGGGAGAGCCTCGACGACCTGCTCGAGATGGTGCTGTTGCAGGCCGATGTGGCCGAGCTGCAGGCGAACCCGTCGAAGGTCGCGCAGGGTGCCGTCATCGAGGCGAACCTTGACCGCGGCCGTGGCGCCGTGGCGACCGTGCTCGTGCAGGCCGGCACGCTGCGCATCGGCGACAACCTCGTCGCGGGCATCGCCGACTGCAAGGTCCGGGCCATGTTCAACGACGCCGGTGAGCCCGTGAAGGAGGTCGGGCCGTCCCGGCCGGTGCAGGTGCTGGGCTGGAACGAGGTGCCCGACGCGGGCGATGAGTTCCGCGTCGTCACCGACGAGCGCACCGCCCGCGACATCGCCGAGAACCGCCAGGCGCGCGAGCGGCGCATGGAGCTCGCGAACCGGAAGACCATCTCGCTGGAGGAGCTCTCGGGCGCGATCGCCCAGGGTCAGATGGAGACGCTCAACCTCATCGTCAAGGGCGATGTCGCCGGTTCCGTCGAGGCGGTCGCCGACGCGATGGAGAAGCTGGAGCTGCCCGAGGTCCGCATCCGCATCGTCCACAAGGGTGTCGGAGCAGTCACCGAGAACGACGTCAGCCTCGCCGAGGCATCCGAAGCCATCATCATCGCCTTCAACGTGCGCCCCGAGGCGAACGCCCGCTCCTCGATCGGTGAGTCGGGTGTCGACCTGCGGCAGTACTCGATCATCTACAAGGCGGTCGAGGACATCGAGAACGCGGTGAAGGGGCTCTTGGCCCCGGAGTTCGATGAGGTCACCGTGGGGCGGGCCACCGTCCGCGAGATCTTCCGGGTGCCGCGTGCCGGCTTCGTCTTCGGGTGCTACGTCACCGACGGGCATCTGGTCCGCAACGGCTCGGTCCGCGTCATCCGCGACGGCGTCGTGGTCGCCGACGACAGGATCACCTCGCTGCGCCGCTTCCGCGACGACGTGAACGAGGTGGCCACCGGTTACGAGTGCGGCGTCGGGCTCGACCGGTTCCAGGACATCAAGGAGGGCGACGAGTTCGAGGTGTACGAGGAGCAGGAGGTCGCCCGCTAACGTCGCCGTCGCCTCGCCGTCTCCTCGCCGCCGTGATCGCCGCGCTGGTCAGCCTGGAGCTGCACCTGCCCGGTGTCGGCTCGCTCAAGGGCAAGCGCGGCGTGCTGAAGTCCCTGATGGCGGCGTTGCGACGCGAGCTGAACTGCTCCGTGGTCGAGGTCGCCCACCAGGACGCCTGGCAGCGCGCGGTGCTCGGCGTGGCGATCGCGTCCAGCTCCGAACTCGGTGCCCGCAAGGTCGCCCAGCAGGTCGAGAAGATCGTGTTCCGCGAACCGCGCGTGGAGCTGATCGAGAGCGCGATCACCATCACCGACGACGAGTACGAGGAGTGGCGATGAACGCCCGCATGCGGCGCGTGAACGAGTCCGTGAAAGAGGTGCTGGCCTCAGAGCTGCTCGACCTGAAGGATCCCCGGATCGGCTTCGTCACCCTCACCGAGGTGCGCACCTCGCCGGATCTGCGCCACGCCGAGGTCTTCTACACGACGCTGCCCGACGACGACGAGGCGAGGCAGCGCACCGACGAGGGGCTGCGCAGCGCCGCGCCACTGCTGCGTCACGCGCTCGGCGAGCAGCTGCGCCTGAAGTACATCCCTGAGCTCGTCTTCACCTCCGACCCGGTGCCCGTGCAGGGGCGGCGCATCGAGACGCTGCTGCGCGGCGCGGAGCCAGCCGAGATGCCTGCTCCGGAGGTCTGAGAAGCCCCGTGGACGGCGTGCTCATCGTCGACAAGCCGCGCGGTCCCACGTCGCACGACGTGGTGGCGGCGGTCCGGCGCGCGGCGGGTCAGCGCAAAGTGGGCCACACGGGCACGCTGGATCCCATGGCCACCGGCGTCCTCGTCGTCTGCCTCGGACGAGCCACTCGCCTGGTTCCCTATCTGCAGGCCTCGACGAAGACCTACGATGCGCGCATGCGCCTGGGCGTCACCACCACGAGCCTGGACGCCGACGGTCAGGTGGTGGCCCGGTCGGATCCCTCGGGGATCGACGAGGACGCCGTGTGCGAGGCGTTGCAGGCGTTCGTCGGTGACATCGAGCAGATCCCGCCGATGGTCTCGGCCGTGAAGATCGGTGGCGAGCGGCTGCACGTGAAGGCGCGCCGCGGCGAGGTGGTGGAGCGCCCAGCCCGTCCGGTGACCATCCATGACCTGGTCCTGGAGGAGTTCCGGTCCGGCCCCGAGGCCGAGGCCGCGTTCCTGGTCACCTGCTCGTCGGGGACCTACGTCCGCACGCTGGCTGCCGACGTCGGCGAGCGACTGGGGGTCGGCGCCCACCTCATCGCGCTACGGCGTCTCGGCTCCGGTCGGTTCACCGTGGACGACGCGGTCTCACTCGCCGAGCTCGAGGCGCTCGGGCCGCGGTTGCATGAGCGGCTCTTGTCGCCCGCGCAGGCGCTCGCGGACTATCCGACCCGCGCTCTGGATGAGAGCGAGGCGGAGGCGCTCGGACACGGCCGCACCATCCCGCACTCCGGCCGTTCGACGCCCACGGCTGCGTTCGACGCGCGCGGCCGGTTCGTCGCGCTCGTCGAGGACCGCGACGAGGGCGCCCGCCCACTCGTGGTGTTCCCTCCGGAGGCGTCGTGAGCGCGCGGATCGTGAGCGGGCTGGGCGAGGTGACGCACGAGCCCTCGGTGGTCTCGATCGGCTTCTTCGACGGGGTGCACCGGGGGCACCGCTCGATCATCGCGCGTGCCCGCCAGATCGCCGAGCGCCGCGGGGTGCGCAGCGCGGTGGTGACGTTCGATCGTCATCCCATGGAGGTGGTCCGTCCCGGCAGCCAGCCGAAGCTGCTCATGACGCTCGCCCGCCGTGCCCGCACGTTGGCAGCGCTCGGCGTCGACCTTGTGGTCGTTCTGCCGTTCGACGACGAGCTGCGCCACCTGCCCCCGGAGCAGTTCGTCGATCACGTGCTCGTCGATCCGCTGCAGGCCGAGCGCGTCGTCGTCGGAGCGAACTTCCGGTTCGGGCACAAGGCGGCGGGGGACATGGGCACGCTCGCCGATCTGGGCGGCGCGCGCGGTTTCACGAGCGAGGGCGTGACGCTCCTGGAGCTCGACGGCGAGGTGATCTCGTCGACCGCCATCCGCGCCGCCATCGAGGGGGGTGACGTCGAGAAGGCCGCGCGCATGCTGGGGCGTGCGCATCTCGTCGACGGGGTCGTCGTCCGCGGCGATCACCGGGGCGCCGCGCTCGGCTATCCGACCGCGAACCTGCAGGTCTCCCGCCGCGTCGCCGTGCCCGCGCCCGGCGTGTACGCGGGCATCTTCCACCACCCGGACGGGCGCGCGCTCTCGGCGGCCACGAGCGTGGGGACGAATCCGACGTTCGGCGGCCAGGAGCTGCGGGTCGAGGCCTTCCTGCTCGACACCGACGAGGATCTCTACGGCGTCGACGCGGCGCTCGACTTTCGCCACTGGCTGCGTGCTCAGCAGCGCTACGACACGCCTGAGGAGCTCACCGCCGCGATCGCCGGTGACGTGGCCGAGGCGCGGCGGCTGTTGGGCGCCTGATCGTGGCTCACCCTTCGCGGCTTTCGTGCTGCGGGCCATGAACCTACGGCCGGTTCGTTGGAGGGTCACGGCCTTCTGAGGAGGGTTCACCCTCCTACGAACACCTCGTAGGACGGGATGGGGTGCCGTCGGCGTGCTTCTCGGTCAGCGCAGCGGTTCGACCGTGACGTCGATCACGCCCGCGCTCAGCGAGGCGACGGCCGTGAAGGTGGCGCGTGAGAGGTCGAAGCGGCGCTCGGTCCACTCCGCCGGCCCCCAGTCGTTCACCGTCGCCTCCACGGTGCGCCCGCCCGGGCCGGTGACGCGCACGACCGTCCCGCAGTCGAGCTCGCGGCTCGCCAGGGTCAGCTGGCCCGGGTCGAAGCGCTGACCGCAGGCCGTGCGGTTGCCCTCGAACCCGGGACCGTACCAGGAGGCGCGACCCTGCAGCGGCTCGCCGGTCGGCTCCAGGCCCGAGGGGGTGGGGGGAGCGGGGGAGCGCTCCTCGGCTGTCTCGGATGGAGTCGGCGTGGGCGCGGGGTCGGGTTGGCTGGTCGGGGCGGGGCGCTTTGCCGGTGCCGGCGCCAGCGGAGCGGCCCGCCGCGGGGCGGGTGCAGCGGCGACCGACGTCGGGGCGGGGGTGAGCTCCGGCTTGGCCACCGGAGGCGGTGGTGGGGCCTGGGGGCGCCCGACCCAGAGCGTGAGGACGCCCGTCGCCGCCTCGCCCGCCTCCGGCCACTGCGCGGTGACGCGCCGCCCGGGGCCGACCCGGATCGTCTGCACGGGCGTGCCGCGCAGGCGCGCCTCGGCCGCGGGCAGATCGAGCCCCGCCAGGCGCGGCGTTCTGCCGGCGCCATCGGTCCGCAGACGCCGGACGATCGCGACCGCGCCGAGCGCCACGGGGCGCGTGACCGCTTCGTCCTCCGCGCGGGAGATCACGCCACCGTCCGAGGAACAGGCGCTCAACATGAGACAGAGCGCGGCGACAACGGGGAGGGTTCGTTTCACTCACGATCTGTCGACCGCCACCCACGCGCCCTTGAGCGCTGCCCTCGAGGAGGGGAACCGCCGGGGTATCCCCCAAGCGAACCTCGCGCTGCTGACTCTAGGGCAGGACGAGGACCGCATCGCCGACGGGCCGGCCCTGGGGGCCGCTCGACGGGCGGTTCACGACCTCGCCGTCGATCACCATCTGGGTGGAGCCGCCGCCGTCGAGGTTCACGCCTTCCCTGGCCCCGAGTGCTTGGAGGACGGCGGCGCTCTCCCGGAAGCTCAACCCGACGCTGTGCTCAGGCGCGCGGCCGTCGGCGGCGACGAGCAGCAGGCGACCATCGCGGGTGGTGCCCGCCAGCGTGCGCGGATTGCGGTGCACGGAGAAGTAGTAGAAGAACGTGGGGCTCCAGGCGAAGCCCTCCGCGACGTCGGCGATCCGGCGCTTTCCGTGCGTGACGAGCTGCGGGCCGCCGTTGACCATGCCGAGCTCACGCTCGGCGTCGACTCGCCGACCGTCGGCGTACACCTGCGCGACCACGTCGATCGGGTCGCCGACCGAGACGTCGTCCAGCAGCCAGGCGGCGTCTTGGCCTGTCGCGGAGAGTACGAAGCCGCCCTCGGGGATGGCGTGACCGCGCTCACCGCTGACGGCCGTGACCTCGCCGTCGGCGGAGATGATCGCCTCGGCACCAGCGCCGGGCTCGGTGGCGCCGTCGAACACCGGTGTGAACATGATGAGCTCGCTGTCGTCGGTGCAGTCGAAGTCGTGTTTGGGCTCCTCGGTGGGCTGGTCACCGCCGTCGCCCCCGCACGAGCGGATGAGGCCGGGCTTGCGGTTGAACCCGTCGACGAGCCGCGCGCTGCCGGGCAGTTCGGCGACGAGGGTCGTCTCGACGGCCGCGATCCTCGCCGTGTCGTCGGAGAGCAGCAGCGATGTGCGCCCGTCGACGGCCTCCGACAGCAGAGCTCCGTCGAGCATGGACACCCCGGCGAGGTCGCCGACCGTGCCGATCTCCTCGGAGAAGACGTAGAAGCCGCCGTTCACCGCCGCCAGCGCGTCGGCGCGTCCGGCAATGCCCAGCACGCTCTCCAGGCTTGTGATGTGGCCGGAGGCGAGTGCGGGGGCGACAGTGCCCGCGAACCTGCTCGGGTCGATCTCCAGCACGTGGATCACCCAGGGGCCGGTCGTGGGGTCGCCATCCTCGCCCGTGTACTGCGTGCTGGCGTCGTAGCCGTCGGCCTGCAGCCGACCTGCGAGCGCGTCGGCGTCCGCTCGCTCGACGAACCGGCCGGCGCGCACGATGAATGCAAAGGGGCCGCGAGGCAGCAAACCTCGCGTCTGGGACGGCTGCTGTTGCACCACCTCGATCCAGGCCGCGTAGCCCCCGCGGCGCAGGATCCGCCGCAGGGCGGCGGCTTCCTGCCAAGAGCGGGTGAGCGCCACATCGACGGTGAACGCCTCCCACCGGGGTCGAAAGCCGCGCTCGATCCGGGTGTAGGTGACGCCCGGCGCCAGCCTCCGGCTGCTGCGCGTCTCGGGCAGCCAGCGGTGGCCGAGCGGCAGCGACGAACGGTGCTGAGCAGCCGCGGGACCCGACGTCTGCTCGGCTGCCGCGGCCGGTGCGGGCGTGACCGGAGGGGATGTGGTGAGCCCGGCCGCCGTCATGAGCAGCACCGCCGTCGCTGTGACGGTCATCCGCAGGAGTGACCATCGACGCATGACATCCCCCTCGGTCGACGCGAGCGCCGTCGGTTGCGGGCTCGCTAAGCGGACGGATGCTACCGCCACGGCTGACGCCGCGTCAAACCGCCCGCTCAGACGCGGTTGCCATGAGCGCCATGGCCGACGCCGAGGGTCACCGAGCCCACGAGGGGGTCGAGGAGCTAGACGACCACCAGCCCGGCCGGGTCTTCGGATGGTCCGAGAACATGCTCAGGCAGGCACGAGATCGACGTGCAGATCGAGTGCTGAGGCGAGCGTCGCAAGGTCGTCGGGATCTGACGTGATGATCTGGTCGCCGTCGCTGGCCAGCAACATCACAGCGGCGTCGATGACGTCGTCCGCTCGAGCGCGGCCAA
>JBBSMR010000053.1:0-22980 GCA_038233095.1 Euzebyales bacterium
GTGCGCTGACCAGCACGCTGCGGCCCTCGGCGGTGGCCTCCCAGGCGCCGGTCTGCGCCGGCGTCGGGCCTGCGAACGTGTCACGGAACCACGTCCGGGTCGGCTCGGAGAAGCGCCTCACAGCGCCAGGATAGGCCTTAGCTTAGAGCGCGCGCTCTCTTGGCGTCCGCCCGATGGTGGGACGCCTCGTCAGCTCCACTCACGCGGCGTGCGCTCGTCACGCATCACGACGCCCATGTCCAGCAGCTGGGTGGCGACGTCCGCCAGGTGCAGCGCGGCGGCGTGCGCCTCGGCGCGTTCGGCCTCGCCGGAGAGCTGCAACATGCGGTCGCTCAGTTCCTGGAGCTGTTCGGCGGCGAGCCCGCGGTAGTACGCGTCCAGGTTCATGGCCATGAGGGGCCTTTTCCCCCCGAACGATGGAGGAAACCGCTCCCGGTCGCCGAGAGCGTCGGGGCCCGGCTACAGTGATGGGCCCACGGCCCGACCCCCGACCCTGCGAGCGCAACCGTTGACCACTCCCCAGATCTATCTGCGCGTCCCCGCGAACCCCGGTTTCGTCAGTCTGCTGCGCACCACCGTCGGTGCGTTCGCGGCCCACGAGCACTACACCCTCGAGCAGATCGACGATCTGCGCATGGCCGCCGAGGAGGCGGCCGTGCAACTGCTCCGCCGGTCCACCGGCGACCGGCTCACGCTGGAGATGAGCGCCGACGAGCAACAGATGCAGGTCCGCCTCACGGTCTCGGTGACCCCAGGTGGACCCGTCATCGATCCCGAGTCCTTCTCCTGGACGATCCTGCAGGCGCTCGCTGACGACCTCGACCTGCACGACGGGCGGGGCTCGTCGTCGGTGACGCTGTCGAAGCATCGCACCGTCGGTGCGGAGTTCGTCGCATGACCACCTACACCCGCGACGACACGAAGCTCCTGTTCGCGAGGCTTCGCGAAACGGACGACCCTGGCGTCCGCGAGGAGCTGACCAAACTGCACCTGCCGCTCGTCGAGTATCTCGCGAAGCGCTTCAAGGACCGGGGCGAGCCGCTGGACGATCTGATCCAGGTCGGCAGCGTCGGCCTGCTCAAGGCCATCGACCGGTTCGACCTTGGGCGGGGCGTGGAGTTCTCGACCTACGCCACCCCCACCATCGTCGGTGAGCTGAAGCGCTACTTCCGCGACAAGGGCTGGGCGGTCCGGGTGCCCCGCCGGTTGCAGGAGCTCTCGCTGCGCCTCAACAAGGTGGTCGCGCAGCTCACGCAAGAGCTGGGGCGCTCCCCCACCGTGCCCGAGATCGCGAAGTATGCGGGCGTCAGCGAGGAAGAGGTCCTGGAGGCGCTCGAAAGCGGCCAGGCGTACTCGACCTCGTCCCTGGACGCCCCCTCCACCTCGGAGGACGACGACTCCGACCTGCGGGTCGACCGAATGGGCGAGACCGATGTCGCGCTGGACAACCTGGAGTACTTCGCCTCGCTCGCCCCGCTCATCGCCGAGCTGCCGGAGCGGGAGCGGACCATCCTCTACCTCCGCTTCTTCAAGGGGATGACCCAATCACGCATCGCCGAGCACGTCGGCATCAGCCAGATGCACGTCTCCCGACTGCTGACGCGCATCCTCGACTTCCTCCGCTCGGGCATGAACGGCGAAGCCCACTACTGAGAGCGCGCTAGAGAGCGTACGCTGCATCCATGCGTGAGGTCGCTTCGGTCCTCTGCACACTGGTGCTGCTTGCCAGCGCGTGCGACGCGCCTTCAGAAGTCAGCCGTCCGACCGAGGGCGGCACGCCATCGAACGCCAGCAGCCTGTCGGGGGGCGGCAGCCCCGCCGAGAACATCCGCTCGACGTCGAACGGCCGCGCTACCTGACCGCGCGCGACGTGCTCGAGATCATCGTGGTGAACGAGGACGACGAGCCTGTGACGCTCTCGGGCTTGCGACTGCTCGATGACCGCTTCACCGAACGTGCACCGATCAGCCGCCCGGTCGTATTCGAGCCGGGTGAGCGGACCGACGTGCAGGTCGCCTTCGGCCCGGCTCGGTGCGACGTCGCGGTGCGCGCCTCATCCTCCGAGGTGGCCTTCACCGTGCGACGACCGACGGTCCGCGCCGATGTGCGCCCGCCCTTCCCGCGTCGAGCGATGTCCTCCAGCGTCTGCACGAGGAGCGCTGCTTCGCCGAGACCGCCGCCAGCGTGGTCGATCTGCGGTTCGGCGAGGTCTGGCAGCAGACCGACTCAGCCGTCACGGCGCGCGGACAGATCCTGTTGGACCGCGTGAGCGGCTCGTCAGAGCGGGTGACGGTCGACGAGATCGACGGCAGCGTGATCTTCAGCGTCGACGTCAAGGGCCGGCAAGACCAACCCGCCGCGGTGCTGGAGCCCGACCAGGCCGCTGCGGCGATCCCGATCCGGATCAGCGCCGTCCGCTGCGAGCCTCATGCCGTAGCCGACAGCAAGAAGACGTTCACCTTTCCGCTCTACGTGAGCTGGGCAATGACCCGCCCCGCTACCTGGAGATGACCGCGCCCCGGCCGGTCCAGGACCAGCTGCAAGAGCTGATCGACGCCTGCATCACCGCCGGCGAGTAGCCGGCCATTTAGCCCCTCTGATCGTCCGATCCACCTACGACGTGTTCGTTGGAGGGTGCACCCCTCTCACAGACCCCGACCCTCCTACGAACGCCTCGTAGCTGGTGCGGGGTGACCGGGTCAGTCCTCAAGCTTGAGGCGCCGTGTGCCGATGACAGGGTATGCGGCGGCTCGTGCCGATGATGATCTGTGTCCTGCTCGCCACGGCGTGCGGGAAGCTCGTGCGCGTCGAGGTCCAGGTCGCCGACCTGAAGCCGGTGCCGACACCGGCGCAGAGCTATGTGTTCGCCGCCGATGGCACGCGCATCGCCACCCTGCGCCTGGCCAACCGTGAGAAGGCCAAGCTGCGCGAACTGCCTGAGGTGCTGCTGGAGGCGGTCGTGGCGGCCGAGGACCGGCGCTTCTACCTGCACGACGGGGTCGATCTGCGCGCGATCGGTCGCGCCGCGCTCACGAACCAGCGCGCCGGCCGCGTCATCGAAGGCGGCTCCACCATCACGCAGCAGCTCATCAAGAACCGCTACTTCCCCGACGCACCGGAGGACTTCGGTCGCAAGATCGGCGAGGCGAAGCTGGCCTACGAGCTTGAGAGCGAGCGCTCCAAGGACGAGATCCTCCTCGACTACCTCAACACCATCTACTTCGGCGCCGGCGCGTATGGCGTCGTCGCGGCGAGCCGCACCTACTTCGGCCTCCCTCCGCGTGACCTCAGCCTCCGGCAGGCGGCGCTCCTGGCCGGGCTGATCCGCTCGCCCGAGTCCGCGTCGCCGTACGAGCATCCGCGACGAGCACGCCGGGTGCGCAACGCGGTGCTGAGGACGATGGCCGAGCAGCGGCTGATCCCCCGTGGCAAGGCTCGCAAGACCGCCCGGCACGCGCTCGACGTCAGGCCTCGCCCCGCTCCGCCACAGACGCGCTACCCCCATTTCGTCGAGTACGTGAAACGGCGCCTGCTCTCCGACCCGGCCTTCGGCATCAACGAGAAGGTCCGCGTCCGGCGCCTCTACGGCGGCGGTCTGCGGATCCACACGACGATCGACCCGCGCATCCAAGCGGTGGCTGACCAAGCCGCCGGCGGCTTTACCGGCGACGACCCCGAGGTGGGCATAGCCGTCGTCCGTCCCGCGGACGGCCATCTCCTGGCGCTGCACGGGGGTCGTGACTTCGAACGGCTGCAGTACGACCTGGCGAGCCAGGCCCGCCGCCAGCCCGGCAGCACCTTCAAGACCTTCGCGCTCGTGGCGGCGCTGCGGCAGGGCGCTCGCCTCGACGACGTGTACGAATCTTCGTCGGCCACCTTCGACGTAGGCGGAGGCGCTGCCTGGTCGGTCCGCAGCGGTACGGCCGGCCCGCTCACCCTCGACCGGGCGACGGCGCTCTCCAGCAACGGCGCGTTCGCCAGGCTCGCGCTCGAGCTGGGCGGAGGCCGGATCGCTGACCAAGCACGCAGCATGGGCATCACGTCGGAGATCGGCACAAATCCTGCCGTTGTGCTCGGTGGCCTGCGCAGAGGCGTCACCGCGCTGGAGATGGCGTCCGCGTACGGCACGCTGGCCAACGGAGGCGTCCACACCGCACCGGTCGCCGTCACGAAGGTGACCGACGAGGACGGCAGGACCCTGTGGCGGGCGCGCGACGAGCGCACGGTCGTCATGGACGGGGCGACCGCGTGGTTCACGACGAAGGCCCTCCAAGGGGTGATTGAGCGGGGCACGGGCGCCGCCGCGCGCCTGGACCGGCCCGCCGCGGGCAAGACCGGAACGGTGCAGGAGTACCGCGACGCCTGGTTCGTGGGCTACACGCCGCAGCTCTCCACCGCCGTCTGGATGGGATATCCCGACGCGCCGCGGCCCCTGCTGGGGGTGCGCGGCGTCGGTCAGGTGACTGGTGGGTCGTGGCCAGCGCGCATCTGGCGCGAGGTGATGCAGGGCGCTCACGCCGGCCGCAAGGTGCGCCGCTTCCCGTATCCGAAGCACCTGGCCGTCACCGTCGAGGTCGATCCCGTGAACGACTGCCTCGCCACCGAGGAGAGCGAGATCGTCGAGTCGCGCACCGGTCTGTCCGGGGAGCTGCCCGTGGAGGAGTGCGTGTACGAGCCGCCTCCCGAGCCGCTCGAACCGCCTGCCATGCCGGCTCCCGCCGAGCCCGTCCTCCCGGCGCCTCCGTCACCACCACCAGCCAGGCTCGACACCGACCCGGAGAGACCGGTGGACGGAGGCCTGCTGCTGCCAGACTGATCCGTGAATACCCTCGGCGATTCTCCCTACTCTGGTGGTGGCGCTGCCCTCGCCTGCTCACATGTGAATCGCGCGGGCTCTTCCCACGAGCACACGGCCATCCGACGGAGCTCCGTCTGGACCAGGCTGAGCTAGCGTGACAAGCTCCACGTCTGCCTGTAGGAGAGTCCGTGCGCACCCTGCTCGTCTACAATCCCAACGCCACGACCACGACGCGGCAGACGATCGACCGCATCACCGATCTGCTCAGCCGGAAGCTCGACCTGGAGATCGAGGCCACGAAGCGCCGTGACCATGCCGGGTTCCTCTCCGCAGGGGCGGCTCACGAGGGCTTCGACCTCGTCCTGGCCATGGGTGGCGACGGCACGGTGAACGAGGTGATCCAGGGGCTCGCGCGCACCGACGTGCGGCTGGGGATCCTCCCGGGTGGGTCCACGAACGTCTGGGCCCGGGCCCTCGGGCTGCCCAACGACGCAGAGGCGGCCGCTCACCTGTTGCTCGAACGCCTTGCGGAGAAGCGCGAACGGGAAGTGAATCTCGGCGAGGCGGACGACCGCTACTTCTGTTTCGCCGCCGGTCTCGGCTACGACGCCGAGGTGGTGCGCGCCGTGGAGCGGCGGTATCGCCTGAAGCGCACCGTCCGGCAGGCATCCTTCCTGTGGTGTGGTCTCTGGGCCTATTTGGGCGGCTACGACCGCGACGCGCGCATCACGGTCTCGGACGCCGCGGGCGTCTCCAGCGAGCCGCTGCGCTCGGTGGTGGTCTGCAACAGCAACCCGTTCACGTATCTGGGGCCGTGGCCCGCCCGCGTCTGTCCAGGCGCGGATCTCGAGAACGGGCTCGCGGCCACGGGCGTGCGGACGCTCTCGCTTCCGGCCCTGGCGAGGCTGGCCGAGCGGGCGTTCCGAGGGGGCGACATCACCGCGCTGCCGTTCACCCGCACGTGGACCGACCAGGCTGTGCTGACGCTGCGTTCCGAGACGCCGCTGCCGCTCCAGGTCGACGGTGATTATCTCGGCGAGCGGACCCAGGTGGTGCTGCGCAGCGTTCCCCAGGTGCTGCGTGTCGTCGCCTAGTGCCGCTGACGTCTCACCCTGACCACTCGACCAACACTGCTCCCCGAGTCGCCCGAAAAATGCACCTTTACGCGCGTGGTCGGACCATGTAGAGTGCACTGCAGACCATCTTGGATGAAGCTTAGCTTTCGCTTGTGCTTGCATTCACAAGGCTGATGACCAGCCGTGGGTCGTGCGCAACGACGCGCCCGATGTCGACATGACCCCGTACCTCGGGAGAACCAGACAGCCGTCTCCCGCGGGACCGACAGAACTCGACAACTGACACCCAGCGAAAGCGAGGGAGAGATGAGCTGGCGTCAACGAGCCGCGTGTCTCGAAGAGGACCCAGAGCTGTTCTTTCCGATCGGGACGACCGGTCCCGCACTCGAGCAGGTCGAGCAGGCCAAGGAGGTCTGCCGGCGCTGTGATGTGGTGGACGAGTGCCTGGAATGGTCGCTCGCCACGAACCAGGACGCCGGCATCTGGGGCGGCATGAGCGAGGAGGAGCGCCGGACACTGCGGCGCAGTCGTCAACGCCGTCGCCGGATCGCGAGCTAGCCGCCCACCAAGGCGAGCCCCCAGAGCGCGCACTCTACGGAAGCGGGATGAGCAGCTCGATCGCCGTGCCCTCCTGAGGCGAACTGGCCGAGAAGGTGCCGCCCAGCTCGCTCTCCACGAGCGTTCGGGCGATCTGCAGACCGAGATTCGCAAGCTCGGACAGGCTCGACCCGTCGGGCAGTCCCACGCCGTCGTCGTTGACGTTGATCCCCAGTGTGGATGGGCCCCGCTCGAAGCAGACCGTGATCTGGCCACGCCGAACGCCGTCGTCGCCGGGGAAGGCGTGCTCCAGGGAGTTCTGCACGAGCTCGGTCAGGACGAGCGCCAAGGGAGTGGCGACCTCGGCCCGCAGCTCCCCCGGGTCGCCCTCCATCTCGATCGCGATGTCGGCGTCGGACGACATCAACCCCTCGGTGAGCATCTCGAAGATGCGGCGTGCCACCTTGGCGAAGTGCACGCGCTGGCGGCTCTCCTGAGACAGCGTCTCGTGCACGAGGGCGATCGAGGTGATGCGACGCTCGCTCTCCATGAGGGCGTCGCGCGCCTCGTCACTGCGCAGTCGACGGGACTGGAGCCGGAGCAGTGAGGCCACCGTCTGCAGATTGTTCTTCACGCGGTGGTGAATCTCCCGGATGGTGGCGTCTTTCACGCGCAACGCGCGTTCGTGACGGCGGAGCTCGGTCACCTCTCGCACCAGCAGCAGCGCCCCGATCGTCTCGCCCTCGGCGGTGAGCGGCAGCATGCGGCGCAGCGTGACGACCCCGTGCTGCTCAATCTCGCTGTCAACCGGGTACCCGTCGTGAAGCGCACCGGTCAGCTCGACGGCTTCCGGGTCGAACTGGAAGGGGTTCTGCCCGACCAGCCGGTCGAGCCGACCTAGGCGTCGATAGGCCGAGATGGCGTTCGGTGAGGCGTAGGTGACCACCCCGTCAGCGTCCATCCGCATGATGCCGTCACCGACCCGGGGCGAGTCCTCGCGCTCATGGGTGCCGCCGGGATAGGGAAACGTGCCGTCGGCCACCATCTGCGCGAGCTCGCCAGCCGATTGCAGATAGGTGAGCTCAAGCTGGGATGGCGCCCGGGCCGTCGAGACATTGGCCTCGCGGGTGACCACCGCCACGATGCGGTCGGCCAGGCGCACCGGGATCGCTTCGGCGCGCACCGGCACGCCGGTTGACCAGTCAGGGTCGGCATCGCGAATCACGCGCCGCTCGGAGAACGCACGACCGACCATCGGCCGCTGCGCCACCTCATACACCCGCCCGACCTGATCGTCGGTGTAAACGGTCTGGGCCGTGTAGGGCCGCATCTGACCGACACACAGGTAGGAGGGCACGCCGGACGGGTCGTCGTAGCTCACCCACAACAACAGGTCCGCGAACGAGAGGTCGGCCAGGATCTGCCAGTCCGCCAGCAACTGCTGCAGATGCTCTACCGCGGCGTCGTCCAGACCGACGCGATCGTGGAGGAGCTCCTGCAGCACGGTCATGACGACTCCAGCGCGATCACCGCGAGCACGTCCCCCTCGGTGACGACGTCTCCGGCCGTGACCTCCAGCTCGCGTACTACGCCGTCGGCGGTCGCTCTCACGGGGATCTCCATCTTCATGCTCTCGACGACGAGCAGAACGTCACCGCGCGTGACGTGGTCGCCGCGCGCTCGCTCCACGCGTACCACGCTCGCGACGAGATCAGCGGTCACCTCGACCGCTTGTGTCATGAGCGGAGGAACCGCTCGAGACCCTTGACCGGTCCGACCTCCCGCATGCGGCTGAAGGCGCGGGCCTCGATGCGCTTCACTTCCGTGATCGTTAGCCCGAGCCGCTCGGCGGTCTCGCCCGGCTTCGCGGGGGTCCCGTCGACCAGTCCCATGCGCAGCTCGACCACTTTGCGCTCGATCTCGGGCAGGCGGGAGAGCACGCCCGACAGCTTGGAGCGCAAGGCGCGCACGGCTGCGTCGTCGGCTTCGGGCCGGGCACGGCGAGGAGACTGGCTCATGATCCGACCATGCTACCCGGAGCCGCAAGCAGCCCTTCTGGTCCATTCTTCCGACGGCGGACGCGCCGGCCAGGCGCTAGCGTCATGCGATTGTGTGGCAACTACAGCAGTCGGTCGAGACCGTCGACGTCGCGGCGTTGCTGCGTGCCGTCGACGGCTTGTGCGCGAGCCGTCAGTGGGACGAGCTGGCGGACCTCGCACGGCGCTGCCGCGAGGCGGTGGAACGGGGCAAGCAGCTCTGGCCGGTGGCCACCCACATCGATTACCGATTGGCGTTGGAAGGCCCCGCGAGTCACGCGGCGGCGGTGCTGCGTCCCGGCGCCGGACGCTTCGCCCTCGGTCCATTGACCGAGGTGGCCGCGAGCACGCACGACTTCGAGAGCCTGGCTCCTTACCTGGCCGACCCGATCAGCGCTTCCGCGGTCGTGCAGGAGCGCGTGCTCCGCGGCGAGGACCTGCAGCGGCCCGGGGTCACGCCGACCGAGCTCCCCAACCGCATGCTCGGGTGGGAGCCGACGTACGCGCTACCCACCTACTCTGACCGGCAGGCGCTCTTTCCCCAACCGGACGTGGCGACGCGCGCGCTGGGGTCGCCGCGCCGCATGACGACGGGGCGATCGCTTGCGGAGAACGGCGCCGAGAGCGGGGTGCGGGCCCTGCGGGCCGTTGCGGAGGTGTGGGCGAGCGAGTCCAACGGCAGCATCGACGCGGCTGTCGTCGAAGGCGGCGCCGAGGACGCGGTCGGGTGCGTCGCCGACCATGCGGCTCTGGCCGAGATCAGCGCCGCCGAAGCGCTCAGCCTGTTGCAGTGGGCGGGGGCGAGCGGCGGCGCCCACGGGCGGCGGCGGGGCGGCGCGGCGGGGCGCTTCTCCGCATGGTGGGCGGTGGCGGCGCTCACCGGCATCGAATGGCAAGGCGATGTCGAGGAGCTGGGGGCAGCGCTCGGCGGCGCGGTCGCGGAGCTCACCTGGTACCGCTGGGAACCTGTCCACGCCACGCAGGGCTGGACGCTGCGCCTGGCCGTCGTCGATCCCGTCGATGGGCTGGCCTGGGCGGTCGACGCGCGCGACGACGCCGACGGGTAGGCATCCGCGACCGCGGAGGACCGATCCGCGCCTACCCGGCGCGGCGGTGCACGATCTCGCCGTCGACCAGGGTGAGCGCCACGCCGAGGTCGGCCGGCGGGCGGGCATGGGGTCCGAAGAGCGGGCCGTCAAGGACAGCCAGGTCTGCCTGCATGCCAGGTGCGATGGTTCCCGTCTGCCGATCGAGATGATGCAGGAACGCCGACCCGCCGGTGGCGGCGCGCAGGGCGTTCTCCAGGGACAACCGCTGATCGGGCAGGAACGGCGCTTGGGAGCGCTGCTCCGGGTCAGCGCGGGTGACGGCGACCTCGATGCCCCACAGCGGGTCGGGAGTGGAGACGGGCCAGTCGCTGCCGAACGCCAACCTGGCCCCGCGGTCGAGCAGGCTGGCCCACGGATACTGCAGCTCACCTCGCGACGCGCCGAGCACGGGCAGCGTGAGATCAGTCATCTGCGCTTCGAGCTGCGCCCAGTAGGGCTGGGCACAGGCGATGACCCCGAGCTCCGCGAAGCGCGGACGGTCCGACGGCTGGATGACCTGCAGGTGTGCGATGGCGTGCCGTCGGGCGCCGTCGCCCCCGGCGTGTCGCGCGGATTCGAACGCGTCGAGCGCGTCGCGCACGGCGGCGTCGCCGATGGCGTGGACGTGGACCTGAAAGCCTTGGCGGTCCAAGCGTGTCACGGCGTCGGTGAGCAGCTCAGGATCGAGGTAGCGCAGCCCGCGGTTCGTCGTCGGTGCGCCGTCCCATCCCAGATACGGCTCAAGCATCGCCGCGGTCGTGTTCTCGATCACCCCGTCCTGCATGATCTTCACAGTCCCTGCGGTCAGTCGCTCTCCGCCCGCCACGTCCCTGCGCGCGCAGAGATCGTCGATCTGCTCCAGCCCGCGATGACGGTCCCACCACAACGCCAGCGACACTCTGGCGGTCAACCGGCCCGTGTCCGACAGCGTCTGGTAGGCGTGTTGCTCCTCGGGCGTGACCGACGCGTCGGTCCACGCCGTGATACCGAGGGCGTGCAAATGCTGCTGGGCGTCCACCAGCGCGGCGACGAGCTCGGCATGACCGGGTGCAGGAAGCAGGTCGCTGACCAGCCTCATGGCCCCTTCGTGCAGGGTGCCGCTGGGGGTGCCGTCCGCGTCCCGTTCGATCCGTCCGTCGAAGGGGTCCTCCGTGGCGGTGTGCACGCCGGCCAGCTCGAGCGCGCGAGTACTCACCCAGGCTCCGTGACCATCGGTGTTGATGAGAAAGACCGGCCGGTCGCCAACGACGGCGTCGAGCTCCTCCCGCCGAGGGGTCCCTCCGGCAAAGTCCGGCATCTGCCAGCCACCGCCGGAGATCCAGCCGCGCTCCGGGTTGGATGCCGCGTAAGCGGCGACCGCTTCCAGGCATGCCGCCTTGCCGCGCACCCCGGTCAGGTCACACCTCAGCCGACGCAGACCACCATGCGTGGGATGGACGTGCGCACCTGAAAGCCCGGCACGATGGTGTGCCCCGCCAGGTCCACAACCTCCCCCTTCTGGGGGGCATGTTGACCATCTGCTGTGACCTCGACGATGCGGCCGTCGCTGATCACGACCGCAGCGTTCTCCATCCGCTCGCCACGTCCCGTCCAGACGTCAGCGCCGAGAAGTACGAGGGGGTCGGAGCCACCCGTCAACGCGCCACCTCCGACACCGTGCCGACGGCGTCTGTGGTGCGCTGCAGCGAGGCTTGCAGCAGCGGCAGCAGCGCCGGGTCGGTCCCCCCATCCCGCAGCGCGCGATGCACGGCCAGGATCCGGTAGCCGGGACGATCGACGAACGTCGGCACGGACCGGACGCGCGTGACACGGAACGCGCCGCGCCGGGGCTGCTCCTTGATCGTGAGCTGGACGATCACCCCGTCCTGGGTGGCCACCGGGCAGCAAGCAGCAGACTGGTTCGAGAGGAAGTTGCCCAGCCCGAAGATGACGAGCTTGCCGCGGACGCGCTCCACGGCCTGGACGACGTGGGCGTGATGGCCGACCAGCAGGTCGATGAGCTGAGAGGCCGCGAGCCGCTCCGCGAGCTGTCGCTGCTCCGCAGTCGGTTCGGCCACGTACTCCGCGCCCCAGTGCAAGCTCACGATGACGAATTCGGCGCCGGCGTGGCGTGCCCGACGGGCATCCGCTCTGATGCGCGCGACCTCGGCTTGCGCGACGAGCCAGGGACGGTCGGCGGGCAGAGTGAAGCCGTTCAGCCAGGTCGCATAGGACAGGTGGGCGATCGTGACGCCGTTCACCTCGTACAGGCGCTGCCGCCGTGCCTCCTCGCGACTGCGCGCGGTCCCGGTGTGTCCGACGCCCGCCTCATCCAGAACCGCGAGGGTGTTCCGCACCCCTTCAGAGCCCTGATCGTAGGAGTGGTTCGAAGCGGTCGAGCAGCCGTCGTACCCGGCGTCCGCGAGCGCCGCCCCGAGCTCGCGGGGCGCGTTGAACACCGGGTACGAGGAGAGGTCGCTGTTGTCGGAGGCAAGCGGCACCTCCAGGTGGCACAGCGCGAGGTCGGCCGACCGCAGCAACGGGCGCACCGGGGCCAGCATCGGCCGGAAGTCGTACTCCGCTCGCGTTCCCTGGGCATTGGCCCGCGCCTGCGCGACGACGGGGCTGTGCGGCAGCAGGTCGCCGGTGACCGCGACGGTGAGGCTGCGTCGTCGCAGTCTTTCCGGTCGCGCGGCGAGCTCGCTTCCGCGCTCGATCGCGAGGCGCCCAGCATCATGACCAGCGACGCCGGCCGGGCCGACGAGGGTCCGAGACGCTGCGGGAGCGGTGACGGTCGCAACCGGCGGCCGTGGCTGGCCGGCGAGCGAGCCGCCGATACCCAGCACCAGCCCGGCACAAAGGAAGACCGCAGCAAGCACCGCCATCCTCCATCGGCTGGCTGCACTCCACGGCGCTCTTCTGTGTCTTCCGTTCCGAACCCGCATCGCAGATCTCAACCCTAGTGGACTCGTCGCCGGCATGTGGCGACCGAGCGCCGCGGCGTCGGCCCGGGGAGAAAACTCGCGGAGGGGCGCGAGGACGCGCTGGGGAGGCGCGAACCTACGAGGCGTTCACCTGCAGGCGAGTGAGAATCTGCGCGACCAACCGGTGAGGGGCACGGTCCTCGCGGCAGTGCTCGGCGACCAAGGCGCGCACATGCTGTTCGAAGTCAGTGCGGTCGAAGCACGGCTCGCACTCCTGCAGATGCTCTCGCAGTGCGTGCTCGACGCGCTTCGGACACTCGCCGTCCAGGAAACGGTCGAGCTCCACCAGGAGATCGTGACAACGCTCGTCCATACCTAGGTGGTCCCTTCCTCGTCAGCCGGTGTCTCGTGGTCCACCAGCCCACGCTGGCGTGCGAAGTCGTACAACGCCTTTTGCAGTCCGCTTCTTCCCCGATGCAGCCGGCTCATGACGGTCCCGATGGGTGTGCCCATGATCTCGGCGATCTCGGCGTAGCTGAACCCCTCGACATCGGCCAAATAGACCGCCATGCGGAACTGGTCGGGAAGATCAGCGAGCGCCTGCTTCACCTCCTCGTCGGTGAGGCGCTCGAGAACCTTGGACTCCGCTGACGCGGAGGTGGTCGAGGGAATGCGATCGTACAGCGAGAAGTCCTCGTAGGCGTCGGAGGAGACCTCGTCCGGCCGTCGCTGCTCCTTGCGGTACGTGTTGATGTAGGTGTTCGTCAGGATGCGGTACAGCCAGGCTTTCAGGTTCGTCCCCGGCCGGAACTGGTGAAACTTGTCGAAGGCCTTCGCGAAGGTCTCCTGTAGCAGATCCTCCGCATCGCTGGGGTTGCGCGTGTAGCGCAGCGCCGCTGAATACAGCTGATCGAGGTAGGGCACCGCGTCCTCAACGAAGCGCTCCCTCCGCTCTTCGTCGGTGAGCTGTTGACGGACGACGTCGCCACCGGGGGGTGCCGCCGACTCCACCTCGCTGGCCATCTCAATCCTCCTGCCGGGTGCCGTCGCGGATGTTCGCAAGGCAGCGCCGCCGAGTCTACCGGTCTGCCGCCCTCAGAGATTCTCTCTTGCTTTTCGTGTCTTTCCATGTATCTTCCTGCCTCACGCATGGAGCACAGACAAGGAGGAACTCATGGATGATGACCCCCTCGCCGGCTGGCTGGCGGATGAGGAAGAGCCACCGACGTCCGCTGGAAGGATCAAGGCCACCGAACGGGCTCCGGGGCGGTCCTCGCGGCTGCGGCGCCTCCTTGTGCTCGCGGGCCTGCCCTGGGCGATCGTCGCGCTCCTCGCACTGGGCGCTCGCCTGCTGCCGGAGAGCGAGTCAGCTGCGGTCGAGGGTGGGACGTCAGAGCCCAGCGAGGCAGGATCGAGCCCCGCATTGGTGACGCCTTCGACGGCCCCCGAACTCGCGCCGCGGCCGGAGCCCTCAGTCTCAGAGCCTTCGCCGGCCAGCAAGCAGACGGGCTCTGATGCCCGCTTCGATCTCACGGAGAGCGGTGCCGAAGACGTCATGCGCCGCGACGTCTCCTCCCCCACCTCGGCAGAGGCCGCGGCCGCGACGCTGGCGGTCCGAGCGGCACGGACGAGCACAGGGCAACAGGCGGACTCTGCGACATCGGACGGCCCAGTGACGTACGTCGACCATGCGGTCGCCGAGTCCGCAGTGAGCTTGCCGGGAGGCGTGCGCCTCATCTCGGTCCTCGCGGTGATCCTCGAGGGCGACGGACGTCGTTGGCGCAGCACGCGGACCGTCCGGTACGCGGCGCCGCTGGAATCCTCACCCGACGGGCCAGTGCTCGCCGGAGCGGTGTACGCCTTGCCCTTCGACGAGCCCATCTCCGCTGACGCGTCGGCCGGCTGGCAGACGCTCTCCGATGGTGACAAGCGCTCAGCTGCCGGAGCCGCGCTCCGAAAGGCGGGCTACCGGATCGAGGCGGGTTTGCGGATCCAGAAACGTCCCGACGTCCCCGTGCTGCGTGCCGTCTTCCGAGGTGTCGGTCCGAATGAGTCCCAAACCAGGGCTCAGCAGGTCTGGCTGCGCGACGGACCCCGACCGCAGCTCGCGAAGCCCTCGTCATGAGGCCGCATCTCATCGCCACGCCCGATCCGAGAGCGAGTGACGAAACGATGACCAGCACCACTCAAGACCGGACGGGACCGCCGGGATGCCCCCCTGACCGCGCCGAACGTTCACCTGCCGGCCCCCGCCCCTCGGGCCCGGCCGGTACGACTCCGCGTTCGCCGGGGAAGACCACCCGACCTGGTAGGAAACCCGTCCGCCCTGAGCAGCTGGCCCGGGCGTTCGCGCAGCTCTATCTCGAGGTCGAGTCCGGCAACCGACCACGGCAGATGCTGAAGGCGGTGATGGAGCCACTGCTCTACGTTCGGCTTCGGGATCTGTGGGTGCGCAGGGGCGTGACCGGTCGGGTCGTGCGGGTGCACGGCTGCCGGATCACGCCGGAGGTCTACGAAGCGGTGGCCGTCGTACGGCGAGGAGAGCGTTACGGAGCGCTCGGGCTGCGGCTGGAGCGACATCCCAGCGGTTGGTGGGTGACCAGGGTCGAACGCCCCGAGGACGGTCCGCTGCCGGAGGCGCCCTACCGCATGCCGCGTCCCTGCCTGGACGCCTTCGACCTCGTCTTCGGCCGCAGCCCGTCACCGGACGCGGATCCGGCCGAATGGCCAGCCCTGCACTGAGACCGCGTCCGCTACCCTTTGCCCGACTTATGTCTTCCCGCTTCCGACTCTCAGAGCCTCGCCGATCGCGCGCAGCCGCGCTGCGCTGCGGCATGCTGCTCGTGGCGGTGACCCTGTTGGCCGGCGGCCCGGCACAGGCGGCGGACCCGCGCCTCGAGGAGGCTGAAGCGCGCACCCGCTCGGCTCAGGAGCAACTCGACCGGGCGGTTGCGCGGCTGGGCGACGCCGAGGCAGCGGTGGCAGAGGAGCAGCGCCACCTGAGCGACCTGCGACGCACCGCCAAGCGCCACGCCGCCAGGGCGCACGCGGCGGACGCCGCCGTCGCCGAGCAGCTCCGGACCGCCTACAAGCAGGGTGCCATCGATCCGGTCTTCACCCTGCTGACGGCGGGTGACTTCCACGAAGCCTCCGAGCAGTCCCGCCTGCTCGGGCTCGTCGCCACGCACAACCGCGCCGGATACGAAGCCGCGATCGCCGCACGCACCCGCACGCGAGCGCTCGCCGCCGAACTCGCGCAAGCGACCCGCCAGCTCGAGCGCGAGCAAGCCGAGCTCGCAGACGCACGCGCTCAGATCGCCACCGTGCTCGCCGCCGCGCAACAGGACGAGGCTGGCGTGCGCGCCACCCTGGCCGCAGAGGAGGCCGCTCGGCAAGAGGTCGCCCAGCGCGCCGCCGAACGTGCCGCCGAGCGCGCGGCGCAACGCGCTGCGCAAGAGCGGGCCGAGCAGGCAACCGAGACTGAGGAGGACCAGGCGCCAGACGACAGCGCAGACCCTGCTCCTGCCCCCGAGGCCGCTCCTGCCCCCGAGGCCGCTCCAGCGCCCGAGCCCCAGCCGGAGCCCGAACCTCAGCCCGCTGCGCCCTCCGCCGGTGGGGTCTCCTGCCCGATCGGCACGCCGCGCAGCTACTCCGACACCTACGGTGCGCCCCGTTCCGGAGGGCGCTCCCACATGGGCACCGACATTCTAGCGCCCCACGGCACAGGCATCTACGCCTACGAGGATGGGGTCATCGACCGGCTGTACGGCAGCACCCTGGGCGGCATCTCGATCTACCTCACCGGCAGCAGCGGCGACTACTACTACTACACCCACCTCTCCGGCTACGTGAGCGGCCTCAGCGAGGGCCAGCGCGTCACGAGTGGTCAGCAGATCGCCTACAACGGTGACACGGGCAACGCGGCCGGCATCCCACACCTGCACTTCGAGGTCATGCCCGGCGGCGGTGGCAACGTCAACCCCTATCCCTACGTGCAGCGGGCGTGCGGCTGAGCGTGTGAGCACCGAGCAGTCGCTGGTGGCGGCATTGCGCGGCTGGCTGCCTGTCGACGAGGCGCTCACGCCGCCCTTCGGGGATCAGCCGTCGGCAGTCGGCGAGGCCGCTCTGCTGGTCGACGATGAGCTCAGCGCAGCCGGCGAGCACGCCGAAGGGCTCGTCGCCGAGCTGGCACAGGTGCTGCGCCCCGGCGGACTGGTCGCCGCCACGGCGCGCAACGCCGTGTATGCGGAAGCTTCCGGGGCTCCTCTCGACGGCCTGCGTGCCTTCTCGCCCGCCGACTTCGAGCGCTTGTTCACCCAACGGGGGTTCGCGATCGAGCTGCTAGCCGCTCCCGGTGCCGCGAGCCGGTTGCGGCAAACGACGCCGGGGAGCGATCTTTGGATCGATCTGGCGCGCGATCGGCACCCCGCCCTGCTGGGCGCCGCGTCCGGGCTGCTGATCGCCGCCCGCGCCCCCCGTGACCCGGACGAGCGCAGCCGGCGCTTCTTTGCGGCACTGCCCCGCAAGGTGGTCGCCGCCGCGGTGCTCTGCCGGACCGCGGACGGTCAGGTGCTCACGGTGCATGACACCTTCAAGCGGACATGGACGATTCCCGGCGGAGTCGTCGACGCCGACGAGGACCCGCGCAGCGCGGCGCTGCGCGAGACGTGGGAGGAGGCGGGGGTGCGCGCCCGCGCCGGCGCGCTGCTCGGCGTCTTCAGCGCCTCGTGGCCAGATCGTCTGGTCTTTGTCTACGCCGCCGACCCCACGGGGGAGTCTTTTCCGGAGCCCCCGCACGCCCACGAGATCGACGCGGTCGCCTGGGTCGAGGTCGAGGAGGCGTTGCGCAGGGTCTCCCCCTGGACGCGCTTCCAACTCGAACGCTGCCTGGATGAGCCGGGCGGCACCTGGCGCCAGTGACGCCGGCGCTCTTCTCGTCCTACGTGTTTGGCCGCCTCGCGCTTCTCAACCTCCTGCGCGATTTGGACGCCGCACGCTGCTCCAGTCCTGCACGGTTTGCCAGCTTCAAGCGCCTTCTGACCGTACACCTTCTCACGGTACCGTCAGAAGCGTTCACACGGTGAGCACGTTCTTGCGGTACCGGAAGAACATGCACACCCCATACATCTGGCATTGACGGTAAATCCTGGTTCTGCGGGGATGCGAGTCAGCCTGTCCGGACGGTATCGGTGCGCCGCCGCTGGCGCAGCCGGTCGAGATGTGGCGTTGGGCTAGCGCAGACGGTCGGTCACGTCGGCGTAGTCGTAGAAGTAGCTCGTCCCCCGGAAGACGTAGGTGTGGTCCTCCAGCAGGGGCAGGTCCGCGTCGAAGTAGGCGTTCAGGATCAGCCGGAACGTGTTCACGGGGCTGATCCGATCAGAGAGCGCGCTCGTGTCGACACCGGGGAGGCGCAGAGCGTTCAGGATCTCCAGCTTCTCACGCAGGTCCGAGCGGGGTGCGGACCGCCAGTCGTATCCGGGCCCCGAGGTGTAGCGCACGGGGTGAGGGCCCTCGTCGGACTGCAACACGATGACCGGCTGCCGGTCCTCCGGGCGATCAGTCAGTTCGGTGATGAGCACGCGCAGTCGGGCGTTGAGGTAGCGCAACTGCTCGACGTAGTTCTCCTCGCGCGTGCGGGAGCGCTCCGTCGCCTCCGGCACGAACTCGCCGTCGCGATTGAAGACGTACGGATCGTGGGGCAGCAGGATGTGGGCGAAGACGAACTGGGGACCGGGTCGGTCGGCGACCCCTGCCAGCGCGTCGAGCTCGGCGCGCCCCGCGACGTAGTGCCGACGGCGGGGACCCTCCTCGGACGCGGCCAGTCCCAGCGCGCTGCGGGCGGCGGGCAAGATGGTCGTGTCGGTGAGCACCTCGACGAAGTCTGAGGCCCCGCCATACCCGAGGTTCAGATCGGCCTGCGGGTTCGTCCGCGTTGGCTCCCACCACGAGCCCACGTGAACATACTCGTAGCCGCGGCGGGTGAACTCCCGTCCCACGCGGTGGTCGGTGATGCGCTCGAAGATGGGCAGCTGGTTGTCGCTGGTCGGCCCGTACTCTCGGGCCAACTCCTCGTGGTGATAGCTCATGTTCAGCGAGGAGGCCAGCGACTGGGCGGTCTTCAGATAGTTCGCGTGGGCGTCACGGGCGACGAAGAAGCCGCGGGCACGCAGGAAGGACAGGAAATCGCTGTTGTCGTAGCCGAAGAGCCGCTTCAGCGTGTCGGCGGAGGCGTACCGGTCGAGCACGAGGTAGTAGACGTCGGGGGCGTCACGGCTGGCTTGGCTCGCGCCGGTCACCGTCCGGGGCGCCGGCCCGTCGTCGCCGAGCGCGGCCGCGGCGCCAGGCGCGGCCGTTACGAGCGCCACGGCCACCAGCGCGACCCCGAGCAGGTTCAAGCCACGCGTGACCGCGTCGGCGCGAGCCCCGCGCCGGACCGCCAGAGCGACCAGCCCGACGGTGACCAAGATCCAGCCAGCCAGCAGCCATACAGAGCTCGGTGCGTCGAGCACGTTGGCCACGTGTCCGTAGGCGAAGAACGCCACGACGGCGATCGTGGCCACGAGCCCCGAGCGGATCAGGTCGCGCGTGCCCAGCCAGGCGATCGCAAGGACGGCGCAGGCCCCGGCGACCGCGAGCGCGAGCGGGCGCCAGACCTGCCCCGGCTCGACCTCCCCCACATTCGCGCCGTACAGGAAGAGCACCGGATAGGCGGCCAGCAGCAGGGTGTGCCAGGGCCGGGGTCGCCGGCTCTGCCCGCCCTGCTCTGCCGGCGTCTCACCGCTCATGGGCGCCTCAGGCGCCGTGGCACTTCTTGTACTTCACCGGCTGACCCAGCTCGTTCACCGCGCCGCACGGGCAGGGATCGTTGCGGCCGACCTGCTGACCCTTCACGACCGTGCCGCGCTCGGCGCCGGCTCGGCCGGATGCGGTCTGGTTCGGCTGCGCACCCTTTGCGACCTGGGAGCCTCCGAGTGCCTGCGAGCCGCCCGAGCTGGTCGCCGAGGTGTAGGAGAGCTGCGTGGGATCCGCACCCCGCGGCGCCGTTCCAGCCAGCTTCGGGCGGCTCACCTCGGCCTGCTGACGCGGCGCCTCGGAGCGCTCGACGGGATAGTTGAAGAAGTAGCCGACGGCCTCCTCCTTGATGCGGGCCATCATCTCGCCGTAGGCGACGTACGCCTCGCGCTGGTACTCCACCAACGGATCGCGCTGACCCACCGCGCGCAGACCGATGCCCTCGCGCAGGTGGTCCATCTCGTAGAGATGCTCGCGCCAGGCGCGGTCGACGACCGAGAGGATGACGCGGCGCTCCACGTCGCGCAGCGCCTCGGCGCCGACCTCCTGCTCGCGCTCCTCGTAGCGGTCGATGGCGTCGTCGGTGAGCTGCTCCAGGAGCGCCGTCTGGGTGAGCTCCTCCAGGTCGAGCTGCTCCCGGTCGACCGAGACCGGATAGAGCTGCTCGAGCGCCGTCCAGAGCTCCTCGAGGTTCCAATCCTCCGGATACACCCCGTCGACGGCGTAGAGCTTGACGAGACCGCCGACGGCGTCGGTGATGAAATCCTCGGCCACCTCGGCCACGCCCTCGTCGGATCCGATCAGCACCCGGCTGCGCTGGCTGTAGACGACCTTGCGCTGCTCGTTCATGACGTCGTCGTACTTCAGCACGTTCTTGCGGATCTCGAAGTTGCGGGACTCGACCTGCGTCTGCGCCCGCTGCACCGCGCGCGAGACCATCTTGTGCTCGATCGGGATGTCGTCGGGCAGCTTCAGGCGGGTCATGATCGACTCGACCGCGCTCGCGTTGAACAACCGCATGAGGTCGTCCTCGAGCGAGAGGTAGAACCGGGACTCGCCCGGGTCGCCCTGCCGGCCGGAGCGACCGCGCAACTGGTTGTCGATGCGCCGGGATTCGTGCCGCTCGGTGCCGAGCACGTACAGCCCGCCCAGCTCGCGGATGCGGTCGCCCTCCGTCTGCACATCGGTCTTGAAGCGCTCGAGCAGCTCGAAGTAGACGCGGTCGAACGCCTCCGGGTCGACCGCCTCCTCGCCGTCGGCGGCTGGCAGTCCCGGAACCCCTCCGAGCTGCTTCTGGGCCTCGCGGTGCGCGAGCGCCTCGGGGTTGCCACCGAGCATGATGTCGACACCGCGACCCGCCATGTTCGTCGCGACGGTGACCGCGCCGAGGCGGCCGGCCTGCGCGACGATCTCGGCCTCCTTGAAGTGGTTCTTCGCGTTCAGCACCTCGTGCGGCATCCCCCGGCGCACCAGCATGGCGCTCAGCAGCTCGCTCTTCTCGATCGAGACGGTGCCGACCAGGACCGGCTGGCCGCGCTCTTGCCGCTCGGCCAGGTCGTCGACCACCGCGGCGTACTTCGCCTGCTCGGACTTGTAGATCTGGTCCGCCTGATCCAGCCGGGCGAGCGGCCGGTTCGTCGGCACCTCGACCACGCCGACCTGGTAGATGTGGGCGAACTCGCCCTCCTCGGTCTTCGCCGTCCCGGTCATCCCCGACAGCTTCTCGTAGAGCCGGAAGTAGTTCTGCAGGGTGATCGTGGCGAGGGTCTGGTTCTCCTCCTTGATCCGGACGCCCTCCTTGGCCTCGATCGCCTGGTGCAGGCCCTCGGAGTAGCGGCGGCCGTGCAGGATGCGGCCGGTGAACTCGTCGACGATGTTCACGTCGCCGTCGTCGACCATGTACTCGCGGTCGCGGTGGTACAGCTCCTGGGCGCGGATGGCGTTCTGCAGGTGGTGGATGAGCGGGGTGTTGACCGACTCGTAGAGGTTGCCGACGCCGAGCAGCCCCTCGACCCGGGTCACGCCGTCCTCGGTGACCGCGATCGTGCGCTTGCCCTCGTCGACCTCGTAGTGGACGTCCTTCTGCAGGCGGGGAACGACGCGCCGGGCGAAGACCGTGTACCACTCGGTGGCCTGGTCGGCGGGACCGGAGATGATGAGCGGGGTGCGGGCCTCGTCCACGAGGATCGAGTCGACCTCGTCGACGATCGCGTAGTGGTGCCCCCGCTGGGCCATGTCCTCGGCCTGCTGCACCATGTGGTCGCGCAGGAAGTCGAACCCGAACTCGTTGTTCGTCCCGTAGGTCACGTCGGCGGCGTAGGCGGCCACTTTGGCGGCGCGGTCCTGCTGGGGCTCGACCAGCCCGGTCGAGACGCCGAGAAAGTCGTAGACGCGCCCCATCCACGCCGCGTCGCGGGCTGCCAGGTAGGGGTTCACGGTGATGACGTGCACCCCGAGGCCCTGCAGCGCGTGCAGGTACACGGGCATCGTCGAGGTGAGCGTCTTGCCCTCACCGGTCTTCATCTCCGCGATCTCGCCGGACGCGAGCACGCAGCCGCCGAGCACCTGGACGTCGAATGGGCGCTGGCCGAGCACCCGCTGCGCGGCCTCGCGCACTGTGGCGAAGGCCTCCGGGAGCAGCTCGTCGAGCGTCTCGCCGTCCGACAGACGCTCGCGGAAGACGTCGGTGCGCGCGCGCAGCTCGGCGTCACTCAATCCGGCGACGCTCTCTTCGAGCACGCTCACCTGCCCGACGAGGGCGTTGAGCTCCTTGAGGCGCTTGCCCTCTCCGAACCGCAACAGCTTCTGGAGTACCACGATGCGAGCCTTCCGCGTTCAGCGTGCGCGAGGGCAGTTCCGCTCGGCGATGACGTTCCAGTGTAGGACTGTCACCGCAGTTCGGAGCCGCGCAGCTCTCGTTGTCGGATGAACGCCTGTCCCAGGTGAGACGCTGTCAGCGGTGGGTGGCTTGCGTGCGGGCGTCCACCGCCTGTTGGATGCGCATGAGGGTCGACGCGGGCGTGGAGAGCTCTCTGCGACTGAGGTAGTCCACGCGGTACCCCAACTCGGTCAACGCGCCATCGCGCCATCGCGCTCGGCATCCTCGCGGCGTTGCAGACCGTCGTGGCCGCCTCCCTGGTACTCCAGGATGTAGCGGGCGACCGCCCAGAGGAAGTCCACCCTGATGCGCGGGGTGATCCAGACTTGCGGCTCGGGCGGCGGCTGGACGCGCGACACGAGCGGCCAGGCATCGCGCTCGCCCTCACTCTCCAACTCGAAGAGGCCGCTCTGGTAGAGCCGCCGCAGCGTGCACGCACCATCATGGTTGCCGAAGGCTTCAAGACACGCGCCGAGCCGCTTGTCCCCCACGAGACCGCGCCAGCGCAGGCTGTCGACCGCCGCTCGTAGCGCCGGCACCATCTCCAAGAGCTGACGGCGAGTCAGGAGGCCGTGCTGCCGCTCAGCCATGTGGAAGGCTCGCCGAAGATCCGCCATGAGGTCATGGTGTCAGCCGCAGCCCCGCGATAAGCAAGTGCGCGCGCCGAGCCTGTGGAAATCGTTCGGCACACGCCCGCCCCGAAAGATCAACCGCATACGGTCGATCCTCGGGCTTAGTGCTTGCCTCCATAATTACAGTCACGTAACTTAGGCATGGGCTAACGTATGGCCTCTCCCTCCGAGGGGAGAGGCCATGCCGCGCACGAGCCCGTATGTCATCGATCTGTCAGCAGCCGAGCGCGCTGAACTCGA
>JBBSMR010000054.1:0-20000 GCA_038233095.1 Euzebyales bacterium
ACGGTCCACGGGGTCGGACGGAGTAGAGCACGCGCTCGCCCGGCAAGATGAGGCGCAGGCGCAACTCACCGGAGGCCTCCACAAGACGCACCTGCTCGGACTCGCGGCCCGTCGGCAGCCATATGATGACGTCGTCGGAGAGGTTCCATCGATCTGGTGACGCGTCCCTCCAACCGAGCCGCCCCCGAAGAGAAACCGGCGCCTGCGACAGAGCATCCGCGAGGATGCGAAGCGGCTTGAGAAGCCGCCGGGGCCGCCGGCTATCCCAGGGCGTCGACGGGCAGGGCGGGGGCGTTGGGGTCGATCGGCTGCTCGTCGCGAGCCGGCAGGACCTCTATGCGCACATGCTCGGTCTCGCCGAAGGCGCGGTCGGTGACCGTCGCGTAGGGCAGGTCGCGCACCGCGGCCACGACCGTCTCCCCCGCCACGACGCTATCGCCCCTGCCCACCTCGGGCAGGCGCACCGCGCGCAGCACGACCTCCAGCTCGGGATGGCCGTCGGGTTGGATCACCAGACGGAGATCCTGACCTCCGTCCGGCAGCGGATACGGGCGCACCGAGCGGACGGTGCCGGTGACCGGGGCCAGGACCGCAGCCTCCGACGGGAGCACCACATCGACCATGCTGGTCGCGACGAGCGGGGACGCGTCCTCGGCCGTCAAGACGTGATACGCGGGCCCTGGCACGTCCGGAGGGGGCGCGAAGCTGCCCGCGCTAGCGTTGCGTTCCAGACGGCCCACCGGCGCCAGCTCCAGCGCGTGCGGCAGCGTGGACTGCCCGAAGGCCACGCGCCGCGCGTCCGCCCCGGGCAGGGAGAGCACGAGCTCGTCGGCCGCGGCGAAACCGGACGTGCCGGGGGACCCAAGCGACTGCGAGGCCGCAGTGGCGACCGCCTCGGAGCGGTCCGAGGCGTCGGCGGCTGGTGCCTGCTGCGCGGTCACCGACCCGAGCCAGGCCAGCCCCCCGAGCACGACCGCGACGACCACGATCACGCCACGCGGCACCACCGGCCGCCGGCGGACCGCCGGGGCCAGTCCGTCCGAGGGCGCGCGCCGGACCCGGCGCACGCGTGAGCGCCGGGAGGCCTTGCGGTCCAGCGAACGGCCGAGCTTGGAGAGGCGGTGGATATCGTCCACGTACAACTTTCGGCGGGGAGAACGGTGGCAAACGGTGCTGCGGAGCGGGCGTGCCCCGTGATGACCTTCAACCATAGGCGGCCGCTGTTCAGCGGCTGGCGAGAGAGCGTTGTCCGGCCGGGCAGGAGCAACCGTGGGAATCCGCTGCAACGCAGGAGCAAGCCGTGCTCGACGGACGCCTCGAGGCGAGCTCAACCCACTGCGGCGACCGCCGACCGTCGCAGCTCGTGGGCATGGCTCAGCGCCGCCCGGCTGTCGGGGCTGCCCGAGAGCATGCGGGCGAGCTCGGTGATGCGCTCGGCCTCGTCGAGCACGCTCACGGTGGCGCTCCACGCCGCCCCGTCGGCCCGCTCCGAGGCGTCCGCGACGCCCTTCGCCACGACAAAGTGCGTATCAGAGAACGCGGCGAGCTGAGCCAGATGGGTGACGCACAGCACCTGCCGGCCGCGCGCCAACCGGGCGAGCTTCTCCCCCACCGCCCGTGCCGTCGCGCCGCCGATCCCCGCGTCGATCTCGTCGAAGACGAGGATAGGGGTCTGATCGGCGTCGGCGAGCGCGAGGCGCACCGCCAGCGCGACGCGGCTGCGCTCACCACCCGAGGCCGCGCGCGCGAGCGGCAGCGCCGGCCCGGCGGGGCCCGCCAGGAGGAAGCTGACCCGGTCCGCGCCGTGGGCCGCCGGGTCGCTGGGCGCGACCTCGACCTGCAGGCGGACGCCCGCCATCGCGAGCTCGTCGAGATGCTCCCCCGCGACGTCCGCCAGACTTGAGGCGGCGCGCTGCCGCTGCGCGCGGAGCGCCTCGGCGGCGGCGGTGAGCTCGCTGCGCAGTCGGGTCACGTCCTGCTCCAGGACCGCGACGCGCTCGTCACCCCCGTGCAGCGCCGCCAGACGCGTGCGCGCCCGCTGGGCGTACTCGCTGACAGCGGCGGCGTCCGCCCCGTACTTGCGCACCAGCCCCTGCAACGCGCCGCGCCGCTCGCGGGCGGCCTCCAGCGCCTGCGGGTCGAGCTCCACGCCTCCCGCGTAGGCCTCGAGGTCGAGCATGAGCTCCTGGGCCTGCGCCGCCAACGACTCGGCCCGTCCCCGCAGCGCGGTCAGGATCGGGTCGAGATCCGCGGCGGTCCGCAACGCCGAGACGGCGGCGCCCAGCCCATCCCGCGCGCCGCCCTCGTCGGCGAGCGCCGCGTTGGCCCGCAGCGCCGCGGTCATGAGCTCCTCAGCGTGCTCCAGCCGCGCGAGCAGGCCGTCGAGCTCGTCCTCCTCTCCGGGACGGGGCGCCAGGGCATCGATCTCGGCGAGCTCGAAGGCGAGGCGGTCCGTCTCGCGGGCGCGTTCCCGGGCGCCCTCGGTCAGCTCGTCGAGCTCGGATGCGGCCTCCTGCCAGCCGCGCCACGCCTCGCGGTACGCCACGGCCGCCTCAGCGAGCGCGCGCCCGCCGTAGGCGTCCAGAAGGTCACGCTGCTCCGCCTGACCGCTCAGGCGGGCGGTGTCGGCCTGGGCGTGCACCTCGACGACCGCGCCGAGCACCCTGGCCAGCGCGGACGCCGGGGCGAGCCGTCCGGAGAGCCGCGCTCGGCTGCGCTGCTCCGACCCGTCGGCGGCGACCTCGCGGGCGACGATCAGCGCGTCCTCGTCGGGCTCCACCCACTCACACGCCGACGGGGGCACCGGACGCACGCTCGCCTCGACGAGCGCGACGCTCGCCTCGGAGCGCACCAGCTCGGCGCCCGCCCGCGCGCCCAGCAGCAACTGCAGCGCCGAGACGACCATGGTCTTGCCGGCGCCCGTCTCGCCTGTCAGCACGTTGAGACCGGGGCGCAGCGGCAGGGTGACGTCCTCGATCACGCCAAGATTGCGGATGCGAAGCTCTTCGAGCATCCCTTACTCCAGCCGGAACTTCTCGCGGACACGCGCGTAGAAGTCGAACGGCTTGAGCCGAGCGAGCCGCAGCGGAACGCTGCCCTGGGTGATCTCGACGCTGCCGCCGGTGGGCACCTCCAACGCCGTCCGACCGTCCAGGCTGACCACGCAGGTGTTGTCCCCCCCAACGGGACTCACGGTCAAGGTCTCGTGAGGATCGACCACGAGCGTGCGGTCGAACAGCGAGTGGGGCGCCACCGGGACCAGCAGGATCGCGTCGACCAGATGGGAGAGAATCGGGCCGCCGGCACTGAAGGCGTACGCCGTGGAGCCCGTCGGCGTAGCGCAGATCAGCGCATCGGCAGGCACGTTGGCGAAGATCGTCTCGCCCACGCGAACTTCGAGGATGATGAGCCGTTGCGGCACCGTGCGCTCCACGGACGCCTCGTTCAACGCCCAGCTCGACGCCATGACCGCGCCGTCCGGGCCGCGGACGTCCACGGCGAGCGTCATGCGCTCCTCGATCTCGTAGGCGCCGGCGAGCAGCTCGTCGACCGCCGTAGGCAGGTCGGCGGCCTCGATCTCGGAGAGAAAGCCGAGTCGCCCGAGGTTCACACCGGCCAACGGCACCTTGCGGTCCCGCGTCAGGAAGGCCGCCCGCAGGAAGGTGCCGTCGCCTCCCATCACGATGACCACGTCCAGACCCTCCGCGAAGCGCTCGGCCGGCCGCAGCCGAACCGCCTCGTGTTGCCACTCGTCGTCCCGGCAACCGATCACGGTGACGCCCGACGAGGCGAGCCGCTCCGCCGCGTCCGTGGCCGCCCGACGCGCCTCCGGCCGGCCGGGATGCACGATCAGCCCCGCGGTGCGCAGCCGGGTCGTCGAACTGCGCTGCTCCGCCGTCACGGCTGTGTGGCCTGTCCGGTCGTCACGGCCCCGATCCCTGAGGCGGCGTCGCTGACGACCTCGTCGAGCACGGCATCGGGCGCGTGGACGTGCAGGCCTCGACCAAGCAGCAGGAAGAACTCGCGGTTGCCGGCCGGCCCCGACAGCCGTGAGACCGCGACTCCCCCCAGTCCGAGTCCGAGCTGAGCCGCCCCCGCGACGACCTCGGCCAGCACCGCGCGCCACACGTGCGGAGCGCGTACGACGCCGCCCCGACCCACACGCGCCGGGCCGCCCTCGAACTGCGGCTTGACCATGAGCAAGAAGCGAGCGTCGGCGGTGGCCAGCCCGACGAGCGCCGGCAACACGGTCCGCAGCGAGATGAAGGAGAGGTCCGCGACCACGAGCTCGGCCAGCGGGCCCCGCACGTCATCCGGCGACAGGTGGCGCACGTTGGTCCGCTCGATCACCACCACCCTGGGGTCCTGCCGGAGCCGCCAGACGAGCTGGCCGTAGCCCACGTCGACGGCCACGACCCGGCGCGCCCCGCCGCTCAGCAGCACATCGGTGAAACCGCCGGTCGAGGCGCCGGCGTCAAGGCAGTGCAAGCCGGCGGGGTCAACATCGAGGTCGGCCAACGCCCCCGCGAGCTTGTGGCCCCCACGCGAAGCCCAGGTCTGGGCGGGGTGACGGACGACCACCTCGGATGCGCGCGTGACGAGCCGGGAGGGCTTGGGGGCGGGCGCGCCGTCCACCGTGACCCGCCCCGCGCCGATCAGCTCCTGTGCCTGCGAGCGCGACGAGACCTGCCCGCGCTCCACGAGCATCTGATCCAGCCTGATGCGACGGCCCTGAGGCATCAGGCACGCGCGCCGAGGGGTGATTCGCCCACCTGTTCAGTCCCGCCCGGTGCCCAGATCGTCCAGGCGGCGTGCAAGCTCATCGTGCAGATGCTCCAGCTCGTCGGCTTCGCGCTCCAGTTCCGCGCCGCCGAGCTCGGTCCCGTCCAGGGACCGTGAGTGCTCGTCCGTCATGTTCGTCATGTTCGTCATGGGCTCGTCTCCCCTGCTCCGTCGGCGGTGCGTTGCGCCTCGTCCGCCCGCCGCTGGGCGGCACTCTTGCGGGTCCGCGCCGGTCGCGGCGTGACGGGCGGGGGTGCGGCGCCGGTCAGCTCCGTCTCGAGGGCGTCGACGCGCGCCCGCAGGCGGTCCAGCTCGGTCCGGCGGACCAGCCCGAGACTCTGCACCACCCGCTCGGTCTCGGTGCGGACCAGGCTGATCAGCGACTCGCGGTTGCGCTCGGAGCGAGACAGGAGCTCGTCGACGTAGCGCTCCGCCGTGTCAGAAGCGAGCTCACCCTGCTGCACGAGGAGCTGGACCACGCGCTCGGCCGTCCGTCTCGTCATCCCCGTCAGCTCGCTGGCCGCGGAGAGATACCGCTGTAAGCCGCTGTCCACCTGCCCTCCTGGCTCTCGCTTCCAGGTGGGAGGATAGCGGGCGCTGGCAAGCGACCGTGCGATGCTGGACGGCCATGGTCATCCCGCTCGGCGACCACAATCCGGTCCGCTCCACGCCCGTCGTGACGTGGCTGCTGATTCTCGCCAACGTGCTCGTCTTCGTGGTGTTCACGCCGTGGTGGGCGGGCGGGTGCGCGCAGCTCTCCTTCTACGCCGCTGGGCGGCGGTGCAGGCCGAGCTGGTGCGGGGCGCGGTGCTGCCCGCCGCACGGCTCGCACAGGGCGTGGATCCCGGCTGCACACTGCCGCCGACGGGCCAGAAGAACGTGTACCTCTCGGTCCTCACCGCCATGTTCCTGCACGGAGGATGGGCGCACCTGCTGTTCAACATGCTCATGCTCTACCTGGCCATTTTCGGCAACAACGTCGAGGACCGGCTGGGGCACGTCCGCTATTTGCTCTTCTACTTGGGCACCGGCGTCGTCGCGACGGTGGCGTTCGTGCTGGCCACCGCCTCGAGTACGACGACGTTGGTCGGCGCCTCCATGCGCGCCCGCGGCGGCGGAGGCCTCAGCCCGGCTGACGGGACCGTACGCGCCGCAGCGCGTCGTGGTAGCCCTGCCGGTCGGCCAGCGCGCACGCGAGCTTGTAGTGCTTGGCCGCCTCGGGCAGCCGCCCTTCGCGCTCATAGCAACGCCCGACGCCGAAGTGGGCGTAGTCGTCGGAGGGGTCCAGGGTGAGCGCCTGCTCGAACTGTGAGCGGGCGCGCGCCACCCGGGCCGTGGCGAAGTAGGCCCGTCCCAAAGTCTCGCGCAGCGAGGCCTTGCGCGGCTCGCGCTCGACCGCCAGCTCCAGCAGCTCGACCGCGCTGCCGGGGTGACCCGCGGAGAGCCTGCTGCGCGCCTCCTGATAGAGCGTGTAGACGAGCTCGGCCGCCTCCCCGCTGCCGTCACCGCCGTGCATGCGGCCTCCTCTCACGACGCCTCGCAGAAACGGTAGCGCGTCGGCGGCCGGCGCTCCCCATCCTGCGTGGTTCGTACCGCCCGCGACGGTTGCCCTGACGCTCCCTGGGGCATACGGTCCGGTCATGGCCAGCTCGACCCCCAGGCGACGCCGCACGGATCGCGTGGCGCAGCCGTGGCTCACACCGGGCCGGCTGCTCTCGCTCATCGCGGTGCTGGTCGGTTCCTACGCGACGCTGGTCATGGTCCGGGCGCTGCGGGGCATCCTGGTCATGCTGCTGGTCGCGCTCTTCCTGTCGTTCGCGATGGAGCCGGCGGTGCAGTTCCTGTCCCGCCGGGGGTGGCGGCGCGGCGCGGCGACGGCGGGCGTCTTCCTGCTCGTCACGCTCTTCTCTCTCGGTGCGGTCGCCTCGATGATCCCGCTGGTGGCCACGCAGGTGCAGGGGCTCATCAACAGCGTGCCGCAGACCATCGACGAGCTGAACTCGCAGCTGCAGGCGCTGCCCATCGACCTCAGCCTCGAGACGAGCGACGAGCTGCGACAGGATGTCGAGCGCTTCGGGGCGCTCGCCGACCAGCGCTTCCAGGACGTGGCGTTCGGCGCGGCCAGCAATGTCGTGCATGTGAGCGCCACGGCGCTCGGCGTGCTCTTCCAGCTCGCCACGATCGCGCTCGTCACCTTCTATCTCGTCGCCGACGGGCCGCGGGCGCGGGCGGCCCTCGCGCGCCCGTTCCCACCCGGACGGCAGCGCGAGCTGCTAGCCATCTGGGAGCTCGCGGTCGCGAAGACCGGCGGGTACTTCTACAGCCGCATCCTGCTGGCGGGCGTCTGCGCCGGCGCGACCGCACTGGTGCTGCTGGTGATCGGCGTGCCCTATCCGCTGCCGCTCGCGCTGTGGGTCGGCATCACGAACGCCTTCGTGCCGCTCGTCGGCACGTACCTCGGCGGTCTGTTGGTCCTGCTCGTCGCCTTCGTGGAGAACCCGGTTTCCACCTGGTGGGTGCTCGGCTTCCTCATCGTCTACCAGCAGGTCGAGAACTACCTGCTCGCGCCGCGCATCCAGGCCCGGACGATGGACGTACACCCGGCGGTCGCCTTCATCTCGGTGCTGGTCGGCGGCACGCTGCTCGGCGCCGTGGGCGCGCTCCTGGCGCTGCCGGCGACGGCGATCATCCAGGCGCTGCTGCAGACCTACGTCCGCAGGCACGATCTCATCGACGAGCTGCGCGGCGTGACGCTGCCAAGCGGCGTGACGGTCCCGTCCGAGACCTATCAGCTCAAGCTCGGCGAGGAGCCCGAGGGGGACGGCGCAGCGCGCCGCGAGCCGGGCCCGTCCAAACCCGCCGCGTCACAGAGGAGCGCACCCGCATGAGCACCGAACGCGTCGAGCAGCTCTCCGACGGGCTGTTGGCCGTCGACACCATGACGGCGGGGATGGAGAAGGTGACCGCCGGCTACCTGCTGCAGGCGCCCCGCCCCACGCTGGTGGAGTGCGGCCCGGCGCTCTCCATCGACCATCTCGTCGAGAGCCTGCGGGGGCTGGGCATGGATCCGGATGATCTGGCCTACCTGGTGGTGAGCCACATTCATCTCGACCACGCGGGCGGGGCCGGTGACGTGCTGGAGGCCTTCCCCTCGGCGACCGTGGTCGTGAGCGAGGTCGGCGCCCGGCATCTCGTCGACCCGGAGCGTCTGAACGCGAGCTCGCGGCGCGTCTACGGCGAGCTGATGGACACCGTCTACGGCGAGTGCACGCCGATCGCACAGGAGCGGGTGCTCGGCGTGGCCGACGGCGACCGTCTCGACCTGGGTGACGGCCGCACGTTGGAGCTGCTCTACACCCCCGGTCACGCGAAGCACCACATCTCCGCGCTGGACTCCGACACCGGAGCGCTGTTCGTCGGTGACTCGGCGGGGGTGCGCATGCCCGGCATGTCGGCGATCCGGCCGGCGATGCCGCCACCGGACTTCGACCTCGTGCTGGCCGAACGCACCCTCCAGCGGTATCTCGCGCTCGACCCGACGACCGTCTACCTGGCCCACTACGGGGCGGTCGATCCACCCCAGGAGGCGCTCACCCAGGCGCTGGACACCATGCTCTCCTGGGTGGAGGTCGCCGACGAGGCGTGGCACGAGCACCGCGAGATCGACCACATCGCCGAGACGCTCGCGCACCGGTTCGCCTCCGAGATCGAGCCAGACGCCGATCCCGAGGTGCAGGCCCGACTCGAGCTGCTGAACGGCTACCGCTCGAACGCCATGGGCCTGGCGCGCTACCTCCAGCTCCGCGACGAGGGCCGCACCACCGCCCCGTCGTAGCCCGTCGCTGCTCTAGGCTGCAGGGGGCCGGACAAAAGGACCGACGGATGCGGATCGCGCTCTTCATCGCGTGCTACAACGACGCACTGTACCCGAGTACGGGACGCGCGGTCGTCCGCGTCCTCGAACGGCTGGGACACGAGGTCGCGTTCCCGCTCGCGCAGACCTGCTGCGGGCAGATGCACTTCAACACGGGCTACCAGACGGAGATCGTGCCGCTGGTGCGCCGCTTCGTCGAGACCTTCGAGCCGTTCGAGGCGATCGTGAGCCCGTCCGGCTCATGTGTCGGGATGGTGCGTGACGCGTATCCGCGCATGGCGGTCGTGGCAGGTGACACGCACCTCGCCCGGCGCGTCGAGGAACTGGCGCCCCGGGTCTTCGAGTTCACCGAGTTGCTCGTCGATCGTCTTGGGATCACCGACGTCGGGGCGTCCTACCCGCACCGGGTGACCTACCACCCGACCTGCCACTCGTTGCGGGCGCTCGGCCTCGGTGACAAGCCGTTGCGACTGCTAAGGGCCGTGCGCGGGATCGACCTGGTGGAGCTGCCCGCCGCCGAGGAGTGCTGCGGCTTCGGTGGCACCTTCGCCGTGAAGAACGCCGAGGTCTCGACCGCCATGGTCGCCGACAAGACCCGCCACGTGCTCGGCACCGGAGCGGAGGTGCTCACCGCCGCCGACAACTCCTGTCTCATGCACATCGGCGGGGCGCTCTCGCGCATGCGCACGGGAGTGGACACCGTCCACCTGGCGGAGATCCTCGCCTCCGTCGACGAGCACGCGCCGAGCGCACTGTGAGCGGCGGCGCCGCGGATCCGCGCCAGCTCCACCCGACGGTGCTGCGTCCTGGCGACTTCCCGACTATGGCGCACGAGGCGCTCGGCGACGCGCAGCTGCGCCGCAACCTCGGGCAGGCCACCGCGACGATCCGCGCCAAGCGCGAGAACGTCACCGCCGAGTTGGACGACTGGCAGGCGCTGCGCGCCGCCGGCAGCGCGATCAAGACGCGCGTGCTGCGCCATCTCGACACCTACCTGCTGCAGCTCGAGGAGGCCGTCACCGCGGCCGGCGGACAGGTCCACTGGGCGGCCGACGCCACCGAGGCGACCGCGCTCGTCACCCGGCTCGTCCAGGCCCACGAGGCCGACGAGGTGGTGAAGGTGAAGTCGCTCACCACCGACGAGATCGAGCTGAACGAGGCGCTGCACGCGGCCGGCATCGCAGCCTGGGAGACCGATCTGGCCGAGCTCATCGTGCAGCTCGGCGAGGACGCGCCCAGCCACATCCTCGTGCCGGCGATCCACAAGAACCGGGCCGAGATCCGCGAGCTCTTCCTGCGCCGACTCGACATCGATGAGCTGAGCGACGAGCCGGCCGACCTGGCCGGCGCCGCCAGGGCGCACCTGCGCGAGCGCTTCCTGCGGGCGAAAGTCGGGATCAGCGGGGTGAACTTCGCCATCGCCGAGACCGGCACCGTGAGCGTCGTCGAGAGCGAGGGCAACGGCCGCATGTGCGTGACGCTGCCCGAGGTGCTCATCTCGGTCATGGGGATCGAGAAGATCCTGCCGACGTGGGACGACCTCGGCGTCTTCATGCAGTTGCTGCCGCGCAGCTCGACCGCCGAGCGCATGAACCCCTACAACTCCTTCTGGACCGGCGTGTCGCCAGGGGATGGACCCTGCGAGTTCCACCTCGTGCTGCTCGACAACGGCCGCAGCGACGTGCTCGCCGACGAGATCGGCCGGCAGACGCTGCGTTGCATCCGCTGCTCTGCCTGCCTGAACGTCTGCCCGGTCTACGAGCGCACCGGCGGCCACGCCTACGGCTCGGTGTATCCGGGGCCGATCGGGGCGATCCTCACGCCGCAGCTGCTCGGCGTCGAGCAGGCCGGCACGCTGCCCTACGCCTCGTCGCTGTGCGGTCGCTGCTACGAGGTCTGCCCCGTGGAGATCGACATCCCCGAGGTGCTCGTGCACCTGCGCAACCGGGTCGTCGAGGAGAAGAAGCGCCGGTCGCGCGTGCCGGGTTCCGAGCAGCTGGCGATGCGGGCGCTCGCGTGGTTCTTCGCCGATCAGCGGCGCTACGAGGCGGGCCTCGCGGCCGTGGAGCGCGGCGGCCCCTTCGCGCGCTCGGGGTGGCTGCGGCGCCTCCCCGGCGTGGCCGCGGCGTGGACGGATGCGCGCGACGCGCCGGTCCCGCCGGGTGAGAGCTTCAGATCCTGGTGGAAGAGCGAGCGCCGGGCGGGAACCGGCTCGTGAGCGCCAAGGAGACGATCCTCGCCCGCGTCCGTGCAGCGCTGCGCGACGTCGGTGACGCCGAGAGGCCCGACGATGTGGCGGTGCCGCGCGCGTATCACCGCACTGGCGCCCTGTCAGCCGAGGCGATGCTGGACCAGTTCGTCGAGCGTGTGAGCGAGTATCAGGCCTCGGTGCGGCGGGTCGCGGAGCGGTCGCTCGCCGCTGGGATCGCGGACACGCTCACCGCTGCCGGGATCCGTCGTCTGATCGTGCCGAACGACGTCCCCGACGACTGGCGGCCTGAGGGGATCGAGGTCGTCGACGACGACGGCGGGGGCCACGAGCGGCTCGACCGCGTCGACGGGGTGCTGACCGGCTGCTCCGGCGCGATCGCCGAGACCGGGACGATCACCCTGGATAGCGGAGCGCGCCAGGGTCGGAGGGCGCTCACGCTCGTCCCGGACTACCACCTCTGCGTCGTACGCGCCGACCAGGTGGTCGCGTCGGTGCCCGAGGGCGTCGCGGCGCTCGCCGACGCCATTGCGGAGGGCCGTCCGATCACCTGGATCTCGGGGCCCTCGGCGACGAGCGACATCGAGCTCTCACGCGTCGAGGGCGTTCACGGTCCGCGCACCCTCGAGGTGCTGCTGGTCGAGTAAGAGGGCGGGCCTCTGATGATGATGGCGGCATGAATGGCCGCTACGCCACACGTCGAGCGGCGCCAGCGCGGGCGCAGAGTGCATGGCGGCGGCGATCACGGCCCCGACGAGGAGGGGAACGACGAGCACGAACCCGCCGAGCGCCAGCCACGGAGGGCGGATGCCGGCCTGGAGACCATGAGCGCTCGCCGCCGCGGCGCCGCGCCGATCGCGACCATGAGCCGGACGGCTTCGTCTGACTCGGTGGCCGCCAGCGCGCTCGTGATGCCGGCAACGAGCAGGACGCCGACCAAGCTGAGCGCGCCGACCACTCCGAGCGCGAGGAGCCTCTTTCTGGCTGGATCGAACGGGCACACCAGGTCGAGCGCAATCCTCTCCTCGGGGACGCTCTCAGCGAGCGCGTCGAACTCGCCGGCCGTCGGTGGTCGGCGCAGACCGAGCGCGACAGCTCTCCCCACCTCTTGGACACCGAGAAGCTCCGCGGCTGACGGCGCGAGCAGCAGCCGGGGGGCGTTGGGCGGGTGATCGGCGACCTCCACGACCTCGGATCGGCAGCGGCGGTCGGCCAGATCGGCGTGCTGTCGCGGCGCCCGGAGGTACACCGACCGGCTCACCCTCGCCCGGCATGACCGACTCGTCCTGGAGCTGCCCGCCCTCGATGAAGACAGCCGTGTCGCTCGTGGCCAGCGACGCGGGCAGGTCGAGCACGTCCAGCAGTTCGGGTGTGAGCAGTGCCGCGGACTCCTCAAGCGTCAGCCCACCGGAAGAGGAGACGCGGATGACATCCGGGTCGGCAGCGTCAGGGGGGCCGAGCCAGACCAGCTCCGCCGTCTCCTCGGCTGACGGCAGGAGGGTCCGCGCGTAGGCGGCATCCTGAGGCTCGGGAGGCGGCCGCAGGCCCACGACGGAGGGACCGGACACGATGGCCAGGTCGCTGCCCTGTTGCGCCTCGCCCCACCAGTCCGGGCGGCTCATCAGCGTGAGCGCCGTCACGGGCACGACGAGCACCACCACGAGCGCACCCACCGCTGCGGAGCTGCGGGCGCGCTGGCGAGCGCTGGCGAGCAGCGCCAACCGAGACGCAGGCGGCATGTAGTCCGCCATCCGGCCGAGTCCCTGGACCAGGGCAGGAGCCAACCCTGCGGCACCCACGACCGTCACCATGACGGCGAGCACGCCGGCCACCTCGCGTGCACCGCTGTCGGGCGACGTGTTCCCGCCCAGCGACCCGAGCACGCCGAGCAACCCGACCGCGCACACGGTCAGCGCTGCGGGCACGACCCAGCGAGGCACCCGACCCGAGGGCACCCGGCTCTACAAAGCGGCGACCACGGCCACACGTCCTGCCGTGCGCGCAGGCAGCCAGGCGGCGACCACGCCTGCGACCACGCCCAACAGGGCCGGAGCGAGGACGTCGAAGACCCCCACGTCAGGCGGAGGCGGAGCTTCCAGACGTCCCTGGACCAGCACGCCGAGCGGTGGGAGCACGCGTGGCACCAGGACACCGAGCACTGCCCCTGTGCCCGCCCCCGCGACGGCGAGCGACGCCGTCTCGGGGCGGATCAGCCTGCTGATCTGGCTCGGCGTGGCGCCGACGGCTCCGAGCATGCCGAGCTGAGCCAGTCGGCGCCGCACCGCGACCGCGAAGGCCCACGCGGACACCATCGCGACCAGCGTGAGCGCGAGTCCGGTCGTCAGCGCCCCGACGGTCCCTGGTGGCAAGCCGATCTCCTCACTCATCATCGCGGGCGTCAGCACTTCGAGGGGGATCCTGCCCGGCTTTCCGTCAAGCCCCATCCCGTTCGATGCGAACCGGTCGGCCAGGCGCTCATCGAGCAGTCCGGTCGCTTGATCCGCGGCTGCGGGAGGCAGGCCCGCCCACGAACCACCGATCGCGGCGCCCCGACAGCCTTGGCGCGCCGCCTGACCCGGGCCTCGTTAGCTCCGACACCAACAGTTCTGCGCCCTCGCCGAACCCAGAGGGGGGTTCGAAGCGTCCGACGATCCGCCGCGGGCCCAAGCCGGCAACCGTCACCTCGTCGCCAACCTGTGCATGCAACACCGCCAGCCGCCTCGGGCGTGGCGAGGACCTCTCCGGAGCCGGGCGCCTTCCCCTCGATGGCGAACAGACCGTCCAGCAGCGGAGCGGTCACATCGTTGCCATGACACGCAACGGCGAGCGGCGCAGCTGACCCTCCGTCACCCTGGCCCATCGGGCGGTCTCGGGCAGGGCGTCAGCGAGCAGCGCCTCGACCGCGGCATTCCTGGGTGGCGCATTCCTCGCCAACCGCGCCAAGTCGGCGCGCTGAGCGAGCCACGCGCGCTGATCGGCGGACAGGTCTTGAAGGGTTGTCGCCTCATGCCACCGGGTGAGGATGAGATCCGCGGCGCCGAACAGGTTGCCTCCGCTGCGCGCCGCACGGCTGGTCCGGGTCACGACCGCCGCCGCGACCCGGTCCGCCCAGGCGGCCTGCGCCGCATCGTGGGTCGCTATGAGCGCGGCCGCGCCGTCGTCGACTCGGCGCCGCAGCAGGCGCAGCACCCCTTCGGCCGTCACCTCGTTGAGTGCGCCGGTGGGCTCGTCGGCGAGCAGCAGCCTGCGCTCACCCACCAGTGCCCGAGCGATCGCCACGCGCTGCTGCTCCCCTCCGGAGAGCTCGTCCGGGTAGCGGCCGGCGGCACGCTCGCCGCGTACCAGCGTGAGCGCCTCAACGGCCGTCTGCCGTGCCAGTCTGACCGATGCCCCGTCGAACTCCATCGGCAGCGCCACGTTCTCCGCCGCGGTGAGCATGGGCAGCAGGTTGCCGGACTGGAAGACGTAGCCGATCCGCCGGCGCCGGAGCTCCGCCAGCGCGTCGGTGAGAGCGTGGCCAGCTCGGTGTGGACTTCCCGCTGCCTGAGCGCCCGGTGACGGCCACCAGCTCACCGGGTGAGACCGTCAGGTCGACGCCGTCGAGCGCGACCACCGCGGTCGGCCCGCGACCGTACGTGCGCCGCACGCCGCGCAGGTCGAGGACCGCGGTCTCTTGACCGCTCGTTGTCATGGCTTCCTCCCATCGCGCGCTTCCATGCGGGACTCGACCAGGTCGAGCCAGTCCAACTCCGCCCGAGCGGCGAGAACCAGGCGGTCGAGCTGGATGAGCGCCGCCAGGTCGTCCTCCTCGAGCCCGGCCTTGCTGCGCGTGAACCGGCCGATCGCCGCGGTCGCGCTCTCGCGCTGGGCCGCCACCACCTGCGCGGGCTCGGTCGCACCCGACGCCAGCGCGAGCAGCATCTTCATCGTGACCTCGTCACGCGCTTGCGCGCTGTGTTGCTCAGGCATCAGCAGCCATTCCTCCAACGACTTTCGCCCCACCTCCGTGATGCGGTAGGACTTCCGCTCGCCGTCGTCGATGTCAAGGACGACCAGCCCGTCGCGTTCGAGCCAGGCCAACGCTCCGTAGACCTGGCCGATGTTCAGCGTCCACAGATCGCTGGCGGCCTCTTCGAAGTCGAGCTTCAGCTGATAGCCGTGCTTCGGTTCATCGACGAGCAGCGCCAGCAATCCTTGCCGGATGCCCATTGCCGCTCCTCTCCACTTCGCCGGCGATGCATAGAGTGTATGCATACAGACTATGCAGTCAAGCGTTTTGTGCGCATCCCGAGAACCGCTGCCGGACCGGCAGGGTCGGGGCGTGGGGAGTTGCGGCTCAGCCAGCGCCCTGGGCGTGGGCGTCGGTCAGGCGTTCGCGGACGTCGAGGAAGTCAGGGTCCACGGCGGCGATGGCCTCCAGGTACCCGCGCGCGTCGTCGTCCTCGCCTCGGCGCTCGTGCAGCTCGGCCGCCAGATACCACAGTCGCGGGTGGTACGCGCGCACGTGGGAGGGCTGCAGATCAGCCTGTCCCAGGGCGACCAGTGCCCCGTCGAGGTCGTCGCGGTCAGCGCGGTCCCCAGCGAGCACGAGCAGCCCTTCGACCCAGCGGTCCACGCCGACATCGTCGGGGCGCATCTCGGCCACGTACTCCTGTACGCGGTCGGGTCGTTGCGCGACGCGGGCGCAGTCCGCGATGAGATGGTTCTGGTCCTGGCGCCCGGAGAAGCGGCGATACGCGAGCAGCTCGCGTTCGGCGGACTCGAACTCCTGCAGCAGGTAGTAGGTGACACCCAGCGCTTCGCGCACCGACGGGCTCCGTGCGGCCGCCGAGCGGGCCCACAGCAGAAGTCGCCTCGCCTTGGCCAGATCGTCCTCATCCAGCGCCTCACCGGCCAGCGCGTACGCCTTGACGACATCGTCGACCTCGCCTGCGGGGGCGGTCCCGCGCAGGTCCTGGTACACCTCACGCGGCACCCGAGGCCGCTCCTCGGGCAGATCCGTCGGCTTCGTGGGCCGCTGACTTCCCGTGTCGGGGCGGAACGGACGGCGCTCCTGTGGGGGTCGGTCTTTGCCATCCCGCGGCCGTCGGGGCCTGGATGATGACCCGGCGTCTCGCCGGCGGTCACGCCCGTTGCGCGGTCCACTCACAGGTTGGTCCCTTCCCTTCGCGGTGAAATCGCAAAAGCCGCCCTCTGAAGGGGCGGCTTCTGCATAAAGAGGTCCGCGGCGACCTACTCTCCCACACAGTCACCCGTGCAGTACCATCGGCGCTGGAGGGCTTAACTTCCGGGTTCGGAATGGAACCGGGTGTACCCCCTCCGCTCTGACCGCGGAACATCTATGAAATTGTCTGTCTCGTTCTGCAGGCTGCGCTCCACACGGGGTGGAGCGCGTCCCTACGGAACGCCATAACGAGCGCGAGCATCAAAGGCAAGTCCTCGGCCTATTAGTACCGGTCAGCTGAAGCCATTGCTGGCCTTACACTTCCGGCCTATCAACCCCGTGGTCTCGCGGGGGGCCTTACTCGGTTAAACCGATGGGAGACCTCATCTCGAAGTGTGCTTCGCGCTTAGATGCCTTCAGCGCTTATCACTTCCGTACGTAGCAAACCGGCCATGCCCTTGGCAGGACAACCGGCACACCAGAGGTACGTCCACCCCGGTCCTCTCGTACTAGGGGCAGCCCTTCTCAAGTCTCCGACGCGCGCAGCGGATAGGGACCGACAGTTCTGTTACCCCCGCCTCGCAGAGAGGCGGTGGCCAGGTCATTTCTGCCTGGCTCTGCATGTCGCCATGCAGCTCGGACTGTATCTTCACCCCTAGAAGGGGTGTTCGGCGTGCAGTCTCTGAGGGTTCTCGCTTCCTACCTGTCTCGAGGTAAGCCGCAAGCCTTCCCTGCTGATTGTCCGGTTCGCCTGTCGGTTTGTCACTGTCCATGGGTCACCCACTACAGAGAGGGCGTGACAACCATGGCCGAGTACCGCAGGATGCTTCCGGGTTTTCCAGCATATAGCCGAATTTATAGACAGCGCGTGTTGTCCACTGTCTCACGACGTTCTAAACCCAGCTCGCGTACCGCTTTAATGGGCGAACAGCCCAACCCTTGGGACCTACTCCAGCCCCAGGATGCGATGAGCCGACATCGAGGTGCCAAACCTTGCCGTCGATATGGACTCTTGGGCAAGATAAGCCTGTTATCCCCGGCGTACCTTTTATTCGTTGAGCGACGGCGCTCCCACTTGCCACCGCCGGATCACTAGGTCCTGCTTTCGCACCTGCTCGACCTGTCAGTCTCGCAGTCAAGCTCCCTTGTGCCCTTACACTCGAAGGCTGATTGCCAACCAGCCTGAGGGAACCTTTGAGCGCCTCCGTTACATTTTAGGAGGCAACCGCCCCAGTTAAACTGCCCGTCAGACACTGTTCCTGATCCGGATTACGGACCGAGGTTAGAAACCCAATATGACCAGGGTGGTATTCCAAGGGCGGCTCCGCCCGAACTAGCGTCCGAGTTTCAAAGCCTCCCACCTATCCTGCACAGGCCATATCGAATTCCAATATCAAACTGCAGTAAAGGTGCCGGGGTCTTTCCGTCCTGCTGCGCGTAACGAGCATCTTTACTCGTAGTGCAATTTCGCCGAGCCCCTGGTTGAGACAGCGCCCAAGTCGTTACGCCATTCGTGCAGGTCGGAACTTACCCGACAAGGAATTTCGCTCTAGTGAGCCCCCATGTCGCCATGAGGCTAGGACCATATCTTCGACTCCATGTCGGTCGGAGCCGGTTGGCGTATGGCCTCTGAGGATTCCAGAAAGCGGGACCGCTGACGCCGGTTCATCATTTCCGTGATGGAAGCGATGCTCCTTAATCCTTCAACTTCCAGGTGGTCGCCAGCTTCCATCTTATGGAGAACCTGACGAAACTTCAAGAAGTCGTTATGCTTCGCGGTCTTGAGTGGGCGTTCCTCGAAGAACGGCACCACGACTCCCAGCAAGTCCGCTCGACGCTTCACAGAGAAGCGCCAGAGACTGGACTTGTGGTTGTATTGACGGCTGTTTCGAATCAGCGTTCTTACGCGAAAGACTCCGGCCACCAGCCTCAACGCCGGTAGTGAGAGCTCCGCTTGTGTAACCGAGAACTCGTGTTGGACTTGCCAACCGAGCCGGCACGTAGCGTTGCGTACGACACTGATCGAAAAGCAGCCTTCGCCGTCGACGAAGCCGACGACCCACTCCTCGCTCACTGGCCTTTCCTGCTGATTGTCCGCACCACGTGGATTTTCACTGCCCATGTCTGCCTCCTCCTTTCGACGCTTTGCAGCATCTCACAGGGGTACGACAGTGCATGAGCGAGTACCACTCGGATACACGGGTTTCCCAGCATATAGCCAACTGCAACCCACCACGTCGCCGTGATGGAGGGCAGACCCTGCTGCACACAGGGCTTTCTACCTTAGGCAGATTTGTTACTACTGTCAGCTCTTTCGTTGACAGCGGTCAGGTCATTTCTGCCTGACTCTACATGTCGCCATGCAGCTCGGACTGTATCATCACGGCCGCTCATGCAAGCCGGCCGTGCCTCGCGTGCAGTCTCTGAGGATCCCTCAAGCAGTTCGGTCACGACCGACTGCTGTTGGTTTCCTGCTGATTGTCCCCACCGGTCAGATTGTCACTGCCCACGGCGGTCACCTCCCTTGTCGATGTGAGATCATTCTCTCACGAGGGTGTGACACGCACTGGGCGAGTACTGCCGGATGCACGGGATGTTCCAGCATATAGCGAGGTTTTGCAACCGCCGGGTTGACGGTTATAGTTACCGCCGCCGTTTACTGGCGCTTAGTTTCGAGGCTTCGCCTTGCGGCTAACCTCTCCACGTAACGTTCCAGCACCGGGCAGGCGTCAGTCCATATACCTCGTCTTTCGACTTCGCATGGACCTGTGTTTTTAGTAAACAGTCGCTTGGGCCTGGTCACTGCGGCCCCCTGCGGCTTCGGACGCGAAGTCCTACACCACGAGGGGCACCCCTTCTCCCGAAGTTACGGGGCAAATTTGCCGAGTTCCTTAACCAGGGTTCGCTCGATCGCCTCGGTATTCTCTACCTGTCCACCTGAGTCGGTTTGGGGTACGGGCGGCTCTGTACCTCGCTAGAAGCTTTTCTAGGCAGCATGGGACTTGGCACTTCCACTTATGTGTCGGCGTCGTATCTCAACCTTGTGTGGCCCGGATTTGCCTAGGCCACGGTCTACATACTTACCCCCGGACAACCATCGCCGGGGATGCCATACCCTCCTGCGTCACTCCATCGCTAGCCTACTGCCAGCCGGGTCGGTAGCCCCCGTAGGGGTTCCCTTAGCAGACTGGGTTCGGCTGTTGGCGGTATAGAACCGGTACAGGAATATCAACCTGTTATCCATCGACTACGCCTTTCGGCCTCGCCTTAGGTCCCGACTTACCCTGGGCGGATGAACCTTCCCCAGGAACCCTTGGACATTCGGCGGAGGGGTTCCTCCCCCCTCTTTCGCTACTCATGCCGGCATTCTCACTTGCCACGCGTCCACGGCTGGGTTCTCCCGCCGCTTCGCTCGCATGGCAACGCTCCCCTACCCAATATGCCCGCTTTCGCATTGATGGCACATTGCCGTAGCTTCGGTACATAGCTTGAGCCCCGTTACATTGTCGGCGCGGGACTTCTTGACCAGTGAGCTATTACGCACTCTTTCAAGGGTGGCTGCTTCTAAGCCAACCTCCTGGCTGTCTGTGATGTCCCACATCCTTTACCACTTAGCTATGATTTAGGGACCTTAGCTGACGATCTGGGCTGTTTCCCTCTCGACCATGGAGCTTATCCCCCACAGTCTCACTGCCGCGCTCTGACATACCGGCATTCGGAGTTTGTCTGAATTTGGTAAGCTTGTAGGCCCCCGTATCCAAACAGTGCTCTACCTCCGGTATGGAACACGCGACGCTGCACCTAAATGCATTTCGGGGAGAACCAGCTATCACGAAGTTTGATTGGCCTTTCACCCCTATCCACAGGTCATCCCCCCAGTTTTCAACCTAGGTGGGTTCGGCCCTCCACGCGGTCTTACCCGCGCTTCAGCCTGCCCATGGATAGATCACTTCGCTTCGGGTCTAGGACCA
>JBBSMR010000055.1:0-22202 GCA_038233095.1 Euzebyales bacterium
GCTACCGGCCCTGGTTCGACAACGCCCGCCGTCTACGCGATCTCGTCGACGAACTCAAACAACTCGCCCTCGAACAAGCGCAAACCGACGCTCACTGGCCCCACCTGACCTGACCCACCCGCACCTATTGGCGCGAGCTCTAAGTGGCTCCCTGCGAGAGCCGGCACCTGATCGCTCTTGTCCGGGAGCGTTCCGGGCGGGAGCACGGGTACGGTGAGAGCAGGTCACCGCACGAAGGAGGGCGCCATGCCGTTCTATCGCCAGCTCGGGGAGATTCCCCACAAGCGCCACACGCAGTTCCGCCGCCCCGACGGGGGCCTGTACGCGGAGGAATTGCAGGGCGAGGAGGGGTTCAGCTCCGACTCGTCGCTGCTCTACCACCGCCATCTGCCGACGGCCATCACCGCCGCCGAGGCCGTCGAGCGTGAGCCGCGCGAGACGGTCCCGAACCATCCACTCAAACCGAGGCATTTCAGGACGCATGCGCTGAAGGTGGGAGGCGACCTGGTCGACTCACGCCAGCTGCTCATGGGCAACGGCGACGTCCGGCTCTCCTACGTCGCCGCCGACGCCCCGAGCCCGCTGTACCGCAACGCGGTCGGTGACGAGTGCGTCTACATCGAGTCGGGCAGCGCGACCCTCGAATCGGTGTACGGCAGGCTCGACGTGGGCCAGGGCGACTACGTCGTCGTACCCACGTCCTGCATACACCGCTGGGTGCCGACCGGCGAGCAGCCCGTCCGCGCGCTGGTCGTCGAGGCGGTCGGTGGCGCCGGGCACATCACCCCGCCCGACCGCTACCTCTCCAAGCGGGGCCAGTTCCTCGAGCACAGCCCCTACTGCGAGCGTGACCTGCGCGGACCTGCGGAGCTGATCGAGCCCGACGAGGACGGCGAGACCGATGTGCTCGTCGCCCACCGCGACGGCTGGACCCGCTACACCTACGCCCGCCACCCGTTCGACTTGGTCGGCTGGGACGGGTGCCTGTACCCGTACGCGTTCAACATCGCCGACTTCGAGCCGATCACCGGCCGAATCCATCAGCCGCCGCCGGTGCACCAGACGTTCGCCGGGCCGGGGTTTGTGGTCTGCAGCTTCGTGCCGCGCAAGTTCGACTACCACCCCCAGTCGATCCCGGCGCCGTACAACCACGCCAACGTCGACTCCGACGAGATGATCTTCTACTGCGGCGGGGACTTCACGAGCCGCAAGGGCGCCGGCATCGAGCTCGGCTCGATCTCCTTGCACCCCGGTGGCTTCACGCACGGCCCGCAGCCAGGCAGCGTCGAGGCATCCATCGGGGCGGAGGGCACCGACGAGCTGGCCGTCATGGTCGACACCTTCCGCCCGCTGCACTTCGGCGCGGCGGCACTGGAGACCGAGGACGTCGGCTACGCATGGTCGTGGGCGGGCGGCTAGTCCCCGCCGTCGGTCTCCCTCCGGTGGAGGAGCGGCTAGGGGCAGCGCTCGAGCCGGAGCGGCTCGACCAGGGGCGCGCTCTTGGTCGCGTCGTCGAGCCCGATGAGCTGATGGGGTGAGCGCCCGCACGAGGAAATCACAATGCCACGCTGAGGTCGCGCCACACCGTCGGATCGCGGCGGAGCGCGAACTGCCGCTCGATGCCGTCAACGATTGCGCCGAACTGGTGGTGACCGAGTGTCCAGATGAGGATGCATCCGGCGTGGTGACGGTCCGCCTCAGCCCATGCTCGCAACAGCGGTGCGAAGTCTCGGGCGTTGCGCGTCGCGAGGATGCGGTCCTCAGCCGCGGCGAGCTCAAGGACCAAGGGGTCGTCCAGAGCACCGAGCGCCGCATCACTCGCCAGGCTCACCACATCGTGTCCGCGCGCGGCGAGCGCGCTGCCAACGCGCTTGGGGGAGAGTTGGGCGTCGAGGAGGAGCCGCACGCGGTTAGGAACCTACGGCCTCGATGAACGGGAAGAGGACGCCGATGTCCGCGTGCGGACGCCGGTTCTCGGCGACCGCGGCCGCGATCTCGTTGGGATAGTGGTCCCGATAGGCGAGCGCAAGCCGGACCTGTGGCGCCGTGAGGTGCGTCTCGGCAACGAGCGCGTCGAGGGAGCCGAAGTCGTCGAGCATGTGGACGATCTCCCACACATCGAGACCCGTGCCGATCACCCACGACCGCCGCTGGGCGTCTTCCCCTCGGAAGGCGATCCCCGGGAAACGACGGGTGCGAGCTGTCTCCTCGGTGAACGCCTGCACGATGGAGCTCTTGGAGCGTCGCGTGCGCTGCGCCTCGTCCTCGACGAGCTTCTCGGTCGCCTCCTCAAGACGAACGTTGAACGGCTGGCCCTTCGCCACGAGCACCTCCACGCGTTGACGACTACAAGCACTACAGCGTAGCAGTAGGCGTGGGACGCGAACGTCAGACAGGGCGCCCTGAGCGTCGGTCCGGACCTCCAGCCAGCTGGCAGATGAAGAAACTCGCGGATATGCGAGTCTTTGCCTTCCCGACGCGGCACATATCAGATATACTGGATGTCGACCGGGAGAAACTCGCGGATACGCGAGTCTTTGCCATAGCCGGTGCTCGGGCACACGGCGCCGGCAAGACCACGACATGGAGATGACTCGAGGGCCTGGTCCGGGCGTCTCGATGGCCGCTCAATCTTGTGGTTCCCCTGCCGATACTGGAGCCATGACGGAGACTGCCTCAACGAGATCGGGCGCCCCGCACGAGGGGGAGCACGCTCCGGAGGCGCGGGTCGCCGGGCAGCTGCGTTCCCTGATGACCATCGCGGCGGCGGTCTCGGCCTCACGCCGCTTCCTGGACTTTGTGGAGCTGGTGGCCACGGAGACCTGTGCGGTGCTGGGCGCCTCCTCAGTCTCGATCAGCCTCTTCGAACGCGAGCAACGTCACCTTCGCACGCTGGTGAACGTCGGCGATCTCGCCGAGTGGGAGCAGACCCGCCCTGACGACGAGATCTACCACCTGGACGATTACCCGGAGGTGGCGCGCTGCCTGGAGGGAGGCCTGTCCTACATCGATGTCCTCGATGAGCCGGGTTCATCCGCGCACGAACTGCTCGTGCGGCTCGGGAAGCAATCGGCTGTCGGTGTGCCGATCTGGGTCGACGGTCAGGCCTGGGGAGAGCTGTACGCGACGACCGCGGAGGGGACTCGCCGCTTCAATCCCAGCGACCTGGCGTTCATGGAGCGGGTGGCCGAACAGCTCGGCAAGGGCGCCGCTGAGGCCCAGCGGGTGTCCAAGCTGGACACCTACGCCTACACGGACGGCCTCACCGGCCTGGCGAATCGGCGGGCGTTCGAGGAGCGCCTGGTGGCCATGACGGAACGAGATCCGCCGGTCGCGCTGGTGCTGCTCGACGTCGACGATCTGAAGGTCGTCAACGATCACCATGGGCACGAGGCCGGCGATGCCCTGCTCGCCCGGGTTGGCGCCGTCCTGCGCGAGTCCGCCGAGAGTGTCCACGGCGCGACCGCGCACCGGTTGGGGGGCGACGAGTTCTGCTTGCTGCTCGCCGGACACGACGGCGTCGCGGCTGAACGCGTGGCGCGCGCTGTCGCCGGCCGACTCGCGGCGCAGGAGGAGGAGATCTCGGTCTCCTGCGGCGTCGCCGCCGACACCACGGGGGAGCTCAGCGGCGATGAGCTGCTGCGGAGGGCCGACCACGCGCAGTACCAAGCAAAGCGGTCAGGGCGGGGCGCCGTCGTGGTCAGCGCCGGTCCGAACGACGAGGGGGCGGGAGGCGAGTCCCGTGAGCTGGCGCGTCGCGCCACCGACGTCACACGCGTGCTCGACCGGGTCCTCGGCTGCCTCGACGAGCTGCCGCCGGTGTGCGGACCACTCGAGCGTCTCCGGGTGACGGCGACGATGCTGACCGAGTTGCTGGGGCTGCGGGGCTGGGTGCTGTGGCGGATCTCGGAGGCGGATGAGGCGGTGTCCGAGCGGCTGATCCTTGACCATGGGCCCTCGGCCCTGGCGCCTGACCTGGCCGATCAGCTCGCGGCGGCGACACAGGCGGCCGTGCTGCCCTGTCGAACGGCGGTCTTCGAAGCCCGGCTCGTGGCGGGCGGACCGGACCGCGGCCAGAGTTTCTGCCTCGTGGCTGCGCGCACGGAGACTTCGGTCCTCGGTCTGACGCTCGCTCCCGGGCAGAGCGGTGTCTTCTCAGGGTTGGCTTCGGCGTTGCGCTTGCTCGTGCTGGCCGCGGTCAAGGGCGGCCAGGGCTGACGCACCCCCTCGCTACACTCGGCTCATGTCGTTCCAAGCCGCCCTCGACGAGCCCGTGGACCCTTCGGCAGAGCCCGTCTCCTCCGAGCTGCTGCACGGCCTGAACGAGCGTCAACAGGCGGCGGTGGTGCACGCGGGAACCCCGCTGTTGATCGTGGCGGGGGCGGGTTCAGGCAAGACACGGGTGCTCACCCACCGCATCGCCCATCTCATCCGCGACCGGCACGTCAACCCCTATGAGATCTTGGCGATCACCTTCACGAACAAGGCTGCCGACGAGATGAAGGAGCGGGTGGGCGCGCTCGTGGGCGAGCGGCTCGTGGGGATCAGCCGCAATCCTGACGGCAGCATGCGCCGCAAGCGCTGGGGCGGCATGTGGGTGGCGACCTTCCACGCCGCCTGCTCCCGCCTGCTGCGCACCGAGGCGCACCGCCTCGGGTACGACACCGGGTTCACGATCTACGACGCGGCGGACGCGACCCGGCTTGTAGGCATCGTCATCAAGCAGCTCGGCATCGACCCGAAGAAGGTCTCGCCGCGGGGCGCGGCGGCGGCGATCTCGGCCGCCAAGAACGAGCTGATCGACTTCGACACCTATAGCCTGCGGGCCGCCGAGTCGACCTGGTACGAGCGCCAGGTCGCCGAGGTCTACCGCCTCTACCAGGAGCGCCTGCACCGGTCCAGCGCCTTCGACTTCGACGATCTGCTGGTCAAGACCGTCGAGCTCTTCCAGCTCTTCGACGACGTGCTCGAGCGCTACCGCGAGCAGTTCCGCCACATCCTCGTCGACGAGTGGCAGGACACGAACCGGGTGCAGTACGAGCTGGTGCGGCTGCTGGCCGAGGAGCACCGCAACCTCACCGTCGTCGGCGACAGCGACCAGAGCATCTACAAGTTCCGTGGCGCCGACATCCGCAACATCCTCGACTTCGAGCGGGACTTCCCCGACGCCACCCGCATCACCCTTGATCGCAACTACCGCTCGACCCAGACGATCCTGGACGCGGCGAACGCGGTGATCGCCCACAACACCCAGCGCATCCCCACGCGGCTCTGGACCGATCTGGGCACCGGCGTCAAGGTCATCCGCTACACGGCGGAGAACGCCCACGACGAGGCCGCCTACATCGCCGAGGAGGTCGAGCGGCTGTGCGCGACCGAGGGCGTGCGGCGCGGTGACTGCGCGATCTTCTATCGCATGAACGCGCAATCGCGGGTCCTCGAGGAGATCCTGATCCGCCTCGGCACGCCATATCAGGTCATCGGCGGCACGCGCTTCTACGAGCGCCGCGAGATCAAGGACGTGCTCGCCTACCTGCGTGCGCTCGTCAACCCCGCCGACGACGTCAGCGCGAAGCGGGTGCTGAACGTCCCTCGGCGCGGGATCGGCGCCAAGACCGAGGAGGCGCTCGACCTGTTCGCCGGTCGCGAGGGCGTCGACTTCCTCACCGCCTGCCGCCGTGTGGAGGAGAACCACCAGCTCGGCGGCCGCGCTAAGGGCGCCGTGCTCGACTTCGTGCGCCTGCTCGACGGGTTGCGCACGCAGGCGCTGGAAGGCGGGCTGTCGCTGCGACAGATCGTCGAGCTGGTCCTCTCCCGCAGCGGCTACGTGGCCGAGCTGCAGGCGGAGCGCACCGTCGAGGCGCTCGGCCGGGTCGAGAACGTCCAAGAGCTCGCTGGAGTCGCCGAGGACTTCACCGACCTGCAGCCCGACGCGACCCTGGCCGAGTTCCTGGAGCGCGTCGCGCTGGTCAGCGACGCCGACACCCGTGAGGACGACGACGGCCGGCTCACGCTCATGACCATGCACAACGCCAAGGGCCTCGAGTACGAGGTCGTCTTCGTCGCGGGCATGGAGGACACGGTCTTTCCGCACCACCGCGCCCTCAGTGACCCCGATGAGCTGGAAGAGGAGCGGCGGCTCTGTTACGTCGCCCTGACGCGCGCGCAGCGTCGGTTGTATGTGACCAGCGCGTGGAGCCGGGCGTTGCACGGCGGCACCCACGCCAACCCGCCGTCGCGCTTCCTGAAGGAGCTGCCCACCGAGCTCGTCGACGTGCGGACCGACCGGGGCGGGCCCTCGCGGCGGGCGGCGGCCCGCCTGGACAACGACACCGACGGCGACGAGTTCGGTATTGGTGACCGCATTCTGCATCCGCGCTTCGGTCCGGGGCGGATCCTGGAGCTCTCGGGCCGGTCGGGCGCCGAGGAGGCGCTCATACGCTTCGACGAGTCCGGCACGAAGCGGCTCGTCCTAGCCTACGCGCCGCTCGTTCGCGCCTGACCCGCTGGGCGCTCCGCTGCGCGACCGCCCACGCAACGGTCCGTTCGTTGGAGGCTCCGTACCCCCATAGACATTGGATCTTCCAACGAACTGCCCGTTGGTGCAGGATGTGCGACGTCTTATCCGAAAAGCTCACAGCCAGGGGGCTGCCATGTCCGTCCGTCTCACCGTTCTGCTTTCGCTCATCCTCCTGCTCGCCGCAAGCGTGCTGGTCGTCCAGAGCCAAGGCGCCGCTGCCCAGGATCCGGCCTCCGGCCCAGAGAGCCTGACCGTCGACATGCATGCGGTCGATGGCACCGACGTCGGGCGCGTCGTGTTCAAGGCTCAGGAAGGCAGGACTCGCGTCGAGGCGACGCTGCGCAATCTGCCCCCGGGTTTCCACGGCTTCCACATCCACGACGTCGGCGTCTGCGATCCCGACGCGCCGGACGGGCCGTTCACCAGCGCCGCCGGGCACTACGTGGGCGACGGCGGCAGGCACGGCGACCACGACGGCGATCTGCCCAGCCTGCTGGTGATGCAGAACGGCAACGCCCGTCTGGAGTTCGTCACCGACCGGTTCACGCTGGCGGAGCTGCAGACCGGTGACAGCTCGGCGGTCATGATCCATGCCGGTCGCGACAACTTCGCGAACATCCCTGACCGGTACTCGACCTCCGGCGAGTCGGGGCCGGACGAGGCCACGCTGAGCACCGGTGACGCCGGCAGCCGCCTCGCCTGCGGGGCGATCCCGGAGCGCAGCATGGTCGAGGAGGGCGCCGGGCTCATCACCGTGACCAGCGAGCTCTCGGTGCCCCGGACGGTGCGCCGCATCCTGCGGGATGTCCGTGAGGTCGAGGGGTTGCGGCTGATCGAGCTGGTCGACCACGGCCGCGCGGCCCGCCGGGCCGGACTTGAGCTGCCGCCGACGGTGCTGCTCATCGTGGCCAACCCCGCTGTGGGCACGCCGCTCATGCAGGCCTCGCGCACGGTGGCCATCGACCTCCCGCAGAAGCTGCTGGTCTGGGAGGACGACGGTCAGACCAAGGTGACCTACAACGACCCCGCCTACCTGAAGGCCCGCCACGGCATCGAAGGCCAGGACGAGCTGCTCGCGAACATCGCAGGGCTGCTGCGTCAGCTCGCCACGGGCGAGATGGACGGCTGACCCGGACCCGTCCAACGAAGCGCTCGTAGTCTCCCGATGGGCGCGAAAAGGCTACGCCGGGCGCGAGAAGGCTATGCGGCGACGGCGCCAAGTTGCGCCACGACGGCCGCGAGGACCTCGCGGGAGAGCAGCATGGACAGGTGACCGGTGTCGCGGACCCGGACGTTGGTCGCGGCCAGCGCCGGGTGGACGAGCTTGGCGCTGACAGCAGGCGTGACCATGAAGTCCAGATCGCTGTAAAAGGCCACCCAGCGCACGGAGGACGGTCGCGCGCTGTCGTCGAGCATGCGCAGATACGCCGAACCCGGCCGCAGTTGTGCGGCGGCCGGGCCGATGCCGAGGTAGGACGAGTAGGTGCCTCGGTGCGGGGCGCCGAGCGTCACGACCGTGTCGACATGCTCGTCCCCGCCGAGCAGTTGCACGTAGTGCCGTGCCACCAGGCCGCCCATGGAGTGGCCGATCAGCACGCAGCGGCGCGCCCCGGTGCGGGCCAGCATGCGCTGCACCTCTTGGGCCAGGCGCTCAGCCAGCTCGTTCAGGTCGGCGAGCACCGGGTTGTAATCGACGGTGTGCAGGTGGTCGAAGCCGGCGCAACGCAGACCCCGGGACATCACGAGGAACGCGCTGTGGTTGTGGAAGTAGCCGTGGATGAGAATGACCGGCGGTCGTGTCGGTTCCGGGAGCTCCACGGGTGCCGGCGTGGGAACGCGGCGGGCGCTGGTCAGTCCGGCCGCGGGCAGCAGCCCGAGCGGATACGCCGCCAGGTGGACGCCCCCCAGCAGCGCTTCCCGCACCACGCCCAGATAGGAGCGCGGTCGCCACAGCGCCCGCATGGCCGCTCCGGCCTGGCGTTGCAGCAGCGCGAACTCGTTCTCGCGTGCCGCCACCGCCCACCGCCTCATCAGTCGTCGTCCGCGGCCCCCGCCGACCACGATCATACCGCCGGTAACCCTCTCTCACGCTCCGTCGGCGCACTGGGGCACGACATCGGCTCGTGGGGCCGCCGGCGGCCGGGGCAGCGTGGGGCGAGGGTCGACGTAGAGCGTGCTGTCATGGACCTGGCCGCGCAGCGGTTGCAGCGAGACTCCACGCCCGGCCAGCAACCGCCCCTCCAGATCCCAGATCCGCCCGCCGGTCGCCTCCAGCCGGCCGGAGGCGGGGCACCACACCGCCGTCACCGCCGGCTGTTCGAAGACCGCGACACCTCCGCCGCCGCGCACGACCAGCACCCGTCGCTCGGCGCCGGCCAGGTCGACCAGCGCCGAACCACGCGGGTCGACGCGGGCCAGCTCGCCCGCCTCGACAAAGGGAACTCCGGGAGCGCCGGTTCCGAGCAGGAGCCAGACCACGCCCACCGCAACGACGACCAGCCCGGCGAGCGCCGCCGCGACCGGCCAGTGCAAGCCCATCGGTTCTCGCAGCACGATCTTTCGGGCCCGCCGTGCCGCCCGGTCGGGCAGATAGCCGCGCGGGCCGTACTCCGGTCCCTCGGTGGAGCCCTCTGGCATTGGCACCTCTCCCCGGTTCACGGCGCTGCGGTGCAGCGCCACAACCAGAGTAGGGAGAGCCGGCAACAGGACGTGCGCCGGTCTCGGCATGCGTAGCAGCCGCGGGGTCGGGCTATGCTTCGGGCCGTTCCCCAGGTGGGCGCAAGTCTGCCGCCGCGATCAGGAGACGCAACCGTGGCCATCCGCGTGCTCGTGGCGAAACCGGGCCTCGACGGGCATGACCGGGGCGCGAAGATTGTCGCCCGGGCGCTGCGCGACGCGGGCATGGAGGTCATCTACACCGGCCTGCATCAGACCCCCGAGCAGGTCGTCGAGGCCGCGCTGCAAGAGGACGTCCAGGCCGTCGGGCTTTCGATCCATTCCGGTGCGCACATGACGTTGTTCCCCCGGGTGGTGGAGCTGCTGCGCGAACGCGACGCCGACGACATCGTCGTGTTCGGCGGGGGCATCGTGCCGAAGCAGGACATCGCGAAGCTGAAGGAGCAGGGCGTCGCCGAGATCTTCACGCCGGGGGCGCGCACGACCGAGATTGTCGAGTGGGTGCGAGCCCACATCCCCGCGCGGACCTAGCGGACCGGCCACCTGCCGCACCCACGTCTCTTCAAGAAGGATCTCCCCATGGACCTGATGGAGTACCAGGGCAAAGCGCTCTTCCGCGAGCTCGACGTCCCCACGACCCCGCAGGGTGGCATTGCCCGCGACGCCGATGAAGCGGAGCGCCTTGCCGAGCGTGCCGGCGGTCCGGTCATGGTGAAGGCGCAGGTGCTGACCGGCGGGCGCGGCAAGGCCGGAGGGGTGAAGTACAGCGAGGACGCCGAGGCGGCCAAGTCCAACGCCGAGGAGATCCTCGGGCTGGACATCAAGGGCCACACCGTCGAGCAGGTGCTCATCGAGCCCGCCAGCGAGATCGCCGAGGAGTACTACCTCTCGCTCCTCCACGATCGTGTGAGCAAGGGCTACAAGGTCATCACCAGCGTGGAGGGCGGCGTGGAGATCGAGGAGGTGAACCGGACCTCCCCTGAGAAGGTCATCAAGGAGGACATCGACCCGACCGTCGGCCTGGACCTCAACCGGGCCTGCGGCATCGTCACGCAGGCCGGCTATCCCAAAGAGATCCGGGAGGAGCTCGCGTCGTTCCTCGTCGCCCTCTACGAGGGTTTCGTCGCCTCGGACGCCACGTTGTTCGAGGTCAACCCCCTTATCCGCACCGCCGATGACCGCATCATCGCGCTGGACTCGAAGGTCTCGATCGACGGCAGCGCGCTCTTCCGCCATTCCGATCTCACCGACGAGGACGCGAGCGGAGGGGGCGACTCGCTCGAGGCGCGGGCCAAGGCGAAGGGTCTGCAGTATGTGAAGCTCGACGGCGACATCGGGATCATGGGCAACGGCGCGGGGCTGGTCATGAGCACCCTCGACGTCGTGAACCAGGCGGGCGGGCAGCCCGCCAACTTCCTCGACGCGGGCGGTGGCGCCTCAGCGGAGAGTATGGCCGAGGGCATCGCCTTCGTGCTCTCCGATCCGGATGTCACGGCGATGCTCATCAACATCTTCGGCGGCATCACCCGCTGCGACGACGTGGCACGCGGCGTGCTGTCCGCACTCGACGAGCTCGGCGAGATCTCACAGCAACTCGTCGTGCGCCTCGACGGCACGAACGCCGAGGAGGGCCGCCGGATCCTGACCGAGGCCGACCACCCCAACCTGCAATCCGCGGAGAAGATGATCCCGGCGGCCGAGAAGGTCGTCGCGCTGGCGAAGGGCGAGACCGCATGAGCATCCTCATCGATTCCGACACCCGGGTCGTCGTCCAGGGCACCGGCAACCAGGGCACCTTCCACGCCCGGCGCAACGCCGACTACGGCACGCAGATCGTCGCCGGCACCCATCCGAAGAAGGGCGGGCAGACCTGGGAGGAGCTCGACGTCCCGATCTACGCCGAGGTGGCCGAAGCGGTCGAGACCGAGGGCGCCAACACGTCGATGATCATGGTGCCGGCACCCTTCACGAAGGACGCGATCTTGGAGGCCTACGAGGCCGGGATCGAGGTCATCGTGTGCATCACCGAGGGCGTGCCGGTGCACGACATGGCGGTCGTCTACAACACGCTGTATCCCCGGCGCGACGACGGCAGCTTCACCAAGGACGGCCGCCCGGTGCTGATCGGACCGAACTGTCCGGGCCTCATCTCACCCGGCAAGGCCAACGTGGGGATCATCCCCGCAGAGATCACCAAGCCCGGCAACGTCGGGCTGGTCAGCCGCTCGGGGACCCTCACCTACCAGATCATGCACGAGCTCAACCTCGCCGACATTGGCATCTCGACCTGCGTCGGCATCGGCGGCGATCCGATCATCGGATCGGACTTCCTCGACATCATCCCGCGCTTCGCCGAGGATCCCGACACCCACGGCATCGCGTTCGTCGGCGAGATCGGAGGGACCGAGGAGCAGCGCGTCGGCCGTTGGATCGCCGATCACATCCCCGAGACCCCGGTGGTCGCCTACATCGCGGGCTTCAGCGCCCCACCCGGCAAGCAGATGGGCCACGCCGGCGCGATCGTGAAAGAGGGCAGCGAGGGCGGCGAGACGGCGGACGAGAAGAAGGCCGCCCTGGAGGAGCGGGGGATCGCGGTGGGCACGAACCCCACCGAGACCGCGGAGCTGATGATCGAGCGGCTCTCGGGCTGAGCCGCTCGGGTGGTTCAGCCGGCGGGCAGGACGTAGCGCCAGATGGCGAGGTAGTGCGCACAGCTCGCGGCGATCACCAACAGATGAAAGACCTCGTGGAAGCCGAACCAGGCAGGGAACGGGTCGGGACACCGACGGGCGTACACGACGGCCCCGGCGGTGTAGAGCAGGCCACCGAGGATGATGAGCCCGATGCCTTGCCAGGGAAGCGCCGCCATCATGCGGGTGAACGGCACGACGGTCAGCCAGCCGACCGCGACGTACGCGAGCGAGGAGAGCCAGCGTGGCGCGCGCAGCGGCGACCCCGCGATGAGCGCTCCCGTGAGGCCGATCCCCCAGGCGAGCACGAGACTCCAGCGCCGCCAGTTGCCGTCGAGCGCGAAGAATGCCACCGGCGTGAAGGTGCCGGCGATGAAGAGCTGGATCATCGCGGCATCGGCGCGCGCGAGCAGCCGACGGTTGCGCTCGCTCCAACGCCCGAGATGGTAGGCCGCGCTGATCGAGTACAGCCCGATCAGGCTGAGCCCGAACACTCCCAACGAGGCGCGCGCGGTCGGAGCCTCCACCGCTTGCCAGAGGACGAGTGTGCCGACGATCGCCAGGGGAACCGCGAGCGCGTGAAACCAGCCGCGCAGCAACGGCTTGCCGTCGCGGCGCAACGCCACGACGGTGGCCATCTGCGTACTCAGGGCCACTCCATCCCCAGTCTTTGGTCCCGTAGGATCGCCCCACTGTGCCTGCCCTGAACGGTCGTCACAAGGGAAGCCCATCGCGGAGCGTATCCTGTGCACGGCTGCAGCCTCGACCCCTCACTGAGGGCAGGTCGCCGACGGCTGTCCGGTCCGGTCTTCCCCCTGACATGGAGTGATATGCATGGGCAAGGCCCTCGTGGTGCTGATCTCGGGTTCGGGCACCAATCTTCAGGCGCTGCTCGACGCCCATGACCTCGGAGGCGACGTGCGTCTCGTGGCCAGCGACCGTCCCGAGGCGACGGGGCTCGAGCGGGCCGAGCGGGCCGGCGTGCCCGCCGCCGCGGTCGCGCCGCGCGACCACCCCGACCGGGCGGCCTGGGAGACAGCGCTCGAGCAGACCGTCGCCGACGCGGCGCCCGACCTGGTGGTGCTCGCCGGCTTCATGCGTATCCTCTCTCCCCGCTTCGTCGGGCGGTGGCCGCTGCTGAACGTGCACCCGTCGCTGCTGCCGGCGTTCCCCGGGGCGCACGCGGTGGAGGAGGCGCTGGCGTGGGGCGTGAAGCAGACCGGCGTGACCGTCCACTTCGTCGATGAGCAGGTCGACCACGGCCCGGTCGTGGCGCAGGAGGCGGTCGTGGTCGAACCCGACGACACGCCGGAGACGCTGCATGAGCGCCTCCACGCGGTGGAGCACCGGCTCCTGCCCGAGGCGGTGCGCCTGTTCTGCCAGGACCGCCTGACTCTGGAGGGCCGCCACGTCAGGATCCTCTCATGACCGGGTTCGTCCCCGTACGTCGCGCCATCGTCAGCGTCTACGACAAGGACGGCCTCGACGCGCTCGCCCGTGCGCTCGGCGACCTGGGTGTCGAGATCGTCTCGACCGGCTCGACGGCCCAGGCCGTCAGCGCCTGCGGCGTGGCGGTCACCGAGGTCAGCTCGGTCACGGGCTTCCCCGAGATCCTCGAGGGACGCGTCAAGACGCTGCACCCTTCCATCCACGCGGGCATCCTGGCCGACCGTTCCCGGCAGACGCACCTGGACACGCTCGCGGAGCACGGCCTCACCCCCTTCGATCTGGTCGTCGTGAACCTGTATCCCTTCCGCGCGACGGTGGCGGGCGAGGTCGACGACGCCACCGCCACTGAGATGATCGATATCGGCGGCCCCACCCTCGTGCGGGCGGCGGCGAAGAACCACGCACACGTCGCGGTGGTGACCAGCCCGCCGTACGAGGCGCTCATCTCCGGGCTGCTGCAGACCGGCGGCACAGAGCTGTCGCAGCGGCGGGAGCTGGCCGCCGAGGCGTTCGCGCACACCGCCTCGTATGACGCCGACGTGCGCGACTGGTTCCTGCGCAGCGAGCCGCACCCGAGCCGGTTCGGCCCCGTGTACGCACGCGCGCAGAGCTTGCGCTACGGCGAGAACCCACATCAGAGCGCGGCCTACTACCGTGACCGTGGAGAGCCATGGGGCCTGGGTTCGGCGCACCAGCTCGGCGGCAAGGAGCTGAGCTACAACAACCTTCTCGACACCGACGCCGCGTGGGGCATGGCGTCGGAGTTCTCCGAGCCGTGCGTCGCCATCATCAAGCACACGAACCCCGCCGGTCTGGCGGTCGGTGCGACGCTGGCCGAGGCGTACCCGCGCGCGCTCGCCGGCGACCCGACCAGCGCGTTCGGCGGCATCGTGGCGGTCAACCGCACGCTCGACCGCGCCACTGCCGAGCAGATCGTCGGGGTCTTCACCGAGGTTGTGGTCGCGCCAGGCTTCGATGACGAGGCGTTGGAGGTGCTGCGCTCCAAGAAGAACCTGCGCATCCTCGCGGTCGGCCGCGTTGATGCGCCGGCCGATGCCCGGGTCCTGCGCAGTGTGAGCGGAGGGCTGCTCGTGCAGGAAGCCGATCTGGCCGCCGAGGACGAGTCATCCTGGTCGGTTCCGACCAGTGCGCAGCCCGATGAAGCTTTGATGGATGAGCTGCGCTTCGCCTGGCGGGCGGCCAAGCACGTGAAGTCCAACGCGATCGTGCTGACCCGCGACCGCGCCGTCGTGGGTGTCGGGGCCGGGCAGATGTCCCGCGTCGACAGCGTCCGGCTGGCCGTCGAGAAGTCCGGTGACCGCCATGACGGCGCGGTGCTGGCCAGCGACGCCTTCTTCCCATTCCGGGACGGCCCCGACGTCGCGCTCGACGCGGGGGTCGCCGCGCTCATCCAGCCGGGGGGCAGCGTCCGCGACGACGAGGTCGTAGCCGCCTGCGACGAGCGTGACATCCCGATGGTGCTGACGGGCAGGCGTCACTTCCGCCACTGAGGAGCTCCCGACTGGGCGTTGACCGTGGCGAGCGGGTCTGAGACGCTCGCCTCCGGTCCAGAACCCGCTGCAGAGGAGCCCGCCGATGGCTGAACACGAGATCGACGTCAACTATTCGGTCCCCCTCGCGGACGAGCCGGGCAAGGGTCACAACCGCTGGCACCCCTCCATCCCTCCGGTCGTCACGTGCGAGCCCGGCGACGAGGTGGTCATCGCGACGCGCGACGCGTTCGACGGCCAGCTCGGACCCGACGCCGGCGTGGACGACGTGGCGGGGGCCAACCTGAATCTCGTGCACCCGGTGACGGGTCCGATCGCCGTCGAGGGCGCCGAGCCCGGCGATCTCCTCGTGGTCGACGTGCTCGCCTGCACCCCGGCGTCGTACGGGTACACGGTGCAGGTGCCGGGCTTCGGCTTCCTGCGCGACCTGTTCGAGCAGCCCCACAAGGTGAGCTGGGAGCTGGCCGACGGGTTCGCCACATCCGATGATCTGCCCGGTGTGCGCATTCCGGAGGCGCCGTTCCTCGGCACGTTCGGGGTGGCGCCCTCCGACTCGCTTCTGGAGGAGATCACCGCACGCGAGCAGGCGCTAGCCGACGCGGGCGGCAACGTGCTGACGCCCGATCCGACCGACGCGGTGCCCGACGATCCGGAGATCGCCGGGGCGGCGCTGCGCACCGTGCCGCCGCGCGAGACGGTCGGCAACGTCGATATCCGCCAGACCGGCGTCGGGGCGCGGCTGTACCTGCCCGTCTGGACGGACGGAGCGCTCTTCTCTGCCGGCGACGCCCACTACGCCCAGGGTGACAACGAGTGCTGCGGCACCGCCATCGAGATGCGCGCGACGTTCCGACTCCGCTTCGACGTGCGCAAGGGCGCCGCCGCTGAGCGCGGCATTCGAGGGTTGCAGTTCGAGCGCACCGACTACTTCGTCGACCCGACCCTGGCCGTGCCGCAACGCTTCTACGCCACCACCGGGATGTCGATCGAAGCCGACGGGACGAACCGCAGCGAAGACGTCACGCTGGCCACCCGCAACGCGCTGCTCTCGATGATCGACCATCTCGTCGCCGAGTACGGCTACGACCGCCAGCAGGCCTACACATTGTGCAGCGTCGCCGTCGATCTGCGCATCAGCGAGCTGCCCGACGTCCCGAACATGCTGGTTACGGCGTTGCTGCCGCTAGGCATCTTCGACTGAGCCTCACAGGTCGTCGGGCAGCGGGCACGTGCCGCGCGATGTCTGGGCCTGCGGGGTGCAGAGCGTCAAGGTCGGGGGAACCTCGCTCACGTAGCGTCGACCGCCCACCCGGTAGTGGATCCGAAGGTCCCCGACGATGAACCGGCCGTCCCCGATGACCTCGTATCCCGCCAGCAGCCCCACCCTTTGGGTGTCGGGGTTGAGTGTGGCGCCCGCCGCGGGACGAGTGGCCCCAGCTTGGGATCTTGCGGTGGATAGCTGAGGTACGTCGCCGCAAAGCTCGTATCTGTGGGACCTGAAAGCCGCGCCCCCAGGAATCGTAAGCCCTCCGTGCCGACGGATTCGAGAAAGTCGATCACCACCTCCTCTTCACCCTCAACGTCGAGGGTGAGCAAGCCATCAGCGACGCGCTCTCCGACCTGGACGGGCACCGATGTGTGAAACCCGCCGGCGTTCGACTGCAGGGGTCCGCCGGGGATGGTGACCAGGCCAGTCGCCAGTACGAGCGCCGCGATCACGGCCGCGAAGGCCCCCACACGAGCAACGGGACGCGTTGGCGGGCGCGGCGAGATTCTCCGGTATCAATCGATTCGGACGGCTGGATATTTCCAGCTTTCTGCATATGCCGAGCTTGCCACAGATCTTGCCCTTGCGTTCCGGGCGCGCATCAACGGGAGCTCGCGGCGCCGGTACCCGCAAAGTCAGCGTCTTGACTGACTTTGCCGAGGGAGCGGCTGCTCGCGGCTGGTCACCGCAGTCCTCTTCCGCCGGCCGGCGGGCCGTACAACCGGCGCTCGAGGAACCTTCCGAGGTAGCTGTGACGGTGCGAGGCATGTGCGTGCGCGATGAGCAGCGGTGTCGTCGTCACGGCGGCGATATGGTCGACGAGTTCCGTGAAGTCCGCGTCGAGGTGCTGTTGCCGCTCGCTGGCGCCGATGATCACGATGTCCGTCTCGCTTGCGAGTTGGCACAGGCGATCAACTCGATCCTCAGTGCGCTCCACCAGGCTCGACGTGGACACCGCGGTGAGGTTTCCGAGGCGCGCGTGGTACCGCTGAATCGCCGTGATCATCGTGTCGGATGCGGACTCATCGACGACATGCACGAGCCGGATGCTGGCCCCCGCGCCCATGGCGATCCGGTTGGCCAGGACCACCTTGAGCTCGTCGAACGGGCCCCCCGCACCCATCACGACGATGTCGTCGACACGCTGCAACCCCGCGGCGGCGCGCACGACGATCGTGTCGCAGGCGACGGTGTCCAACAGCCACTGCACGTCATCGGTGAAGAACTGCAGGCGGCCGTCGGCGTGCTGTCCGACCGTCGTGATGAGAAGGTCGGCGTCGTGCTCAGCGACGTGGGCGACGACCTCGCGTCCGGGATCCCCTCCCGCGAGCATGCGCTCGCTGACCGACACGCCCCGATGGAGTTCGCCTCGGGAGTCGCTGCCCGCGACGCCGTCACCAGCGGTCCTCTGGACATCCGGTTCCGTAGACGGCGAGACGCGGAGCAGATGCACCTCGCCGTGCCGACTGGCGGCGACCTCCACGGCGAGCCAGACCAGCGCGGCCTCCTCACGCTGGCCGAGGTCGCCAGGTGCCGGGATCACCACCCGATGGGTCCGGGCCTGCAGCGCGCGTTCGGTCAGGGCCACGAAACGGCGGTCGCTGCGACGGCGGAGCACATCGAGCGCCACCCCCTCCCGCACGGTGCGGGCTCGCCCGTAGCCACGGTAGAGCGCAACGCCCGCTGCCACGATGAGCACGGCGCCGACGACCGACACCAAGCCCATCTGTGTGAGCAGCCCAAGTCCGCCGATGATGCCAGCACCCTGCACCCACGGATAACCGGGAGCCCGAAACGACGGCCGATACCAGCGCATGTGCGCCTCGCGGAAGATGATGAGCGTGAGATTGATCAGGGTGAAGACCAAGATCTGGAAGGCGCTCGCGAGCTTCGCCAGATCGATCACAGGGACGAACGCCACGAGCACGAGCAAGACCCCACCCGTGAGGCCGATCGCGACGGCGGGCGTCCCGAAGCGCGGATGGACCTGCTCCAGCCGCGAGGGCAGCAGCGAGTCGCGACTCATCGCGAACGGGTAGCGCGAGGACGTCAACAGCCCGGCGTTGGCCATGCTGAGCAGCGCCAGCACGGCAGTCACGGCGATCACCCGTCCGCCGACCGGTCCGAGAAATTGCTCGGCCGCCTGCGCGATCGGCGTCAGCGTGTCACCGAGCTCTCCCAGCGGGACAACGCCTACGACGACCGTGACGACCACCGTGTACAGCACCGCCATCAGCCCGATGCTGGACAGAATTCCCAGCGGGATGGTGCGTCCGGGGTCCCTGATCTCCTCCGCGATCGAGGCAACCTTGGTCACGCCCGAGTACGAGACGAAAACCAGGCCGGTGGCAGCGAGCAACCCGTCGAAGCCAGCTGGCAGGAAGGGCTGGAACGCCGCGCGCTCCACGGAGCGCAGGCCGTCGAAGGCGAGAAAGGCGAGGACCAGCAGCACCGCCGACACCACCACGGTCTGCAGCCGGCCGGACTGCTTCGTGCCTGCGATGTTCAGCGCGATCAGCGCGCCGGCCGCAACGACCGCTATCGGCCGTGCCGGCACGTCAACCAGGATCTGGAGGTAGGCGCCCAGTCCCACCAGGGCAAACGCCGCCTTGAACACCAAGGAGAACCACACACCGAATCCGGCGACGGTGCCCACGAGCGGACCCATCGCGCGGTCGATGAACAGATAGGTCCCACCTGACTTCGGCATCGCGGTCGACAGCTCCGCTTTGCTCAACGCGGCCGGGAGCACCACTACCCCCGCGAGCAGATATGCCAGGGGAGCGGCCGGCCCCGCCGCGGCGGCAGCCAAGCCCGGCAGGACGAAGATGCCGCCACCGATCATTCCGCCGAGGCTGATCGTCAACACTGCCAGGAAACCGAGATCCCGGGCAAGGCTCTCCTGGTCGCTCGCGCGTCTGGCCATGCGTCAAGGGTACGCCGCGTCGCTGCTGAGGATCGAGCGCTTGCCGGTTGTCGGGAACTTTTCGCGAACCACCGTGCACTCTTGTGGTGATGCCTGCGCTGTCCGGTCACGACAGGCGTCACAACGACGGATGGGAACTTGTGTGGGCTCGGGCGATTTGGATGCGGTCGCTCGGCGTGCCGCGAATGGGGACGGCGCGGCGTTCGAGGCGCTCTGTCGTGCGTTGCAGGACGACGTCTGGCGCTATTGCTACTCGCTGACCGGAAACCGGGAGCTGGCGTTCGACGCGGCCCAGGAGACGTTCCTGCGCGCGGTGACGGCGATTCGACGGTTTCGGGGCGACGGGCCGGTGCGCGTGTGGCTGCTCGTCATCGCCCGCCGCGCGGTCGCGCGGACGCTGCGCGAACAACAGCGCCGGCTTGATCTGCCTGTCGGCGAAGCGCTTCCGGAGAGAGCGGTGCTCGACCAGGTCGGCCGCGTGGAGGTGGAGCGGCTCGTCCATGAGTTGCCGATGTCCCTGCGTCAGGCCTTCGTGCTGACGCAGATTCTCGGATTGGGGGTCACGGTGAATCCGTAGACCATGCCCGACGCAACCGCGAACGAAAGGAAACCTGCTGTATCCCACATCCCGATGCGAGCCCGCCTGCGGGCATCCCTCATTGCGCTGCCCACCGCGGTGTTCCTGCTGCTCGCCACTCCCGCGCTCGCCCACGTCACCGTCCGCGCGGACAACACCGAAGCCGGAGGCTTCGCCAAGTACACCGTGCGCGTGCCGAACGAGCGTGACGATGCCGGCACGACCAGAGTGGAGGTACGGATGCCCGAGGGGCTCGAGGCGACCTGTACCAGCCTGTCCCCGGCTGGGACATCCTCTTGAGTGGCGGTGTCCTGACCATCGAGGGTGCCATGATCGAGTCAGGGCAGTTCCAAGAGTTCTCGTTCAGCGCACGCAACCCCGAGGAGGCAGGAGAGCTCGCGTTCCAGGCGATCCAGACGTATGAGGACGGTGAGGAAGTCCGTTGGACCGGTGCGCTCGACTCCGACACTCCAGCCTCGGTCGTCGAGATCGAGGCAGCCAGCGAGGAGGGCGGTGCCCATCACGGTGGCGCAGAGATGACTCGGGTGTGGCTACTTTGCGACGACGGTGAAGTTGCTGGTCAGCGCGGGGTTTTTGGGCTCGGAGCGGGTCTGAGGGTGCGCTAAACGCGGGGGTATCGTGGGGGGTTGGCGATAGCCGGGGGTTTAGCCGCGCGGCCGGCGCTGCCGTGGGGGCTTGTCGGAGGCCGTGGCGGGGTCCTCGGCTGCGTCGAGCAGGTGTTGGCGGGCGCTGCGGGACACGTCGTGCATCTGGGCGACGATCGCTTCGAGTTGGCGGCGGTTGGCGATCCATTCCTGGTACAGCCGTGCGTGCTCGGGTGACAGCCGCTTGGACACGGTCTTGCCGGCTTGCTTCCACGACAGCTGGAAGTAGGGGCCGTGGCGCTGGTCGGGATCGACGCAGCGGCAGTTGGGTTTGCCGCAGGGCATCCAGCGTTCGACCAGGCTGCCCTGGCAGATGAAGCCGATGTCAGCAAGGCGCGCCTTGACACGCTCGTAGTCGCGCTGGGTGGTGCGCAGCCGCCGTTGGAGCTGTTGGGGTGAGATCCTTCGCGTCATGATCTTTCAGTCTAATACTGATAGGTATGAGCGGGCAAGCCGCGCTGGAGGCGTTCTGGGACCTGGAACGCTGGCTGGACTCCACGTCGTCGAAGGCCATGGGGCTGGCGGGGGTGGAGCTGGAGTGCGAGCGCCGGGGCCGCGAGGTGCTGCGGCTGGCGTTCCAGGCGCACATCGACGCGCGCGGCACCGGCGATGTCGGCGTGGCACTGCGGGTGGCGACCCCCGACGGGCCGCTGCGCTACGCGCGCAAGCGGTGCCACACCCGCCGGCTGGTCACCCTGTTCGGCGAGGTGTCGGTCACCCGCACCGGCTACGGGCGGCCCGGACGCGCCAGCGTCCATCCGCTCGACGCGCAGCTGGGGCTGCCGGCGCGCTGCTACAGCTACGAGCTGCAGCGCCGGCTGGTCAAGGCCGCCCTCCTCGGACCGTTCGACGAGGCCGTGGTCATGCTGGCCGACACCACCGGGATCGCGGTCCCCAAACGCACCGCCGAGCAGATCGTCGCCGACGCCGGCGCCGATTTCGACGCCTTCTACGCCCAACGCAGCCACCACCACCACGGCGACGGGCAACCGCAGGGGCCGATCCTGGTCGCCGCGATCGACGGCAAGGGCGTGCCCATGGTCAAACCCGCGCCCGCCGTCAAGACCGTGCGGCTGCGCAAAGGCGAGAAGCGCAACAAGAAGAAGATGGCGACCGTGGGCTGCGTGTTCGGCCAGCAGCCGCAGCCGCGCAGCCCCGAAGAGGTCGTCGCCAGCCTCTTCGCGCTGCCACTACAACCAGACGTAGCCGGCGCAGCGGACAAGCGGCCGCGGCGGCCCGGCGTGCTACACAAGCGCGTGTGGGCCAGCCTGCAGGCCGACAAGGACACCTTCATCGCCGACGTTCGTCGCGAGATGGCCCGCCGCGACCCCGACCACGAGCGCGCCTGGGTGATCGTCACCGACGGCGAACGCGCCCTGCAGCTGCGCGTCGGCGCGATCTTCAAACACGACCACGTCACGCTCGTCCTCGACCTGCTGCACGCGCTCGACAAGCTGTGGAAGGCCGCCTACGTCTTCCACGCCGAAGGCAGCCCCCAAGCCGAGACCTTCGTGCGCGAACGGGCGCTGCGCATCCTGCGTGGCCAGGTCAGCGGGGTCGTCCAAGGCCTGCGCCAGATGGCCACCAAACACCGGCTGCAAGGCACCAGACGCAAGACCATGCTCGACGTCGCCGGCTACCTGTACCGCAACCGCCAGCGCATGCGCTACAACCACTATCTCGCCAACGGCTGGCCCATCGCCAGCGGCTCCGTCGAAGGAGCCTGCAAGAACCTCGTCAAGGACCGCATGGAACGATCCGGCATGCGCTGGACCCTCCACGGCGCAGAAGCCATGCTCCGCCTCCGCGCCATCCACCTGTCACACGACTTCGACGACTACTGGCAGTTCCATGTCCAACAAGACCAGCAGCGGCTCTACCCCAAAGGCTCCTGGACCGTCGTCCGAAAGTAGCCACACCC
>JBBSMR010000056.1:0-21802 GCA_038233095.1 Euzebyales bacterium
AACAACTCCGTCAGACGCCTCTCAGCCCCCTCCTCGTCGTCACTCGCCCAAATCCGCGGGCTTGCCGTTGAAGACGTCGAGGGTTTGCGGGACCCCGTCGAGCTCGACACCGACAACGCCTCGACCGCGCCGAGCAGTTGCGGGGGCTGCTCAGCCTCGCGCCGCCAGCGCAACTCGCCGGTGTCGAGGTCGACGGCGTACAGCGTGTTGCCGCTGACGGTGAAGACCGTCCGCAGGTGCACCATGGGCTGCTCGTAACCGAAGCCCTGACGCGGGTTGTCGAAGTCGAACCGCCAGGCAACCTCGCCGGTGTATCGCTTCAGGGCGTGCAGACGGGCGGTGGGGGCGCTCCCCTGATAGCTCGGGGTGTCGGCGACGATCACGAGCTGGTCGGTGACGGTGGGCGCGGCCCACTGCAGATCCGTGCCCGGTGCCAGCGTGCTGCGCCACCGCGTCTGGCCGGTCTCGGCGTCCACGGCGTACAGCAGCGGCGCTCGCGTGTCGCCCTCGCTCGGGAACGAGACGGGCAGGTACACGACTCCCCCTCTCACGGTGGGGTTGCCGGGGCTGCCGTCCGCTGGCACCCGCAGCCGCCAGCGCTCCGCGCCGCTGACCGTATCGAGAGCGGCGACGAAGCCGAAGCTGGGAGCCACAAGCGCCATGCCGTCCACCACGGGGCCGAGGAACGCCGTATCCCCGAGGTCGACGTGCCAGCGCTGGACGGCCGGTCACGAAGTCACGCGCGCGGACGTTTCCTGAGCGGTGGCCCGCGGCGCGGAGCATGAGCTCGCCGACGCGTCGGGACCCGATCGGGTCCTGGCCGCCGAACGTGCCGATCGGCGCTAAGGGATCCATGTTGAGCGAAGGCTGCCAGCCTGGCGGCGCCACGAGCGTGGACAGCGAAGGCTCCGTCTCGACGACCCTGAAGCTAACCAACACGCGCAAGGCCGCATTGCGGGTGGCCTGGGTGGCATCCGGTCCCACGACGACGAGGGCGTAGAAGGCGCGACCCTCCTCGCTGAACGAGAACCATCCGCTGGTGGAACCGGCGGTCGCACACTCGCTGAACCTCGTCCCCGAGTGAGGCGTCGTCGAAGCGGAATCGGGCCGGCCTCTCCGGAAAGTCCCCCGCGTCGGCGCGGCCGGCGCTCTGGATCGTCACGAGCGCCCCGTCGCGCTGCAGGACGTGGAGCGCCTGGCCGGGAACGGGCCCGCAGTCACCGAAGCCAGTCAGCAGCGGACCCGTCGAGACGGTGAGGATCTCGACCGGACCAACGAGGAGCGGCGTGAGGTTCTCTGCGGCGCGGTCCCACCCCGGCGGGTAGCGCACCGAGAAGTCGTGATCAACGCTGCGGAAGCGCTGCCAGGATTCGACCGGCAGCCTCTCGCCGTAGCGTCCGTACGCCGCGGCCGGCTGCCCGCTGTCGTTCGTACGGGATCTGGTCGAACAGCCCGCGGGCAGACGCAGCAACGCGCAGAAGCGCTTGGGCCGACCCTCAAGCCGGTACACCGCCGATCTGATCTCCGGGAACTGGAACACTGTCGCGTCCAGTCCCGCGAGCAAGCGGTCCGCATTCTCCCTGTGGCCAGACAGGCCGCCGACGTGGTCGTTGAGATCCACGATCGCGACGCCGTCCTCGACTCGGACGCCGCTCAGGAGCCCCTCAGCAGGCCCGGAAAAGGGGAAGGGCACGCCCGTTGGATACCCCTCTTCGGTCGGACCTCCCATGAACGCCCGGACAGCAGCTCTCACCGTGACCGGCTTGAGTGCGCGTCGCGGTCGGAGCGGGTCGGAGAGGGTCTCCGACGGAGAGGCGCTACCGTCGTCTGACCTGGAGCGATCCTGCGAAGCAGTGGGGGTGGGTGGGCCGCCCTCCTCGAACGCGACGTCGACCTTGTCGCCCCGAGGCCCGCAAGCGCGACGGCGGCCGAGCCCGCGAGGACCACGATCAACAGCGCCGTGGTGACCGTGGCGAGCCTGCGGCGACTGCGGAGCCTGTCCGCGCGGCGCAGTACGGCCGAGACATCGAGCGTTCGGCGGGGTCCCAGAGCCGCCTCGCGAGTCTGCGCGCGGGTTCACGTTCCATCAGGGACCTCCTGCCAGTCGCTCAGCGTCGTGCGCATCGTCGCCAACGCTTGGTGCGTGAGCGCCCCTACCGTGCCTTCCGCGCAGCCCATCAGAGCAGCGACCTCCGCCACCGGAAGGTCAGCGTAATAGCGAAGGACGAGAGCCTCCCGGCGACGTCGCGGGAGGGCGGCGACCGCGGCGTGGATGGCAGCCGTCTCGCTCATGTCCAGGCCGCGGTCCATCGCGTTCAGCCCCGCTCTGTCGCGCAGTCTGGCACGGCGCTCGGCCGCTCTGCGGCGGAACCACGAGTTGGCCAGGTTGATCGCGACGCGGTGCGCCCACGCTCCCGGAGCCGCCATCGACTGCACCTTCTCCCAATCCCGGCAGACCCTGACCAGAGCCTCCTGTGCCAGCTCCTCGGCGAGGTCGAGGTCGCCGCAGTACAAGCTGAGCGCGCCCACGAGGCGGGGTGCTCGCGCCGGCACCACGCCGCTCGTGGATCCTCCGCCTCGATCATGCGAGGCACCTTCGTTTCCGCAGCGTGGTGATGCAGCTCTGTCAGACAGACGCTTCAGCGCCACTCTCTGTTTAGTGCAGTCCAATCGCGCGTGGATTGGGCGTGTGGCTCAGGGCAACCCTGTAGCGGTCAGCTCGACGGTTCCGTGTGACGTGGAGACCGCGATGCGGCGTGGTCCGGGCGGACCCTCGACCGACTGGAGCGGCAGGCCGTGGCCGTCTCCCAACCACTCGGCGAGTCGTTGTGGGTCGCCGCCGAACTCGACGCGGGCGATTCCCCTTGGCTCCACCTGATGATCGGCGAGGGACCGCCCGGGATGCTGGTTGTCGTCGATGTCCCATTGAATGAAGAACGGCAGCCGCTCGGTCGACATGGCGGCGTCAAGTCCCGCCAGTCGCCAGCGCAGGACGGTGCCGTCTTCGGTCCGCCGGCTCATGGGCGCCGGCACCGTCCCGATCTGTCCGGCAACCGCGTCGATGTGGTCGGTCCGCAGGCAGACCGCGGAGAGGCCATCACCGGTGCGTGTCCTCTCCCGGACCCAACGGCCGAGCGAACTCCCCTGAGCCTCGATGGGGTCCGTGATGGTCATGAGTTCCAGATAGTCAGGACCCAGCGGCACGATCCAGTTGCCGGTTCCGAGACCTTCGTGGCGGCCGCCCGGAAGCGCCTTCAGTCCGGTGCTTGCCGTGAGCTGCCGCGCCCAGGCCTGCGGATCGGCGACGGTGACGATGACGTGGTCGAGTTCCAGCATGGTGTGAACACCCTAGCAAGAAGACAGTGGCGCTCGAACGCACGTTCCACTATCCTGTGCCCATGACCGCCACGTTCGTCTTCCAAGGAAGCCTGCTTGACGAGGCCGCGACAACGCCCGCGATCGACCGCGCCTTCGCCGAGATGGGTCGCCACCACCTGCCGAACGGCGCGTGGGTGGACCGGCTGCCGGGTTGGGTCCAGGGCGCTGACGCCCTGTACCGGACGGCGGAGGCGGCGCTCGACTGGCAGGCCGGCGACGAGCAGATCCGGGGGAGGCGGATTCCTCGGCCGCGGCTCGTCGCTACGGCGCACCGCGCACACCTGCCCGCCGAGCTGAGCCTCTTCGCCGAGATGGCTGACGCGCTCAGCGAGCGTTACGGCGTCCGGCTCGACCGGATCACCTGCAACCTCTACCGCGACGGGCGCGACAGCGTGGCTTGGCACGGCGACCGCATCGCCCGCGACCTGTCGCGCACGACCGTCGCCGTCGTCTCGCTCGGCGAGCCGCGCCCCTTCCGGCTGCGCTCCCGCGATGGCGGCCCCAGCCTGAGCTGGCCCGTCGGCCACGGCGATCTGGTCGTCATGGGCGGCTCATGCCAGCGAACCTGCGAGCACAGCGTGCCGAAGGTCGCCTCCGCGGGCCCGCGGATCGCCGTGATGTTCCGCCACGCCTACCCCCCAGAACCCGCATCCGCGCGCAGCTCGTCACATCGCGGTTGACTCAACGAGATCAGGTCATGCACGCTAGGTTGCTTCATGTCTGACCCGATTCCGTCGAGCATGGACGAGCCGCTGGCGAGGCTCGCAGACGTAGCGGCGGGCTATCCGGCGTTGCGTCTGCTCGTCCTCCACGGATCCCGGACGCGGGGCGACCACCATGGCCGCTCGGACTGGGACCTCGCCTACCTGGCGGACGCGAGCCTGGATCCGCTCGCGCTGCTGGCCGACGTGACGCGCAGCCTGCGAACGAACCATGTGGACCTGCCGATCTCGGTCGTGCGTCGGCGGTGCTGCGGTACCAGGCGGCCCGCGACGGCCGCGTGGTCTTCCAACGCCACCCAGACGCCTTCACGGACTTCGCGGTCGCCGCGGCGCTCCATTGGTGTGACATCGAGCCGGTTGTGCGCCAAGCCCAGCGTGAGCTTTGGCCACCCTCGAATCGTGAGCGGAATCGAACTCACCGTACTGGCGGAGCGAGCGGCAGCGGTCGAACGCCACCTGCGCCGCGTCGAAGCGGTCCTGCCGAAACACTCCGATGCGCTGCTGCCCGCCACGGAAGCATCCGACGCCGTGATGCTGCACCTTTGGCGCGTCAGGCGGCGACGGCCGTCTCGGTGTCGGCGCTCTCCTCCTGCGAGGTGGACCCGAAGGACTTCAGGCCGATCGCGACGGCGGCGGTGACGAGCGTCCCGGCGAGGATCGCGAAGATGTACCCCAAGACATTCCCCACGGCGCCCAGCAACGCCACGATCAAGCCCCCATGCGGCACAGCGTCGGTCGCGCCGACGAGCCCGGCGATCACGCCGGCCACCGCGCCGCCCGCCATGTTCGCGGGGATCACACGTCCGGGGTCGGCGGCGGCGAACGGGATGGCGCCCTCGGTGATGCCGAAGAAGCCCATGAACAGGGCTGCGTAACCCAGCTCGACCTCTTGCTCCGCGAACAGATGCCGGCGCACCAACGCGGCCAGCCCCATCCCCAAGGGGGGCACCGGAATAGCCGCGGCCGCGATGCCCATGACCTCGGTATTGCCCGAGGCGATCAGGCCGGCGCCGAACAGAAACGCGGTCTTGTTCACCGGGCCGCCCATGTCGAACGCGATCATGAGTCCGATCACCAGCCCGAGCAGCGCGGCCGTCGTCTGCTCCATGCCCGACAGCAGATTGGTCAGCGCCACGAACACCGCTGCCACAGGCTGACCGACCACGAGCACGAAGAGGCCTCCGACCACCATCGTGGTGAGGAGCGGGATCACGATGATCGGCATGATCGGTCGCACCTGCTGCGGCACCTTGACCCGTTTGATCGCCAGCGCCAGATAGCCGGCCGCGAAGCCGGTGATGATGGCGCCGATGAACCCGGCTCCGGCCTCGCTGCCATAGAAGGAGCCGTTGTTGGCGATCCATCCGCAGATCATGCCCGGAGCCAGACCGGGCCTGTCGGCGATCGCGTAGGCGATGTAGCCCGACAGAATCGGCACCATCAGCTGGAAGCCGACCACCCCGATCTGGTTCACGGTCGCCCAGAAGGAGCCCTCCGGGATGAGGAGACCCCCCTCGGGATCAGGCTCTCCGCCGACGGTCAGGGAGACCGCGATCAGCAGACCGCCGACGACCACGAAGGGGATCATGTACGAGACGCCGTTCATGAGCGCCTTGTAAATCGTTCCGCGCTCCTGCGACTGGCCTGCCACCATCCCGCCCGCGGCCGAGCCATCACTGCCGCTCTTCTGGCCGCCCTTCCCGGCTTCCCATTGAGAGGCCTGCTGGACCTCCTCGAGGAGCTCTTCGGGATGGTTGATGCCCCGCGAGACCGAGACCGAGATCAGCTTCTTGCCAGCGAAGCGGTCACGGGAGACGTCCTTGTCGGCGGCGATGATGACCCCGTCCGCCTCTGCGATGTCCTGGTCGGTCAGCTCGTTCTCCGCACCGACGGAGCCCTGCGTCTCGACCTTGATGTCGTGACCCGCCTCCTTGGCGGCCTCGCTCAAGCTCTCCGCCGCCATGTAGGTGTGCGCGATGCCGGTGGGACATGCAGTGACGGCCACAAGTTTCATGTCGGGTCTCCCAACTGCGCCGGGCGAGCGCTTTCCTGGCACAGCCCACGCTACTGGAGACGGAGTGCTGTGTGAACCCTCTCCGGGCGCACGGCAGGGCCGCTGCCCACTCGGCATGCTTGGCCTGCGTCTGCCTCCCGGACGAAGCAACGCGCCGGGCACCAACGCCACGCTGGAAGGCGAAAGGTCAGTGACCCATGCAGAGCTGCGCGCCTCGGGTGCTCGACACCGTCGAGCTGATCTACGGCGTCTGGCTGGCCGTCGCGCCCGCCCGCGCCGCCGGCGAGGCGGGTGCCTCATCGCCCTCCCACGAAGCTCTCGTGCTCGTGCGTGTGCTCGGTGGACGACACATCCTTCAAGCCGCGCTGTCGCCCCGCCGACGGGCGTCCACAGGGCTTGCCGTCGGGGCCGGAGTCGATGCGGCGCACGCGCTGACGGCCGTGTTGGCCGCAGCCTTCGCCGACCAGCGCTATCGGCGGGCGCTGCGCAACGATGCAGGCGTCGCGTCCGCGTTCGCCGTGGCCGCCGCTCTGCTCCGCCGTCGGTCGAGGGACGGCTAGCGGGAACGCGCCGCCGGATCCTGCCGGTAGTAGTCGGCGAGCACGTCATACAGCTCCGGCCGGTCGGCCCGAAGCGCCGCCGCCCGACCGAAGAAGGCCTCTGTGGCGACCGCGAAGAACTCGCTTGGATTGGTCGCCGCGTAGTCGTCCAACAGCCGGCTGCCCGCGCCCGCGCGGAGCGCGTCCAACTCCGCTTGGAACACGTCGATCCAGCGTTGACGGCGTTGCCTGTCATGCAGGGGCGGCGTGCCATCGAAGGTGCCGTCCATGATGTCCAGCCGGTGCGCAAACTCGTGCAAGATCACGTTCTGCCCGCCTTCAGGGTGGCGTGCTTGCTCGCGCGCGACGTCCCAGGCGATGAAGACCGGACCCGTCGCGGTCGTGTGCCCGAGCACGGGCATCGGACCCTCCGTCACAGTGTGGAGGAACGGCCCCGGCCGCGGCTCCGTCAAGACCATGGTCGTGGGATGCAGCACTACGGTCCGGACCCCGGCGAAGGCCTTCGAGTCAAGGTTGAGCCCCATCAGCGCGGCGTGGCCCGCGACGGTGCCGATCATCTCGGCCGTCAGCGCGAAGCCGTTGGCCGCCTCCCAGCCGAGCTTCTTGGCTAGGGCGCGAACCAGCTCGGAGTACCGCTGCCGACCTTCCTCCTCGAGGAGCTCAACGTGGGGGACCCGACGGGCGGCCGCCTTCTCGATGTCGGGCAGCAACTCCGGCTGCCTGCGCGCACTCCACGTGATCACGGTGCACGGCTCCGGGGGGCAACGTTCTCTCCAGAGCCAACCCTATGCGCGCGCACGCCAAGATCCACACGAAGCTCGAGATCCTCAACCCTGGTTGCCATATGTCGATACGGGGTGTACGTGGTCTGCACAGGCTGGTGCACATCCGCTATACAAGGAGCGAGACCATGCCTCGTCACTCCACCACTGAGCGAGGCCAGCGGGACGCACGACTCAACCTCCGCACGTCGGCTCAGCAGCAACAGCTCATCCGAAGCGCTGCCGCAGCCGTGGAGAAGAGTGTCACCGACTTCGTTCTCGAGAGCGCGACGGCGAACGCTGAACGAGTTCTGGCCGATCGCAGGTGGTTTGTTCTTTCGGAGGATGAGTGGAACGACTTCGAGGCTCTTCTCGACGCTCCTATGGCGCGCACTCCCAAACTCGCAGCCTCTTGAGCGAGCCGACGGTGTTCGACTCCCACGAGTAGAGACGAGGTGTCGAAGGCGCCTCTGGATCCTCTGGTCGCCCTGGAGAAGCGTCACGTCACGACTGAGTTCGAAAGCGGCGCAGAAGAGCTCGACAGTTGGCTCCGGGACTACGCCTGGGTGAACCACAAGTCGGGGAACGCCCGGGTGATTGTGGCCGCTCGAAGTGACCGAGTAGTCGGCTACTACGCACTCGCGACAGCTGGAGTCGAGAAGGTCCAGGTGCCTGAGGAGCTGAAGAAGGGTGGCGTCCCGCAGCAGGTGCCCTGTCTCCTGCTGGCTCGCCTCGCAGTGGACCGGTCCGAGAGCAACCGAGGGATAGGAAGAGGGCTGCTTGTCGACGCGATCCGTCGGGCCATTCGAGTCTCGGAGGATGCGGGGGTCAGGGCACTCCTCATTCACGCTCGCAACGACGAAGCAAGGCGCTTCCACGACCACCTCGGCGAGTTCGTTCAGTCACCGACGGACCCGTTGCACCGCTTCCTGCACCTGAAGCACGCCAGGAAGCTGATGCTCCAGGAGTAGAGAGCTACTGGGCGGGACCCCAACTCAGGACGAAAACCGCAGGTGGCCGGATCTGAGGGACCAGGCAGAACGCGAGGCAGTTGCGAAGCCATTGGCTGTCTGCGATCGCCAGAGCGCCCTGAAGAGGCGGGCCGGCCGCGCGGTGCCATAGGGGGAACTGCCGACCGCGTTGTAACAGAAGTGGACCTCATGGGACGGCTCTCGAACCCCTCGGCGCGGCCAGTGTGGCTTCCGGAATCACCACACGGCGAGCACGTCACATGGTCGTGAGAGACTGTCGACATGAGCCACCCGCTGCGCGAGGGCTACGACGTGGCCCTCACTGACCACGTCTTCGACAAGGTCCGGTCAATCGACATGACGCTCCGAGAGTTCGAGGCACTCCTTGGCGGGGGCGACGTCATCGAAACGAGCCACATGGACGAGGGACTCAAGGAGCTCGTACTCCTCATCGACTGGTTCCGACCCCTGCACGTGGTCGTGATCGTGGATGACCTCCGCGAAGAGGAGCGTATCGTGACGGTGTATGAACCCGACCGAGATCGCTGGAGCACCGACTTCAGGGTGAGGAAGTCATGAATCGCTGCGAACGCTGTGACCAAGGCGTCCGCCGCCCCGAGCACCGAGCACGCCTTGCCGAACGCGACGGGCGAACGGCGCTGATCCTCGAGGTGCCCGTGGAGGTGTGCCCGGCGTGCGGCCAGGTGTGGTTGAGCATGCCCGTGGCGAAGCGACTCGATGAGTTGTTCACGCTGCTGCTGGCAAGCGGAGCGGAGAGTGCCCAGATGCACTGGCCCGAGACCATCGCAGCCTGAGCCTGAGAAGTGCCAGCCCCGAGATGCAAGGCCGCCGGTTCGCTCTGATCGAGGATCGGTGTCAAGGGCCATCGGCGGTGGCAGCGCGGTGCACCTGGCCGCCGTCAGCACGGCGCGACAAGTCGGATAGACGACCTTCAGTATCCCTGTGCGGCCGGAGGGCGGTCCTGATCGCCGAGTTCAACATCGGCGATCCCAGGGAGCACGGATCAGTTTCGGTCGTCGGAGTTCCCGCACGGAGCGGCTCGGGAGGGCGGCACGGGGACGTGAGGAAGCGCGGCACTCCGCCGCGGTGATCTGCGCACGATGGCGATGTCGGGAGTCGCAAGCAGCTCGCGCTCAGGTCTGGGTGGTCAGCTATCGCAGATGGATGCCTTCGGTGACACGCTTGCCAAGGCACCGACGCGGATCTCCTCCGAGATGCGTTCGAGGGCGCGACGCAGCAGTTTGCTTGCTGGTCGGGCATCAAATGGTCTGGCGAGAGCAACAGCCCGACCGCGCGCGACCACCCCGAAGCGCGAGCGATGCCCCGAAGTCCGCGTCGGCCGTGACGATCGGCCAACTCGGGCGCCCACCACCCCGAGCACGAACAGTGTTGTCCCCGCTACAGAAGTGGGCGAGGGGGGACTTGAACCCCCACAGCCTTGCGGCCACAGGAACCTGAATCCTGCGCGTCTGCCAATTCCGCCACTCGCCCGGGCGTGTGCCTGCAAGGCACGGCGGCGCAGTGTAGCAGCGGCGGCAGGAACAGGGACACGGCCGGACGAATGGCGCGGAACTGTGCACGGCCGGACACGTCGAATGAGGCTGCGTGTCGCACCGCCCTACTACAATCTGCGCAGCACGCAAGTCTTGGCCACGTCAGGATGCACGAGAGGGCCACCGGCTTAGGAGATGGGCGTTCTAAAGGACTTCGAGAAGCGCCTCGAGGGAGCGGTCGAGGGCTTCTTCGCCCGTGCCTTCCGGTCGGGTCTGCAACCCGTCGAGCTGGCCAAGGCCATCCAGCGCTACGCCCGCGACTATCAGCAGGTGGGCCTGACCGGCGTCACCGTGCCCAACGTGTTTCGCTTCGATGTCGCGCCGGCCGACCTGCAGCGCTTCTCGGGCTACGGCGAGCCGCTGGAGCGCGAACTGGCGGGGGTCGCGAAGGCCACCGCACGCGACCACGGCTGGCAGCTCCAGGGACCCGCCAGGGTGAGCCTGCAGGCGAATCCCGACATCCCGGTCGGCCGCTACGAGCTGCGCGGCAAGATCGAAGCCGCCTCGGCCCGCGACGAGCCTCCGCGGAACGCCCGCCGGCCAGCCCGGGCGGCTCCGCCCGCCGAGGCGACCCAGTTCCTCCCCGCGCGGGGCGAACGGGCGACGATCAAGGTGCTGGACGGCTCCGGCAACCGCGTCACGGTGGACGGCAGCGCCCTCATGGGTCGCCTGCCCGAGTGCGACGTCACGATCTCGGACACGTCGGTCTCGCGGCGCCACGCCCGGATCCTGCGCGAGCACGGCCGCTGGCTGGTCGAGGATCTCGGGTCGACGAACGGCGTGCGGGTGAACGGCGCGAAGGTCGGCCGAGCGCCTTTGGACGACGGCGACCAGATCGAGCTCGGCAGCGTTCGCCTCGCCTTCGACCTCGAAGGCTGATCCGGTGCCGGCGATCGTCCTGACCTTGCTGCAAGGGCTCTTCCTCCTGCTGCTCTACATCTTCGTCGGGCGGGCTGTGCGGGCCGTCGTCCGCGATCTGCGCACCGCGCCGGCCGCGGGGCGCGCGGGCCCGCGCCCCGCGCGTGGACCGGCCCCCGAGCGGCGGCGCTCTGCGCGCTCCTCCCCACGCGAGATCGTTGTCCACAAACCCGACGGGAAGCCCCGCGTGCTCACACTTGATCACGGTGAGCTGATCTTCGGTCGTGCCGAGACGGCGGCCGTGGTGCTCTCCGACCCCTACGTCAGCGATCATCACGCCCGCATCTACCGCGACGGGGACGATTGGATGGTGGCCGACCTCGGCTCCACGAACGGCACCTTCCTCAACCAGCACAAGGTCGGCGCCCCCACCGCGCTCTCCGCCGGAGACCAGCTCGGCATCGGCCGCACCGTCGTGGAGGTGCGGCGATGAACGTCGAGGACCGCGAGCTGCGGGTGCTTGCCTACGCCAGCTCCGACGTCGGCCTGGTGCGCCAGGGCAACGAGGACAGCTACTTGGCGGGCAGCACGGTGTTCGCCGTCGCGGACGGCATGGGCGGGCACGTGGCGGGCGAGGTCGCCTCCGCAACCGCGCTCACCCCGCTCGAACAGCTCGACGGCGGCTCCTTCGACAGCTCCGCGGCCGCCGATGAAGCGCTCGTGACCGCGCTGGAGTCCGCGAACCGTCAGGTGGTCGAGAAGGCCGCCGCGGATCCCCGCTACCGCGGCATGGGCACGACCCTCACCGCTGTGCTCGTCCGCGAAGACCGCGTGCACGTGGCGCACGTCGGCGACAGCCGCGCCTATCTGTTGCGCGACGGCGAGCCCATCAGCCAGCTCACGACCGACCACACCCTGGTCGAGCGCCTCGTGCGCGACGGCAGGCTCTCACGCGAGGAGGCCGCCCGCCACCCCAAACGCAACGTCATCACCCGCGCCATCGGCCACGAGCCCGAGGTGCAGGTGGACCGGCTCCCCCCGCTCATCCTGCAGCCGGGGGATCAGGTGCTGCTCTGCTCGGATGGTCTGACGGGTCAGGTCGAGGACGAGCGCATCTCGGCGATCCTCGAGCGGACAGAGGACGGCGAGCGCGCCGTGGCCGAGCTGATCAACGCCGCGAACGCCGCGGGCGGGCCCGACAACATCACCGTGGTGCTGCTGCGGATCGTCGGCAGCGAGCCCGGCGCACCCGATGACGCCCACCTCATGCGCATCCGCACGCGCGACGAGCACGGCGAGGGCGATTGGGCGCGCGACTTCGGACGACTGGCCGACACCCAGGGGGTGGATCGTCCCAGTGCGCGCCGCACGGCCGCTCCCAGCCGCAGCAGGCGCATCCTGGCGGGCCTCCTCGCCACGCTCGTCCTGATCGCCGTGATCGTGGGTGGCGGCTGGTTCGTGCTCAGCCGCGCCTTCTTCGTCAGCGGGTACGAGGGCCGCGTCGCCGTCTACAACGGGCTGAACAGCGAGCTGCTCAGCGTGCCGCTGTACCGGCTGCTGCCCAACGAGATCTCCACCGTGGCGGTGTCCGACTTCCCGGAGTTCCGCCAGGAGGAGATCCGCGCGGGGCTGAACGCGGGCACGCTGAGCGAGGCGCGCCGGATCGTGGAGCAGCTGGCGCTCGAGGCCGAGGACCGTGCCGAGGCAACGCCCACCGAGCAGCCGACCCCGAACCGTCGCCAGCAGCGCCAGCAGCGCCAACAGCAACAGCGCCGCGACGAACCGCAGCCCACACCGAGGGCGCGACCGTGAGCGCGACGCTCACTCCGGCCGAGAACCGGCGGCTAGCCAACACCGAGCTCGGTCTGCTCGTCCTGGCGATCATCGTCGTGCTGGTGGCCTACGCCCTGATGGGGCTGCATCAGGAACCTCAGCTGCCGGCGGGCTTCGCCGTGTACTCCGCGGTCCTGCTCGGCATCGCCGCGGTGGCCCACGCGGTGACCCGTTGGAGGGTGCGCGGAGCCGATCCGCTGCTGCTGCCCTTGGCATTCCTGTTGAACGGCCTCGGCCTGGTCATGGTTCGCCGCATCGACTTCGCGAACGCCGGTGAAGCCGACTACACCAACTTGGCACCCGCTCAGGCGGTCTGGTCGATCGTCGCGCTCGCGGCGTTCGTCGCCACGCTGCTGCTGCTGCGCGACCACACGTTCTTGGACGCCTACCGCTACGTGATCGGTCTCGGCGCGGTCGCGCTGCTGCTCCTGCCGCTGTTGCCCGTCATCGGCACCGAAGTGAACGGTGCGCGCCTGTGGGTGCGCGCCGCCGGGCTCACCTTTCAGCCGGGCGAGCTGGCGAAGCTCGGCTTGGTGGTCTTCTTCGCCAGCTATCTCGGCGACAAGCGCGAGCTGCTCTCCGTGGCGAGCAGCCGGGTCGGCCCCTTCATGGTGCCGCCCGCCCGCGCGTTCGCGCCCGTCGCGGCGGCCTGGGGCGTCAGTCTCGCGGTGCTCATCTTCGAGAAGGACCTCGGGCTCTCGCTGCTCTTCTTCGGCATCTTCGTGGTCATGCTGTACGTCTCGACCGCGCGCGTCGCCTACGTGGTCGCGGGCACACTCCTGTTCTCGGTCGGCGCCGTGCTCGCCTATCTTGCGTTCGGCCATGTCCGCCAGCGGATCGCCATCTGGCTCGACATGTGGGCCTACATCGACGAACCGGGCGGCAGCTTCCAGCTCGTCCAGTCGCTCTTCGCGCTGGGCACGGGCGGCATCGCGGGGGTGGGGCTCGGCGACGGCATGCCGACCTTCATCCCGTTCGTCTCGACCGACTTCATCTTCTCGGCCTTCGGCGAGGAGCTCGGGCTGCTGGGCACGACCGCGCTGCTGCTGTGCTACTTCCTGCTCGTCGCCCGCGGCTATCGCACCGCCCTGCGCTGCGCCGACGACTTCGGCACGCTGCTCGCCGCGGGGCTCACCACGCTCTTCGCGCTCCAGGTGTTCGTCATCCTGGGCGGCGTGACGCGCCTCATCCCCCTGACCGGACTGACCCTGCCGTTCATCTCCTACGGCGGCTCGTCGCTGCTCGCCAACTACATCCTCATCGCCGCGCTGTTGCGCATCTCCGCGCCGGCCTCCAAGACCGCCGCCGGGGCAGCGCAGCAGCAGAAGGTGGGGCGCCGATGACCCGCCAGGTGCAGCGCGTGGCGATCGCGGTGTTCGTGCTCTTCGCCGCGTTGTTCGTGAACCTCAACTACCTGCAGGTCGTCCGCGCCCAAGAGCTCGAAGAGCACGAGCGCAACGCCCGCGGGCTGCTGCGCGAGTACGACGAGCAGCGCGGCTCGATCGTGGCCGGTCAGGGTCGCGCCGCGTTCGAGATCGCCGAGTCGGTCGAGACCGACGACCGCTTGCGCTACCTGCGCCAGTACCCGGCCGGCGAGCTGTACGCGCACGTCACCGGCTACTACTCGTTCATCTTCGGCCGAAGCGAGCTGGAGAGCTCCGCGAATGAGTTCCTCATCGGCTCGGCGCCCGAGGTGTTCACGCGCAACATCGCCGACCTGCTCTCGGGTCGCCAGCGTTCCGGTGACCGGGTCCGCACCACGCTGCGCCAACCGGTGCAGGAGGCGGCGCGCGACGCGCTCGGCGACCGTGTGGGGGCCGTGGTGGCGCTGGACCCGCGCGACGGCGGCGTGCTCGCGCTGTGGTCCTCGCCGAGCTACGACCCGGACCCGCTGGCGAGCCACGACGCCCAGCAGGTGCGCTCCGCCTGGCAGTCCTTGAACGCCGACCCGGCCAAGCCGCTGCTGAACCGTGCGGTCCGCGAGTGGTACCCGCCGGGCTCGACCTTCAAGATCGTCACCGCCGCCGCCGCGCTCGAGTCGGGCGTCCCGCCCGACCAGCCCTACCCCGATCCGGTCACGCTCGATCTGCCTCAGACCACCGCCGACATCGGTAACTTCGGCGGCTCGACCTGCGCCGGTGGCGACACCATCACCTTGGAGCAGGCGCTGATCGTGAGCTGCAACACCACCTTCGCGCAGCTCGGGCTCGATGTGGGCGCCGAGGCGCTGATCCGGCAAGCCGAGGCATTCGGCTTCAACGCCGACATCCCATTCGGGCTGCCGGAGGTGCTCCCCAGCCGCATCCCGAAGGAGCTCGACGCCCCATCGACCGCGCAGTCGGCCATCGGTCAGCGCGATGTCCGCGCCACGCCGTTGCAGATGGCCATGACGGCGGGCGCCATCGGCTCCGGCGGCGTGGTCATGCGGCCGCGCATCGTCGAGCAGATCGAGGATCACGAGGGCCGGCTGGTGAAGCAGTATCCCCCGGAGCCGCTGTCGGACGAGCAGCCCGCCGTCAGCGCGCGGACGGCGGCGACGCTGACGCGCATGATGGTCGGCGTGGTGGAGGCAGGCAGCGGCACGGCCGCGGCGATCGACGGGGTCACCGTGGCCGGCAAGACCGGCACGGCGCAAACTGGCGAGGGCCGCTCCCCAACCGTCTGGTTCGTCGGGTTCGCGCCCGCCGAGCAGCCACGCGTGGCGGTCGCGGTCGTCGTGCCCGACGGTGGGGACGTCGGCAGCGAAGCCACCGGCGGCGCGGTCGCCGCGCCGATCGCCAAGGCGGTCATGGAAGCTGCGCTGGACGAGGCGGAGTAGATGGACGAGACGACACGCTTGAGCTCCGGTGGCGACCGGGGCACCCTGGCCGGGCGCTACCAACTCCGCCGGCTGATCGGCCAGGGCGGCATGGCCGACGTGGAGCTGGCGCTGGACACCCAGCTCGACCGCGAGGTCGCGGTCAAGATCCTGCACGGGCGCTACGCCGACGACCCGTCGTTCATCGCGCGATTCCGCCGTGAGGCCCAGGCCGCCGCGAACCTGAACCACCCGAACATCGTCGCGGTGTACGACGCCGGCGAGGACGACGACCGGCCGTTCATCGTCATGGAATACGTGGAGGGGCGCAGCCTGCGCGACGTGCTGCGGCGCGAGTCGATCACTCCGAACCGGGCGATCGAGGTCGTGGGCGACGCCGCGCTCGCGCTCGACTACGCCCATGAGCGGGGCCTCGTGCACCGCGACGTGAAGCCCGGCAACATCCTCATCGCGCAGGACGGCCGCGTGAAGGTCGCCGACTTCGGCATCGCCAGGGCGGTGAGCGCCGAGACGGTCACCCAGACTGCCGCGGTCTTCGGCACGGCCGCGTACATCGCCCCCGAGCAGGCGCAGGGCGAGCGCGTCGACCGGCGAACCGACGTCTACGCCCTCGGCTGCGTGCTCTACGAGCTGCTCACGGGCCGCCAGCCGTTCACGGGCGAGTCGGCCGTGACGCTGGCCTTCAAGCACGTCTCTGAGCCGCCGGTCCCCCCCTCGCGCATCGAGCCCGGGCTGCCTCCAGAGCTCGACGATGTCGTGCTCACCGCCATGGCCAAGGACCCCGCCGACCGCTACCAGACCGCGCGCGAGCTTCACGACGACCTGCGGCGCGTCGAGGCCGGGCTGCCGCTCGCCGCCGCCCCGGTGGCCTACGAGGCGACGCAGAAGCTGGGATCGGACCGGACGGAGGTGCTCGACCGTCCCGACGAGGAGCGCGTGGTCGAACGGGAGGAGCTCGCCGACGAGGAGGCGCCGTCCCGTCGGGGCGCCTGGATCCTGCTCGCGTTGCTGCTCCTCGGCGGCGCGCTGGCGGCCGCCTACCTGCTGGGAGCGTTCGACACGCTGCAGGTCGAGATCCCCCAGGTGCGCGGACAGCCGATCAACCAGGCGCAGACCACGCTCACCGAGGCCGGCTTCGAGACTGCGCTGGAGCCGCGCGAGAACGCGAACATTCCCTCCAACTTCGTCATTCGCACCGACCCGCCCGGCGGCGAGATGGCCGACGAGGGCAGCACCGTCACGATCCTCTACAGCGAGGGTCCTCCTCTGGTGGAGATCCCACAGGTGCGCGGCCTGAGCCGGGCGGACGCCGAGGCCGCGCTCATCGAGGCCGAATTCACCGTCGGGGAGGTCCGCCGCCGCGCGAGCGCGCAGGTGCCGGCCGACCAGGTCATCAACAGCGAGCCTGGGCAGGGGCAGCAGGCAGCGCAAGGCTCGGAAGTCGGGCTGATCATCTCCGACGGCCCCGCGCCCGTCGCCATCCCGCGCGTGGTGGGCCTGAGTCAGGACGAGGCCGAGCAGGTGCTCGCCGACGCGGAACTCACCGTCGGCGCGGTCACCGAGGAGCCGTCGGATGAGTTCAGCGCGGGCCTCGTCACCCGCAGCGAGCCCGCCGCGGGAGAGGAGGTCCCGCCTGGGACGGCGGTCGGGCTCTTCGTCTCGTCGGGACCCGCGACCGTGCAGATTCCGAACGTCGCGGGCCAGACGCCCGAGGAGGCCATCGCGACCCTGCGGGACGCGCAGCTGGAGGTGAGCGAGCAGCGCGAGCAGAGCTCGGACTCCGTGGGTGAGGGTCAGGTGATCGGCACGGACCCCGCCGCCGGCGAGAGCGTGGAGGTCGGCAGCGGCATCGCGCTCATTGTCTCGACCGGACCCGAGCAGGTCACCGTTCCCGACGTGGATGGGATGAGCGAGGACGAGGCGGTCCAAACGCTGGAAGAGGCGTGCGAGGAGCCGACCCCGTGCCTGCGCGTCACCGTGGAGAACGAGCCGAGCGCCACGATCCCGGAAGGCGACGCCATCCGCACGGAGCCCGAGGGCGGCACCGCCGTGGAGCCCGGCGCCGAGGTCATTCTCATCGTCTCGAGCGGGCAGGAGTCGACGGAGACGGTGTCACCCTCACCGTAGAGGCGCTCATCGGCCGAGCAGCTCGGCCGCGGCCAGCCCGCTGAGCGCGGCGCCCTCGACCTTCGCCCCGGCGAACGCGTCCCCCGCCAGGACGAGGGGTCCGACCTCGTCGGGGCTCGCCGCGATCAGCGTGACGGCGCGCTCCTCGCGAGGCGGTGACGGCTGGGCGTAGCGCCACCGCGTCAGCTCCGAACGGTCGACCCGAGCTCCGCCCAGCCACGGTCGCGCGAGCCCGAGCAGCTCCTCGCGGATCGCCTCGTCCCGCTCGTCGGCGCGCGTGCGGCTGAATGCCTCCGCCGCGTGCACGGTGAGCGCCGGCTCGGGCGAGATCTGCTTCGTCGCGTTGTCGGCCAGGAAGCGCACGGGGCCCTCATCGAACTGCACGCCCCCGGGCTCGGGCAGCCCCGGTGCGCCGTCCAGCGCCGCGAGCAGCGAGAGGCAGGGCGCGTAGTCCACCGCCCGCAGGTCCGCGACGAGCTGGGTGTTCGCCCGCTCGATCAGGGTCTCGGCAGCGATCAGCGGCAGCGCCTGCGGCAGCGGCGGGGTGAGCACGACCGCGTGTGCGGTCAGCGCCTCGCCCTGTCTCGTCCGCGCCTCCCAGCCACCAGGTCTCGCACGCACAGCCACGACCCGGCACGCGTTCCGCACGCCGAGGCCGCGGGCGAGGTACGCGGCCAATACCTGCATCCCTCCGCGCACGATGTGGCGGGGATGACCGTCCTGCTGCGCCTCGGCGGCGCCCGGAGGAGACGCGATGCTCGGCGCCCTGGCGAAGCCGTGACTCCAGACCCCGATGGGACAGCCGGACTCCTGCCAGCACTCGACAAGCTCGGCGAAGTCAGCGTGACGAACCGTGAAGAACTGCGCTCCGTCGTCCAGGGTGGCGCCGCCGAGTCGGCGGGTGGCGAGGCGGCCACCTGCCTGCTCGCCGGCGTCGATCAGGAGCACGTCGGCGCCGCGACCGCGCAGCGCTGTCGCGGCCACCAGCCCCGCGAGACCGGCTCCGACGACGAGGACGTCAGCCACGGACCGAGGCGCCGACCCGCTCCAGGAAGTTCCCGAGCAGGCGCGGCCCGACCAGTGTGAGAATCGACTCCGGGTGGAACTGCACGCCCTCGACCGGGAGCCGGCGGTGGCGCACGCCCATGATGACGTCGCCCGCGTACGCGGTGACGGTGAGGTCCGCGGGCAGGTGTTCCGGGTCGATCACGAGCGAGTGGTACCGGGTGGCGGGGAAGCTCTGCGGCAGGTCGGTGAAGACGCCTCTGCCGTCGTGCTCGATCGGGGAGGTCTTGCCGTGCCGCAGCTCCGGAGCGCGCACGGTGCGCCCGCCGTAGGCCTCACCGATGCACTGGTGGCCGAGACAGACGCCGAGCAGCGGCGTGCGCCCGCCCATCGCACGCACCAGTTCGCTGGAGAGACCGGCGTCCGCGGGCGTGCCGGGGCCCGGTGAGATGACGATGCCGTCGAAGGCGGCGGACTCGACCTCGTCGATCCCGAAGGCGTCGTTGCGCGCGACCGTGACCCGGGCGCCGTGTTCGCTGAGCTGCTGCACGAGGTTGTACGTGAAGCTGTCGTAGTTGTCCACGACGAAGACGGTCGGCCCGGCCATGGCTTCCACCCTATCGCTGGGAGTGCGCTCGACCCCGGCTCACTCCATGAGTCGGAAACCGGCCGGTGAGGACTCGGCCAGCGCCCCCGTGCGTATCCACCCGTCTGACGAGACGCCCGCCCGATCGGACTCCGCCCGCGCGCTTTGGGGACCGAAGACCGCCATGTGACCGCGGTTGCCGCTCGCGGGCCGGCTCGGATCCTCTGGATCCACGAGGATGCACGCCACGTCCGGCAGCGGCAGGCCGATCCGCTCGGGATCGGCGAGGCCGTAGACCGGATTGGCGTGCGTCAGCCCGCCGACGTCCGGCACTCCCCACCCGAGGCGGACCCGTGCACCGCTGACCTCCTCGAAGCGCTCGACCGCGTCGATGTCGAGCCTGGCTCCGACGGCGAGGCAGACCCGCAGACTGGTCAGATCCCTTCGCCGCCGCCGGCGCTCCCGCGGCGCGACGAACGTCTCAGCGGAGGCCATCATCAGGGTAGGGCTCGTGCGCTCGACGGCGCGCAGCATCCGGCTGCGGTCGAGGTCCCGCACAAGCACGAGGGTTCCCGCGGAGAGCACCGTGAACAACAACTGTGCTCCGAGGCCGACCGCCGTGTGCAGCGCCAGCGCGGCCAGCACCCGCTCGGTGCCGGCTTGCACGTCGGGGACCCACAGGCGCGTCTGAAAAGCGGCCGTCACGAGCGCGGCATGCGTGAACGTCAGCGCCCTCCCATCCTCGGGGTAGATCAGCACCGCGGGATGCGTGTCGGCCTCCAAGGTGCTCCCCACGGTGAACGGAGCCGCCCGATGGATCAGCTCGGTGAAGCGCAGCACCCCCTCGCCCTCGTCGATGCGTCGGTACGCTCCTCTCCGACGGCCCAGCAGAGGAAAGAGCACGTTGCGAGGGAAGGGCAGCGCGTCCTGCATGCCCGTGGCGATGATGTGGCGCACGCTCGGCAACCGGCCCTTCAGGCGGCCGAGCCGGCTGTAGAGCGGGTCCAGGCAGATCACTGCCCGGCTGCCTGCCTCGTTCAGCTGGCGCTCGAGCGCGGCGGCGGGCGCGGTGGGGTCGTGCTCGACCACCACGGCGCCCAGACGCGCCACGGCGAAGAAGGCGACCACGTGTTGCGGGCACGGCGGCAGCAGCAGCGAAACCCGGTCGCCGAGGCCGATGTGCAGGTCGCTCAGCGCCGTGGCGAACCGGTCGACGCGGTCCAGCAGCTCCCGGTACGTGAGTGTGTAACCGTGAGCGTCCACCGCGGCGATGTCGGGGAAATCCGCCGCGGCGTCGTCCAACAGGCGCGTCACCGGCACGACCGGATAGTCGTAGCCCGTCGGAACGCCCGGAGGATAACGGTCGAGCCACGGTCGAGGTGCGTGCTGAGGGTCAGGCAGAGGTGCAGAGAACGGCTCTGAAGCGTCAGGCTGCACGGGCGGCCGCCGACTGGGAGTTGAGGACGGGATCGGTCACGAAGGTGCGATCGAACCACGGGAAGACGACCGTGAACAGCAGAACCACGACGGCCGCCGCGACCACGAGCAGGACGAACCCGCGTAGCAGGCGCCTCATCGCCCCAGTTCCGCGAACACGACGAGCCGCTCAGCCGCCGAGAACCGCGGATGACAGGTGGTCAAGGTGAGGGTCGGTCGACCGGTCTCCAGCGGATCGGGCTGGATGACCCAGACGTCGGAGGGCGCCACCACGCGCTGCGTGCGGACGGTGTAGACGAACCGGCGACCCCGCGCGTCGGTGACGCGCACCCTGTCGCCTCTGCCCAGTTGATCCAGGTGATAGAACGGTGCGCCGTAGGTCGTGCGGTGGCCGGCGACCGCGAAGTTGCCCTTCGCGCCGGGCATCGAGGTGCCCGGATAGTGGCCCGGTCCCTGCTGCAGTTGCTCCGTTCCCACGCCCTGCACGATGTACAGGGGCTCTTCGTGCACCGGTGGTGCCTGCGCTCCAGGGCGCACGAACTCGATCTTCGCGACGGGCTCGCCGGTCGCCGGCGCCGGGGCCGGCCGGGCGACGCCGGTACGTGCGGGCGTCTCACCCTCGTTCGGTGAGGCGTCGTCTGGACGGGCCGGGCGGTCGGGTGCGGCAGGTACGTCTTCCACCTGACCGTCGACTCGAGCGTCGGCTGGACGCTGCGGAACGATCTGGCTCTCCCAGCGTTGCGCGAGGTCGTGCTGCGCACGCTGGGTCTGCAGGTTGGTGAAGAAGAGCGAGTAGATCAGGTAGAGGATGATGAGGGTGCCCAGCGCGATCAGCAGCCACCCCAACGCACTCAACAGGCGATCGAACCATCTCCAGCCGGGTGCCCGCTGCCGCGCTGCGGCCGTCCGCTCAGCCTCGAGTTGTTGGGTCATCCGGCGACCGCCTCGGCCATCTCGATACGCAGTGTGAGGTGATCAGCCTGCTCCGGGCTGATTCGTGATGGGGGGCTCGGAGCGCCAGCCAGCATACGAACAGTTGTCCTTCCCACGTTGCGCGCGTGGACCGCCGCCTGCACGCTGCTGTCAGCAAGCAAGGGCGCTGCTGCGCAGCGCCACCACCAGCGTACGGAGAATCGCCGGCGGCGATTCACATGTCAG
>JBBSMR010000057.1:0-21760 GCA_038233095.1 Euzebyales bacterium
AGGGCGAGCGTCAGCGAGCCGGCGGGCGGGGACCTGAGGGTGAGGGCGAGCGTCAGCGAGCCGCGGGCGGAGATCTGAGGTGAGCCGGTTCCTCTACGACACGGCGGTGTTCGTCTACGCCGTCGGCCGCGATCATCGCTACCGCGACCCGTGCAGGGAGATTGTGCGGGCTGCCCGCGACGGGCGGCTGCGCGGCGCGGCGAGCGTCGAGCTCGTGCACGAGTACGCCCATCTCCTGCTCCGCCGCCACGGAGACCGGCCGCGGGCCGCCCGTGAAGCCCGCGCCGTGTGGCGGCTCTGCGCACTCCATGAGGTGACCATCGAGGACCTCCGGCGCGCGGTCCAGCTGTTCGAGGCCCACCGGCTCGGCGGTCGTGACGCCCTGCATGCCGCGACGGCGCTGAACCGGGGTATCCCGAGCATCCTGACCCCGGACTGCGCGTTCGACGAGGTCCCCGGTCTGGAGCGCGTCGATCCCGTCGACGCCCTCGCGCGGTTGGCCTGACACGCCGCCACTCGGCCACGACGATCGGGTCGACGGGTAGGCTGCCGGCCCTCATGAAGGTGATCCTCCAGCGAGTCCACCGTGCGGCCGTGACCGTCGACGGTCACGTGACTGGACGGATCGACGCGGGTCTCGTGGCCCTGGTCGGCGTGGGGCGGCACTCCCGTGCGTCTGACGCGCGCTGGCTCGCTACGAAGACCGAGAGTCTGCGAGTCTTCTCCGATGAGGACGGAAAGATGAACCGCTCGGTGCAGGACATTGCAGGAGGGGTGCTGGCGATCAGTCAGTTCACCCTCTACGGCGATGTCGAGAAGAGCCGCCGCCCCTCATTCGCGGACGCCGCCGCGCCGGAGGTGGGACGGCGTCTCTACGAGCTGTACTGCGAGGCCCTGAGCGTGCCCGTCGCGTGGGGGGTGTTCGGCGCGCACATGGACATCGACATGGTCTGCGACGGACCGGTCACGATCACGCTGCGTCGTGAGGCAGAGCGCTCGCGCTCTCAAGGGGAAGCCTTCTAGATCCCCACTCGCATCAATGCGAGTTGCATGGATGCGAGCGTGAGGACAGATGGTGGTTGCGTTCGTCGGTCGTCGTCGCGAGCTGGCCGCACATTGCCGACGCGGTCCTCTCACCGGTACCCCCTGCCGCGGCCCGCCCGGGCGCCGACGGGGACATCAGCAGAGCCAGGACCAGACCGAGCAGGCTCGCCTCGATGATGATGCCGGTCCACATCTCCACGGGCCAGCCGATGCCGCGGGTCATCGCGAGCAGCCCAGGTCGACCGTCCAGAGTGCGGTGGGAGCGACGAGCCCGAAGATCCAGAAGGAGCGGCCACCGGTCGCGGGTCTCAAAGCTCTCCCGAGAAGGTCGACCGCGACGCCGGCAATCGCGGCTGCCAAGATGCGCTCGGGCAGCGCGTACTCGGCGATCGCGCCCGTCAGCACGGCGAGCAGCGTGAACAAGGTGGTGGCGAAGCCGAAGGGAAGATGCCAGCGACGGTGAGCGAGCAGCAGGGGCGCGAGCAGGAAGAAGGTCGTGACGAGGAACGCGGCGATGACGCTGAGGCTCCAGAAGGAGGAGTTCCCACTGCTGGCGAATGCTTGGCGCTCCGCGACGGTCGGCACGTTCTCTGCGTAGCTGAACGCCCCGAAGTACATGAACATGAACGCCACCAGGGTGGTCACGAGCGAGAGCGACAGCGTCACGGGCAGAAGCTCACGGTACGACGGGGCGGGGTTGAGGGGATCCGCCGCCCATGCCGCACGCAACGGCGCCGACAGAATCAGCACGATCCCGAGCGCGAGCACGATATGCGTGGGGCTGAACAGTGCGTCGATGTTCTGCTCAATGCCAAAGATCTCGTGCCAGAGCATGTCGCCGGCGCCACCGAAGGCGAAGACCGCGATGCCCGCGAGCGCGAGCCCGTAGCCGAGCGGCGCGGCGTCGATGAGGCGGCCGGAACCTCGCCGACGTTCGGTCTGCCACAGGATCCAGTCGGCGGCGACGGATCTTCCGGGGGTGCGCGGTGACAGTCACAGGACGACCCTTCGTTACGTGTGCGCAGTCTCCCTCAACGACGTCGCCGATGCGATGGGGAGTTACCCTCATTCAACCGTTGGATCATCGCCTGCCCGCCTGATCAGGCGCTCACTCGACGAGGCGGACGCGGAAGGTCGCGAAGCTGGCCATGTCGCCGCCGAACAGCTGGCCCTTGCCGAGCGTGCCCGCATTGCCGCCGCACTCCCGGCCCGTGACGTGGGAGAAGTGCACCGCGTCGTTGGCGGGCAGCGGCTGGCAGAGCCCGATGGAAGGGTCGCGGTTGACCGCCGCCGCGACGGCGCCGTAGTTGCCCGCGTCGATGGCGAGACCGATGTTGTGCATCGACCGGCCGGGCGGTGCGCACGGACCCTTCACTCGCTGGCACAGGATCGCCTGGTAGGCCGGGTGCCGGTAGCCGGAGTTGATCTGCAGGGGCCCGCCCAGCGCCCGCTCGAGCCGCAGGATCGAGACCCGCATCGCCGGCGCCATGCCGGCCACGGAGACGCCCGGGGAGCTCGGCGTACCGCACCCGGAGTAGCGGCGCAGCGCGGACCCGGGCGGGACGTTGCGGAGTCCGGCCCCTTTGGCTGCCGCAGCCAGCTCCTCCGCGCCGAGCCGGCAGCTTCCACCCGAGGTTGTCGGCAGGCCGGTTCCGCCTCCGGCGCCGAAGGCGAACGCGATCTGCACTTCGGCCGTCGCCGTCGACCGTCCGCCCATGCCGGCCGTCTCTGGCAGCCCTCCCGACCCGTCCAGGCGGTGCTCCGCGTCGCTGACGACCACCACGCTGACCCGGACGCGGTCGCCGATGCGCTCGATCTCCAGGTCGCGCACGACGCCACCATTGAGGCCGGCATAGCGGGCAGCAGCCCCGCGGGCACGGCCGGCGTCCAACGGCGCGCCCTCGTTGAACATCGTCTGTTGCAGGTGCTCGACGATCTGCGCCTTCACGTCTTCCGCCGCCGCGAGCGCCGCCGCGTCGGCCGCGGTGACGACCTCGGCCTGCACGACCGTGGCCCGCCCGACCTGGAAGAGCAGCAGCGCGCCGCCGAGCAAGACCAAGAAGAGCAGCACCAACGCGGGGATGATCTGGCCCTCCTCACCTTCTCGACACGGTCCTTTCAGCGCAGCCCACCCGAGCTCGAGAGCCTGCGCGCCAGCGCCACCACGGCCGCTCCCACCATCGCCAGCGAGAGCGAGAGGGCGAGCCCCCGCGCCAGCTCGGAGGCGGCCACCGTGTAGTCCAGAAGCTGTCGCTCCTTGAGCCACAGACTGAACGCCAGCGTCAGCAACGGCACCACGAGCACCGCCGCCGCCTGGCGCGGCAGCGACCGCCGTTGAGGCCACGGATGGCCCAGCGCCGACACCGCGCCGGCCACCCCAGGCGCAAGGTCGAACGGCCAGAACGGGCCTCGCACCGGGTCGACGAACCACCCGACGAGGAAGATGGCCGCGAGGTATCCCACCAAGCCGGCCGCCCACGCACGGATCAGATCCACGAGCACTCCCCTCCCGCCATGTGATCACGGTTCTGGATACCTTTCGTTCCATCGTACCTTTGGTGAGAGTCACTGAGCGTCGCGCTCGGTGATTCTCTGTATTGGCGGCTCGTCATGACCGCACTCAGGAGCCCTCAGCCTGAGGAGCACCGCGGCTCGGCGGCGGGGACGCCGGCGCTGACAGCTCCAGACCGGCCACCAGGTCCGCGAGCAGCTGCGGCGGCAAGGGCTCCACAGACGTCAACTGCAAGGCCACACTGCCGGGACTGGAGCGGTCCGCCAGGGTGATCCACACGCCGTGCACGCCAGTGCCGTCCTCGGCGTCGTAGCCGTAGCGGGTCTGCCAGGCTGACGTCGCTCCCCGCACGGCGAGCGGGGTCGGTGGTTCCAGCTCATAACCCCAGTCCGCGACGAGCTCCGGAGGGATCTCCAAGCGACCCATCGCCGTCTCGGCGCTGCCGTCCCGGCTGAACCGCCCGTTGACGCGGCAACGATCTGTTCAGCGACATCCTGCGTCCTCCACCACCACCCGGCGGCCGTTGGGACGGATCGCCGAGAGGTACTGCGCCGCGTCCGCCCTCGACGTGCGCTCCTCCATGTCCACCGAGACGCCGAACTCCAGGCCCGCCTTGATCTCCAGCCCGAAGCTGCGCACGTCCTCGACCTCGTCGTAGGTGACCTGGCTCACCAGGGCTCGTTCGTGCAGCAGATTCTGGAAGGCGTCGCCCGGCACAGCCTCGTACGGCACCGTCTGGTCGTAGGAGAGGCTGAGCGCGGTGCCGAACTGCTCGTTGTTGCTCGCCAACCAGCGCTCGACGACCGCCCGCGAGACGTCGTCGTCCACCTCCAGCCTGCTCGTCGTCACCGTCGCGGTGCGCTGGCTGCTGCCCGCTTTGGCTGAGGGGTTCACCATGCCGTCCTGCACCGGGGAGCGCACCCCGAGCGTCCCGTCGACGCCTCCTCGGCGGGTCGACACCATCTCGACCGACACGATCTGCCGCGTCTGCTTGTCGCGGGTGATCTTGAACGAGCCCGTGCTCCCCCGTCGAACCGACCGGAGCCGACCGTGACATCCAGCCCGGCGGAAGCGGCGCCCGTCAGGGTGTAGGTGTAGCTGTAGGTGCCCGCCTCACGGTCGTCCTCTCGGATCACCTCATAGGAGGCATCGCCGGTCAACCGCACTCCGATGTTCGGATCCAGGTAGCGCGTGCCGCCCTCCGCCTTGGTGCCCGCCGGGGAGCGCAATCCCGCTCCGGCCTCCATGCCCGCTTCGAAGCCGACCTTGGCGAAGGTCACCGACGCATCCTTCGGAGGGTCGACGTAGCCGTCCGACAACAAGAGCCAGAGGTGCATCCCGCCGCCTGGATCGCGACGGAGCTGGTCCTGCTGGATGAGGTAGTCGTCGAGCTGCTCGCGCATGGCGCGCTCCTCGGCGACGGAGTCGAAGGTCCAGGTGTCGCCGTAGCCGAAGCTCAGCCCGCCGCCGACCTCGACCGTCGCACCAGCGTCCTCATCGGTGCCGAGCTTGCCGAGGTCGATGATCTTGGTGTCACCGGATTTCACCGCACCGATCGTCGCCGAGTCGACCATCGTCAGGCGGACCCGCCCGTCGGCGAACTCTTGCCGCACGAAGCCGTAGTCCTCACCGAAGGTGAGGAACGCGACCTTGATCTCATAGCCGGCCTGTTCGCTCTCCTCCAGCGCGAGGCAGGCAGGCGGGATGAAGGTCTCATCGTCCGCCGCAACGGCGTCCGGGTCGGCCACCGTCGTCTCGCCAGCCCCGCAGGTCCCCGCCGGACCGAACAACGTGCAGAGCGCCCACCGGATCCAGCCGCCCACGACGCTGGGAAACGAGACCGCGATAAGCGCCGAGAGCAGCGCTGCCAACAGCAACAGCGCGGCCGCGTACTCGGCGCTGGTCGCGCCCCTTTCGTGTTCCCGCTTGCGCACAAGCTCCCCGCCGCCCGTCGATCATGACTCTTCTCGCTCACGCCGCGAGGGCGCCTTCCTGGGGCGCCCGTCGCGAGCGACGTGCCGAGCTCTATTGCGCCTGGACGCCATCGCGCGTGCCACCGCTCGTGCCACCGGCACCGCCGTCGAAGAGGTCGCTGAGCGCGTCGCCGACATGGCCGGAGACCTGGCCCGGAATGTCCAACGCGATGATGGCCGCCACAACCGCGGCGACGAGCACGAGGATCGCCACATACTCCGCGGCGACCACGCCCCGTTCGTCGCCGCTCATCCGCTCGCTCAGTCGGCGCAGCCCCACTCGGCTGCGCAGGTACACGTGCTGCACGGTGTTCATCATGATCTCGTTCTCTCTCGCCGCGGTCCGGCCCTCATGGCCAGCGTTCTTCCGCCTGAGGGCACCGTACGGAGTGAGCGCGCCGACCAGAAGGGTCCACGGACCCAAATCCGCCGTCGAGGGGGCCCAGATGCGCTGGGCCCCTCGCCCCCGAGGCGCACTTATCGCACCCCCAACCACCACGCCATGGCCTCGGTGCGGCTGGTCACCCTGAGCTTGGCGTATGCGCGGTTGATGTGGTTCTTCACCGTCTTCTCGCTGAGGTAGAGCTCGGCGGCGATCGCCCGGTTCGCCAGCCCCCGCGCGAGCAGCTCGATCACCTCGCGCTCCCGCTCGGTGAGCTGAGAGCGGTCCTGCTTGTCTTCATACGCAGTGCGCTGCTCCCCCGCCGTCGTGGCGCCGTCCCGCAACGCGGTGAAGACCGCCGGCGCGACCGCCGGAGCGATGACGCTGGGCCCGTTCGCGACCTCGCGCACGGAGGCCGCGAGCTCGTCGGGAGAGAAGCGGCCGTGGACCAGGTAGCCGCTCGCTCCGCGCCGGATCGCCTGCGTGACGATCTCGGGCTCCTCGGCGTACGTGAGCATGAGCACCTGCGCGCGCTCGCCCAGCGGCGCCACGACCGCGAGCCCATCCAGCACCGGCATGCGCACGTCCAGCAGCACGACATCGCAGGGCTTCGCGCTCGCCGCCGCGAGCGCCTGCTCTCCCGTTGCGGCCTCGGCGACGACCACGATGTCGTCGCTCAGCTCCAGCACGTTGCGCAGCCCGCTGCGGATGATCGCGTTGTCGTCCGCGACCAGGACGCGAATCACGCCGCTCCCCTCGCCGGTGCCGAAGCCTGCACCGGTCCCAGCGCCTCGCCCGCGAGCCCGACCCGTGCGTCGCTCGGGAGGGTGACCGTGACCCGTGCTCCGCCCCGCTCGGCCGCCCCCAAGCTGATCCGGCCGCCGACACGCTCGACCCGCTCCCGGCACCCGAGCAGACCGAAGTGGCCCTCACCGGCGAACGCAGCGATCTCCGGAGACTCCGAAAAGCCGCGACCGTTGTCCTCCACGCACAGCTCCACGCGCGCTCCCGGTTGGCGCAGGATGACCTTGACGGTCATCGCGTCGGCGTGCCGCTCGACGTTGCGCAGCAGCTCCTTCAGCACGCAGAAGAGCTCGTAGCGCGCTGACGGCCCTGGCCCGCGGACCGGCTGCAGACAGCGGCGGACGGTCAGCCCCGAGGCACCGGCCCAGGTGTCGAGGAAGCGCTCCGCAGCCTGCTCCAAGGGCTCGTCCAACCGGTCGGAGCGCAGGTCGCTGATGAGCTCGCGGGCCTCGGCCGCGGCGCGCTGGGCGGCGTCGGTCACCTGGCGCGCGCGGGCCGACGCCTCTGCCGGCCGCTCGCGGACCCAGTCGGGCAGGACCGCTGCCGAGAGCGCGATCCCGTGCACCGTCTTGCCGAGCGCGTCGTGCATTTCACGGGCGAGCCGCTCGCGCTCGGCCAGCCGCGCGGCCGTCGCCTCCGCCACGACCCTGTCAGCCTGCATGAGCGACTGCCGCTGCAGCAGGCGCCGGACCGCGACCGCGCCGAGTGCGGACAGCACGAACAAGGACGGCAGGGCGACCAGCACGTGAAAGTCCGGCTCCAGCCCGGTCAGCGGGCGGTGCACCTCGACGACGAGGAAGTAGCCGAGCAACAGCACCCCCGAGAGGAGCAGCCCGCCGAGCACGTCGTAGAGCACACCGGCGAGGAACGCCGAGGCGAGCGTGTAGTACACGAACGGTCCCTGGACCCCCGTGAGCAGCAGCACGCCGAGCGCGAGCACCACGTCGGCGAAGAGGATCGCCGGGTGGCGCACGAGCACAGGGCCGATCCGAGCCCACAGCATGACCGGCACGGAGCTCGCGACGCCCGCCACGAGGATGACCACCGGCAACAGGGCCGTGGAGGCGTCGCCGAACCCGGAGTACAGGACGGAGAGCAGCACCGTCACGAGCCGAAAGTTCAGAACCAGACGCGCCAAAGCCGCCACACTGTCGGCCGCGGCGACCGGCCGCGGTCCAGCATGCGAGGTCGCGTCACGCCCATTCTTGTCCCCGCCCGCCGGCTCGCTGGCGCTCGCCCTCACCCCGGCTTTGTCCCCGCCCGCCGGCTCGCTGGCGCTCGCCCTCACCCCAGCACCCCCGAGGAGATCCCCGACGCCGTGTACAGCGCGGCCATGACGAGCACCACGACGGCCGGCACGATGACGAGGGTGACGATCAAGCTCATCCGCGGCGCGGCCCGCGCCGCCTGCCGCCGCGCCTCCTGCGAGAAGCTCTGGCGCAGGTCGACCGCGATCGCCGCGAGCGCGTCGGTGAGGGGGGCGCCGAGCTCCTCCGCCTGCAACAGCGCTGACACGAGCTGTCCCAACGCCGCGGACTCGTTGCGGTCCCGCAGCCCGGCGAGTGCGGCGCGCCGCGTCGCTCCCAGATGCATCTGCTGGAGCGCCAGGTGCACCTCCTCGCCCAGCGGCCCTCCCAGCGAATCCGCCACCCGGGCGAGCGCGGGCCGGAAGCCGAGCCCGGCGCTCACCGTCACCGTCAGCACGTCGAGGAAGTCGGGCAGGTCCCGCTCGATCTGAGCCTGACGCCGGCGAGCGGCGCCGGCCACGTCGAGATCGGCCAGCAGCCACCCCAGCACGGCCAGGGCCAGGAGCAGGAAGAGCTGCCTGGTCAGCACCATGAGCACGATGCCCGCGAACGCGCACAGCACCGCATATGCCGCCCTCCGACCCGCGTAGGTGGCCAGGCTGTAGCCACGCCCACGGCCGCCGGCGGCCTCCAGGCGGTGCTGGATGAGCCCCCGTCGGCGCTCGGTCATGAGCCCCAGCACGCGCGCGGAGTAGCGCTCGCCCAGCCACGCCATGACCCGCGCCGTCAGCGACTCCCGCTGCGGCCGGCGGCGGCGCTCGTCGAGCAGGTGCTCGACCCCCTCAGGCGTCGCCCGGACCATGGCGAGACCCCAGACGCCGGCGAGCACGCACGCGCTGAGACCGAGCCCCGCCAGCACCGGGCTCACGTCTCGATCCTCGTGATGCGGCGACCAATCAGCCAGCCGGTGACATAGAGCGCGGAGCTGAGGATGAGCGCCACGCGCCCGACCCACGTGTGGGTCATCTGCTCGATGACGCCTGGGCTCACGAGATTCAACAGCAGGAGGGAGCCCACGCCCAGACCGGCCACGATGTAGCTGGTGGAGACCGCACCCGCCATCGCCGTGCGGATCTCGCGGCGCAGGTCCTTGCGTGCCTCCAGCGCGCCGGCCATGTTCCGCAGCGCGGCGACCAGATCGCCGCCCGCGCGCTGCTGCACCACGAGCGTGCTGATCAGGACGCTCAGCTCGCGCGATCCGACGCGGTCCTCGAGGCCGCGCAGCGCCCGCTCGACGGTCTGGCCGAGCCGCAGCTCCTCGACAACGCGCAGCAGCACGTCCCGCGCCGGCTCCCCCAGCTCCTCCGCCGCCAACGCGATCGCCGAGGGCAGCGCCAACCCGGCCGCCGCGGCGCTCGAGACGGCCCGCGCCAGCTCGGGGAGCTGGTTCACGAACGCCTCGGTCCGCCTCCTCAGGTGGTGCCGCAGGTACGCCTCGCAGCCGAGCGCGCTCACCGCCACGCCGGCGACCGCGCCGGCCGGGCCCGCCAGCGCGCGCAGCAGCAGCGCGCTGAGCACGACGGCGAGCGCCAGCACGAGCAGCGCGTCAACCGTCCTGCGCGCGATCCCGGCCCCCGCCAGCCGGCGCTCGAGCCGCCCGCCCCATGCCGTGCGGCGCACGCGCGCGTCCGCCCATCGCCGCCACGACCGCCTCGGTGGCTCGCCCCGGTCCATCCGGCCACGCGCCACGAGCTTGACGGACTCCGACCAGCCCTCATGCCATTGCCACAGGCCGAGGAGCGCCGTGGCGAGGGCGGCCAGCAACAGCACCTGCGTGACGGCGAAGCTCACCGCTGCGTCCCCGCCTGGGGGTGGGCGAGCGTGAACGGGCCGGGCACCCGCACACCGGCGCGGGCGAACCGCGCCGCCAGCGCCGCCGGCACGGGCTGGTGCCGGTAGACACCCTTCGAGGCTGCGCGCGGGTCGGGATCCCCGTCGACCTCGACCACGAAGGCGGAGATCGTCTGCAGACAGAACTCCTGACGGTGGCGCGAGGCCACGGCGGCGACCTCGGCGACACGGCGCGAGCCGTCGGCGCCGCGCGTCAGATGGACCACCAGGTCGATCGCGCCGTTGATCTCGTCGCGCAGCGCCTCGAAGGCGATGCCCAGACCGCTCATCGAGGCGAGTGTCTCCAACCGTCTGATGGCGTCCTCGGGGGCGTTGGCGTGGACGGTGGCCAGGGAGCCCTCGTGCCCGGTGTTCATCGCCTGCAGCATGTCGAGCGCCTCATGGCCGCGGACCTCCCCGACGATGATGCGGTCCGGCCGCATGCGCAGGCTGTTGCGCACGAGCGCTCGGATGGTGATCTCGCCCTTGCCCTCCACGTTGGCGGGTCGGGCCTCCAACGCGACCACGTGCGGTTGCTGCAACTGCAGCTCGGCGGCGTCCTCGATGGTGATGATGCGCTCGTGGGCCGGGACGAACGCGCTGATGGCGTTCAGCAGCGTGGTCTTGCCGGTCCCCGTCCCGCCCGAGACGAGGATGTTGCAGCGGGTGCGCACCGCGGCGGCCAGCAAGCGGCGCAGCGGCTCGTCAAGCGTGCCGAGCGCCTGCAGCTCGTCGATCGTGTAGGGCCGCGGGAACCGCCGGATCGTGAGCGTCGGCCCGTCCAGAGCGAGCGGCGGGACGATGACGTTCACGCGCTCTCCGCTGGCCAGGCGCGCGTCCACCATCGGGCTGGACTCGTCCACGCGGCGGTTCACGCCGGCCACGATCCGATCGATCGTCTGGTAGAGCTGGGCCTCGCTGGTGAAACGCGTGGCGGTCTGCTCCAGCCGCCCGTCACGCTCGACCCAGATGTCGGCCGGTCCGTTCACCATGATCTCGGTGACGCTCTCGTCGGCCAGCAGCGGTTCGAGCACGCCCAGCCCGAGCGCCTCGTCGACGACGCGGCGGATCATCCTGCCCCGTTCCACGCTCGACAGGACCGGGCCGTCGCGGGTGACCAGATGACCGACGATCTTCTCCAGACGGGCCCGCCGCTGCGTGGCGGTCAAGCCCGTGAGCTCGTCGAGGTTGATCTCGTCCAGCAGCGCGTGCCGGTAGCGCAGCACCTCGTCGTGCACCGACGCGGTGGCGTCGCGGCGTTCCCGCTCCGCCCCCGGCAGGCGGTTCTTCACCCCCAGGCGCACCCCTCCTCGTTGACTTGGTCGCGAGCGTCAGCGCGGCGGCGGCAGCTCGGCCGCCCGCCGCACGACGAGCCGCTCGGTCACAAGACCCGGCGCCACGATCGGCACGGGCACGCACACGGCCACCTTCGTGCCCCCGTCGCCGTCGTTGTCGTCGCACGCCGCCATCGGCCCGGTGTCGGCGCTCGCCGCGTCGCGCAACCAGCTCGGCAGCGCGGCGACCGCCGCGTCGGCGCCGTCGCGACTGAGCGTCTCGGCCCGGCTCCCCGTGCGAGCCGCGTTCTCGGCGGCTGTGACGGACGCCGCCAGCAGCAGCACCTGCCACGCGAAGAGCGCCGCGAGCAGCAGAAAGGGCAGCAGCGCGGTGAACTCCACGCTGATGACGCCGCGGTCGTCGCGGATGCGCACGGTCATGGCCCCTCGCCCTCAGCCTCGCGGACCGTCCCCGCCTCGGTGGTCACCCGCCAGGGCGAGGTGATGCCCGGCACCAGCGCCGGCACCGTCAGCGTCACCGACACCTCGTCCTCGTCGGTGCGCACGACGATGTCCTCGCGCCAGCCGGCCGGCAGGTCGTCGCGCGCCACGCCGCGCAGCTGTGCGCGCGAGCTCGCGGGCGCGCTCACCGCGTACTCGCGCGCCACCTCGCGGGCCGAGTGACTGCCGAGCACGAAGGTGAACCCGAGCAGCGCGATCTGCCACAGCAGGAGCACGGTCAGGCCGATCGTCAGCGTGAGCGCGGCCGTCTCGACGGCGACCACGCCGGCATCGGCGCGCAGCGAGCGCCGCCGGCGCCGCGGCTGCCGTGCGGGCGTGAGGCGCAGCTCCTCGCTCAGCGCCGACAGACCCGCCGCGAACTGGCTCGCCCCCGCACGTTCGGGCCGGCCGGTGTTGCTGGCCGACTCCAAGCCGCGGAAATCCCCCGCCAGCGTGGAGGAGAGCACCCGCGCCCCGACGACCTTGGCGATGAGGTCGGGCTGGATCTCGCTGTCGCGGCTGGCACGGTTCACGACCACGCCGATGTCGTCCTTGCGCGCACCCAGCCGCTCCCACAACGAAAGCAGCCGGTTCGCGCCCCGCATCGCAGGCACGTCGCAGGTCACCACCAGGAGCGCCTGCTCGGCGCTCTCCACGGCGACGGAGCTGGCCTCGGACATGACCGCGCCGGCATCGACGATCACGACGTCGAAGCGGGTGCGCAGCGCCGCCAGCAGGCGCCGCGCGACGTCGGCGTCGACGTCCTCGGCGTGCTCTCCCTGCACCGGCGGCAGCAGGACTCGCAGCCCCGATTCGTGCACGTAGCAGCTCTCGTCGATCTGACGCGCGGAGAGATCGTCTGCCACGCCGACCAGATCGTCGATGCCGCGCCGATGCGTGAGGTTGAACAGACTGCGCACGTCACCGGCCTGCAGGTCGAAGTCGACCAGGCAGATGCGCTGGCTTGTGGTGGCCCGCGCGGCCCGCAGCGCCAGATGAGCCGCGACCGTCGTCGTGCCGACGCCGCCCTTGGCGCCCGTCACCACGAGCATCCGCCCGCCGCGCCCGTCACCGTGAGCATCCGCCCCTGGCTCCGGGCCGCGCGCACGCACCAGCCGGGACCACGCCCCCGCGCTCTCGACCGTGGTTTGCAGCTCCTCCAGGCCGAGGGGCAGCTGGAGGACGCCGCGAAAGCCCGCCCGCAACGCCGAGGCGAGCAGCTCGGTGGAGAGCCTGCTCGTCATGAGGACGAGGCCGATCTCGGGGGCGTGACCCGCGACCTGTCGCGCCAGCTCCGGCACGGGCAGCGGCCCGAGGCGCTCGTGCAGGACGACGACGTCGAGCTCGCCCTCGCCGGGGCGCTCGTCCTCGGCCCCCGCGGCACTGCCGTGCAGCAGCGCGTGGGCGCGGCGCTCGGCGAGGACCCGCACCACGTCCGCCGCAGAGGTGACGACGTCGGTGACGGCGAAGGCGTCGGACTCCGCCGCGAGCGCGCCGAACTCGGCCGCGACGCGCTCGTCGGGCACCGCCAGCAGCACGCGATAGCTCACGAGCCAACCCCTCCCGTCTCGGGCAGCGGCTGATAGGAGCGCTGCTGCACCTCGACCGCGCGGTCGTCGAGCGGGGCGCGCAGCGCCAGGCTGACGTCGGCCGCAAAGCTCTGGACGTACGCCAGACGAAGGCTCTCGGAGACCGAGAGCGAGAACGTCACCGGCACGACCTGCTCCTCGGTGAACGCGCCGGTCGCGGTCTCATCGCTCGTGACCTGCGGCGTGCCGACCTCGAGAATCTGGGCGCGCTCGACGACGATGGTGGCCCGCGCGGGCTCCGACTGGTTCGCCGGGAAGGTGGCGTAGATGTCGACGACGCTGTCGCGACCGATCTTGCCCGCCACCCCGGTCTCGGCGTCCACGAGGATCGCCAGCTCGCGCTGGCCGGCCTCCAGGTCCGGCGGTGGCACGAGCATCTGCTCCTGGAGCACGGTGCCGGCCGGCAACGGAGTGGTCGCCACCAGACCGACGACGGCGTCCGGCTCCACGAGCGCGCGTCCGGGCACCCATCGCTGCGGCATCTGGCGCACGGCGAGCGCCTCGGGGCCCAGCGGAGCGTACGCGGGCAGGTCCTCGTCCAGCATGACGACGTTCGTCATGGGCCCGACCTGGGCCTGCACCTCGCTGACATGGGCCGTCACGGACCAGAAGACGGCCACGGCTCCCGCCAGCGCGAGCGCGACGAGCAGTAGCCCGCGCCGCTGACGCGGGTTCATGCCGCCACCGCCGTGCGCTCGTCGGTCCGGGTGTCACCACAGAACGGGCAACGCCCGACCGGAGCGTCCTGCCGGCACCAGGCGCAGCGGCCGCTCTGCGCGGCAGCGACCGCGATGCGCACGGTCGCGACCAGGTCGAGCGGGAACGCGACCAGCTCCATGAACCGGGGCGCTCCCCACCAGGCGCGCGCGCTCGCAGAGGGCGCGCGCTCGCGCAGCTCGGGATGGCCGAGCGCCGGCCTGACGGCGGTCTCGATCCAACCCCGGTCGCCACGCACGTCCGTGAGCGCGAGACCGACCGTTCCCGCCGGCAGCGACGGCAACCGCGGCTCGGAGCGCTTGCGCGTGATCCGCCGCACGGCGGGCCGCGGCCAGCTCGCCGCGACGAAGCGCGACGGCGGCCAGTACGAGAGCAGGTGCTGCCAGACCGTGGGGTTCGGCCGTTCCAGCCCGCTCACACGCGACAGCCAGGTGAGCTCGAGGAGCTGCCGACCCAGCGCCGGTATGGCGCCCAGCAGTCGGCCCGGGTCGGCGAGGATGGGCGCAGCGGCGGCGATCAGCGAGACGAGCACGGCACCTGCCAGCGGGGCGTGCGGGAGCGCCTGCGCCGTCATCCGGTTGGTCTCCAGGCACCCCCGCAGCAGCTCCAGCCGCTCGAGGGTCGGCTCTGCCGCCCATGCGGGATGCAGGACCAGCATCGTCTCCTCGCGGTCACGGCAGTCCAGTCCGAGCGCGACGAGACGCTCCAGATCGGCGCGTTCCAAGCGCTCGAAGAGGTGAACGGGCGCGTGCTCATAGACATCCGCGCAGCCGTAACCGATCGCCACGACCTTTACCATCTCTCAGCGCCCCAGCCGGGCCGCGGCGCCGCGCACGGACGAGAAGCCGTCCGCCACGAGTGCCGCCAGTTGCAGGTAGGCGTGCTGTGTGCGCTCGTGCAACTGGGTCGGCGCCGTCTCCGCGCCCGCCTCCAGGTGGGGATCCCACGGAATGCGGACAGTCGCGCGGCAGCGCCGGTCGAAGTGCTCCTCGACCTTGTCGACCTCGACCAGCCCGCGCTCGCGATTCTGGTTGATGACGGCGACGGCATTGCCGACGAGGTCGGCGTGCCCGTGCTCCTCCAGCCAGTCGAACGTCAGGCTGGCCGCCCTCGCGGAGTCCAGCGACGGCGCGAGCACCAGCACGAGCTGGTCGGCTTCGCGCAGGATGCCCTGGGTGGCGCTGTCAAGGATGCCCGTGCCGGTGTCGAGCAGGATCAGGTTGTAATGGTGCTCCAGCAGCCCGATCGCCTGGTCGTACTCGGACTCGCCGATCGCCTGGGAGATGTGCGGATCGTCGTCGGAGGCGACCACCTCAAGGCGGGTCGGCGCCTGCGACGTGTAGCCGCGGACGTCCGCGTACCGACGGATCTCGCCGGCGTCCTGCAGGAGGTTCGTGATCGTCGCGGTCGTCTCCCGCCGGACGCGGTAGCCGAGGCTGCCGGCGTCGGGGTTGCCGTCCAACGCGACGACCCGGTCCCCGCGGTAGCCCGCGAAGACGTGGCCCAGCATGAGCGTCGTCGTGGTCTTGCCGACGCCACCCTTGCGCGAGATCACGGCGATGCGCCGGGCGCCCTGCACCGGTGTCTTGACGCGGGCGATGAGCGCGCGCCGCTCAACGTCCGCCTTGCTCGGTCCCAGATGGATGAGTCCGGCGCTGATACGGTAGACGACGCGCCGCCATCCGCCGCTCGGGGCGCTGGGCTGCGCCTTCAGCATCGCCTCGCTGGTGAAGGCCGCCGCCGTCGGGGCGGCGGGCTGAGAGGCGATGCTCGGCGATAGCGCCGAGGGCTCCGCTGGCGCCTGCCGTGAGCGTCTCGCCGTCAGCACACCGGCGCTCGGCGCCTCGGCCGCCATGTCGGTGTGATCAGTGTGGCCGTTCTGGCCGTTCTGGCCGCTCTGCCTTTGCTGGCCATGCTGGCCGGCCCACCATGGGCCGCCCCGCTCAGCCGGCTCCTCTTCCGGCAGCGCCGAGCTCGCCCGGAGCTCCTCGCCCTTCGTGTTGTTGCGCGCGTCGCCGTGCACTGCTCCCCCGTTTTCCCGCTATTCTGGGGTCTTCAGTTTTTCAGAAGCCCTCTCGTTCCATCTTAGCGTAGCCTGAGATTCTCATGCTGTGGTGCGAAACACGAAGGTCGGCCCCTCGCTCGCGGCCTGGGGGCCTTCTGCGGCACCATCTGATGCCATGACACCGACGCCCGCGGGAAGGCCGATGCCCACCACGACCGTCGACCGCGCGGAGAAACTGCTCGACGTGCTCGCCGGGAGAGGAGCGCGGTTGCGTCCCGACCAGGGTGAGGCCATCGCCGCGCTCGTCGACGATCGCGCCCGGGTGCTGCTCGTGCAGGCCACCGGCTGGGGCAAGTCGGCGGTCTACTGGATCGCCACGGCGCTGCGCCGCGCCGCGGGCGCGGGGCCGACCCTCGTGGTCTCCCCATTGCTGGCCCTCATGCGCAACCAGGTCGAGGCCGCGCGCAGGCTCGGTCTGCGGGCCGAGACCATCAACTCCGCCAACGTCGAGGCGTGGGAGACGATCGTGGCCGCGCTCGACGCCGATCGGATCGACGTGCTGCTCATCTCCCCTGAGCGGCTGAACGCCGCATCCTTCCGCGACCGGGTCACCGCGCTGGCGGGACGCGTCGGCCTGCTGGTGGTCGACGAGGCGCACTGCATCTCGGACTGGGGGCACGACTTCCGGCCCGACTACCGCCGCATCGCCGAGGTGCTCGCCACCCTGCCCGCCGGCACGCCGGTGCTCGCCTGCACCGCCACGGCCAACGCGCGGGTCACCGAAGACGTGGCGGCGCAGCTCGCGAGTGGGGCCGGCGGCGAGCCGACCCGCACGCTGCGCGGCGAGCTCGGCCGTGACTCGCTGCGCCTGGCCGTCGTCGCGTTGACCGACGCCCAACGCCGGCTCGCCTGGCTGGCCGCCTACGTCGCCTCGCAACGACCGGCGCACGGGCGGGCGGGGGTCGTCTACACGCTCACCGTCGCCGAGGCGGAGCGCACTGCGGCGTTCCTGCGCACCCAGGGCCTTGAGGTCGCGGCGTACACCTCCGCCGTGGACGCCGAGCGACGGGAGCGGCTCGAGTCCTTGCTGGCGGTCAACGAGCTGGACGCGCTCGTGGCGACGTCCGCGCTGGGCATGGGCTATGACAAGCCCGACCTGGCCTTCGTCGTGCATCTCGGCGCTCCAAGCTCGCCGGTCGCCTACTACCAGCAGGTGGGGCGGGCCGGACGGGCCATCGACCACGCCGAGGTGGTGCTCCTGCCAACGGGCTCCCAGGAGGCAATCTGGGAGTTCTTCGACGTCACGGGCGTCCCCTCGCAACGCGAGGGCGAAGACCTGCTGGGTGCGCTCCGCACCGACGAACCCCGCAGCCTGCCGCTGTTGGAGCGGGCGGTGAACCTGCGCCGCAGCCGACTGGAGCTGCTGCTCAAGGTGCTCGACGTCGACGGGGCGGTCCGCAAACAGGGCTCGGGCTGGCTTGCCACGGGCGCGCCGTGGGCCTACGACGCCCAGCGCTACACCCGACTTGTGCGGGCGCGCCGAGCGGAGCATGCCGCGATGCGCCGGCTCTCAAGAGGCGAGATCACCGGCTGTCTCATGGCCTTCCTGCGCGCGTCGCTCGATGATCATCCGTCGGCGTGCGGTCGCTGTCAGGCCTGCTCTGGCTGGGAGCCTCAGGTCGAGGTCGCCCCCACGACGATCGCCGCGGCGCGCGACTTCCTGCGCAGCCGAGACGTGCTCGTGCGGCCACGACGGCGCTGGCCGACCGGCCTCGCCGACGTGAAGGGCAACATTGGCGAAGGACGCCGGGCTGTCGAGGGTCGGGCGCTCGCCGGCAGCGACGACTCGGGCTGGGGTGCGCAGGTCGGCGAGCTGCTGACAATGTCGGAGGCTGGGCGCCACGGCGACCCGCGCCACGCCGTGCTCTGCGAAGAGGTCGTCGAAGGGCTCGTGAAGGTGCTGGCCCGATGGGAATGGCCGGCGCGCCCGCAGGCGATCGTCGCGGTGCCCTCGCTCGAGGAGGAGTCCCACAGCCTGCTGGCACGGGAGCTCGCCGACCGCATCGGCGCGCTCGGCAGGCTGCCGGTCATCGAAGGGCTCGCGAGCTCCGACGGGCGCTCGCAGACGGACGCCGCGAACTCCGCGCACAAGGCTGCCAACGCGCTGGCGCGGCTGTCCCGGTCGCCCGCGCCGCTGCCCGACGGTCCCGTGCTCGCCGTCACCGCGCGCGTGGATTCGGGTTGGACCCTGACCGTGGCCGCCTGGCGGCTGACGGAGGACGTCTCCCGGTCCGTGCTGCCCCTCGCTCTGACGCTTGGGCCCTGAGCGGTGCGCCGCATTGGCCCTTGTGACGTATGCCCTGGAAGCCGGCAGCGGCTCCACCTGCGCAAGCCCAGCCGTACGTCTGTGACCCGCTGACCACCGAGCCCGTCGTCGACGACGCCGTGCCCACCGCCGATGAGGTGCTCGGCTTCGCGCTCGGCGAGCGTGAGGTGACCCTCGATGAGGCCTACCGCTATCTCGACGAGGTGGCAGCGGTGAGCTCCCGTGTCGTGACCGGCACGATGGCCCGTACCCAAGAGGGTCGTCGCGTCCGCTACGCGATGATCGGGCGGAGCGAGCGCATGACGTCCTCTGCGTTGGCGAGGGTGAGTCGCAGGGTGCGTCTCCTGCGGCGCGCCAGCCTGCCGGACGCGCGCGCCGGCCTCATCGCCGCCACGACCCCGACCATCCTGTGGATCGCCGGCAACATCCACGGGAACGAGGAGAGCGGCGCCGACGCGTCGCTGCGCGTGCTGTACGAGCTCGCCGCCCGTCAGGACTGCGCGGCCGCTCGCATCCTCGACAACGCCATTGTGGTCATCGTGCCGAGCCAGAATCCCGACGGACGCGTCGCCGACACCCGCCGCAACGCGTATGACTTCGATCTCAACCGCGACTGGTTCGCGCGCACGCAGCCCGAGACCGACGCCAAGGTGCAGTTCCTGCGCCGGTTCCCACCGCAGATGTTCATCGATGCGCACGAGATGGGGCGTCCGAACTCGTACTTCTTCCCGCCCAACCCCGACCCGATCTACCACGAGATCACGAGCACGTCGCTGGACTGGATCAACGACCGCTACGGCCGGCCGTTGGCCAGGGCGTTCGACCGCCTCGACATCCCCTACTTCACCACGGACATCTACGACCTGTTCTACATGGGTTATGGCGACACGGTCCCGACGACCGGGTTCAGCGCCGCCGGCATGACGTACGAGAAGTCTGCCGGCGACCCGATCGAGCGTCGGACCTTCGAGCACTACGTGGCCATGTGGGTGTCGCTCAGCCATGGCGCCGAGGATCGGATCTCGACGCTGGCCAGGTGGCACGAGACCTATCGGCGAGCCGCGCGCCAGGGTGCAGCGGGCGTGCTTGAGCCGAACGAGGTCTTCCAGGCCGGCAACGAGGTCTCCAACCGCGTGCCGGACCGGCCCGTGCGGCACTACTTCCTGCGGGCCGACGACCCGGCGAAGACGGCCGAGGTGCAGGCGCTCGTCCGCCGGCTCCAGCGCATGGACATCACCGTGCAGCAGTTGCGGGAACCGCTGCGCGTCTCGGACTACCGAGCGTACGGCCGGCCCCCGACCGACACGGTGCTGCCGGCGGGCACGTACTGGGTGTCGATGGACCAGGGCCAGAAGCACTGGGTCCAGGCGATGCTCAATGAGGACACCTACGTGCCCTTCCCGTACTTCTACGACGTGACGGCGTGGAGCGGGCCGCTGCTGTTCAACGTGGACGGCGGCGCCAGCGGCGAGCAGCTGCGGCCCGTCGCCGTGCGCGCGCCCGTCCAACCACCGGCCGTCGCGCCGACTCCGCCCGATGACGCCCCGACCCTCGGGCTCCTGCAGCTCTCCGACAACTCCTCGGCCCAGCAGTCGTCCGGCTGGCTGCGGTGGCTGCTGACCGAGCGTTGGGGACTGGCGTACGCGGATCTCACCGCTCAGGACGTCGCCGATGGCGGTCTTGAGGGGATCGATGTCCTGCTCGTGCCCAACGGCGACGCGTTCACGGGGCTGCGAGAGCTTGGACCGACCGGCAGCCAGCAGCTGCGCGACTGGGTGCGCCAAGGGGGACGCTACGTCGGATGGCAGGGGGGCACGGTGCTCGCCGCCGTGCTGGGTGTGACGACGGCGCGGTTGAGCGAGCCGACGTCGGATATCCCAGGCAGCCTTCTGCGGGTCACCGTGGATGAGCGCGCGCCGCTGGCCGACGGCGTCGGCCCGTTCGCCTGGACGTTCTACGCCTACGACCCGGTGATGACCGCGTCCGATCCCGACAGCGTGATGGTGGGCTTCCCGCCCGCCGACAGTCAGGATTTCTTCGTGTCCGGCTTCGCCCGAGGGGAGGACCAGTTGGGCGGCACCGCGGCGGTCATCGCCGAGACCGTCGGTGACGGCTCCTCCGTCGTGTTCTCGTTCGAGCCGAACTTCCGTGGCTTCACCGACGGCACGCAGAAGTTCCTGCGCAACTCGGTGCTCGGGCCGTCGGCCGACGAGCAAGGCGCAGCCGGCTCGCGAGCACCGGCCTTCGGTGATCCCCCTGCCGGCCTTGCACGACAGGAGGTGCGCCGAGCTCGCGCTGCCGCACGTGACCTCAGCAGGCTGCAGGCGCCCATCCGCTTGTCGGTCACACCGGACAGCGCGGCGGCGGCCCGTCGCCTGCTCGAGGAGACCGGGGCGACCTACGAGACGCAGATCACACCGGGCCGGGTCTCCTTCAGGATCGCCAACCCCGAGGGGCTCGCGGCCGAGGAGAGCGCGCTCGCGCTCGAGCTGAGCGAGGCGCTGCGTGCTTCGCAGGTGGACGTCATGGCGTTCTCCGTCCCATAAGCGGCCTGGTTGATCACGCTGGCTGCCACGCCGGGGTCCAGCTGGCGTGCACCTGGGCCGCGCCGTAGCTGCTCCCTCCGAACAGCCGACCGACAGTACCTACGCGTCGTAGGGCGTCCAGCCACCACTGCATGGGCGGCGGCGGGCCGAGTCGGCACTCGGTGTGTGTCGGCGCGTCGGTTCTGCGATGAGTTTCTTCGCCGTGATCGGTCTGAGTATCGATGAGCTGACCCTGCGCAGGCTCCACGATCAAAGGAATCCCGATGACCATCCTGGACAGAACCTTCACCGCAGCCCTCCAGAAGAGTCCGGCCAAGGGCGGGTGGACCTACGTGGTCCTCGAAAACTCGGCCGAGTACTTCAGTACCCGCGGGCTCGTCAAGGTCACCGGCACGGTTGACGGGCTGCCTTTCCGCAGCTCGTTCATGGCCATGGGTGACGGCACACACAAGTTGCCGATCAAGGCCGACGTCCGCAAAGCGATCTCCAAGCAGGCCGGCGACACCGTGACCGTCTGGCTGGACCAGCGCCTCGACGAACAGCACGCGTCGCCGGCCGGCGGAGAGCCGAGCGAGGGGTCATCGTGAGCACGTACGTCCTCATCCCCGGCGCGGGCGGAAGGAGTTGGTACTGGCACCTCCGTGGCGTCCCGACTCGAGGAGCTTGGCCATGACGTGGTCGCGCCGGACCTGCCGTCGAGTGACCCGACGGCGAGGCTGGGTCGCTACGTGCAGGAGGTCATCGAGGCGATCAGCGACCGTGACGACCTCGTCGTGGTGGGTCAGTCACTCGGTGGGCTGATCGCTCCACTCGTCTGCGACCGCGTCCCGTCACGACTGCTCGTTCTGGTCGCAGCCATGATCCCGGCTCCCGGTGAGACCGGAGGAGAGTGGTGGGAAGCGACCGGACAGCCTGACGCGGCTGCTCACCTCGCCCGAGCGCAAGGGCGG
>JBBSMR010000058.1:0-18844 GCA_038233095.1 Euzebyales bacterium
CCGCGGCGCTCCCTGAGTCGGTTGCCACGATGACGCCGCGTACGCACGCCCGGGCCGGCTACTGTGCCTTCTGGCAGGTCAGCACCACGGTGAGTGCTCCCGACGGGATTCGAACCCGCGCCGCCGGCTTGAAAGGCCGGTATCCTGGGCCGCTAGATGACGGGAGCCCCGTGCGGTGCCGGCAGCGCTCGCCGGCTCGCGTCTGAGCCTAGCGAGCGGCCTCGACCCCCGCCATTCAGCGATCCTCACCCGCATCGGGTCAGCCGTGCGCGCCCGAAAACCCACACGAGCAACCCTGCGGCGAGCGCCATGGACGGCAACTCTCCCAGTCGCGCGTAGGGCGTCAGTCCCGACCGCAGCGGCACGGTCCCGACGAGCTCGTCGGCTCGGAAGAGCGCCGACGTCGCGAGCCGCTCGCCGGAAGGGCCGATGAGAGCGGACCGCCCCGTGCTGGCCGCCAGGATCATCGTCTTCTGCTGCTCGACAGCGCGCATCTGCGCGGCGCGCAGCAACTGCGCCGAGACGGGACTGCGATCGTAGCTCGCGACGGTCGTCAAGACCGCGAGCAGCTCGGCGCGCCGACCCACGTCGCGGACCAGGCGGGAGAACGTCACCTCCCACGAGACGACGGTGCCCATGGGCACGCTCGTCGAGCGGACGGGAACGTGCAGCGGGGCCGTGCTCGTCCCGCCGACCATGTCGGTCGGGACGAGTCTGCCGACGTCGGCGATTTCGCCGAGCACGCCTCTGAAGGGTACATACTCGCCGAAGGGCACCGGCTGGCGCTTGGCGTACCCGCCGATCGGTTCGACGGCTGCGGAGAAGAGCACAGCCCTCTGGCGGAAGCGTCCCCGACCGGCCGATGTGGCCGTCCCGGCCGCCAACGGGGCGGGCAGCTCGCCCGTCACCGACCGCAACCCGACCGCGACGTCCTCGACGGAGAGACCCCCCAGCGCGCCCTCACCCCAGAGCAGGAGGTCGACCGGTGCGTCGATCGCCGCCGTGCCGCGCGCGAACCGCGCGAGGAGTTCGGCGCGCAGATCTAAGCAGTCGACGGCGAAGTCGTCGGGACAGGGGTCGTCGACCTGCACGATGCCGACGTTCACCGAGCCGGTGGGATGGGTCCAGCGCACCGACCCGAGCACGATGGTGACCCCCAGGACCGCCACCGCCGCGACCAACGGCAGCCACCCGCGCCGTCCGCGCTCGCTGATCACGACGACGCCGGCGGCGGCGACCGCGACGAGCAGACCGGTCAGACCGAGCGTGCCGACCGTCGCCGCACCCGGTCGCAGGAGAGCCAGGTCGGCGGTCGTCGTGCCGAGCTGACCCCACGCGAAGCCGCCGAACGGCACACGCGCGCGCAACGCCTCGACGAGCGTCCACGCCGCGGCCACCGCCACGACCCATCGCGCCGGCGCCACACGCCTCGCCCCCGCCGCCACGGCGCCGGTGAGCGCCCAGAACGCGGCCTGCACCGGGAACAACGCGAGGTAGGCGACCACGTCCAGCTCGAGCGTCCACCGGAAGAGCGCTCCAGCGAAGCCGAGGCCGTACGCCAGCCCGCACCACGCGCCCCGCACCGGCCCGGTCGCATACCGTATGAGCCAGAGCCCGGCTCCCACCCCCAGGAGTCCGAGCGGAAAGAGGGAGAGGGGTGCCCATGCCAGCGTGGTGACCACGCCCGCCACCAAGCAACCGAGGGCGAGCCCCCACCCCCGGACGGGCTGTCCCTGAGGCGACTCGCTCACTCCCCGCGACGGAGGGCGACGCTGAGCAGCAACCTCACGCACAATCGAAGCAGATGAGCTCCTCCTCCTCCTCCGCGAGCTGGGCGCGCCGCTTCACCAGGAAGCACGACCGACACGTGAACTCACCCTCGCCCATGGGCGTCGTGCGCTCGCTCACCACTCCGCGAGGCCCCACGTCGCCGAAGTCGTCGTCGAGCTCCTGCTCACGCGCGATCAGGACGTCGAGGCTCTCTTCGGTCTCCTCCTCGTCCTCCTCGTCCTCGCTCGTCACCGCCTCGTCGTCGTCTTCATCGGCTTCGTCGTCGTCCTCGGTCGCGTCTTCCTCGATGATGTCGTCATCATCGACGACATTGTCGGTGACGTTGAGGTCGTCGTCATCGTCGAGCTCAAGCTCGTCGTCGGTCTCGCTGAGGGCATCATCTTCAGCGAAGGCTTGCTCGGCCATGGACGTGCTCTCCTGCTATTGGGGTCAATCGCGCTGCGCGCGTCCGGTTGGTATAGGTCGTTCGGACGGCCGCTGCAACGATTTCGAGCACGAATGTGAGCGTGAGTCGGAACGGGCCCCCGAGATCGGCGCCTCAGGGGCCCGTTCCTGCGACCGAAGACCGACACTCCGCCGTTGGCACCATCGCCGCATCCGTCTTGGCCTGCGAGATGTTCTCTACTAGGCGGGTCACATGCGTGAACGTCGCTTCAGTCGTGCTGCTTGCGTCGCACGGGTCGGCAAGGACCCAATGTGCGCTGCCCTCAGGGCCGCTCGTGGCGGATGCTCCGCGAGGTCGTACGGCACCATACGGCCCGCCTTTCGCGCCCGTCAACCCCAGACCGATCGGGCCTGACCAGCGGAAACGTGACGAATACGCTGGTCAACGGACTGCGGGATTTTTCGGCGACCAGGCGTTCGCCATGGCCGAACGGTCAGGCGTCATGTGTGGCGGCGAGCGGCAGATCGCCGTAAACGCCTCGGCCCTGCACCACCGTCGCGAGACAGTCGAGACCACGCGGATCCTCGACCGCGAGAGGATTCTCACTCCAGACCGCCAGGTCCGCACGTTTGCCAGCCGCCACCGGCCCCACCTCATCCTGACCGGCCACGTCACGCCCGCCGCGGGTGTGCGCGTGCAACGCGGCCCGGCGGGAGAGGCCGAGTCCTCCCCGGTGTCGCTCGGCGGCGCTCACTGCTCCCCACGGATCCAGAGGGGTGACCGTCGAGTCTGAGCCGAACGCCATGATCACCCTCTCGGCGTCGAACCAGGCGAGCGGGTTCGAACGCCGTGACACCTCGGTGCCGAAGCAGCGGGCGTAGAGCTGGTCGTCGCCACCCCACGTCGCGTCGAACGCTGGTTGCACGCTGGCCACGACGCCCAGCGCCGCCATGCGCCGCACGTGTCCACGGGTGGGCAGCTCGACATGCTCGATGCGGTGCCGGCACCGGCGGACCGCCGCGGAGCCGTGCCGCGCCGCCGCCGCCTCGATCGCTGAGAGGGCCTGCTCGATCGCCCGGTCACCGATCGCGTGCACGCCCGCTCCCCTGCCGTCCGCGGTGCAGGCGCTAAAGAACGCCCGGACATCTTCGTCATCGTGGAAGAGCTCGCCGTCACCCCCGTCGGCGTAGCCGTGGCTCACCGCTGCGGTGCGCGAGCCGATCGAACCGTCGAGGAACAGGTCCCCGCCGGGCCGCAAGCCATGCGCCGGACCCCTGTCCGGGTCCAGTTCCGCCCACCAGACGAGCACTTCCACCGGCCACGCGCCCCGCATCCAGACAAGCGCGTCGTCAAGGCCGTACATGCCGGGCACCCCCATCTCGTGCAGCGAGCCGATGCCGAGCGCCGCCGCGGCTCGGCAGGCGGCCGCACGCGCGTCCTGAAACCGGCGAGCGGAGACCTGCGCGAGGACTTTTCCGCGGGCCGCCGCGCCAGCCCGCTCTCTCAGCCAGCCCGTCGGGTTGCCGCTCGCGTCTCGGTCGACGCCGTCCAGCTCCGGCAGCGGCAGGCCGGCGAGCGTCGCGGGATCGACGACACAGCTGTGACGGTCCACGCGGTCGAGCAGCACGATGCGGTCCGGCGCCACGCGAGCGACGTCCGCCGCTGTCGGTCGCCGGCCTTCGGGCCAGGCGAAGTCGTCCCAGCCGTCGCCGAGCACGACCGGCTCGGTGCTCGTCGCCGCGTGCTCGGCGAGCCGGCGCAGCGCCTCGGCCAGGCTCTCCGCACCGGCCAGGTTCAACCCCGTCAGTGAGAGCCCCGTAGCGGTGGCGTGAACGTGCGCGTCGACGAACGAGGGGGTGATCCATGCTCCTGCGAGGTCAAGCCGCTGATCGGATGCGGGCGCGTCAGCGGGCTCGGCTCCGATCCACGCGATGCGCTCGCCGTCCACCAGCACCGCGCGGGCGGTCGTGTCCCGCTCGTCGAGCGTGTGGACTCCCTCCGCCACGAGCAGGGTCCGCCTCGGACGGTTGGGAGCGGCCACCCTCAGACCTGCTCGCGCAGCCACGCGGTCGCCAACGCGTCGGCGTACTCGTTCCAGCGTGCGCCGTTGTGGGCCTTGATCCACCGCAGCGTCAGCTCAGGCCGGGATTTGGCCAACGCGTACAGCTCCTGCACGAGGTCGAGGTTGGCGATCGGCCCCGTCTTGCGCTTCCAGCCGCGACGCTCCCAGCCGGCGGCCCACTGGTTGATGATGTTCGCGCAGAGCTGACTGTCGGTGTAGACCGTCGCGGGCTCCCCTCGGGGTACGAGCCCGTAGCCGTGGATGAGCGCCACGAGCTCCATCCGGTTGTTGGTCGTCTGGGGCTCGTATCCGTGCGCCCGGTCGATCACCTCGCCGTCGAGGACGTACACCGCCCCCCAGCCACCCTGTCCCGGATTGGGGATGGCGCTGCCGTCCGTGAAGACCCCGCTGTGCGGGCCCCGCCGATAGCGCGCGAGCACCTGCTCGACGGTGAGGAGGGACTCGACGGGGATACGCGCATCCGAAGCACTCATGGCCGTCGCAGCCTAGCGGGCATCCGCCCCGTGGGCGGTCATCACACACCGGCGCCGGCGGCGCCCAGCACGCATACGGGGCTGATCAGCGCGACGAGGAAGGCCCCCGCCGCCCACGCCACCCGGCGCCGACCCGGTGGCGCGTCGGCCACGAGGTCCACGACGATCGAGACCAGCAACCAGGCGGCCACGAGCAGCGTCGCGACCAGGAACCCGATGGTCAAGGCGACGACCCCACCCCGGCCGCTGCCGGCCATCGCGGCCGTGGCGAGCAGCAGCCCGGCGACGCTCCCACCTCCGAGCGCGCCGACCCGCAGAGCGCGACGGAGGACCGCTTCGTCCCGGTCGGAGACGCTCATCGTCGCAGCGCGCGTGCGATGACCATGCGCTGCACCTGGTTGGTGCCCTCCACGATCTGCAGCACCTTCGCCTCGCGCAGGTAGCGCTCGACGGCGAAGTCGGTCGTGTAGCCGTAGCCGCCGTGCACCTGCACGGCGTCGGTGGCGACGCGCATGACCGTGTCCGTGGCGAAGAGCTTGGCCATGGCCGCGCGGACACCGAATGGCTGGCCCGCGTCGCGCAACGACGCGGCCGAGCGGGTGAGCGCCCGCGCCGCCTCGACTCCCGTTGCCATGTCGGCCAGCATGAACGCGACCCCTTGGAAGTCCGCGATCGGCCGGCCAAACTGCACCCGCTCGTCGGCGTAGGAGCGCGCCGCGTCGAGCGCCGCCTGGCCGAGGCCGACGGCGCACGCGGCGATGCCGAGGCGGCCCGAGTCCAAAGCCCTCATAGCGGTCGCGAAGCCGTCGCCGGACTCGCCGAGCTGATGGTCAGCCGGCACACCGACCTCGTCGAGCACGAGCTGACCGGTCGGCGAGGCGGCCATGCCCATCTTGTGCTCCCGCTCCGGGAACGAGAGCCCCTCAGCGTCGGCGGGCACGAGGAAGGCGCTGATGCCCTCCGGTCCGGGCTCGCCTGTGCGAGCCATGACGACGTAACAGTCGGCCTCGCCCTGGTGGGTCACCCAGGCTTTGGTCCCCGTCAGCCGCCAGGTGTCGCCGTCGCGCACCGCCCGTGTGGTCAGGGCCGCCGCGTCGGAGCCGCTGCCGGGCTCGGAGAGCGCGTAGGCGCCGAGCCACTCCCCCGCGACCAGCCGGGGCAGCACGTCGGCACGGACGGTCTCGCCGCCGAAGGTCGCCACCGCCCAGGTGGCCAGCGTGTGCACCGAGAGCGTGAGCCCGACCGCGAGCCAGGCGCGCGAGAGCTCCTCCACCACCTCCAGATAGACCCCGAAGGGCACGCCGGAGCCGCCCTGCTCAGGCGCGAAGGGCAGCCCGGTGAGGTCCATGCCGGCGAGCTGGTCGAAGAGGTCGCGGGGGAACCTGCCGGCGCGCTCGTCCTCCGCGGCACGCGGTGCGACCCGCTCGGCGGCGAAGGAGCGCACCAGCCCCAACAGCTCCCGTTCCTCATCGCTGTGATGGTGCATCAGATCTCCACGACCGCGACCGCCCGCCCACCGGTGTTCAGCCGCTCAACGCCGTCGCCGGTCACCGCCACGATGTCCTCGATGCGCTGCCCGAACCGTTCGGGCAGATACACCCCCGGCTCGATGCTGAAGGTCATGCCCTCCTCGAGCACCAGCTCGTTGCCGGCGACGATGTACGGCTCCTCGTGCTCCTCTAGGCCGATGCCGTGACCGGTCCGGTGGATGAAGGCCTCGCCGTAGCCGGCGTCGGTCAGCACGTCGCGCGCCGCGGCGTCGACCGCCTCGGCCGTGACGCCGGGGCGCACCGCGTCGACCGCGGCCCGCTGCGCGGCCTCCAGCGCCGCGTGCGCCTCCTCATATCCCGCGGGTGCGTCACGCAGCGGCCCCAGCAGATAGTTGCGCGTGCAGTCCGAGCCGTAGCCGTCGAGCACCCCGCCGATGTCGACGACGACAGGATCCCCCACCTCGAGCACCCTGTCGGAGGTCTCGTGGTGCGGCGACGCGCCGTTCGGGCCGGATGCGACGATCACGAACGCGACGTGCTCGTGACCCTCGTCGAGGATGGCATCGGCGATGTCGCGGCCCACCTCGACCTCGGTCCGACCCGGCCGCAGGAAACCGGGGACACGGGCGTGCACCCGATCGATCGCCGCTCCGGCGCGCCGGAGCGCCTCGAGCTCGTCGGGCCTCTTGCGCATCCGCAGTTCCCGCGTGATCGTCGAGGCGCGGAGCCAGGAGGCGTGTGGCAGCGCGGCCTGCAGACCGAGCAGGAAGCTGGCCCACAAGCGGTCACCGACCGCCAGACGGCCCAAGCCGGCTGCGCCGAGCGCGTCGGACACGACGGCGAAGGGATCGTCGGTCTCGCCGACGTCGACGAGAGCGACCCGCTCGTCGAGCCCGGCGGCCTCGGCGCGCGCCCGCTCCAACGTCGGTACGACCAAGGTGTGCCGCCCGTCCGCCCGGGCCACGAGCAGGGTGAGGCGTTCGAGCGGCAGAGCCAGGTACCCGGTGAGGTAGCGCAGGTCCGCGCCGGGGCCGACCAGCAGGGCGGCGACCTCGGCGTCGTCAAGCGCGCGCTCCAGACCGCGCGGCGGGGACGTCATGAGCAGGCTCCTAGATCTTGAGGGTGAGCGACTGTGGCATCAGGCTGAACGACGCGGGCGTGAACCCGAGCAGCTCCCCGTCGGCCTCGACCGGCATCGGGCTCTCCGGGGCGATCGAGACGGTGGAGGACTGCCACTCGGTGATCGCCGGGTGCGGCAGATGCTCGCCCTGAAAGAGCTTGGTGGTGAGGCCGAAGACCTGACCGCGCTCACCCGTGAAGACGAGCACGTTCAGCTTGCCGTCGTCGGGCAGGGCCCGGGGTGCCACCTTCATACCGCCGCCGAAGAACTGACAGTTGGCCGCGACCAGATCGACCACACCAAGCTCGCGGGTCGTGTGATCGACCGCGACCGGCGTCGTCTGCTTCTCGACGGCGAGAATGCCCCGCCACGCACCGAGCAGGTAGCGCAGCCGTCCGAGCCGCCGGGGCAGCCGGGCTGCGGTGCGCACGACATGCCCGCCGTAGCCGACCTGGGCGACGTTCACGAACAGTTCCTCGCGGGGCTGGCCGTGCCGGTCGTGGAAGCTGGCCACGCCGACGTCGATCGTCATGTGGTGCGGCCCGAGCAGGTGGTCAGCGATGCGTTTGGCGGACAGGTCGAGGCCGAAGGTGCGGACGAAATCGCAGCCGCTGCCCGCGCCGAACACGCCGAGCACGGCGTCGGGCGCCACCGGACGCCGCTCGTCGAACATGCCGTTCACCACCTCGTGCAGCGTGCCGTCGCCTCCGACACAGACCAGCCGGCGCAGCCCCTCGTCGAGTGCTGTGCGGGCCAGCTCCCCGGCGTGGTGCTTGCCGGCGCTCTCGACGACATCGAAGTCAGCGCCGTGCTCGTCCAGGGCGGCGGTGAGCGCGAGCGCCCGGGCGCGCATCCCTCCCGCACCGGCCTTCGGGTTGACGATCAACCGGAGCGGACCGGTCAGCACGGGCGGCACGGGCGGCTCGGGCGGGACTCCGGCGAGGTCGCTCACGCGCTACTCCAGTCCCGTGTAGGCCACGACGCCGCGGACCACCGAGCGGCTGGCCCGCTGCGCCGAGGCGGCCAGCGGTCTGTCTGTCACCGCTGCGATCTGGCGCAGCAGGTCGGCCACCTGCTTCGTCGTGCGCACGAAGTCGCCGGCGGTCATGCCGCTCTCGCCGAGCGCCTCGTCCAGCTCCTCCCCCTGCGCCCAGCGCCACGTCGTCTCTACGAAACCGGCATCGGGAGCGCGGGTGAGGGGCAGGCCCGCCGTCTCCTCCCGACGGACCACGCCGTCCCAGACCTCGAACACGGCATCCACCGCGCGCGCGATCGCGCCGGTCGGCGGGACGGGCTCCGGCGGATCCTTCAGCCGGGTGGTGTACACGAACATGCTCGCCACGGCCGCCAGCGAGGCGGCGTCCAAGTCCTCGAGCTCACCGCGCCGCAGGCACTCCGCGAGCACGAGGTCGGTCTCGGCGTACAGCCCGGCGAGCTGCAGGCCAATGGCCGTCGGCCGCTCGTCGGAGAGGTAGCCGAGGTCGGAGAGAACGCCCACGATGCGATCGAGCTGGCGCACGAGCAAGCCGGTGCGCCGGCGGACCTGGCGCTCGAGCCGCTCCGTGCCGGCGAGCAGCTCCTCGTGACGGCGAGCCCACGTCTGGATGGTCTCGAGCTCGGGGTCGGTGTGGACGGGATGGGACTGCAGCGCCTGACGGAGGCGCTCCACCTCCCCGCGCGCCTCATGGTCGACCTCGACCCGGTGCCGCTGACGGCCGACGTCCTCCACCTCGACCTGTCGCAGCGCCCCCGCAACCGTCTTGCGGTAGGCCGACTGCCGGGGCCCGCCGGCGTGCGGCAGCCGCACCCAGCCCACCGTACGCGGTGGTGTGGTGAACTCGCGCGGCCCCATGCGCACCAGGCGCCGGTCCTCGGTCACCGCCGAGACGAGCGGGGTGCCGTCGCGCGTCATGTTCGTGCCCACGATGGCGGCCAGATCGGGGCGGCGCCCGCCACGGGGCAACGCCACCACATCGCCCTCGGAGAGGCCGGCCAACGCCTGGATCACCGCGCCGGACGAACGCTCGCGCCGCTCCCGCGCCGCCTCGGACTCGCGCCGTGAGAGCCCCTTGCGCAGCGCCCAGTACTCGGTGAAGTCACCGCGCTCCGAGTGCAGGTTCTGCTCGTAGCCGGCGAGCGCCTCGCGGTTCGTGCGGATGCGCTCTTCGTCGGTCGCGACCCCTCCGTCGATCTGGAACTGGGCGAAGGACCGGGCCAGCAGCCGCACGGCCTCGGCACGGTCGTGTCGCCGCAGCAGGTTGACGGCCATGTTGTAGGACGGGGCGAAGCTCGAGCGCAGCGGCTCGGTGCGGCGACCGACGAGCGAAGCCACCGTGGGGAAGTCGATGTCGCGCTGGTAGGACACGATGGCGTGCCCGACGGTGTCGAGACCGCGCCTGCCCGCCCGCCCGGTGAGCTGGGTGAACTGCCCGGGCGTGAGCAGGGTGTGCTGCTGGCCGTCCCATTTCTCCAGGCGCTCGATCACGACGGTGCGCGCGGGCATGTTGATCCCGAGCGCGAGCGTCTCGGTGGCGAAGCAGGCCTTCACCAGACCGCGCACGAAGAGCTGCTCGACGGTCTCCTTGAAGGTCGGCACCATGCCCGCGTGGTGCGCGGCGATGCCATGTTCCAGCCCGGTGGCCCACCGTCCGTAGCCGAGGACGTCGAGATCCTCGGGATCAAGCCCCGCCACGCGCTCGTCGATCACGGCGCGGATCGCCGCCTGCTCGTGCGGGGTGGTCAGCCGGACGCCGTCGTCGAGGAGCTGTCCGACGGCGGCGTCGCAACCCGCGCGGCTGAAGACGAAGACGATGGCGGGCAGCCACTTGCGCCTGCGCAGCTCGCGCACGAGCTCGCTGCGACGCGGCGGGCGCAGCCGGACGCCGGTCTGCTGGGGGCGGCCACGCCGGGAGTACCGGTTGGACGGCCCCGACCGGCGCTCGAGCATGAGCACCTCGGGATTCGGGGCGCCAGAGCGGGCTCGCTGCGCCTGCCGCTCACGCGCCTTCGCCTGATTCGAGCTGTCACCGGCGACCCGCGCTCCTGTGCGGAACGTCGGGTAGAGCCGGTCGTTCACGGCGTAGTGATGGTCGAGCGGGACCGGACGGCGCTCGGTGATGACCACGTCGCACGCGGCGCGCTCGTCTTCGGCCGAGACGGCGCGCACCTGCGTGAGCCATGCGCCGAACTCCTCGGCATTGGAGACCGTGGCGGAGAGACAGGCGAGCTGGACGCTGGGCGGAAGCTGGATGATGACCTCCTCCCAGACCGCTCCGCGGCTGCGGTCGGCCAAGTAGTGCACCTCGTCGAGCACCACGGCGTGCAGACCGACCAGCGTGGAGGACGCCTCGTACAGCATGTTGCGCAGCACCTCGGTGGTCATCACGACCACGCCTGCCTCGCCGTTCACGCTGTTGTCGCCGGTCAGCAGGCCCACCTGATCGGACCCGTAGCGCGCGCACAGATCGGCGTACTTCTGGTTCGACAGCGCCTTGATGGGGGTCGTGTAGAAGCACTTGCCGCCCTGACGCAGAGCCTGGAAGACCGCGTACTCGCCGACCACCGTCTTGCCCGCTCCCGTCGGCGCGGCCACCAACGTCGACCGGTGATCGGCCAGCGCCGAGATGCCGCGCAGTTGGAAGTCGTCGAGCGCGAAGCTGTAGCCGTCCGCGAAGGCGCTGATCAGGTCAGTGGACACAAGGCCAGCGTATGCGCCACGTGTCGGGCGGGGCACTCAGGCGACGGCGGCGCGCCGACGGCGGCGGCGTTCGACCACCTTCGCGACGACCACGCAGATCTCGTAGAACAGGTAGAGCGGCACCGCCATCGCCGACATGGTGATGGGATCACCGGTCGGAGTGATGACCGCCGCGGCCACGAAGATGCCGAAGATCGCGTGCCGACGGTAGGTGATCAGTCCGTTCGGGCCGACGACCCCGGCCAGGATGAGCATCAAGAGGATGAGCGGGAACTCGAACGCCACGCCGAACGAGAGCATCGTGAAGATGATGAAGGAGAGGTACTCGTTCGCGCCGAGCACGGGGGCGATGCCCTCGCCCGCGAACGAGAGCAGCAGCGCCAGCGCCTGGGGCAGCAGGTAGAAGCTGAAGACCGCCCCCGCGGTGAACAGCACGAAGCTCGCCAGCAGGAAGGGGATCGCGTAGCGGCGCTCGACCGGACGGAGGCCCGGGGTCACGAAGCGCCAGATCTGGTACGCGGTGACGGGCCCGCCCACGAGGACCGCGACGATGCTTGCGGCCTTCATGCTGATGAAGAACCCGTCCATGACCCGCAGCACGATCAGAGGGCAGGCCTGGTCGGGGGCGAGCGAGTTGGCGCCGGAGCGGATCGCGGCCGGCAGATCACAGTAGGGCTCGCGCAGCAGAAAGAGGATCTGCTCGCGCACGACGAACCCGACGGCGAAACCGATCGTGATCGCCACCGCGCATTTGAACAGCCGCGAACGGAGCTCGGAGAGATGATCGAACAGCGACATCTCTCCGGCGGCGAGCTCCTCCGTCGTCACCGGTGCGCGTGCTGGGGGTTCGGTGCCGCGCGCGCTCTAAGCCTGGTCGCGGGGGCGCGAGCCGACGTTCTCTCCGGTCTCCGAGGAGCTCGCGGACGCCGACGAGGTCGGACTCTCGTCATCCTTGCCCTCCTCGATGCCCTGCTTGAAGTTGCGGATGCTCTTGCCCACCGAACCGCCGAGCTCCGGCAGCTTCTTCGCGCCGAAGAGCAGGACGAGTACGAGCAGGATCACGATCCATTCCACGCCGATGGGTGGACTGAGGGCGAGCAGGGTCTCCATGGGAACCTCCGGTCGAACCAGGTCGCGAGCCGTGGGGTGGGTGTCCGGGCCCCGTTCGCGGTCTCGAACGAGTCTAACTGCCCGTGGCCCGATTGGGGGCAGATTGTGTATCGAAGAAACGCAGCAGCTCGACGGGCACCGGGAAGATGAGGGTGGAGTTCCGCTCCGCGGCCACCTCGGTCATGGTGGAGAGCAGCCGCAGCTGCATGGCGGCCGGGTGCTGCTCCAGTTCGACGGCAGCTTCGCTCAGCGCCTGGGCCGCCTCCTTCTCGCCCAAAGCGTGGATCACCTTGGCGCGGCGGTCACGCTCGGCCTCGGCCTGACGCGCCATCGCCCGGCGCATGGTCTCGGGCAGCTCAACGTCCTTGATCTCGACGTTGGTGACCTTCACCCCCCACGGGTCGGTCTCCTCGTCGATGATCGTCTGCAGGCGGTCGTTCAGCTCGTCGCGGTTGGTGAGCACCTGGTCGAGGTCGACCTGCCCGATGATGCTGCGCAGCGTCGTCTGGGCGATCTGACTGGTCGCGTAGGCGTAGTTCTGGATGTCGACGACGGCACGCACCGGGTCGACGACGCGGAAATAGGTGACCGCGTTCACCCTGACGGTCACGTTGTCGCGGGTGATGATGTCCTGAGGCGGGATGTCCGAGGTGATGATCTGCAGCGAGACCTTCCGCATCTGGTCGGCGAACGGGACCATGAGGAAGAGCCCCGGTCCCTTTGCGCCGCCCAGCACCCGGCCGAGGCGGAAGATGACAGCCCGCTCGTACTCGGTCACGATGCGCACGGCGGCCAGGAGCAGCACGGCCGCAAGCACGACCGCGACGATCACGGCGATCAGCAAGCCGCTCATACGAGCTCTCCCATGACGGTCCTCCAGCGTTGGGGACCGCCAGCGTAGAGCCCGGCGACGCTAGCCGCGCACGAGGCCTTCCAGCTCGTCGAACCAGCCATCGCCTGCGAGCAGCGTGTGGAAGTCCAGCAGGTCGTCGTGAGTGAGCTGCGGCCCCTCGAAGCGCGGACGAGGCTGGCGGCGCTCGTCATGCTCCAGCACCGGCACGCCGCCGGACGCGAGCAGTCGCACGATGCGGTCGTCCGCCGGCTTGCGGATCACCTGCAGGCAGTCCGAGCAGAGGAACGCGTAGTAGTCGTCGAGCACACCATCGGGATCGACGCGCAGCTCGATGTCGTCGGGGGTGAGACAGACCTCGCCGCACGAGGGGCAGGTCGCTTTGATCGTCGTCATCGCCGTGGTCGCCTCCGTCTACCGGGCTCGTGACCCTCTTGCTGTTCTCTCGTGTTCTTCTCGACCCGGTTCACGATCCCTTTAGGGCTCGTCTGGCCCGTCGGTCGTTGGCTCGTAGTGGCCCAAGGCGGCCGACGCCAACTCGTGCACCCGGAGGCGGAGCGACTTCGGCGTGACGACGCGGACCGCCGGACCGGCCCGCAGGACAGCCCTGGCCAGCCACAGCGGCGCGGGGGTGCGCAGCGTGACGCGTCGATGCCCGGACCGCTCCTCGACCGCGTCGAGGACGAGCGGCTCGAAGCGCCACCAGGCGACGTCGTCCACGTCGAGAACGACCTCCAGGTCGCCCTCCCTCGGCTCGTAGGCGACGGGACGCGGCGCTTCCGGGGGCCTGGGGAGCACCTCGTCGGTGAGCTCGGCGTCGGCGATCCGATCAAGCCGGAAGTCCCGGCGGCCCGCGGCGCTACGGCACCAACCTTGCAGGTACCAGGCGCCGCCCGCGGTCACGACGGCCCACGGTTCGACGGCTCGTTCGCGCGTCTGCTCACGGCTCGCCGAGCGGTACCGCACCCGAACGACCCGCCGCGCACGCACCGCGACGCGAAGGCGCGCGAGCAGCTCATCGTCCTCCGGCCTCACATCCAGCGCCACCCGCATCTCTCCGGCGACCTCCGGTTCGGCCTGGAGCAGCTCCTCCAGTCGCTCGATGGCCCGATGCAGCGCCCCTGGCACCTCTCCCACGGCGCTGAGCGCCCGCGCGGCCAGCAGCAGGGTGACGGCCTCGCGCACGGAGAGCCGGAGTGGCCGGGCGAAGAAGTCCGCCATGCGTACGGTCACGAGATCACCGAAGATGACCACCTCCACGAGATCACCACCGCCGTACCCGGGAAGCCCGCAGTAGCCGAGGATGTCCAGATCCGCGGCGATCTGCTCGCGCGTCGTCTCGAAGCGCTGCGCGAGCTCATCCAGGGGTGTGGCGGGGTGCTCGAGCAGCCAGGGCACCATCGCGAGCACCCGCTCAAGGCGTTCCAGCGGCGAGGCGACGCTCATGCGACCGTCATCGCCACGACCGCGCGCAGCCGAGCCACCAGCCGGGCGCGCAGCGGTGCAGGTGAGAGCAGCCGCACCTGGTCGCCGTGCGCGCAGAGCCAACCGAGCAGCTCCTCGGGATCCGCGGGCGCGAGCTCGTAGCGGATCCAACCGTCCTCGCCTGGCGTGCCGCCTCCACGCGCGCGCCGCGCCACCAGCCACGCCAGCTCCTCGACGACGGTCACCGTGGCGACGACCGGCTCCTCCTCCGGTGCCGGCACGACGCTGCTCGCGCGCACCTCCTTGACAGGCGGTGCGAACCCGCCGGGCTCGCTGGCGGCCCGAACTGGGCCGGTGATGCGGTCCAACCGGAAGACCCTCGTCGCGTCGCGGTCATGGTCGTGACCGACGAGATACCACCGCCCGCCGCGATGCACCAACCCATGCGGGTCCACGCGCCGTCGCGCCGCGGAGCCGTCGGCCGGTGCGTAGCGGAACACCACCGTCGTGAGCGTGAGCTGGGCTTCCATCAGCTCCGCACGGTGGGGCGCCTGCAGATCGAGCCCGACGGGCTGCGGCCCCAGATCGTGAGCATCGTGAGCGTCGACGGCGACACCGGTGTCGATCTCCAGCTTGCGCAACGCGCCCCGCACCTCGTCGGCCAGACCAGCCGCCTGCGCCGCCAACGCCAGCCCCGTGAGCTCATCAGGTTCGAGCTCGATGGCGGGAAGGTCGTAGCGGGCGGGATCGATGCGGTATCCCGGTGTCTCGTCCCAGCGCGAGAGCGGCAGGGTCTCAATCGGCACGCCCAACCGGCGCAAGTCGGACTTGTCACGCTCGAACATCCGGCGGAAGGCGAGGAGATCATCGTGAGCGTATCCGGCGACGCGCGTGCGGATCTCTTCGGCGGCCAACGGGCGACGGGTCTCCCGCAGCGCAATCACAAGGTTGAGCAGCCGCTCGGTACGCTCGATCATGGCGCTCCTTTGACCATGGTGCCTCTCCGACCTCAAGCGCTGGCTGGGGTGCGCCGACACGACCAAGACACGCGGACGACGGATAGATACTATTTCTGCGCTGACGCGCACTCGGTGACCTGGCACCATGGCGACGGGGACTGTTCCCACCTCAGGCGCGTCGGCACTGCTACGGTCCTGTTCGCCAACGGTGACGAAATCGATCCAGTCTCCACGCTCGACGACCAAGCTCCAGGCGGCGATGACCCAACAAGCACCTCCCGAACACGACTCCCCGACCGGCGATGCTCCGCGCGGGCGCTCTGGCGAGCGCGCTGATGCGCTCGTGCTCGTGCTCGCCGTGCTGATGGAGCTGACGCGCACCATCGGGAGCGCCCTCGTGAAGGCTGTGGTGACGCCCGTGCGGGGACTCCGGCGCGGCGCCTCGGAACAACTCGTCCCGGCCGCCCGCGCCAGCGGCGGGTGGGCACGGCGGGTGGCGATCCCCACTGTCGTGTCGGAGGCCCGTCGAACATGGTGGTGGTCAACCGGAGTGGCGCTGCCCGGCGTGCGCCGCCGCTTCACCCGTCGCCCAGGAGCAGCCGCCCCCGAGCCTGACGCGCAACCGACGCCGCGCTCCCTCGGGGCGCCGGCGTTGCGGCGAACCGCGGACTCGGTCGGTCGGGCGACCGCTCAGACAAGCAGGCGGGTCACCGCAGTGGCCGGCCGGACGGCCCACGCGTTGCGTGGTGAGCCGAGCCGTCGCGAGGCCAAGCCCGAGGCCCCTCCATCCAGGCGCAAGGCGCTGGCGTTCGCGCCCTCGACCCTGCCCCCCTTGCGTGAGGACCGACGGCCTTGGGTCGTGAAGGCCGCGGGAGTGAGCGTGGGCGCGCTCGCGGGGATTCTCGGATTGGTACTGGTGGCCGCCGCGGTCGTCCCCCGGGTCGGCGAGGAGCTGCAGAGCTCGATGGACGTCGCGCTCGCACTGCCAGAAGATGCCCGGCTGTCCACGCTCTCCGAGCGCTCCTACGTCTACGCCGCCGACGGCAGCCTGCTCACGGTGCTGCACGACGAGATCGATCGTGAGTACGTGCCGTTCGAGCGCATCCCCAAGCGGGTCTGGCTGACGGTCCTCGCAGCGGAAGACAAGCGCTTCTTCGAGCACGAGGGCTATGACCTCGAGGGCATCGCCCGAGCGACCTTTGCGAACCTGCGAGCCCGCAACGTCGAGCAGGGTGGTTCGACCATCACCCAACAGCTCGCCAAGATGAACTTCGTCGGTGACGAGGTGACCTTGGAGCGCAAGTTCGATGAGCTCTTCTACGCCATGGCGCTCGAGAAGCGCTACGTGAAGAGCAAGCTGCTCGAGCGCTACCTGAATCAGGTCTATTTCGGCTCGGGCGCGTACGGGATCCAGGCCGCCGCGCAGGAGTACTTCCGTTCGGGTGTGCAGAAGCTGCGCATCGACCAGACCGCGATGCTCGCGGCCATCGTGCGCTCGCCCATCTTCCTCAACCCCCGCGTGAATCCCGACGAGGTGAAGGCGCGCCGCGACGCCATCCTCGTCGAGATGGGCGACAGTGGCCTGCTGCGCCCGAACAAGCTGAAACAGCTCCTCGCCCAGCCGCTCCGGGTTCGCAAGGCGCGCAACACCATCGTTCGCGAGCCATTCGTCGTTGAGATGGTGAAACGTGAGCTCTTCAGCAACCCGCGCTTCGGCGCCACCCGCGAGGAGCGCATCGAGCGTCTCTTCAGCGGCGGTCTGGAGATCCACACGACCATCGAGCCCCTGCGCCAGGAGCAGGCGCGCGCCGCCATTGAGGCGCGTTACCCCGGCTCACCCGGACCGACCGCGGCGATCGCCTCGGTCGACCCACGCAACGGCAAGATCCTCGCGGCCGCGCGCGGCCGGGAGTTCAACGACGACAAGTTTGACCTCGCCACGCAGGGCCGTCGCCAGCCGGGCAGTGCGTTCAAAACGTTCGTCCTCGCCGAGGCGCTGCGTCAGGGCTTCCCCGAAGGCATGACGCTGTCGGCCAGCAGCCCGCAGGAATATCAGCTGCCGGGTGAGCTGTGGACCGTCAGCAACTACGGCGGCGCCAGCTACGGCGACCTCGATCTGCGCCAGGCGACGTACCAGAGCGCCAACACGTTCTACGCCCAGCTCGTGCAGCTCGTCGGCTTCGACAACGCCGTGTCGCTCGCCCGTGAGCTGGGCGTCAACATCGGCGCCGCCTTCGGGGGGCCGGAGTTTCGGGGCCCGTCTCTCGTGCTGGGTGGGCTGCGCTACGGTGTCACACCGTTGGAGATGGCCTCCGCATACGGCACGTTCGCCAACAACGGCGAGTACGTCAAGCCGTACCTGATCGACAACGTCGTGCGTGACAAGCGGGTGATCTTGAAGCACGAGAGCCGCTCCAGGCAGGTGCTGCCGTCCGCGGTGAACGCGACGCTGGTCGACATTCTCGAGGGCAACGTCCAGTCTGGGACAGGGACGGCCGCCGCGATCTCCGGCTGGCCCGTCGCCGGCAAGACGGGGACGACCCAGAATCAGTGGGACGCCTGGTTCGTCGGCTTCACGCCCATCATGTCGACTGCTGTCTGGGTGGGCTATCCCGAAGGGCAGATCGTCATGCCGGGCGCCACCGGAGGCGGGTTCGCCGCGCCGCTGTGGCAGGACTACATGAGCGAGGTGCTCCAGAACCGCGAGCCGAGGCAGTGGCCCGAGCCTGACGGATCGGTCGAGGACGTCTTCGCCGACGAGTTCGTCACCGTGCCCGACGTCCGCTACGGCTCGTCAGGGGACGCCTTCTACGCCCTCAGCCAGGCCCGTCTGGTCGCCAGTCAGGTCACGGTCGACTCGGCCGAACCGGTCGGCACCGTGCTCTGGCAGTCACCCGAGCCGGGGGCGTCGTTGCACCCCGGTGAGTCGGTGAGCATCGGCGTCTCCGACGGCACGCCACCTCCACCCCCGAAGCCGAAGAAGCCGGCCAACGATGACCAGGCCGACGAACCTCAGAACGGCGACGACGCACCAGCCGATGAGGCGCCCGCCGACGAGCCGCCCGCCGACGAGCCGCCCGCCGACGAGGGGGGCGGCGGCAATGGCGGCGGTGGCAACGGCGGGGGCGGTGGCGGCGCTGGCGGCTAGCCGCCAGCCAGCACCGCTCGGCGCCTCTCCATCCGTCACCGCGAATCGCCTTCAGGCCACACCTTTTTTGTCACTGTATGCAACTTTTGGGAGCAACCGAGAGGCACGCGGACTGATCCCCGAGCACCCTCTCATCATCCCGAACGCGCCGCCAGGCGCGGTGAAGCGCTAACCCCGATTCTTCATAGCGGGGCGTCGTGAGGCTGCGCCGGTTGCCAAGGAAACGCCCTCTGACCTGCGACGATGGTGGTGTCGAAGCATCATCGGTCGAGGAGAGAGGACGTCACCTTGGGAGTGCAGCGTAACCCACAGG
>JBBSMR010000059.1:0-18754 GCA_038233095.1 Euzebyales bacterium
ATCACCGGGCGGTGCACGACCACGGCTGGCGACTCACCCTCGACCCCGACGACGCCAGCCTCACCATCCAACGCTGCCAGACCACCCTGCACACCCACGCCAGAGCCGAACGCACCCTGCGCGCCCCACCGCCACCCCGAAGACCCCGCCGGCGACGAACACCGTCACCGGCCGCGACGGCGCTCGACAGCGCGCCCACCGCGAGCGCGTCGGGAACCGTCGTCGAGCTTGACCCCGCCGACCCCTTCTAACCCGCCTCGCGCGGACGGACGGTCTTCACAGAGCAGAGGCGACGACGCAGTGCGCATCCGCGCCCCACGTCGCATCGCCACGCACCCTTGAGCCGGTGGGTCGCGTGACCGGAGGACGAGCTCGCGAGGGAAGAGTATCCGGGGCCGTCTCCATCCACACGACGGTCAGACAGACCCAGCCGCCCGACCGCCGAACCTCTCATCCCACAGCCCGACGACCTCGGCGTCCGGCGGGGAAGCGCCGTCGCACGCCCACAGATAGTCCGAGCCCAGCGGGCGGATCCTGACAGCAGGCGCGCGTTCGCGTCCCCACGCGACCGCCTGCCGCTCGGTGAGCCCCTCGGGCATCTGCTCGAGGAACTTCCCTGCGTCATCTGCCCAGTAGCCCCAAGCGTAGACGCTGCCGTCGAAGTCTTCGTCTACGGCCATACAGACTTCGCCGCGGCGCTTCAAGACTTGCCTCGCACGGTCCCCCCGCCATTCATCCGACCCCAGATGCTCGTGCGGGCCAGCTCGCGCGCGGCCACCCAGGTCTTGCGGCGGGGCGGCACGCTGGCGCGGTGGGAGAAGACGTCCCAGTCCTGCGCCTCCAGCCGGTCGAGGATCTCTGCGTAGAGATGGTGGGCGATCCGGATGCACGCCCGGCTGGTGGGCGGCAGCAGCGCCCAGCCGGCCTCGGCGCGCTGGTAGAGCTCGCGAGTGCGGGTCGCCTCGAAGGCGATGAGCCTGCGCAGCGACGGGGTCATGCGGCGGGCCGCGAGCTGCCGCTCGTCGACCTCGAAGCGCGCGAGGTCCTCCAGCGGCAGGTAGATGCGTCCCCGAGTGTGGTCCTCGGCGACGTCGCGCAGGAAGTTCGTGAGCTGGAAGGCAACCCCGAGCGCCATGGCCGGCTCGCGGGCGGCGGGAGAGGTGGGCTCCAGGACCGGCAGCATCATCGAGCCGATGACGGCTGCTGAGCCGTAGGTGTAGACCGACAGCTCCTCGTAGGTCTCGTAGCGGGTGACCGTGAGGTCCATGGCCATGGAGCGCAGGAACGCGGCCAGATCCTCGTGCGCGATCCCGAGGGTGCGCACCGTGTGAACCACAGCTTTGAGGATCGGCTCGTCACTGGCGCCCGCTTCCAGGTCGGTCAGGAAGCGGGCGGTCCAGCGTTCGAGCTCGGCGCGGCGGCGCGCCGGCGACCAGGAGAGGTCGAGGTGGTCGACGAGATCGTCGGCGTAGCGGGCGAAGCCGTACAGCGCATGGACATGGGGGCGCTTGCGCGCCGGCAGGAAGCGCGTGGCGAAGTAGTAGGTGCGCCCGTGCGCGGCGTTCAGCCTGCGGCACAGCTCGTAGCTGGTGGCCAGGTCGACCGGGCCCTCGTGGCCGGCGAGCCCGCGCCCCACGATCGTCGCGGACGGGTCGGGGTGACGGTACTCCCCCGCGGCGGCGCTCACGGGGCCACCGCTGTGACGCTCCGGGCGCCCTCCCGACGTGCGAGCACCCGCTGGGCGGCGTGCTTGCCGGAGAGCAGCACCATCGGCACGCCCACGCCCGGGGTGGTGCCGGAGCCCGCGAAGAACAGCCCCTCGGCACCCCGGGCGCGGTTGCGCGGCCGGAACGGCCCGGTCTGACCGAAGTGGTGGCTCGCGGCGAAGGGCGTCCCGGCGACCATGCCCTGGCGGCGCCAGTCGAGCGGGGTCACCACTTCGCTCGTGACCGTGTGCTCGGCCACGGGACCGTAGCCCGCCTCGGTGATGCGGCGTTGAGCGGTCACCAGCTCGCGGGGCGCCTGCGCGTCCCAGGCGAGCGGGGCGCCGTTCAGGTTCGGCGCGGGCAGGAGGTAGAACCCGACCCCGCCCCCGGTCGGCGCCAGCGCGGGATCGGTGACGGTCGGCACGGTGAGGAACCACGACGCGTCGCGCTGCATGCGCCCGGCCAACAGGTCATCGAAGGACGCCTCGTAGTCGGCCGCGAAGTGGATGTTGTGATGCGCGGCGCTGTCGAACGGGCGGTCCTGGCCGAGATGCACGACCACGCACGACGGCGAGTACTTCAGGCGGGTCACCCGGCGCGGGGTCAGCTCCGGCGGCAGCAGCTCCCGGTAGGCGATCGGCAGGTCGGGGTTCAGCACGACGTTCCGACAGCCGATGCGCTCGCCTCCCGTGAGGCGCACCGCCTTGACGCGGCCGCCGGCGAGCTCAACCTGTTCGACCTCACACCGCAGACGCAGCTCGACGCCCAGCCGTTGCGCGAGTTCAGCCAGCGCCTCGGCGACCCGGTGGACGCCGCCCATCGGAAAGTACACTCCGGCGATCGCGTCCATGTAAGCGATGACGGCGTACACGCCGAGCGCCTCGTAGGGGCTCATGCCCGCGTACATCGCCTGGAAGGTGAACATCCTCCGCAAGCGCCAGTCCTTGAGGTGGCTGGCGACCAGCGGGTACACGCGCCGGAACCCGCCCAGACGGATCAGCCGGGCCAGCGCGAGCGGGCGCGCCAGGTCGAGCGGCGAGTCGAAGTTCGCGTCGATGAACGTGGCGTACTCGGCCTCGTACAGCTTGCGCAGATGCGTCGCAAAGCGCGTGAAGCGCTCCGCCTCGTCCGCTCCGCAGACGGCCCGTACCTCCTCGCGCATCGCCTCGACGTCGCCACGGATGAGCAACTCGGAGCCGTCGTGAAAGACGGCCCGGTAGGCCGGGTCGAGCCGGCGGAGCTCGACGTGGTCTGAGAGGCGCTCCCCCGCGAGCGCGAACAGCTCGTCGATGAGCGCCGGCATGGTGAGCACGCTCGGTCCGGTGTCGAACGCGAAACCGTCGCGCTCGATGCGCCCCGCACGCCCGCCGGGGCGCTCTCCGCGCTCAACCAGCGTGACGCGCTCCCCCGCCGCGGCGAGCCGGATGGCGGCGGCCAGACCCGCCAGGCCCGCCCCCACGACGATGGTCTCCGAGGTCATGGCCCGCGCGGCGCTACAGCACGCGCGAGACGGCGAGGTCGGCGAGCTCCTCGAGAGCCTGACGAGCAGGGGTCTGCACCGTCTTGACCGCGCTGTACGCGGTCTGGGCCTGCCGCACCAGCAGCCGCTCGACAGACTCGAGCGCCCCGCACTCGACGACCACCTGGCGCGCGCGGTTGGCGGTCTGCTCGTCGATGTCGCGGCGTCCCAGCGCCTGCTCGAGGACCTGCCGGCCCGCTCCCTTCGAGAGCTCGAGCGCCTTCAGGATGAGCACCGTGCGTTTGCCCTCGCGCAGATCGTCGAGATGGCCCTTGCCGGTCGTCGTCGGATCCCCGAACAGACCCAGGACGTCGTCGCGCAGTTGGAACGCCAACCCGGTCGCGTCGCCGTAGGCGCGCAGCGCCGAGTCGAGCCGCTCGTCACCGCCGCCGAGCGCCGCGCCAAGCTGCAACGGTCGCGTCACCGTGTAGCGCCCCGACTTGAGCAGGGCCACGCGGCGGGACTCGAACTCGTCGGCGTCGGCCATGCCCGACAGGCGCAGATCCAGATACTGGCCGGCCATCACCTCGACCCGCAGCTCGGTGAACACCGCCCGCGCCCGTTCCAGCAACGTCGGGGAGACCGCGGTGGTGTCGAAGAGCTGGTCCGCCCAGACGAACGCGAGATCGCCGGCGAGGATCGCGCCTCCGATCCCGAACCAGCTCGCGTCGCCGACGAGGCCCTCCACCGCGTGCGTGGTGGCCATCACCTCGTGCACGGTCGGATGCCCACGGCGTTCGGCGGAGCGGTCCATGACATCGTCGTGGATGAGCGCGAAGGTATGCAGCAGCTCGTAGGCCGCCGCCGCGGAGTACACCGCGGCGTCGTGGTCGGCGCCCGTCGCCCGATGGCCCCAGTAGACGAAGGCCGGTCGCAGCCGTTTGCCACCGGCGCCCACGAAGTCGGCGATAGCACGGCCGATGGCCTCCAGAGCGGGGTGCATGACCGCCAGGGCCTGCACGCGCCCGTCGAGAAACTCCGCGAGGAGCTCGTCGACCACCGCACTGACCGCGATCAGACACTCGGGGGCGGTCGGCTCTCCTGGTGATCCCCGGACGTCCTCCGCGACCTCCGGCATGACGGAACTCACGTGGTCATATCCTCTCATACCTACGGCAGTGCAAAGGCCCGCTCCGAAGCTCGGACCCCGTCCGTCACTCTAGCGCGCTTTAGCCACTGACCAACCGCTCACGCAGCAGCTCGTTCACCAACTGCGGATTCGCCTGGCCCCGGCTGGCCCGCATGACGGCACCGACCAGCGCGCCGATCGCCTTCTCGTTCCCAGCGCGCACCTGCTCGGCGGCGTCGGGCTGCTCGGCGATCGCCTGGTCCACCAGCGCGTCGAGCGCGCCCGTGTCGCTGACCTGCTCCAACCCTCGCTCCGCGACCACCGCGCGGGGGGCGCCCTCGCCGTTCAGCACGGCCTCCAGCACCTGGCGGGCGAGCTTCGTGGACAACGTCCCATCGCCCACGAGCGCGGTCAGCTCGGCGAGGTGGGAGCCCGAGAGGGGCGCCGCGGTCGGCTCGACGCCGTGCTCGTTGGCCCACCCGGCCACCTCGTTGACGAGCCACTTCGCGGCCTGATCCGCCGCGGCGCCGGCCTCGGCCGCCTCATCCAGACGCGCGTGCAGCCCCGTCTCGACCAGCGTCACCGCCTGGTCGGGCGTCAGACCTCGCTGCTCCACCAGACGCTCGCGGATGCTGGCCGGCAGCTCCGGCAACGTCGATCGGATCGAGGTGATCCATTCCTCGGCCGGCTCGATCGGCAGCAGGTCGGGATCCGGGAAGTAGCGGTAGTCCTCCTCCCCCTCCTTCACGCGGAGGGTGTGGGTGACGCCGCCGTCCTCGTCCCAGTGGCGGGTCTCCTGCCGGATCGCCTCGCCGGCCTGGAGCAGGTCGGTCTGGCGCTCGACCTCGTAGGTGATCGCGCGGCCGAGCGAGCGCAGCGAGTTCATGTTCTTGATCTCGGCGCGGGTGCCGAAGACCGTGTGGCCGACCGGGCGCAGCGAGACGTTGGCGTCGCAGCGCATCGAGCCCTCCTCCAGCTTCGCGTCGCTGATGCCGAGCGCGAGGACGACGGCGCGCAGCTCGGAGAGATACGCGCGCGCCTCCTCCGCCGAGCGCAGGTCGGGCTCGCTCACGACCTCGAGCAACGGGATGCCGGCGCGGTTGTAGTCGACGAGCGAGTAGTCCGCGCCGTGGATCCGACCGGATTCGCCGACGTGCAGGCTCTTGCCGGTGTCCTCTTCCATGTGCACGCGCGTGATGCCGATGCGCCGGGTCTCGCCCTCCACGGTGATGTCGAGGTGGCCGCCCAGACAGATCGGCACGTCGTACTGGCTGATCTGGTAGTTCTTCGGCATGTCGGGATAGAAGTAGTTCTTGCGGTGGAACTGGCTCGCTGGCGCGATCTCACACCCGAGCGCCAGGCCCAGCCGAATGGCGTACTCGATGGCGGCGCGGTTCGGCACCGGCAGGGAGCCGGGCTGGCCCAGACAGACCGGGCACGTGCGGGAGTTCGGCTCACCGCCGAAGTCCGTCGCGCAGCCGCAGAACATCTTCGTGGCGGTGGAGAGCTCGACGTGGACCTCCAGACCGATGACGGTCTCGTACCGGGTGGCCTGCTCGACGCTGTTGACGCTCTCGACGCTCATGGTGCGTCCAGCGCGTGCGCGCCGCGCGGCGTCGCGTCGAAGGCCAGCTCGGCCTCCAGCGCCCGGGCGGCCCGGAAAAGCACCGCTTCGCCGAGTACACCGGCGATGAGCTGCACCCCCACCGGCAGGTCGTGCTCGCCGAGCCCGGCGGGCAGCGAGAGCGCGGGCAGCCCCGCAAGGCTCGCGGGAACGCTGTAGACGTCGTTCAGGTACATGGCCAGCGGATCATCGGTCTTCTCTCCCAGGCCGAACGCCACCGACGGCGAGGTCGGTCCGATCAGCACGTCACAGCGCCCGAACGCCTCCTCGAAATCGCGCAGGATCAGGGTCCGCACCCGCTGCGCCTGCGCGTAGTAGGCGTCGTAGTAGCCGGCCGAGAGCGCGTAGGTCCCGATCATGATGCGCCGCTGGACCTCGGGACCGAACCCCTCGGCGCGGGTCGCGGCCATCATCTGCTCGGTATCGCCTCCGTCGAGGCGGAGCCCGTAGCGCACACCGTCGTAGCGCGAGAGGTTCGACGACGCCTCGCTCGGGGCGATCAGGTAGTAGGCGGGCAGACCGTAGGAGACGTGCGGCAGGCTGACCTCGACGACCTCGGCGCCGAGCGGCTCCAGACGGTCGATCGCCTCGCCGACCCGGGCGCGCACGCCGGGCTCCATGCCCTCACCCATCATCTCCGTGACCACGCCGACGCGCAGGCCCTCCATGCCCCGGTTCAACCCGGTCATGACGTCGGGCACCGGGTCGGTGAGCGAGGTCGAGTCGCGCGGATCGTGGCCGCACATCGCCTGGAAGAGCCGCGCCGCGTCCTCGACCGTCCGGGTGATCGGGCCGGCCTGGTCGAGCGAGGAGCCGAACGCGATGAGCCCGTACCTGCTGGCCAGCCCGTACGTCGGCTTCATGCCCACCAGCCCGCACAACGCGGCGGGCTGACGGATCGACCCGCCGGTGTCGGTGCCGACGGCGACGGTCGCCTGGAAGCCGGCCACCGCGGCCGCCGACCCGCCGGAGGAGCCACCCGGCACGCGTTGCAGATCCCACGGGTTGCGGGTGGCGGCGAAGGCAGAGTTCTCCGTCGACGAACCCATGGCGAACTCGTCCATGTTGGTCTTGCCGAGCACGACCGCGTCGGCCTCGCGCAGCCGCTCCACCACGCCTGCGTCGTAGGGAGGCCGGTAGTCGGCGAGTATCCGGGAGCCGCAGGTCGTGGGGATCCCCCGGGTGCACAGCAGGTCCTTCAGCGCCAGCGGCACGCCTGCCAGCGGCCCCACCGGCTCACCTGCGCTGCGGCGCTGATCGATCCCGGCGGCGTGCGCCAGCGCGTCGTCCTCGAGCACGGTCAGGAACGCCTTCAGCGTCTCGTCGGTCTTGGTGATCCGCTCCAGGTGGGCGCGGGTGACCTCGACCGCGCTGGTCTCGCCCCGGTCGAGCAGGTCGAGCAGGTCGGCGGCACTGCTGGTCGCCAGCGCGCTGTCCTCAGCCATGCGCAGGCTCCTCGCGGGGCCGCGCACCTGGCTGCTCACCGATGATGCGGGGCACCCGGAAGCGCCCGTTCTCCGCCGCCGGGGCGGGTGCGAGCGCCTCGTGCGGAGAGAGCGACGGGCGCGGCTCGTCGTCGCGCCAGACGTTGGCCAGCCGCAGCGGGTGGCCGGTCGCCGGGACATCGGCCGTCGCCACCTCGGCGACCTGCTCGGCGTAGGCGAGGATGGCGCCGAGCTGCTCGCTCATCACGTCGAGCTGGTCGTCGGTGAGCGCCAAACGGGCCAGCTGCGCGACGTGACGGACGTCGTCGGGGGTCAGGGACACGGTGCGTCCTCCGGAAGAGATGACCGGCTTGTGTGGAGTCCGACGCTAGCGCGTCGCGCCCCCACGCGCGACAGCGCCGTGGGACTCCTGTCCCGCGGCCAGCTCGCCGGTCTCCAGCAACGTCTGAAAGCCGCGCTCGTCCACCATTGGCACCCCGAGCTCAGCGGCCTTCGCGGCTTTGGTTCCCGGGTCGGTGCCGACGACGACCGCCGAGGTCTTCTTCGACACGCTTGACGTCACCTTGCCGCCGCGATCGATGACCGCCTGCTTCGCCTCGTCGCGCGTGAAGTGCTCGAGACCGCCGGTGAGCACAACGGTCCAACCGGCGAGCGTGGTCGCCACCTCGGTCACGTCGGTGTCCATCCGGACTCTGAGCTCGGCGAGCGCGTCGATGAGCCGCGCGTTGCGCGGGTTGTCGAAGAAGGCCCGCACCGCGGCCGCGATGATCGGGCCGACCCCCTCGACGGCGGCGATGGCGTCGGTCTCGGCACTTCGCAGATTCGCCATCGTGCCGAACGCCCGCGCCAGCAGACGCGCAACCGTCCCGCCGACATGGCGGATGTTGAGCGCCACGAGCAGCCGCTCCAGCGGCTGCGCACGCGAACGCTCGATGCCTTCGAGCAGGTTGCGGGCGCTGACCTCGCCGAAGCCTTCGAGCGTGAGCAGCGACTCCTCGGAGAGCCGGTAGGGGTCGGCCAAGTCGGTGACGAGGCCGGTGGCCAGGAGCTGTTGTGCGGTCTTGTAGCCGAGCCCCTCGATATCCATGCCGCCTCGGCCGGCGAAATGCGCGAGCGACTCGAGCAGCCGGTTCGGGCAGTCGAGGTTGGTGCAGTAGCTGGCGGCCTCGCCTTCCGGACGCTCGATCGGCGCGCCGCAGAACGGGCAGTCCGTCGGCATGGGCCACCGGCCGGCGGCCTCCACCTCGGGTGGACGCCGCGCGAGCACGGGACCCACCACCTCCGGGATGACATCGCCCGCCTTGCGCACGATGACACGGTCGCCGGGTCGCACGTCCTTCTGGCGTGCCTGATCCTCGTTGTGCAGCGTCGCGAGCGAGATGGTCGACCCCGCGACGAGCACCGGCTCGAGCACCGCGAACGGCGTGACCTTGCCGGTGCGGCCCACGTTGACCGCGATGTCGAGCAGGTCGGTCTCCTGCTCCTCCGGTGGGTACTTGTAGGCGATCGCCCAGCGCGGGGCGCTGCTGGTGGCACCCAACCGGCGTTGCTGGCCGAGGTCGTCGATCTTCACAACCACACCGTCGAGCTCGTAGCTCGCGTCGTGGCGGTGCTCCCCCCAGTAGGCGATGAACTCGCGCACGCCGTCGAGCTCGGCGAACGAGCGCGTCTGCTCCGCCACGGGCAGTCCCGCGGCTGAGAGCCAGTCCAGGAAGCCGGCGTGCGAAGCGAAGCGCTGCGGCTCGACGACGCCCATGCCATGGCAGAGCAGACGCAACGGTCGGGTCGCGGTGACGCGCGGATCCTTCTGCCGCAGCGCGCCGCTCGCGGCGTTGCGGGGATTGGCGAAGCGCGCCTCGCCCGCCTCCTCACGCGTGGCGTTCATCGCCTCGAAGTCGGCGACCGGGTAGTGCACCTCGCCGCGCACCTCCAACAGCGTTGGCGAATCGTCGGTGGACAGGGTCTGCGGCACGCCCGCGATGGTGCGCACGTTCTGGGTGACGTCCTCGCCCACACGGCCGTCGCCCCGTGTGACGGCTTGGCGCAGACCGCCGTCGGCGTAGCTCAAGCTGATCGCGACACCGTCGATCTTGAGCTCGCAGGTGTAGCGGGGGGTCGCCCCGTCGAGGCCGCGGACGACTCGGTCGAACCAGGCGTTCAGCTCCTCCTCGCTGAAGGCGTTGTCGAGCGAGAGCATCCGCTGACGGTGCGCGACCTCGGTGAACGCTCCCGAGGGGGGAGCGCCGACCTTGTGGGTGGGCGAGTCTGGGTCGTCCACCTCGGGATGGGCGGCCTCCAGCTCTCTCAGCTCACGGATGAGCGCGTCGAACTGGGCGTCGGTGATCTCCGGGTCGCTCAGCGTGTAGTAGCGGTAGCGATGCGCCTCGATCTCGGCGCGCAGCGCTTCGGCGCGGCCGCGGGTGGATGCGTCGACCATGAGCGCGGCAGTCTAGTGCGGTTCTGCGAAGGTCCTGTCCTTCGGACCGCCCGCATCATCCCTCGCTACGGTGGGCCGCGTGCGCATCGTCTCGTTGTTGCCGTCAGCGACCGAGTTGCTCTGCGCGCTCGGCGCCGGTGACGACCTGGTGGCGGTGACCCACGAGTGCGATCACCCACCTGAGGTCGCCCGTCTGCCGGCTGTCACCCGCAACCTGCTTCCGCCCGACCTGACCGCTGCCGAGATCGATGCGGCCGTGGCCGCGAGCATGGGTGATGCGCACACCATCTACGCGCTTCAGGCTGACGCGCTGGCGCACGCCCGGCCCGACGTGATCGTGACCCAGCAGCTCTGCGAGGTGTGCGCGGTTCCTCACTCGGCCGTCGTGGAGGCCGTCTGCACGCTGCCGTCTCAGGCGCGTGTAGTGACCGCCGATCCGCTCACCCTGTCCGATATGCAACGGGTGGTCCGCGAGGTGGCGACCGCCATCGGCCGAGGTCTCACCGGGGAGCGTGTCGCCAATGAGCTGCAGGAGCGCCTCGCCAGCGTGGAGCGGCTCACGCGCGACCGGCAGCGGCCTTCAGTGATCGTCATGGAGTGGCCCGATCCGCCCTGGACCGGTGGCCATTGGGTGCCGGAGATGGTGGAGACGGCGGGAGGCACCTGTCTGGTCGGCAGTCCGGGGGCTCCATCTGAGCGCTCGACCTGGACCGCACTGGGTGATCATCGCCCGGAGATCGTCATCGCCGCCTTCTGCGGGCTGGACCTCGATGCGACGAAAGCCGAGGTCGAAGCAATCGCCGCCGCCCCTAAGTGGCGGACGCTCACCGAGGGCGCCCGCGTCGTGGCCGTCGACGGCTCGGCGTACGTAAGCCGCCCCGGACCTCGGCTCGTCGACGGCACGGAACTGTTCGGCTGGATCTTTCACCGGCTCGAGCCGCTCCGGCCGCCGCCGGGAAGGGCCGCCGAACGGGATCCCTCCGTGGGTTGGATCGATCTGGCGCACCGGTAGCGCACGGCTGGTGCTCGTCCGCGCCGGCGCCCGGCTCCTCGCACGTAACGCGCTCCGACGATGAGCGCCAGTCCTCGAGTCAGCTTGGTGCGAAGAGCCGCCCGTCGTCGGATGGATCGGCTGCCCATTCGTGACGAAAGGCCCGATCGTCGCGAGTCCGGCCCCGCCCACTGGCCCCTCCCGCGAGGGGCTGTCCGATTCGGGCTTCTTGTGGGGGTGGGTCCATTGGCGTCGGTCTGGCGGGCCCGAGAGTTGCCAGCCGTCGTAGGTCTTGGCGTTGTGGTGGACCGGACAGAGCCAGGCGAGCTCGTCGAGGCGGGTGTGCCGGGTGGGTTTCCAGCCGGTGATGTGGTCCATCTCCAACAGGTGCCGGTTGGCGCAGCCGGGCACCTCGCAGTGGTAGCCGCGCACCTCCAACGCGGTGCGCTGGGCCGCGGTGACGTTGCGGCCCAAGTGGGTGACGTTGAGCACGTCGACGCCGTCGGAGATGACCAGCGCGACGAACGCCTCACCCAAAAGGGCTTGGATGACCGACAAGGGCACCGTGCCGACTCCGGCCAGCTCACAGCGCTCACCGGGCTCGGTCTGCCCGCGGCGCAACGCGCGGACGTCGAAGTGGGCGATCACCTTGGACTCCCGCGCGCTGGTGGACCGCCCGCACACCCCACCCGATGTCCCACCGCCTGGAGGGTCGGCCGGCTGGGACGTGTCCGCGCCCTCGGCTGTCGTCTCGCTCTGCGCGCCAGACGCTCCCTCGCCGCCGTCGCCGGCGCCCCCGGCGCTCCTCCGTTCCCTGCGCTCCCGCCGGGATGGTGGGGGTGGTTGTGGGAGCCCAGGCCGATCAGGGTCATGAGCGCGTCGGCGCCGTGGGCCTCTGCGGGTTCGTGGCGGCCGTCGCGGCGGGCCTGCTGCAGATATTGGTCGATGAGGGGTTGGAGTGCGGCGTCGATGCGCGCGCCTTCGGCCAGGGTGGTGCGCAGGAACAGGCTGTAGCCACCGCCATCATCGTTCCAGCGTCGCAGCCGCCGGTTGCGGAACACCCGCCGGGCGGTCTCCTCAGGGTCGGGATCGGCGGCGGCCTTGGTGCGCCGGGCGTGCTCGCGCAGCCGGCTGACCGACTCGCGTCCGGCGGCGTCCAGCAGCTGTTGCTCGGTCTCGCGGGCGTCCTGGGTCTTGTGACGCTCATCCCCTCGGCCCGCGTGCGCGTCGTCCCCGCCGGCACTGCCGTCCGAGGCCCCGCCAGCGTCGCCGCCACTCGCCCCGGCACCGCCAGCCTCGGACTGGCCGGCCTCTGCCTCCGACGTCTCATCCTCGGGTGTCCCGCCCGCGGCGGGCGCGCTCCTGCGCGGCGGCGGCCGCCTGCGCCGCGTCAGCCACGACGGCGGCCTGCTGGGCGCTGAGCTCCCCACGCCGGACAGCCTGGTCGGTGGCCGCCAGCCCCGGCAGCGCCCGCGAGGTTGACAGTTGCTGACGGGCGACCGCCGTGGTCACGCCCTGCTCCCCGGCGAGATAGGCGACCGCGGAGGCGGCGCCGTGGCGGCGCCACACCCCGGTCTGCTCGACCCGGCGAGCCAGACGGGTCTGCGCGCCCTCCACCAGCTTGGCCATCCGCGCCAAGGTCGCATGGACCTGGTGGACGTCGGCGGGTCGGACGAGCTCGTCGGGCTCGAAGCCGTGGCACCAGTCGTTGACCAAGCGGCTGGCGGTCCGCAACTCTGCCCACGTGCTCTCGTACATGAGTTCGAGTCTACCAGACGCCACGTGATGCGCAACCACCAATCTCCAATGATCGACAACTCTTTTCAGCCTCTCCCACCAGCCGGCCCGCCTACGACATGTTCGTTGGAAGGTGCACCCCTCTCACAGACCCTTCACCCTCCAACGAACGCCCCGTAGCCTGGGAGGTCGTGGCTCGGATGGAACCTACTTCGAGCTACCAAGCCGACTACATCGCGGAGACGTCGTCGATTGACGCGCTGCGGTGAGCACCCGGTAGTCACTGTCTCACGGCCGCTCGGGCCCTTCATGCTCGGGCGGGAGGGTCGGTTGCTCGGTGGGATAGATGCCGACCGCGAACCCGTAGACGGTGTCGCCTTTCCGGGGCAGTCTTTCGAACGTGCGGACCAGATCGGCCATGTCCTTCCAGAACTCGCCGGCTTCCTCTTCCGCGATGCGCGCATGACGGATGAAGCCCCAGAGCTTGCGGTCCTGGAACGCCCTAGCGGACTCTCGTGCCGCGACCTCGAAGTCGTTGAAGTCCAGGGGGAGGTCTCGGTCGGGCGCGTCTTGACCGACGCCGACGTAGAACATTCGTGCGGTGCGGCCATAGAAGCGTTCCTGCACCGCCCGTACCCGGCGTGTCCGCACAACCTGGAGCAGACCTGCGTCTGCCAGCAACTTGACGTGGTAGGCGATGGTGCTCCTGGGGCTTTCCATCGCGACGGCCAACTCGGTCACGCTGGCCGCCCGCTCGTGCAGCAGACCGAGGATCGCCGTCCGGAGCTCGTTGCTGATCGCCTTCACCTGGTCCGGCGTGGTGAGCATGAGGTTGTCGGCGAGTTCGTAGCCCGGCAGGGAGGGGTTGCTCGTCATGTCCGATGAGACTAACATCGTCGAACGTTCGAAGTTTTTGGATCGTTGAAAGGGAGAGTCACCATGGCTGAGCTCATGCTGTACCACCATGTCCAGGGTTTGACCGACGGAGTGCAGGCGTTCGCTGACGAGCTGCGGCGTGCGGGTCACATCGTGCACACGCCCGACCTGTTCGACGGCAAGACGTTCGCCACGCTCGACGAGGGCATGGCCCACGCGCAAGAGGTCGGCTTCGGTGCGCTTCTGGAGAACAGCGTGGAGGCCGCCGAGGAGCTCGGCTCGCATGTCGTCTTCGCTGGGTTCTCCCTCGGGGTGATGCCAGCCCAGCAGCTCGCCCAGACCCGTTCCGGTGCACGCGGTGCGGTCCTGATGCACTCCTGCTTTCCGGTGTCGGAGTTCGCGCAGGCGTGGCCGACCGGCGTCCCTGTCCAGGTGCACGGGATGGACGCCGACCCCTTCTTCGCCGAAGAAGGCGACCTCGAGGCGGCCCAGGCTCTGGTGGACTCCACCGACCAAGCCGAGCTGTTCCTCTACCCCGGAAGCTCGCACCTGTTCGCCGACTCCTCGCTCCCGTCCTATGACGCGGATGCGGCGGGCTTGCTCACCCAGCGCGTCGTGACCTTTCTCGACGACCTCGACTGAATCAATCGAACGACTGTGCGCGCGGCCAGGCCCACGCGCCAGGATGAGGCACAGAACCGCGTGGTCATGCCCAATACCAGTCGTCGAACCGGAGGCGATCCAGCAGGCTCGCGTGACTGCGCGCGGTGGCCGGGAACCAGGCGAGTTCTCGGCCGGCGCCGTGAGGTGCCTGGGCGGACCGGCACCGCACGCCTCGCAGCCGGTCCTCGCGCGCTCGTCGACCCACTTCTTGACAGACGGAGTGGTCGACCAGTCCGCCATCTTCGTCAAATGGGTACGTGGCCGGCAGCCCGACCGCCGCGACGCCCTGCGGCGTGTGAACGTCCGCGACCGTCTGGTTCCGCGGCAGCGTCGCGACCGCCAGCAGAGGCCCGGTGTCGGAGCGGAGATCCTCCGGTTCGTAGGGCCAACCGGCGAGGAATCGGCGCAAGTTGAGTCGTGCGGTGACCAGGTCCTCGTTGAGGTACAGGGTGCGCCACGACCCGGGAGGGTTCCAGCGTCCACCCGTCTGTTGCGCGTGGGCGCCATCGAGCGGGTCCGACCAGGACGCTTCGCAGATGCGCAACCATTCGTGGCCGGCGCGAAGAACCTCCGCGATCACGCGTGGAGGTCATCAAACGTGAACATCAGCCTGGTCACCTCAAGCGCTTCGGTCGTCCGTCCCTCGGCGACGAGATCGAGCAGGCTGCGTCCCGACAGGTTCGCCGCGGGACGGCGGACGACCGCGCTGATGCGGTCACGCTTCAGGTAGCGCACGAGCAGATCGCTGATGGCGGCCAGGTGTGCGACCTCCTGCACCCGCTCAGCTGGCAGCCCTTCGTTCAACCACTTCGTCACCGCCTGCCGGGACACGCCGAACAGCCGGCCGAGTTCTGAGCGGGACAGCTGCCACAGCGACACGACTCGCCTGAGCTGCTCCCCGGTCAAGCGACGGTCCAGCTCAGCGGCGAAGGTGCTCAGCCACGTCGCATCCGCCTGTTCTGCCATGAGCCGCTCGGCAGCCTCGCGCGGGTCGAGCTCGGCAAGGCTCGTCATGCTCCACCTCCTGACTGCAACCCTAAGGCAACCGCAACCGATTCGCAACCAAGGCAGGGGCCGGGAAACACGAGAGTTGGGAGGTCGACCCGAGAACCTGAGTACCAGTTCGCTCAGCGGGCGAGCTCCGCCTCCGCATGAGCCGCGACGATCGTGCCGCCGCCGAGGCACTCCTGACCCCCACCGTCGTAGAAGACCACCGCCTGACCGGACGCCACACCGACCGGGCGGACGGAATCGAACCGCACGCGCAGAGCCGAACCGACAGGCTCAAGCGCGGCGGGCAACGCCTCACCCCGATACCGGACCTGGGCGAGCAAGGGCCCCCCACCAGGAGCGCTGCCGGCGACCCATGAGACATCGCGGGCATCCAACGACGCGACTTCAAGTTGCGAGCGCGGGCCCACATGCACTCGCTCGCCCTCGATACGCGTCACGAAGTAGGGCTCGCTCAGCCCCCCGAGACCGAGGCCTCGCCGCTGACCGATCGTGAAGCGGTAGGCGCCGTCGTGCTCACCGAGCTGCTCGCCGGCGGGACCGACGAAGACGCCCGGCCGGTCCCCCAGGGCCGGACGCAGAAAACCGCCCAGGTCGGCGGATGGAATGAAGCAGATGTCATAACTGTCCGGCTTGTTGGCCGTGATCAGCCCGCGCTCGGACGCGCTCGCCCGCAGTTCAGCCTTGAGATACTCCCCGCACGGCCAGAGCGTGTGCGCCAGCTGGTCCTGGGTCGCCATCGAGAGGACGTAGCTCTGGTCCTTGCCGGGATCGACCGCCCGCAGCAGTCGCCAACGCCCCGCGTCGTGCCGCACGCGGACATGGTGACCCGTCGCGAGCGCATCGAATCCCATCGCCCTCGCCCGCGCGAGCAGCGCGGCGTACTTCACGCGTTCGTTGCAACGGATGCATGGGTTGGGGGTCTCGCCGGCAGCGTACGAGGCGACGAAGTCGTCGACCACACGCTGGCGGAACTGCGCTGAGAAGTCCCAAACGTAGAACGGCACCCCGAGGAGATCGGCGACGCGCCGGGCGTCGCGCGCGTCGTCGAGCGTGCAGCACCCCTTGCCGGGCAGCCCCGAGGGGGTGTCGGCCATCTTCAGGTGCACACCGGTGACGTCGTGGCCCGCGTCGACCAGCAACGCGGCCGCCATGGAGGAGTCGACGCCGCCGGACATGGCTATGAGCACGCGCATGCCAACCAAGGTAGTTGTCGCTGCCACCGCTCGTCGATTGCCGAGCGCCTACACGCGCGTGCGAGCCGACCCTTACACTCACCTGAAACCGTCGACCGAAGAGGACATATGCCCCGCCCGCTCGCCCTGCTACTGACGATGCTGCTGCTGCTGTCAGCGTGCACCTCATCCGAGCAACCCGCGAGTTCGGCACCGACCGCCAGTGTCGCGACAGCGGAGCCGACGACGCCGCAGACCACCACCACGAGCCCGCCGACGGAGACTCCGAGCGCGACCACGTCGCGGGAGAGCCCGAGCAGTCCGCTGCCGTCGACCGAGCGGATCATCGAACTCGCGCCGGGCGAACAGGTCGACGAGCTGCTGGGAGTGACGCTGCCGCGGGTCGAGGGCTACCGCTTCGTCGAGCTGCCGGAGAGCGTGAGCGACACGCTCCGGCAGTCACTCGGCCAGCAACAGCAGGCGCTCGAGGACTTCGGCTACCTGGGCGTGCAAAGGACCGACGGGCAGTCGACGGGCTTCATCCTCGCCTCCACCCTGCGGGACATCGAGCCGGGAAGCCGGGCGTTCCGGCAAGCACAGCGCGCGGCGCTGCGCAACGCCTCTCCCGACGTCCAGATCACCGATCGGACGATCGCCGGCACGGAGGCGCTCGTCGGCCGCATCGCGGGCGGTGCGCTCTACAGCTGGTCGGTGGACGACGTCGTCATGGTGACCGGGGGTTCGGACGCCGAGGCCGCCGAGGCGGTCGCCACCGCCATCATCGAAGAGAACTGAACCGACCCCGACAACGAAGGATCGAGTCAGCCCGTGACGCTGCACGCCCCGGTGTTCGCCGTCGTACTGGCCGGCGGGTCGGGAACCCGCCTCTGGCCGGCTTCGCGGACCGCGCGCCCCAAGCAGCTGCTCCCTCTCGGAGAAGGAGACTCGCTGCTGCGTGACACGGCGCAGCGTGTCCTTCCTCTGCTGGTGTCAGAAGAGCAACCACAGGACGGCTGGCAAAGACTGCTCGTCGCAAGCGTTCCCGGACTGGCAGGGGGGGTCGCCGAGACGCTGCCGGAGCTGCCAGAGGCCAACTTCTTCGCCGAGCCGACGCCCCGCAACACGGCGCCGGCCATCGGCTGGGCCGCGGCACGTGTGGCCCGACAAGATCCAGACGCGGTCCTCGTCGTCCTGCCGAGCGATCACGCCATCCCAGACGCCGAGGCCTTCCGTGCCGTGCTGGCGCAGGCCGTGGACGCTGCCGCCGCGGGCGACATCGTCACGGTCGGGATCCGACCGACCCGGCCCGAGACCGGGTACGGCTACATCGAGTTGGATGACGCGGGAGTGTCGACGAACACAGACGGGTTGCACGGCCCCCGGCACGCCCGCCGCTTCGTGGAGAAGCCCGACCGAGACCAGGCCGAGCGCTACCTCGCCGGGGGAAGGCATCTGTGGAACGCGGGGATCTTCGTCTTCCGAGCGCGCGACATGCTGGCCGCCATCGCCGTGCATCTCCCCGAGCTCGCCGCGGGCCTGCAGCGTCTGGATGAGGCCGCCCGAGTCGGCGAGGAGGACGAGCTGCTGGCGAGCCTCTATCCGACCCTGCCCGCGATCAGCATCGATCACGGTGTGATGGATCACCTGCCGGGCTTCGTCGTCGTGCCCACCAACTTTCGCTGGAACGACCTCGGGAGTTGGGAGAGCGTCTGGGAGCTGTGGGAGAAGGATGACGAGGGCAACGCGGCACCCGACGATGCCGTGCTGATCGACGCCTACCGCAACCTCGTCGCCGATGTTCGCTCAGGACGGCCCGCGGACCGGATCGTGGCGCTGGTCGGCGTCGGAGACCTCCTGATCGTCGAGTCCGATGACGCGCTGCTCGTGGTCCACGCCGATCGAGTCCAGGACGTGAAGCGCGTGGTCGAGGTTCTGCGCGAGCGCGGCGACACCGCGCATCTGTAGGCAGGCGGCGACACCCGGACGGTGGTTGAGCGGGACCCTCTCGCGCAACCACATTCTTACGCAATGTGACGCGAGCCTGCGCCGACTGACCGTCGCAACGAGGAGAGACCGCAGGGCTCCCGCCACGGCGTCGGACGGTCTCTCCCCGGCGGACCGCTCGCTGCTTGGTGCCCGTTCCTACAGCTGAGACACGCGGGGGCGGGGACCCGGGACAGGATCGTGCCTGACGAAACCCGCCGCGGCGGGGCGGTGAGTGCCCCTAGCTAGCTAGTAGACGAAGCCGCCGCCAGCGGCACGCAGGCGGCAGATCGCGGTCGTGAACGCCGCGACGGCGTTCTCGATGTCGGCAGGCGTCGTCGTGCGACCGAGGCTGAATCGCACATGGGCGGCGGCCGTCTCGGCGCCGATCGCGTCCAGCACGTGGCTGCGCTCCGCGGCGCCCGACTGGCACGCCGAGCCGGTCGACGCGGCGACCCCGGCCGCGTCGAGGGCCAGCAGCAGCGCCTCGCCGTCGCATCCGCTGACCGCGACGTGCG
>JBBSMR010000060.1:0-18151 GCA_038233095.1 Euzebyales bacterium
CGCAGTGGCCGCCGCCGCGGGCATGGAGGTGGTCGAGGGCTTCGCCGAGGACTTCGACCCCGGCGAGCGCCGCTGGGACCTCGTGCTGCTGTGCCAGACCATCGACCACCTGCTCGACGTGCGCGCGACCCTGACGGCCATCCGCGGGCTGCTCGACGAGGGCGGCCACGCCTTCGTGGACGTGCTGGACGTCGCGTGGGTTCTCGCCCGGCGCGGAACGATCGAGGAGACCTACAAGGTCGACCACCCCTTCTACCTGACGCGCGCCACCGCCCTGGCCTACTTCGACCTGGTCGGCCTGGAGGTCGTCGCCGAGCGGATGGCCGACGACGGGCACTGGGGCTGCGTGGTGCGCGCCGCCGCACCGCGCGAGCCCGACTGGCCGGCATTGGGCCGGGGCGCCGACGCCTTCCTGGCCGAGGTCTGGCGCCGGCGCGCGAGCGCGTGATGCGCGTCCTGGGCCTCGTCCCCGCCCGCGGCGGCAGCCGCCGGGTCGCGGGCACGAACCTCGCGGTGCTGGGCGGGCGCACGCTCGTGCGCCGAGCGCTCGACACGGCCCTGTCCGCCGGCTGCTTCGCCACCGTCGCGCTGACCAGCGACGACGATGCCATCCTCTCCGAGGCCGACGGCCTCGATGTCGTCGTCGTACGCCGCCCGCCCGAGCTCGCCGAGGACACCGCGCGAACGCTGGACGCCGTGCTGCACGCCCTCGACGCGCTCGGCGAGGGCTACGACGCCGTGGGCATCGTGCAGTGCACCTCGCCGTTCACGGCGCCCGAGGACCTCGCGGGCGCCGTCGCCATGCTCGAGCGCACGGGCGCGGGCTCGGTGGTCTCGGCCACCGCCGTCGAGGCCGCCCTGCACCCGCTCAAGCTCAAGGTGCTCGACGGCGACCGCCTGCGCCCGTGGCTGGCCGACGACCGGATGGCCCCCTCCCACGAGCTGCCGCAGCTCTGGGTGCGCAACGGCTCGGTCTACCTGACGACGGTGGAGGTGCTGCGCCGCGGCGAGATCCTCGACGAGCACGACCAGCGCGCGTACGTCATGCCGCCCGAGCGCTCCCACGACATCGACACCCCGACCGACCTGGCCTTCGCCCGCTTTCTGCAGCAGAGGGACGATCTAGACTGATGCGCTTGGTGGCATGGCTCAAGGACCGGATCCGCGCTCTATCGGGCTTGCCCGCGGAGGCGCGGAACCGGCTCGATCACGTCAGCGCGATGATCAGCGAGAACCGCGCTGTCCTGGAGCAGACGACACGGCAGCTCGCTCGCGTCGAGAAGCAGGCGGACGAGGTCCGCACCTCGATCGACGAGCTCGACCGGCGCCTGAAGAGTCGCTCGAGCGAGCACAAGGCCATCATGGCCGAGCTCACCCGGATGGGCCGCGACGTCGCGGCGTTGCAGCGCCGCGCCCTGCTCGACATGGACGATATCCCGTACCCGGAGCGCCTCACGCTCCAGCGCTTCGGCCTGCTCTCCCAGAACGAGGAGGACGGCATCCTTCACGCGCTCCTGCGCGCGACCGGGATCGGATCGCGCCGCAGCGTGGAGCTCGGCTGCGGGGCGAACGGCGGCAACACCGGCTTTCTGGTGGACGAGCTCGGGTTCAACGGCCTCATGGTCGACGGCGGCGAGGCGGAGGTCGCCACTGTGCGCCACCTCTTTCCGCCGTCGCGTGTCACTGCGGCCCAGGCGTGGATCGAGCGCGAGACCGTCAACGAGCTGGTCACCGAACACGGCTTCGCCGGCGAGATCGACGTGCTGAGCATCGACATCGACGGCAATGATCTGTGGGTGTGGGAGGCGCTCACCGCCGCCCGGCCACGCATCGCGATCGTCGAGTACAACGCGCTGCTGGGGGCCGACCGCGCGGTGAGCGTCCCCTACGACCGCGAGTTCCGCCGCACGCCGCAGGGCGAGGACGCAGGCTTGTACTACGGGGCGTCACTGCCCGGGCTGACGGCGGCCGGGCGTCGCAAGGGCATGCGCCTCGTGGCGGTGGACCATCGCGGTGTCAACGCGTTCTTCGTACGCGACGGCCTCGCGCACGAGATCCCCGCATGCGAGCCGGTGACCGCCTGGCGCCTGATCGACAAGTACCGCCGCAGCGTGGCCGAGGGCCTCGACGCCTACGCCCGGTTCGAGGAGCTCGGGTTGAAGCTCGACGACGTCGGCTGACCGTTCGTCGGCGGATCTCTGCGCAGGGTGGCGTAGTACGCCGCACCGGCCGTGTGGCGGGCGTGGCGGTACCTCCGGCGCAGGCGCCGCGTGCTCCGGCGCAGGCGCCGCACCCGCTTGCGCGCGTGCCGCACCCGCTTGCGCACACGTGGGACCCGCTCGGACAAGCCGGCGGCACGGGCACCAAGGACGGAGGCGAGCATGTCGATCGAGTTGCGCCCGCGGCCGGGCGTCGCGCTGAGATAGGCCAGCCAGCCCAGTGTGAAGGCGAGCGGGCGCAGCAGCCAGCGCCACGGCGCAAGCGGTGCGGGTCCCGGGCGCGGAGAGCGTCCGAGCTCGACGATCGCCTGTACCAGGCGTGGCAGCGAGGGCTCGTCTGCGCCCTGGGGACGGATGAAACGCTCGACGAACAGGCGCTGGCGCTCGAGCTGGTCGGCCGGGGCGTGTAAGTCGGTGACCAGCGCGGCGAGGTGCTCGTCGAACGAGCGGCTCTCGGCGAGGAACCCGCCGCGCCCGCGCAGCAGGTAGGTGAAGTGCACAAGCGTCTCCTGCATGTCGTGCCACTCGGGCAGCAGCACGGTGTGCACGACTCGGCCCACGATGGCCGCCTCCACCATCGCGCTGGTGTTGATGCCGACAACCGCGGAGCAGTGGTGCAACGCGTCGAAGTACACCGAGCGCTCGTCGGCCAGCACGGGGATCCGGCCACTGTGGTCCCACACGACGACGTCGCCCAGGTCGGGGAGGTCCGCCCCCTTCCAGGCTCTCGCGTTGGTCGGGTGGGGACGGACGAGCACCGGGGCGTCGCGCAGCAGAGGATCATCGCTGGCACGCAGGGCCGTCAGCCAGCGGCGCACGAACATCGGCTCGGCCTCGTGGGAGCGGCGCTGGCGGGTGGAGCCGACGAACAGCAGGAACGGACGGTCGGTGGGCAGTCCCAGCATTACGCAGAACTGCTGATGGCTCATGCTCGGTGCCCGGCCGAACCAGCGATCGAAGGGCTGGGCACCGGTGACCGCGATCCGCTCGCCGGGCACTCCGTGAAGCTGGGTGGCCTCGCGCCGCTGGGTCTCGTTCCAGACGGTGATGGCGTCGGGCAGGGCGCGGAACGTGCCCTTGGAGCTCAGGTTGTCCCAGCTTCCGACGCAGACCATCGAGCGCAGGCCGAGCGCCCGGGCGGCGTGGACGTAGTCGGTCTGCCACGGGTTGCGCTGAACGACCGGGGTGGCCAGGACCACATCGGGCTGGGTACGCGCGACGGCGCCCTCGGTGACGCGGTCGCCGGGCGCCGCGGCCTCCAGCGCGACCAGCGCGCGGCGCAGGGCGCGGTGGCGGCGCGGCGTGAAGACCCGCCCGGCGCTCATGCGCACCACCCAGCCGGGCAGAGCGGGGTTGTTGGCGCAGTGCGCGCGCGCCGCCATCGCCGGAAGCATGGCGGGCTGCAGGTAGAGCAGGTAGTCGATGAAGGCCCGTAGCGTGCGCACCGGCGGGGCCCACGCGCCGGTCCGCTGCGGCGGACGCCGCTCGTCGACCACCACGCGTCCGTCCGTGCCCTCCAGCGCGCCGGTCGCGTACGTGGTCTTCTCGCGGCCCATGAGCAGGTGGACACGATGTCCCGCCGCGCCCAGGGCCCGAACCGTCTCATCGAAGTGGATGAGCATCCCCGCGTGGTCGAGCACGAACAGGATGCGCAGGCCGCGACCACGTGAGTCGCCCGCGGTGCGCGACGGTCGTCGCGTGGACTTCGCGCGGGCGCGCTTGATCGCGAAGCGGGCAGCCACCGCGGGACGCAGGACCGTGGCCGCGGAGGTGGCCGGGCGCCCCGAGCCGGCACCGCCGGAGGGCGGACCGCCCTGGCCGGTCTGCGCCAGCGCCTCGAGGGCGCCCGCCACCAGAGGTGCCGCGGGCTGGTCGATCCCGGCCGGGCGCAGGAAGCGCTCGACGAACGCACGACTCGAGGCGGTCGCCTCCGGCGGACTACTCAGAGCATGCGCGAGCTGGGCGAGATGCTCGTCGAAATCCCCCGCGACGGCCACCGGCCCCCCGCGCTCGGCGCGCAGGTAGGCGAAGTGCAGCGTGCCATCCTGGGTCTCGCGAAACTCCTCTGCGGCCACCGTGAAGACCGGACGGCCGGCGATCGCGCTTTCGATCAGCGCGCTGGTGTTGATCCCGACCACCGCGTGGGCGTGGTGGAGGGAGTCGAAGTAGTCGGCCTTGTGCTGGGGGGAGGTGGGCACCGCACCGGACGGCGGCCACACGGCGACGCGGCCGGGCTCGCCCACGTCCTCCTCCCCCGCCCAGATGTGGGCGTTGGTCGGGTGGGGGCGCACGAGCACGCCCACGTCGCGCAGTACGGGATCGTGAGCACTGCGCAGCCGGGCAAGCCACGCACGCACGAACGTCACCTCATCGGAGGCGATGAACGGCGACGAGCACGTGTAGAGCAGGAAGGGCCGTTCCGGATCGAGCCCGACTTCCCGGCAGAAGGCCTCGCGCAAGCGGCTGGGCGCCCGCCCGAACCAGTGGTCGTAGGAGTGCGCTCCCAGCGCGCGGACGCGCTGCGCCGGCACGTCGTGCAGGCGCATCGCCTCCTCGCGCTGGTGCTCGTTCCACACCACGGTGAGGTCGGGCACCTCCTTGATGCGGCCCTTGTTGGTCAGGTTGTCCCAGCTCGCCACGGCGAGCGCGCTGGGGATCCCCAGCGCCCGCGCGGCGCGCACATAGTCGACCTGTCGGGAGCCGAGCTCGATGAGCGGGGTGACCACGATCAGGTCGGGGCAGCGCGCGGCGATGAAGTCCATGACCGACTGGTCCAGGGGCAGGCGGCGCTCGGCTGCGGCCAGCGCGGCGCCCAGTCGCCGCGGCGGGGCGCCCGGCGCGGCGCCGCGGGAATGCGCGATCCGGCGCACGGCCAGCGGCGCGCGATGCTCGGCGCGGGCACGCAGGCCGGCGGCGTCCTCGTAGCCGGGCTCGAGGAAGCGCAGCCAGTCCAGAGAGTGACGCAGGTCGGTGGCCAGGTCAGCCCACTCCGGGTGGCGACGCGGGGGCACCAGGCCGGTGGTGAAGCCCGGATACTCGGCGCCCAGCCCGTCCAGCAGCGCCGAATCGCCCTTGCGCCCGCGCTTGGCCACGTCGAAGGCGGCATGGACCTCGTGCCCGCGCTCCAGCAGCTCACGCAGCAGGCCCTCGAACAGGCGGTCGTAGTTGACCGCGCGCATGAAGAACAGGACGCGCACGCCGCTATCTCTCCGCCCCGCGTGCCCTCAGCTCCCACCGGCGGGCCATCCGCGCGGCGGGCACCAGAGCGCGCTCAGCGAGCGCGTGCCAGCGCGCCGTGCGGGGAGCAGCGGGGCGCACGTCGACGAGCTCCTCGACGCAGGCCACCAGCCGTCCGGTGGCGGGCTCCTCGAGCCCGTGCGGGCGCACGAAGCGCTCCAGGAAGCGCCTGGCGCGCTGCTCGTCGGCGCCGTCGGCCACCAGCGCCGCGGCGAGCTGGTCGAGGTGCTCGGGGAAGTCGCGCGCCACCCGCAGCAGCCCGCCCCCATCGCCCTCGGCCAGATGGCGGAAGTGCAGCGTGCCCTCCTGGGAGCCGCGAAAGCGCTCGGTCAGCACGGTGAGCACCGGACGGCGCTGGATGGCCGCCTCGATCAGCGCGCTGGTGTTGATGCCGACCACCGCCTGGCTGTGGTGGATCGAGTCGTAATAGCCGGCGCGCGCCTGGGCCCCGGCCGGCATCTCGCCGCCGGGCGCGGGCCACACGGCGACGCGCGGGTCGCCGAGATCGACGCCCTCCCACTGAGCGGTGTGCTGAGGGTGGGGCCGTATGAGCACGCCGACCTCGGCCAGGCGCTCCTCGGCGCGCACGCGGGCAAGCCACTCGCGCAGGAACCCCACCTCGTCGGGCGCGATGAACTGCGACGAGCAGGTGTAGAGCAGGTAGGGACGGTCGGCGGGCAGCCCGACGCGCAGAGCGAAGTCCTCGCGCGTGGTGCTCGGCTGCGCGTCGAACCAGTGGTCGAAGCCCTGGGCTCCGGTCACCCGGACGGCCCCGGCGGGGATCTTGTGCAGCTTCACGGCCTCGTCGCGCTGGGCCTCGTTCCAGACGACCACGCGATCGGGCGCCTCGTGGATGAGCCCCTTGTTGGTCAGGTTGTCCCAACTGTGCACGAGCAGGGCGCTGGGGATCCCAAGCCGCCGCGCCGAGCGCAGCACCAGCGGCTGGGTCGAACCGAAGCCCACAAGGGGGGAGACGAGCAGTACGTCGGGCGCGTGATCCTCCACGTAGCGGGTGACCCGCCAGCTCTCGGGCAGCAGCGGCTCGATGCGGCGCAGCAGGGCGTCGAGCGCCCGCACCACCGGGCGCGCGCGCAGCCCGGGCATCGCCACCATCCGTACCAGCAGCGCGGGTGCGTGCTCGCCGGCCCGCTCGCGCAGCGCGTCGGCGTCCTCGAAGGGGGGCAACAGGAAGCGCAGGTAGTCCCTACCGGCCGCCACGGCGACCTGCAGCTCGGCCAGTTCGCGCTCCTTGCCCTTGGGCGCCCGGTCCCACGTCACGCCCGGGGTGGCGTCGACGAGGGCCTCGATCGAGCCGGCCTGGCTCATCAGAGCAGGCCGGCGGCCGGCCAGGCCGATGTTGACCTCGTGGCCACGCTGGGCCAGCGAGCGCACCATGGGCTCGAACATGCGGATGAAGCCGTCGTGGCCGAGGATGAGCAGGACCTTCATGCGAATCCGCGGGTCTCAGCGACTCAGCAAACTGCGGGCCGAGTCCACCGCCGATGCCACCCGCCGGCGCAGCGCGTGCCTTACCCGGCCGTTGCCGGTGGCGTGGGCTGCACGGTGATGCTGCTCTTTCTGACTGGCGGCGAGCCGGCGCCGTTCCTCCGCGTGCCCGTATGACCTCAAGCCCTCCACCGCTTCGTCGAGCGGGCGGCCCTCCGGCCGGCGCACCTGTCCGGTCTTGCGGGCCAACACCCGCAGGCGCTTGGGCTCGCTGGACATCACAGCGTCCCACTCCGGCGTGTCCAGCCACTCGACAACCTCGAGCCCGGCCAGACCGAGCAGCGAGGCCATGCCCGAGTGGGTGTACGAGAAGATGTGGACCTCGCCCCGGACGTACGCGAGGTCCCGATGGGCTGGCAGGCGCGACAGGTCGGGCACCGAGATCAGCAGGTGACCGTCCGGACGCAGGGCCCCGGCCAGCGCGCGGGCCGTCTGCATCGGGTCACGAAGGTGCTCGAAGACATGGTAGGACACGATCAGATCGAACTCCGGTTCGGCCGGGGGCGCGTCCATCATGCGGTGGCGGCGGCCGGCGATCTCACGCTGGCCCGGACCGGGTTCGATCCCCGCGGTCTCCCAACCGGCGGCCCGGAGGGCATCGAGCCAGGCGCCTTGTCCGCAGCCGAAGTCGAGGCCACGCCGGCCCGCCCCTCCACCGATGTAGGGAGCCAGCAGCTCGAGCTGACGGTCGTGGCGCTTCTGCTTCTTCGCCAGCCCTGCGTCGATCTTGGCGCGATCGGAGCCGATGCGGTGCTCCCATCCCTCGGCGGAGGCGTAGAACGCCTCGAGCTGCTCCTCCGAGGGCTGAGGGTGCGTGAAGACGATGCCACATGTGGCGCAGCCCATCAACGCGAGGAAGGCACGCTGAGGCTGCACCCGGCGGCCTCGGTTGCGATAGACCTCCAAGCCGCGCAGACGATCGCCGTCGCACACCGGGCAGACGCGATGGAAGTCCTCCAGCAGCGGAAACACTTGCGCGCGAGTCTAGCTGGGGCATCTCGGTGGTAGCCGCCGCCGAGGTCCCCCGAGTGTGTCAGCCTGCCGCGGTGGCGGTCGGAGCGTTGATCGCCGCGGCGCTGTAGTGCAGGCGCTTCTGCACCGACAGGTCGGACATTCCGGCGAGTACCTCCGCTATCTGCTCCCCGGCCGTGCCGTCCCCGAAGAGGCGATCCGACTCGTAAGGCCCATGCGCGATCTGGTGACGGATGGCGTCGGCGATGTCGTCGGCGTCATGGGCGACGCTCATGACGTTGTGGCCGGTCTCGCGGTCCTGCTGGCGGCTGCCCACGGTCACCGCGGGCACGCCGATGAAGGCTCCCTCGCGCAGGGCGGCCGAGGAGTTGCCGACCATGCACGAGCAGTGGGCCATGAGGCGAACGAACGTCTCGGCCGGCAGGTTGCGAAAGAAGTGGAAGCCGTGGTCGCGGCCCTTCTCGCGGAACTGGCGGATGCCCTTGGCCACGTCGTCGGAGCCCGCGTCCACGTTCGGCCAGAAGACCAGCGCCTGCATGCCGACCTCGACCACGGCGTCGAGGGTGGCATTGACCTGGTCCAGCCCGGCACCGTACTCGGTGGTCACGGGGTGCTGCATCATCAGCGCGTAGGGCTGCTCGGGGTCGATCGGCGCGCCCGCCCCGTGGGAGGCGGCGAACTCGCGCAGGGCGTCGGCGCGCACGCTGAGGTCGGTGCGCGCGACCAGGTCGATGGACGGACAGCCGACGTTGAAGACCGCGTCGGGATCCTCGCCCATCGCTATGACCCGCCGGCGTGAGAGGTCTGTGGCTGGGAAGTGGACGTGGGCGAGCTTGGTCACCGCGTGGCGAACCGACTCGTCGATGGAGCCCGACACCTCCCCGCCCTGGGTGTGGGCAACCGGGATGTTCATGTACGCGGCTGCGATGGCCGTCGCGATGGTCTCGAAGCGATCCGCGACCGTGACCACGACATCGGGGGTCAGGTTCTCGAAGGCGGTGGACAGCTCGAGCAGCCCCAGTCCGGTCGACTTGGCCATCGTCGTGGGGTTCTCGCCCTCGACGATGAGATGGATGATCGCGTCGGGCTCGAAGCCGTCGGCGCGGATGATGTCGATGGAGCGCCCGAAGCGCTCGAGCAGCGCCGAGGCAGCGACCACGAGCTGCAGCTCGAGGTCGGGGTGGTCGCGAATGGCCATGAGACCGGTCTTGATGCGCGCGTAGTTGGCGCGACTCGCGACCACGACGCAGACCTTCCGCCGCGGGCCACCGTCGCGAGCGGCCGGGCGGCGCTGGCCTGGGGCTCCTTCAGGCACCGGGCGACTATAGCGAGTGGCCCGAGAGGCCCTGCGCACCCCGGACCAGACCGCCGAAGGCCAGATCGAGAAGCTCCGCGTCCGCCGTCGTGACGCACGCGAGCGACCCGAATCCCGGCATGGCGAAGACCTGCTGGGCGAGATCTAGATGCCACGGCTGAAGACCCTCGAGACCCGAGGAGAGCGCGAGCGAGGGCAGCCCCAGCGAAGGGGCAAGGTAGGAGAGGCCCCCGTAGGTCCCCACGAAACCTCGGGCGCCGGCGAGGACGCGGGTCTGGACCTCGAGGTTGTCCGCCGGTCGCATGAGGTGGGCCACGCTGAAGATGCGCTCCCCCCGCCCGGTGCCGATGTCGCTGTGGTCGTCGAGCTCCAGGTCGTGGCCCAGCAGCACGACGGGGATCTTGTCGGCGAGGTTGGCCACCAGGCGGCGCACCAGCACCTGGTTCTCCGCGCTGTCGGGCAGCGAGGAGCGCCCGTAGAAGCGCACCGCTACGTACTCGCAGGGAAGCCCGGCCTCCGGCGGCGGCGCTGCGGGCGCCTCGATCGGCCGGTAGCTCGCGGCCAGACCGCTCGCGCCGCCGTCGACCAGGGTCACCGCCGCCGCGAACGCTCGGCGGTCGAGCTTGACCACGCGGTAGTAGAGGTTGAACAGCAAGGACGGATGCAAGACGCCCGCGTCGTGCACGCCCAGGCGGTCGCGCGCGGCGGCCAGCAGTTCCTCATCCAAGACCGTGACCTCGCGCTGCTTGAGGGAGGGACGGCGCCGCACGAGCTCCTCTGGCGAGAGCAGCGAGAGGACGTCGATGTACCCGGCCGCGTCGAGATCTGCCGCCCAGCTCGCGGTGCCACCGCGAGAGACCAGCACCAAGCGCTCGCGCAGGCCGGGCTCCTGCTCGACGGCCCAACGCAGGAAGGGCAGCCAGTACAGCAGCTCGAAGCCGACCTCGCCCACGAAGGGCCCGGCCAGGACGGGCTTGTCTCCGCGAGCCAGCTCGGCGAGCTCTGCGCGCACCCGCTCGAGAGGGGCGTTCGCGTCGTCGCGTCGCCGCTTCGCGATTGTTCTCAGGCCTGCGGCCACCGCACCGTGCCTCAATTAACGGAAGCCGGGACGATGGGGTCGCCTGTCGGAGTCATGATCGTCCAGCTCGCCGTCGGAGAGCTCGGTCGCTGGCCGCCGTCCTCCGGGGGCTCGACGCTGAAACGGAAGGGCTTGGGCCGCAGGAACTCGGAGACCCGCCCGTCAGCGTGGTTGACGATCACTCCGGCGCGACCGAGGTAGTCACCCGGGACCACGCCATCGAGGGTCACTCGCGCCTGGAGCACGTGCCGGCCGGGCATGTCGACGGCATGGGGCGAGGGAGCGACGAAGCGCGGACGCTCGTCGCCTTGGGCGAAGGCCAGCGAACCGGTCAGGATGACGCCGGCCTCGCGGACCTCGAGCTCGATCTCGATCGTCACCGTCTCGCCCGCGCGGGCCTCGGCAACGAGACCGCCTTCCTGGTTGAGCAACCTCGCGGCGGCGACCGTGACCAGGGCCGGCTCGGGCTCGGGCTCGGGTTCGGGCTCGGGTTCGGGCTCGGCTGAGTCGACGTCTGCCGAGGCCGTGCCCTGCTCGGGCGGCGGTGGCCCTGGAGACGGCACCAGCGGCTCGGGGTCGGGCTCGGCGGGCCGCAGACTGTCCCGGTAGGCGTCAACAACCTCTTCGACCGTGCCGTGTGCGCGGACCTCCCCGCCCTCGAGCCAAAGGCCGTGGGTACACAGGTCAGTCACCGTGCGTAGCCGATTGGAGGCGAACACGAGCGCGGTACGCCGGGCCAGAAGCTCCTCGATCCGGGCCAGGCAGCGTTCCTGGAACGGCGGGTCGCCGGCCACCACACGGTCGTCGGCCAGCAGGACATCGGGCTCGAAGTGCAGGCCTACGGCATAGGCGAGGCGGTCGCTCATCCCGCGCGACAGGTACTTGACCTTCATGTGCGCCAGGCCCTCAAGCTCGGCGAAACGCAGGATGCTCTCCAGGTTCCGCACGACCACGGCGTGGGGCACACCGAGGAAGCGCGCAAGGATGCCCACGTTCGCCCGGACCGAGGCCTCGGAGACCACGAAGCCCGACAGCGAGCCGAGCATCGGCGCCACTCGCCCGTTGACCTCGATCATGCCTTCGGTCGGCGGGGTGATGCGCCCCAGGATCTTCATGAGCGTCGACTTGCCGCTTCCTGTGGGACCCACGACGCCGACCGCCTCGCCGGGCTGCACGACCAGGTTGACGTCGCGCAACGCCCACAGCTCGCGAGCCGGGCCGGTGGTACGCCGCTCCTCGGTCTCATCGAGCGCCTCGTCCTCGTCCTCCACGAGCTCGTCGTCGTCCTCGACGCCCCGACGGCGATCGCGCTCGAGGCGCTCGAGGCGGTCGCCGAAGAGCGGCACGGGCACGAGGCCGCCGCTTCGCCCGAGGCGGTAGCGCTTGCCGATGCCGTGCAGGACCAGGGCGGCGCCGGAGGACTTCGTCATGGCACCAAGGGTACGTTCCGTCACATCGCGTCGACCGCGGCGGCCTCCGAGCGGCGGAAGAACGCGAGGCCCGCCGTGGCCACAACTGCGATGAACCCGACGGTCACCGCCAGCGCTTCCGTCGGAATGCCTCCGGTGCCCAGCACGCCGTACTTCACCATCTCCACGGGCGCAGTCACGGGATTGATGGCCGCAAGCCAGCGCAGGTTCTCCGGGACGGCGTCGAGCGGATAGATGACGGGCGTAAGAAAGAACCAGAACCCTGTGAAGTAGCGCAGAAGGAAGCGCACGTCGCGCGCCTGGGCCCCGAGCACCGACAGCCAGAGCCCGAAGCTCTGGGCGAGCAGAACGATCAGCGCCAGGCCGGCGACGGTGGCGAGCGTGTTGGTCCCCAGATCGAGGTACGTCGTCCCGTCGGCCAGCAGATAGTAGCTCACCGCGAAACCTGCCATGACCAGGTAGATCAGGTACTCGATCGCCCCGATGGCCAGCGATCCCACGAGCATCGTTAGGCGCGGCACGTACACCCGTCGCAGGATGCCACGGTTGAGCTCCAGCGAGCGCGCCGACCAGAACAGACTCTCCTGGAACAGGTTCCACGCGCTCATGCCGATGAGGAAGAACAGGAGGTAGGGCACGCCGCCGGACGGCACCGACAGGATGCTGCCGAACACGAAGGCGCGCGCAGCGACGTCGAGCACCGGGCGCAGCGGCAGCCACGCCCATCCGAGCCACGTCCGCTGGTAGCGCTTCTCGAGCAAGCGCTTCCCGAACCAGCCCACGAGCCGCCGCGATCGCCACAGCTCGGCGGCCGCGTGCGCTGCCCCAGGGCGGCGTGGCTCGATGACGGTGCTCACAGGATGTGGACTCTAGGCAGCGCTTCAAGCAACGTCGACCAGCGGCAATCCGTTCTCGGACGTGAACGCCTCGAAGGGGTCGAAGCCACGCTGTGCCATCTCGATGTGATGCTTCACCTGCGGGCGATAGAGCTGGTCGGCTCGAAACCCCGGTATCTCCGGGGCGATGTCGTCGCGCAGGAAGAAGGCGTTGACCCCGGCGGGCTCGACTGCAACGAGCCGGTAGCCCTTCTGGCTGGCCAGCGCCACGAGCGCCGCCAACGAGGCACCGTAGTAGCGGCGGTCGCGCTCGTGGCGGTCAAACGACTCCGAGTACGGGACCGTGACCGCGCGGTCAGGGCCGAAAAACGAGTTGTACTCGACGATCGCGATACGCGGTGAGCAGGCGGTCAGCGCCTCCCAAATCCAGTAGTCGTTGCCGTCGAGGTCGATGCTCAGCAGATCGATCTCGCCGTCGAAGCCATGGTCGCGCACCAGAGAGTCGACGTTGGCACGCGTGATCCAGGTGGTAAGTGCCGTGACCTGCCCCGGACGCAGATGGGCCTCCAGGTTCTTGACCTGCTCTCGCGCGTCGACGAACAGCCCCGACCAGCCGAACTCCTCGGCGAAGAAACGGGCGTTGCCGCCCTTGGGGCCACAGCCCATGTCCACGAACCGTCCCGCGCCGAAGCCGATGCGCTTCAACAGCGCGAGGGTGAGCCCGTCCTCTCCGTTCTGCGAGTAGACCTTGAAGCGCTGCCAGGTGAGGTCGGCAGGGGGGGTCAGCTGCTGCGCGTCCAAGTAGAGGTGGCGCAGAACCCCGTCGAAGCGCAGCTCGATCCGCCGCAGCTCACCGTACACTCGCTTGAGGTCGCGGAGGGCTTCCAACGAGGCGCGGACCTCCGCAAGTTTGTGCGGAACCTTCTGCAGCTCACTGAGGTTGGTGCGCACCTTGGAAAGCTTCTCTCGCGCCATGGCGCTCATATCCTCTCGTACACGAGCACGCGGTTCTTGTCGCCCCAGTCCATGCGCTCCTCCAGGTCGGTCCGGCGGCGGAAGCCCTCCAGGACGAACAGCAGCCGCAGAAAATCCTTCGTGAGCAGCGTGATGTGCGAGGGATCGACCTCGAACTGGGTGGTGAAGTCCAGGAGCGTGTCGGGCTGGGGATGGAAGCGCGTCGTGACGTAGGCGAACCGCGAGCTGGCGCGGCAGAGCTGGTGCACCGTGCGACGCACCTCGAGCACGGTCATGTGCTCGAGCACCTCGCGACAGATCACCAGGTCGAAGGACTGCTCTTCGACCTGCGGGTCGCTGACCGAGGCGATCGTGATGCGGACGCGCACGTCGGGCGGCGCGAGGGCGAGGCTGGCCTCGGCGTAGTCGATGCCATGTGCGTCGATGCCCAGCTCGTGCAGGAACTGCATGAGGAAGCCCGGGCCGCAGCCCATGTCGAGCACCCGCCGAGGCTCGAAGACCTCCTTGATGAGCTGCGGGTTGCGCGCCTCGATACGCCGCCGCGTCTCCAGGTCGTAGCGGTTGTCGTCCTCGCGCCAGTCCGAGGCGAAATAGTCCTCGTCGTAGTGCTCGGAGGCGACGGGCCGTTGGGCGAGCACCGCCGCCTCGAAGTCGGCGACCACGCTGGCGAGCTCGGGCTGGTCGGGGTGGCGCATGGCGGCGGGGAGCCTAGTGGTCACGTCCCGTCACGGCGAGACCCGGAGATCGGCCGGCCTACTAGGAGGCAGGGGCGACGTGCAGCAGAACGGCGTCCTCTTGCACGGTGGCGATGGCTAGCCGCCGGGGCTCCTTGCTGAACGTGCCGCGAGACCAGTCGAACGGTTGGCTCACCGCCACGACCCGCACCGGCCCGAGCGGCTCGCCGTAGCGTTCGCGGTACTCGGCGCGCAAGGCGCGCAGATCCTCCTCCTGCTCCTTCGGCACCGGCTGGCGCGGCCCACTGCCCACCTCGGCGCGCTCGAGCGCACGCTCCGCGGCGTCGAGCAGCGGCGACGGCCCCGGAGCGTCAAGCGCCTCGATGCGCTCGGTCACCGCGGCCCCTCGCTCCGCGGCGAGAAGGTCGTAGTCGGAGAGGGCCCGCTCGGCGCGGGCGTCGAAGACCTCTCGTGACGGGAAGGTCGTGGCGTACATCGGGAAGTTGGAGAAGAACGGCTCCTGTTCGACCTCCTCGCGCGAGACCGCCACCTGCGTGACCACGATCACGCCGATGAGCAGGAGCCACGCCACCGGCAGCGCGTGATAGGCCGTCGCCTGCGGCCGCCAAGCCGGCAGCCGACTCGCGAGGGGGGCGTCGGCCACGGCGCATGTGGTGTCAGAGCACCCGCCGCCACGGTGGCGCCGTGCAGCCACCTGCTCATACACGCGTTCACCGACGACGCGCACCGAAGGCAGGCCGCCGAGCAGCGCGAACGGCCACAGCACGGGCGCCGAGGAGGCGAGCTGCAGGTAGCCGCGGTAGCCGAGCGCCACCTTGCCCGATGGCACGCCGACGACGACCATCGCCCGCAGGGCGACCTTGCCGTCAAGCCCCGGCGCGTAGCGGTGCAGTGCCTCCTCATCATTGGCGTCGACGAACACCATCCGGTCGAAGAGGTCGAGCCCGTGGAGGACCCGGGCCGTCTGCCGACAGACGGGGCACTCGCCATCGACCAACACCACGTTCGCGGGCAGGGCGCGGACGATTGACTCGTACAGCCACTGCCAGGGAACGAAGGCCAGCAGCAGCGCCCACCAGGCGACCCAGAAGACGCCCTGGAACAGGAAGAAGACCACGAGGATGAGAGCCCCCGCGACTCCGAACAGACCGCGAACCAGCGTCCGTCGTACCAGCACGTGCGTGATGAACAGGGCTTCGGTCGCCATCCCGACCACCGAGGCGACGACGGCCATCCACTGGTGGCTGGCGATCCAGGTGCCCCAAGAGACCGGCGCGGCATCGCCGTCGATCACCCAGTGGTACTGCCCGGCCCCGCCGAGCGCCCACTCGAGGCCGCTGGCGTCGTACTTGGCGAATGCGGCGGCAAGCCAGCCGAGACCCAGGCAGAAGCCGACGAGCCACGGCGCGATCCCGTAGCGCCGGCCCCGGTGGATCGTGGGCGTCGCGCGGCCACGGATGCGCCGAACGGCCTCGTCGACACTGAGGCCGGCTCCCCAGGGCACGAAGACCAGCAGCAGCGCCACGGTGACCGGCAGGCTCCAGTCGTGGCGGCTGCTCTCCTCGAGCAGCGTCAGGACCCAGAGCGTCAGGCCGCTCACCGCGACGGCGTAGGCCAGGCGGGTCAACAGCCCGACGATGAACAGACACAGCGCGACCGCGGTGACGGTCTCGAGGGCGCTGACAGCCCCGGGGCTGGCGGCGATGCTGTCGATCCAGCCCCAACTCCCCCACCAGGGGTAGTCACGTGTGGCGCCGGCGACGCTCTGGTCGAAGGAGAGCAGCGCCCACAGCAGCGCTGCGCCCCACGCGATCCGGAAGAGGCCCAGGGCATCGGCCGACAGGTCGGGTATGCCGCGGGTCACGACGCGTTCGGCGGTGGCTGCGTCAGCGCGCAGTCGTGCCCGAGCGGCGGCGAGCGAACTCCGCGTGGAGGCGCGCGCGGGGAGCCGCCCGAGTCGGTCAGGGGTTGGTGCCGGGGTGGGCCCCGCAGGCGCTTGGACCCGCTCGCGCAAGAGCCCCACGAGCACGGCGGCGAAGACCACGAGGAAGGCGGTCGTCGCGCCGACGACCGCCGCCTGGCGCGGAGTCAGGCCGCCGCCACCCGCCAGCAGCCAGGCGGTGAGGAGCACGACGGCGAGCGCCTGGATTCCGGCCACGGCGCCGAGCACACGGCATCCGGCCGCGCCCGTAGGCGCAAGTCGCAGGCCGAGGCCCCCCGCCAGGGCGACGAGTCCGGCCAGCGCGACGACGGGTCGCGGCGACAGGGGCATCGACTGCGCGGCCGCCTCGAGCAACCAGGTTGGCCCGATGAGCAGCACCAGACCCCAGGCAGCGAGGAAGAGCCCGTTCATGTGGAGGATGAGGCGTCGGTAGGGGGAGCCCATGGCGCCAATCGCCTCGAAGGCGGGCGGCCCTCGACGAGGGCACAGAAGGCGGAGTGTAGAGTCAAGCGCGGTGCACGATGCCCGCCTGTCCCTGAGCCCGGTGCTCTGTGCCGCGGGCGCGGTGCGCCAGGCCCGCCGGCACGCCGCGCTGACGGTCACGGGCCTGCTCGCCGCCACGCTGCTGCTACTCGCGCTGACTGTCATCGCCCCTGGCGGCAAGGGCGAGACGACCTTCGTTGCGATCCTGGCCGGGGTGCGGGTGATCGTCGTCATCACCCTCGCCCGAGTCGCGCGGGAGCTCGACTGCCCAATCCGGGGCGTCGCGACCGCCGCGCTGCTGCTGCCCGGCGCCGAGCTCCCGGCCCTGGCCTGGCTCCTCGCGCGCGGCCGGCGGCGTGCCGAGGCGCTCCCGGCGGCGGGCCCGAAGCCGCGCTGATGAGCGACTCCGCGGAGAAGCCGTTCGGCGCCGCTCGGCGCGTGCTGCGCAGAATGTCCGGAGGGAAACCCCCCACGCCAGTCCCGCCCCAGCAGCCCTCCGAGGGCACGACGGTCGGGCGCCTGGACTACGAGGGCGCGGAGATCATGCTCAGCGTCCCCTCGAAGACCGCCCAGTCGCGGCTGCGCGGCTGTGCCAAGGAGCCCTGGACCGTGCAGTGGATCGAGGACTGGATCCGGCCCGACGAGGTGCTCTACGACATCGGGGCGAACGTCGGCGCCTACAGCCTCGTCGCGGCGCTGTCCCCCGGCGTGCGCGCGCGCGTGGTGGCCGTGGAGCCCGGCTATCCCACGTTCGCCGCGCTCTCGGACAACGTGGTACGCAACGGGGCGCAGGACCGGGTGACCGCGCTTGGGGTGGCACTGGGTCGGGCAACGACCCTCGAGACCCTCCACCTGCGCACGCTCGATGCGGGTGCGGCCCTTCACACGCTCGGTGGTCACGAAGGCCCGAGCGGCGCCGTCTACCGCCAGCCCGTCCTGACGTTCCGCCTCGACGATCTGGTTGAGCGCTTCGGGCTGCCGAGGCCTGAGCACGTCAAGCTCGATGTCGACGGCACCGAGCTCGATGTCCTGGCCGGAGCCGACCGCACGCTGTCGGACCCGAGCTTGCGCACGGTCCTGGCCGAACTGGACGAGGAGGAGGCGGGGCAGCTCGAGGCCGTGCTCGCAAAGCACGGGCTGCACCTGCACGAACGCTTTCGGCGCGAGAAGAAGCCGGGGCCCAAGGGTTCTGACGCGCCGCAGCCTCCCGCCTACGGGTTGTTCACGCGCGACGGCGCAACCTAACGAGCCGTCCGAGCCGCGCGCAGTCCCCGGTAGGCCAGCACGATCGCGCGACTCATCACCTGATTGACCGCCACCGCAGCCCGATGGCCGCCGCCGTGCCGCCGCGCCTGCTCGGCGTGCTCGGCGAACTGGCGCTCGAAGCCCGACATGCTCAGGCTCCCCTCGGCCATGCGGAACTCGGCGAGGTCGCGGTCGAGCACCGTGGGATCGCCGCGGCG
>JBBSMR010000061.1:0-17919 GCA_038233095.1 Euzebyales bacterium
GCCCGATCCGCCCGCCGCCGGGTGACAGCCGGAGCAGCCAGCGGGTGCCGCGGACCACGCCGGGAGTGTCGACGCCGTCACCGGACCAGTCGGCGCCGACCGGCACGTCGCGGCTGGCGCCCAGCACGAAGGCCGCATCGTCACCCAGCCCGGATCCTGAGCGGTTGTGGTGCCGCAGGTACCAGCGGCTGCCACGGCGCACGCCGATGGTGTCGTCGCCGTCGCCGTCCCAGTCACCCGTCAGAGGGGTGTCGTCGCGGTCTCCGAAGCGCACCCGCAGCAGGTCCGCGGCCGGCCCGTGGGCGTTGCGCAGGAACCAGCGCCGGCCGCGGCGCACGCCGACGGTGTCGATGCCGTCGCCGTCCCAGTCGCCGGTGACCGCCACGTCGTCGGGCTCGCCGAAGCGCAGCCCAAGATCTGCTGAGCGAGCGAGAGGATCGTTTGTGAGCAGCCATCTCCGGCCGCGACGGATGCCCGGCGTGTCGATGCCGTCGCCGTCCCAATCGCCGGCGACGAACACGTCGCCGGCGCGTCCGAAGGTCACGGCGCGGTCCGGGCGGCCCGACCGCAGGCGGTCCATGAGACGCCAGCGTCCGTTGCGCACGTAGGCGGGCGTGTCGATGCCGTCGCCGTCCCAGTCACCGGTGAGCCTGGTCACCGTTCTCAGCACGCGCCGGTCAACCTCGCTGCGCAGCCGTGACAGGAGCCCGTAGGTGACCGCGCCGGGACAGGCCGTCGCGCCCACGTCGCGGTGACCGTTCACCATCCGCAGCGCAACGCCGTTCAGCTTCGCCCGGGCGCTCGCGTAGGGCGTCAAGCCGTGCTGCTCGAGCTTCCACGCCAGGATCCTCGCGGCGCCCCGCAGCATGGCCTCGGTCGGTCGCGCCGCCTCGAAGTTGCCCATGAGCGAGACGCCGAACGACCCGGTATTGAAACCCGATGCGTGCGCCCCGACGACCCCTCGCTCCAGCCCGCCGTAGCGGCCCTCGTAGACCCGCCCGAAACGATCGACCAGGGCGTTGTAGCCGATGTCGTTCCAGCCCAGCGTGCGGGCGTGGTAGGCGTAGATCCCCCGCACGATCGCGGGCGCCTCCTCGGCGGTGTAGTCGTTCGAGCCGGCCGTGTGGTGCACGAACGTCGTCCGCACGGGCGCGTACGAAGGCGCGCTGCGGCGCCATGACTCATCCGCTCCCCACTGTGCGCGGGTGATGGCGGCGTGGGCGCCCCACGCCCGCGCGGGTGCGCCGAACGCGGCGCGCAGCGCTGAGCGAGCGCGCTCGACGAGCGAATCCGAGAGCCCGAGCGGATCGATCGCGGTCGCCACGACCGAGGACCGCTCCGCGCCGGTGACGTCGACTTCGAGCCACCGAGCGGGACCGACCCAGACCGCATGAGAGCGCTCCGGCGCCGCGCGCTCGGTGGAGGCGGGGTCAGGGCCCTCCGCGAGCCCGAGCGCGCGGGCGGTCTGCCAAGGGTCCCATGACCGGCCGTCCTCCGACGTGCGGAAGCGGACGGAAGCCCCGGCCGGGAAGCGGAACGCCAGCATGGCGAAGGGCCGGTTCGTGGTCACGCTCGTCTGACTGCGACCGGCCGCCCGAGGAGCTGCGTCGGAGAGCCGCACCGTCTCGATCCGAGTCTCCGGCACGACCTGCGCCCCTGCCGGCACCGGATTGAGCAGCGTCAGCACGACGGTCAGCGCCGCGGCTGCCGCCATACTCGCCACGCCGTTCGCGCTCGTCCGTCCCACCCGGCACTCACCTCCTGCGACGTGTTATCGGCCGCAAGGTCAAGAACTTGCGTGCAGGGACGACCCGGACGACAGGACAAGGGGCTCGCGCGGCGTTCATAGCAGGATCGTGGGGACCAGCACCTTCGTCCGCGACCACTCGGGCTTGCCGAGGACCGACCGCCCCACCCATGGAGTGCACTGTGCGACGTCTGCTTCCTCTGTTCATTGCCGGCCTGGTGCTCGTGGTCGCCCGACCGGCCGCAGCGGCTGGAGGGGCATGGGACGGCCCGATCAACCTCACCTTCCCGGTCGCTGGACCGACCACCTACACCGACTCCTACTCGGCACCTCGCAGCGGCGGACGGGTGCACCAGGCCACCGACGTCATGGCCGAGGAAGGGACCAAGGTGCACGCCGCCGTCGGCGGCACGGTCACCTGGATGACCGGGGTCGACTCGCCGCCGCCCTCCTACGGCTACATGCTCTCCGTTGCCGGCGACGACGGTCGCACCTACCACTACGTGCACCTGGGGCGCCAGGACGGGCCTTCGAGCGGCGCGTACGCTCCCGGCGTCCGCAAGGGCGGCCGGGTCGACCGCGGCCAGTGGATCGGTCTGGTCGGCTGCAGCGGCAACGCGTCGTGCTCGGGGCCGCATCTGCACTTCTCGATCGATGACCCCGATGTCACCGACCCTTACGGGGCTCACAAGCGCAATCCCTACGCCAGCCTGCGCGCGGCACAGCGGCGAGGGGACATCCCGGGGCGCCGGCAGGCGCCGGTGCCGGTGGTGGGCGACTGGAACGGCGACGGCCGGGACAGCCCGGGCTGGTTCCAGCCCGGTCGGGTGCGTTTGCGCCACCGGGCCGCCCGCGGCCTGACCGATGAGATGTTCCGGCTCGGCCAGGTCGGCGATGTCCCCGTGGTCGGCGACTGGGACGGCGACGGCGTCGACACCGTGGGGGTGCGCAGGGGCTCGACCTGGTTGCTGCGCAATCACAACGAGGGACCATTGGCGATCCGCTTCCGTTTCGGGCGCGCGAGGGACCTGCCGCTGGTCGGCGACTGGGACGGCGACGGCGATGACACACCGGGCCTGCGGCGCGGGCGCTCATGGCGTCTGAGCAATCGGCTCGCCGGCCGGGCTGACGTCGTCTTCAGCTCCGGCCGGGCTCGCGGGCTGCCGGTCACGGGTGACTGGGACGGTGACGGCAAGGACGAGGTGGCGACCCGGTTCCACCGCGAGTGGTCGGTGCGGTTCGCTCTGAAGCGAGGCGCGCCCGACCGACGTTTCCCGTTCGGGGGCGACCCGGACCGGCGCGCACCGGTCGCGGGCGACTGGGACGGTGACGGCGACCATGGTGTCGGCACGATCGGCGCGGGTCAGTGGCGTCTGCGCAGCGTGCTGCGCGCGGGGCGTCCCAACCTGCAGTTCCGCTACCCATAGTTGGGAGCCTGGTGCCGCGCGGCTGGGGGGATGTGGAACTGGCGTCGGGCCCTACGAGGCCTGACGGGCCCGGTAAGCGGCGGCCTTGGCGCGGTTCTGGCAGCTCAGCCCGCAGAAGCGCCGCGTACCGCTGCGCGAGGTGTCCACGAAGACCCGGTCGCAGCGCTGCGCCGAGCAGACCCCCAGCCGGTCCGCGTGCCCGCTGCCGATGACGACCGCGAGTGATGCCGCGCAACCGGCGCCCCATGCCGCTGCCGGGTCGGCGTCGTCCTCCTGATAGTGCAGATGCAGGTCCTGGCCGTCGTGGCTGGTCAGCACCGGTCGCGCCTCGGTCGCGCGGATGACCTCGTTGACGATCTCGGCGGCCATGGCGACGTCACCGACGTCGGCCGCTTCGAAGACCGCGCGCAGTCGGCTGACGACGCCTGCCAGCCGCAGCGCATCGGCCGGGGCTACGCGGCTCAGACGTCCTCGTGCGTTTGAGGGCAGCGCCGCGGTGATCGCCCCGGCAAGGCCGGCGGCGTCGCTCGGCTCGGGAACGCGGGCGGGCCGGCCACCGTCCTGCCCAGTCACCACGGCGTTGACGAGCCCGACGGTCGTGGCAACCGTCCGGTCAGCGTGACTGTCGAAATGCATATTGCAGGCTATCTCTTCTGCGCCTAGGCTCCCTTGGGTTCACTACCATAGCTCAGAAAGACAGTGATGTTCCCGATTGGGATGGAGCAGGTTCGGAGGCCGGCATGACGACCGTGCATCGCCGCGTGGTCGCGCTCGCGATCCCCGCGATCGGCAGTCTTGTCGCCGACCCGCTGCTGGGGGTCGTCGACACGGCGGTCGCGGGGCGGCTCGGCGCCGTCCCGCTCGGAGCGCTCGGCCTCGCGACCGCGGTCCTGGCAGCCTTGACCTGGGTCTTCAACTTCCTCGTGTTCGGGACCACCACGTGGGTCGCCACGGCGATGGGCGCTGGCCGTGAGAGAGACGCCTCCGAGTGGATCGCCCACGCGGCGGTGGTGGCCCTTGTGCTCGGCGTCATCTCCGGCGTGGTCCTGTTGTTCGCCGCTCCGCTCATCGTCGCCGCTGTCGGAGCGGTCGACGTGCTGGTGGCGCCCTCGATCTCCTATCTGCGCATCCGGGCGATCGGCATCCCCTTCGCGCTGCTCGCCTTTGTCGGACACGGCGCCTTCCGGGGCGTCGCTGACACCCGCACCCCGCTCATCGTCGTGGTGGTGGCCAACGCGCTCAACGGCGCCCTCGACCTCGTGCTCGTGTTCGGCCTGGGAACGGGGCTGGCCGGCATCGCGTGGGCCACCGTCGCGGCGGAGGTGACCGCGGTCGCCATGTTCGTCGTGCTCTTGCGCCGACTCGGACTCGGTCTGAGTGGTCACGGGCTGCCGAGCCTCGCGCGGACCCGGCGGCTGCTCGCCGTCAGCCGGGACCTTGTCGTCCGCACAGGCTCGCTGCTGCTGGGTCTTCTGGCGGTCTCGTCGGCCGCGGCGCGCGTGAGCGCGGAGACCGCCGCCGCCCACCAGGTGATCTGGCAGATCTGGATCGTGATCTCCTTCCTCATGGACGGGTTCGCCATCGCTGGGCAGACGTTGATCGGCACGGCCCTAGGCGCCCGCGACGAGATCGGGGCGCGCGCGGCGATGCGGGCCATGATCGCGTGGGGCCTGGGCGGCGGGGCGCTCGTGGCGGCGGTCCTGTTGGCGGGCGCGGACTTCTTCCCGCGGCTGCTCACCGACGACCCGGCGACGCTGGCCGTGGTGGGGACCGCGTGGTGGATCGCAGCCGCCGGCGAGGTCGTGAACGGTGTGGCGTTCACCCTCGACGGGGCGCTGATGGGGGCGGACGACTTCGCCTACCTGGCGCGTTGGATGGTGGCTGCGGCGATCGTCGGGGCGGTCGGAGCCCAGTTCGCCGTCGCGCTCGGCGCGGGGCTGCCGGGCTTGTGGCTCGCCGTGGCCGCGCTCATGGCCGTCCGGGCGTTCGCCAACCTCCGGCGGCTGCGGGGCGACGCCTGGCTGCGCACGAGCTGATCCGGCGGCGGTGACGGAAGCAGCTCACGGCTGTTCCGTGGTCACCTGATGCGCACTCCGCACCACGTGACCACGGACGATGGCCCTTACTAGCCGCCCCAGTCGAAGGCGTGGTTGGGACGTCCGCCTGCCTGGCGGAAGCGCAGTTGCCAGCGGAAGCCTGACTGCACGGACGGCGTGTCGCGGTTGTTGCCGTTGTGGTCGGCCGCGATGCCGCGCTGCCGCTTGCCTCCGAACCGGAATGACTTGGTGAACCGACCCGAGCTGAGCGGCTGGCGCAGCAGCCAGCGATTGCCGCGCCGGACGCCCACCGAGTCTCGGCCAATCCTGTTCCAGTCCCCGGTGATGGCCCGGTCGGTCCGCCGGCCGAGCGGGAAGGAGATGTTGGCGTTGCCTCCGGAGTTGCTGTTCCGCAAAGCGAACCACTTGCCCAGTCGAACGCCCGGCGTGTCGTCGCCGTCGCCGTCCCAGTCACCGGCGATCGCGCGGGCTGCCGAACGACCGAAGCGGAAGTCCTTGTCGGGCTTGCCGGCGGTGTTCCGGTTCCGCAGCAGCCACCTGTCACCACGGCGGACGCCGATCGTGTCGTCGCCGTCGCCGTCCCAGTCACCGACGATGGGAAAGTCCTTCGCGGCGCCGTAGCCCACGATCACCTGGGCGCGCTTCCCGTCCTGACGGTTCGTGAGGTACCACCAGCCGCGCTTGTACCAGCCGGGCGTGTCACGACCGTCGCCGTTCCAGTCACCCATGACGGGGATGCCGCGGCGCGCCCAGACGAGAGGCCGGTCAGCCTCCACCCGCCCGAAGCGGGTGTAGCCCGTCCGACGGTTGCGCAGCGCCGTCGCGAACAGCAAGCCCTTCACTTTGGCCGTGCTCATGCGGGGCGCCGCCGACTCCAGCAGCGCAGCCACGCCGCTCACCACGGGTGCTGCGGAGGAGGTTCCCGAGAAGTTGTAGTAGCGGTGGTCAGGACCCGTGGTCGCGTTCGTCCACGGCGCCGCGAGGTGCACCCAACGGCCGTAGTTCGACCCACGTCGCGCATTGCGCGGGTTGACATAGCGACGATCATCGGTGTCCGAGCCCGCGACGGCCACGACGCCCGGGTAGGCAGCGGGGTAGGTCTTCGCCGTCGTGTTGGCGTTGCCGGCGGCGGCGACCAGGAGCACACCCCTCTGGCGCGCGTAGGCGATCGCCTCCCGCAAGACGCGCGTGTCTTGCCTGCCGCCGAAGCTCATGTTGATGATGTCCGCGCCATGATTCGCCGCCCAGCGCACCCCGCGCGCGGCGTCGGAGGCGAAGCCGCTGCCGCGGGAGTCGAGCACCTTCACCGGGAGGACGCGGCAGCGCCAGCACATGCCCGCGACGCCACGCTGGTTGTTGCCGATCGCAGCCACGACGCCGGTCACCTGCGTGCCGTGCCCGAGCAGGTCGTCGTCGTGGGGATTGAGATCGTTGTTCACCACGTCCAAGCCGCGCAGCGTGCGATTGACCAGGTCCGGGTGCGACTTGTCGACGCCGGTGTCGAGCACGGCGACGGTCGTGCTAGGCGCGCCGATCTGCAGATCCCAGGCGTGCGGTGCGTGGATGCGACGGGTGCCCGCCTGCACGCGCCAGAACTGGTCGTTGGGGGTCCTGAAGACGTGCAGCACCGGGTCGAGCTCCACGCTCGTGACGGCGTCCGACGCTGCGAGCCTGGCGGCCACGGCGTCGCGGCGCGCAGGATCGACGGTCAGCACGTGAACACCGGTGTCCCCGATGGGCTCGACCGCCTCGACGGACTGGCGAGCCATCAGCGACTGCGGTGTGGTCGACGGCTTTGTGTGGACGATGAGCCGATCCGCCGCGTACTCGCTCGTCCCGACCGGCTCCTCCGCGCGGGTGAGCTCCGGAAGCCCCTCAGCGCGCTCGCTCGGCTCCGTCTGCGCGGCAGCCGGCAAGGTCGTCGCCAGCAAAGCGCCCAGCAGCAACGCTGAGAGGCCTCGGCGCCAGAGCGCGAGGCGCGTCTCGGTGTGCGTCGCGCGTGCCGAGAAGCTCAGTTCCGGTGACGGCGCACCCAAGGACCGCCGGGCAATGCGATGCTTCATCTGTGTCCCCCCGTCTTCGTTCGTCGGTTCTGCAAACCGACCGGTTGTCTTCTATCCGCGGAAGTCCCAACGGCGATCAGCTCGGCCCGAGGCGTGCCGGGTCCGCAGCGACCACAAGCCACCGCGGACCACCCCTACCGTATCGACGCGTCCCTGCCTCCACGCACCCGTTATCGGCGCATCCGCAGGTGCGCCGAAGTCGTAGCGTAACGCAGGTTGGCCGGCGACCAAGCGGTTACGGAGCAAAAAGCGCGTCCCCCGGCGGAGTCCGACCGTGTCGCGGCCGTCGCCGTTCCAGTCGCCCACGAGCGGACGGTGGCCCGCTCGGCCCCAGCGGAAGCGGTGATGTGCCCGGCCGCCGCGGTTGACGTTGCGCAGCAGCCACAGGCCCTTTCGCCACAGCCCGATGGTGTCCTTCCCGTCGCTGTTCCAGTCGCCGATCACGGGGCGGTCCCTGCTCGCGCCCCAGGAGAAGCTGCGCCGAACGCCACCGCTGAACAGTCGATCGCGAAGGATCCACGCGTTGCCGCGGCGCACGCCCACCGAGTCCTTCCCGTCGCCGTTCCAGTCGCCGACCAGCGGCGTGTCGCCGGGCCGACCAAGGCGGACCCGACGCACCCGCCGGTTGACGCGCAGCGAGAAGGTGTCGCCCCGGCGCCAGCCCGGGTCGTCGTCGCCGTCACCGTCCCAGTCGCCGGTGACGGGGGCGGCCGTTGTCGCGACGTTGAACCTGCTGGACTTCAGCCCCAGCAACGACCGGGCCGTCTCGCCTGAGACCCGCCGCGTGCCGCGTGTGCCCTCGACGACCATGCCGCCGAAGCCCGAGGTGGGGTTGCCGACCCGCCCTCCCGCCTCCTGAGGCTTGGGCAGCAGGACCGCCGTGGCGACGCCGACACCGAGCCTGCGCCCAAGCTCACGTGCGCTGAAGGTGGCGGTCCAGGTCTTGTTCGGATCGTCGCTGGCGCGGGTCCAGGCGCGGTCATCCACGGAACGCAGGTAGGCGACGTTGCCTCCCCACACCGCGCGCGAGGAAGCGGAGAAGCCACCATGAGAGGAGGAGTAGTAGCCGCGCACGACGCGCCGGCCATAACGCAGCACCCGCTTTGCGGTGCCGTTGACCGCGGCGACCCAGCGCCTGCCTCCCGAGGTGATCGCCTCGACCTCATAGCCGCGGTAGACCTGGTCATAGACCGAGTCATAGACATGGCAGCGGCACGCCGACCAGCGACTGCCGCTGGTGCGTGCGAGCGTCGCATAGGAGCGCGCGACGATCGCCTGCGCCGCGAGCGCCTGCCCCGGCCAGCTCACCGGCACCTCGGCCAGCCCGCGCAGATAGCGCTCGATGCTCGGCAGCGCGACCGTGACGTAGAAGCCACGGTTGCCGTCGGCTCGGCTGGTGAAGCGCACCTCGCCCCAGCGATAACGCACCTGCTTCTCCACCAGCCGGACCACACGACCATTGATGCGGGCCACGAGCCGGCTGCCGGCACGTCCTCCGCGCCAGATCAGCCGGTCGCCGCGGTGCACCGTGAAGCGTCCGCCTGCCCGACTCGTCACCGTCCACGTCTGTCCGGCCCGCTGTCGCTGGCGCAGCGTCTTGCGCACGGAGCCGCGCACGACCTGCCAGGTCACCGGCCTGCCCGAGAGATGCGCCAGACGGTAGCGGCGGGGGAGGCGCGCGCCCGGTTCGTTGGGCGCCACACCGGCGACGATGGTGGGACTGCGCTTCGTGCTGGCGACCGAGGTTCCGGGGAAGTAGGTGCGCAGGATCTGGCCGGCCTGGCAGCCCAGTCGAGCGGCGCCCTGCGCCCCGTACTGGCTCATGCCCACGCCGTGCCCCCAGCCATGGCCGGTGAACGCGAAGTCGCCGGGGGTCGGCGTGGCGGACGGCATGCGTCCGCCGCCGCTGGCGGGGCAGCCGGCCGCCTGAGCGGGTTGCGCGCTCACCAGCGGCACCACGAGTGCGAGCACGAGCGGCAGAGCGGCGAGACGCCAAGACCTCGCCGGCAGCAGGAATCTCATCGTCACCCGATCGGCTCAGGGGGCAAGGACGCCATCAGGCGTCATCGGACGGTAGCAGGGAGGGCCGGCCTCGACCACCGCCGGGCGCCGCCGCTCCCAGTTTCGGCCGGGCCTGTGGCGGACTTGAGCGACGCGGGACAACTCGGCCTGCGCAACACGTCGCGCTCTCGCGCCTGACGCATCCGCCATGATGGCGCCATGGATCATCAGCTCTTCGACCCGGCGCACTCTCCGACGGCCGCTGCCCAGACCACCGGCGACTCCGGCAGGCCGCTGGCGGCGCGCTTGCGTCCACGCTCGCTGGACGAGGTCGTAGGCCAGGCCGCGCTGGTCGGCCCTGGTGGACCGCTGCGGGCGGCGATCGCGGCGGACCGGCTGACCAGCATCGTGCTCTGGGGCCCGCCAGGCACGGGCAAGACGAGCCTGGCCCACGTGGTCGCGGCGGTCACCAGCGCGGCGTTCGTGGAGCTCTCGGCCGTGAACGCCGGCGTGAAGGACGTCCGCAAAGTCGTGGACGAGGCGCGCGCCCGGCGGTCAGCGGCGAGCCGACGCACGGTGCTCTTCATCGACGAGATCCACCGTTTCAACAAGTCCCAGCAAGACGCATTGCTGCCGGGCGTCGAGGACGGCGCCGTGGTGCTGATCGGCGCGACGACCGAGAACCCGTCGTTCGAAGTGAACGCCCCGCTGCTCTCCCGCAGCCTGCTGTACCGGCTTGAGCCACTCTCCGACGAGGAGCTACTCGTGCTCGTCCGGCGTGCGTGCCAGGACGAGCGCGGACTTCCCGGTCAGCGGATTGAGCCGGAGGCCGCGGCTGCGCTCGTGCACGCGGCCGACGGTGACGCGCGGGTGGCGCTGACGGGGCTGGAGGCGGCGGCGCTGCTCGCGGAAGAGCAGCCGATCGGTCCCGACCATGTGCGCGCGGCGCTCTCCCAGCCGCATCTGCGCTACGACAAGGCCGCCGACGCGCACTACGACCAGGTCAGCGCGTTCATCAAGTCGGTGCGCGGCTCGGATCCCGACGCGGCGCTGTACTGGCTGGTGCGCATGCTCGCGTCTGGGGAGGATCCCCGCTTCCTCGCGCGGCGGATGGTCATCCTGGCTTCCGAGGACATCGGCCTGGCCGCTCCGGACGCGCTGCCGCTCGCGGTCGCGGCCTTTCAGGCGCTCGAGCGCGTGGGTCTGCCCGAGGCGCGCTTCGCCTTGGCGCAGACCGCGCTGCGCCTCGCGCTCGCTCCCAAGTCCAACAGCGTCACGACCGCGCTGGCGCGTGCGGACGTCGCCGTAGAGCGGCTCGGCAACGCCGCCGTACCCGCGCACCTGCGCGACGCCCATTACCGGGGCGCCGACCGGCTGGGACACGGGGTCGGCTACACCTACCCGCATGACGATCCGCGCGGCTTCGTCGAGCAGGGCTACCTGCCCGAAGGGCTCGTGAAGGGCGCGCTCTACCGACCGGCGGCGCACGGAGCTGAACCAGCGCTTGTCCGTGACTGGCCGGCGGCGCGTCAGGACGCCACCCGACAAGACGCGACTCACGAGGAGAGCGAGAACGCTGGTGAGCCGAATTCGTGAGCGCGACCGAGCCTGTCATTGGGCAAGGGTGCTGTTGCGCAGCGCCAACAGCCACTTCGCGTCAGTCGAGACGATGGCGACCATGAGTCCGTGCGCGACCTTCACGCGTTCCGGTGCTGCCGCGACGTCGCGTCGGCCGTTGCCGCCGTGAGCCACTCCTCGAACTGGCTCGCTTCGAAGGGCTTTGCGAACAGATAGCCCTGGCCGAGCTCGCAACCGAGTGCCCGCAGACCGGCGCGCTGCCGCTCCTCTTCGACGCCCTCAGCGCAGTTGCGCAGACCCAGGCGGTGGACGAGTTTGATCACTCCAGCGGTGAAGTCGTGTTTCAGGTCGTCCGGATCGAAGGAGCTCAAGAAGGAACGGTCGATCTTGAGGACATCGATGGGAAGGTCACGCAGGTAGGACAGAGAGGAGTAGCCGGCGCCGAAGTCGTCCACGGCGATCAGGACGATGTGGTCATCGGTACGAATTCTCGTCCGATGTGTACGGATTATGTCGACACTGAACCAGCGCGTCAACGGCTCTGCACCGAGCACCCTGTACGAACGTGATGGACCACGGCCGCGCGGGCACCGTCGCCGGGTTGACGGCGGGAGGGTTTGGGCACAGAATGACAGACACGTAGTTACCCGGTCGTCATCAGCAAGCGCGCCGTCCCGGCCGAGGAGGGACCGCCATGTTGCCAATCGAATCACTGCCCTGGGCCGACGATGCGCGCTGCCTTCAAGCGGATCCCGAGATCTTCTTCCCCGAGAAGGGCGGCTCGACCAGGGAGGCCAAGCGCATCTGCGTGGACTGTCCGGTCCGCGGCGACTGCCTCGCGTACGCGCTGGAGAACGACGAGCGCTTCGGCATCTGGGGTGGGTTGTCTGAGCGGGAGCGACGCAAGCTCAAGCGTCTGGCTTCTTGATCACGGCTGCGGGGCAGCCATAGTGGGCTAGCATGCGCAGCGCTCCCGGCCCGCATTCTGGCGGGGCCCGCTCTCGGTCCAACTGGAAGCTGTGATGTCCCCACCGCGTGTCCTCGTCGTGCTTGTGCTGCACGATGATGCCGCCTGGCTCTCGCCTGTCCTCTCGACGCTTGCGGCGCAGTCCTACGACGGCCTCGAACTGGTCGTGGTCGACAACGCCACGGCGCCGGAGATTGGCCAGCGCCTCACGCGTCGCGTTCAGAAGGGGCGCGTTGTCCGCTCTGAGCGGGAGGTCGGATTCGGTCATGCCGTGGCGCTCGGGCTCGAGCACGCAGCCGTCGGCGACGACGACCTCATCCTGCTCTGGCATGACGATCTCGTGCTCGCTCCCGACGGGGTCGAGCACCTTGTCGCCCGCCTGGTCTCAGATCCGGAGCTCGCGATCGTGGGACCGAAGCTGCGGCAGTGGACGGAAGAGCCGGTGCTCAGCGAGGTCGGCCTCACGATCGATCCCGTGGGGCGGATCGAACGCGGCATGGACGCCGACGAGCTCGACCAGGGCCAGCACGACCACCGCTCGACCACGCTGTTCGTCTCCACCGCCGGGTTGCTCATGCGGGCGAGTGTCCTGCGAGAGCTGGGCGGTCTCGATCCCCGCTTCCGGTTGTTCCGCGACGACATGGATCTGTGCTGGCGGGCATGGCTGGCGGGCCACCGCGTCGAGGTCGTTCCCGAGGCGCTCGGCTACCACGTCGCTGCGGCGAGCTCCGGACGCCGATCGCGCGCGTTCGGATCCGGGCACCGGGCCTCGTCGCGCTACCTCAGCGAACGTCACACGCTGGCCGCACTGCTGAAGAACACGTCCACCCGTCGCCTCTTCTGGGTGGTGCCGCTGCATCTGCTCTACTCGCTCGCCAAGGTGCTCGCGCTGGTCGCGACCCGGCGGTTCGCCGGTGCGCTCGCGGTCCTGCGGGCATACAGCTGGAACCTCGCCGAGCTGAGGAGAACGAGGCGGATGCGTCGGGCCGTCCAGGCCGGTCGCGTCCGCAGCGACGCGGAGCTCTCGCCGCTCTTCGCACGCGGTCTGCCGCGTGTGCGCGAGGCTGGCGCCGCAGTGAGCGACTGGCTGGCGGGCGGCAACACCAGAGCGATCCTCGATGACGACCAGGAGCTGCCCAGCGCGATCACGGGCAACTCCCTCACACGAGCCGTCCGGCGGCACCCCGTCGGGACGGGAGGCCTGGTAGTGCTCGTGCTCTACCTGGTAGGGGTCAGCCACCTGCTGGGGCCGGGACAGCTCATCGGCGGACAGACGCTGCCCTGGCCGGAGAGTCCGCGAGCGTTCCTTCGTGCCTATGCCAGCCCGTGGAACGGCGAGCCCGCGGGCACCGGCGCGTTCGCGTCACCGATCCAGGCGGCGCTCGGCCTGCTCAGCTTCCTCGGGTTCGGCAGCGCGTGGCTCGCGCAGCGGCTGTTGGTCCTGGGTCTGCCGGTCCTCGCCTGGGCGCTGGCCGCTCGTGCGGGGCGGCTCATCACGTCCCGACCGTGGCCACGGGTGTTGGGGGCAACGCTGTACGCCGCGTCCCCTGTGGTGCTCGGCGCGCTGGCTCAAGGCCGCTACGGAGTGCTGATCTGGGCCGCCCTGCTGCCGGGGCTGGTGCTGGTCGGACTGCGTGCCGCAGACCAGCAGTCCACACCCGCCGCGGGTTGGCGAGGAGCCGCGTGGTCAGCGCTCGGCGTCGTCCTGGTCGTGGGCGCGGATCCTGCGCTCAGTCCTGTCCTGCTGCCGTGGGTGCTCGGTCTCGCGGTGCTCGCTGTGCGCTCCGGACCGCGACCGTGGCCGGCTCTGCTCCGGCTGCTGACCGCCGCCCTCGGGGCGTTGCTCGTGCTCATCCCTTGGCTCGTCGGCCTGTTCACCCAGCCCGGCGCGGGGGTCTTCCTGGAGCGCGTGCCGAACGACGTGCTGCCTGCCTGGCGCGCCCTGACGGTCACACCGGCGGTCCTGACCGGCCTGGATGGACCCATCGGCCTCGTGGTTGCGCTCGGTCCGATCGCCGTCGTGGTCGCGTCGCTGCTGCTCGTGCCGCGGCTTCGCCCCGTGGCCGTGACGGGCTTGCTCACGTTGCTGGTTGGTTCGGCGCTGCTCGCCTGGGTCGTCTCGCGCACGGGCGTCGAACCGGTCTGGGTGCCCGCACTGCTGCTGCCCGGTGCGCTCGCTGTCGGTGGCCTCGGCACCGCCGTCGCTCGCGACCTGGGACGCAGCCTCTCGACGTACGCCTTCGGGATCCGTCAGCTCGCCAGCCTGTCGACCGCCGTCATGTTGAGCCTGAGCGTGCTCATGACGTTGGTCGTCCTCGCGCGCGGACCCTTCGACGAGCTGCGCCGGAACGCAGATCTCGTGCCGCTGTTCGTCGGCGCCGACGAGCCACGCGTCGGACCCTACCGGGTGCTCCTGCTCGACACCGCCGAGGGGGAGGTGCGCTGGGAGCTGACGGACGCGAACGGACCGACGATGGTGAGCTTCGGCACCGTCCAGAGCCAGCCACTCCTCGACCGCCTGCAGGAGAGCATCGTGGGCCTGGTCTCGTCGGACCCCGAAGCCGGGAACGCGCTCGGCCTGGCCAACGTGCGCTATGTGGTCGTGGATGAGAGTACTGCGCCCGGGCTGCTGGAGCGGCTGCCGGACCAGCCAGCGCTCGAGCCGCTCCCCTCGACAGGAGGACGGGTCTTCCGCGTGCGCTCCTGGTTGCCGCGTGCGGCGGTGCTCCCGGCCGGGCGGGGGCGGCCCATCGTGCGCCGTGGGCTGGCTGGCGATACGGAGCGCCTGGAGCCCATGGCACTCGCCCGCGCTCGTCCTGGCGCCTACCGCGGGGTGGCGCCGAGCGAAGGTGGTGTGCTGGTCGTCTCCGAGGCCAGCTCCTCGCTCTGGCGAGCGGTGGCCGACGGCCGTCGGCTGCAGCCGATCGAGGTCGCCGACGGGCTGCCGTTGAACGCGTTCGAGGTGCCCGAAGACACGGTGCTCGTGCGCGCGCTTGCGGGGAGCGGAGGCGGGCACGTGGCGCTGGTGCTCCTGCAGGTGCTCGTCGTGGCGGCGCTGCTCTCGCTCGCGCTGCGTCCGCCGGCCCAGGCCGCCCGCTCCTCGGAGAGGACGGACCTGCCGGCACTGCTGCGCAGCGGTCAGAACGTGCGCAGCGGTGACCCTCTCGGGACCGAGGAGTCCGACGGCTCCGGCGTGGCTGGCCTCGACCAGCAACCGAGCCACGCAGACCCGCAGGTGGGGGAGGTCCGGTCATGAGCGGCGCTTCCGCGATGGATGGCGCTCCGGGCGCGGACACGCCGTGGGACGGCCAGACCGGTGGGGGGCCGCTGAGGGGCCGCCGCAGCGGACGGCGAACACCTGCGCCGGTCGGCCTGTTGCTGCTGCTTGCCGTGATCATCGTTGCAATGGTTGCCACCGACGTGCTGGCGGGTCCGGTGTTCACGACGCGGGCCGATCCGGTTGGCCTGCGTGCGGCTGACTCCGGGGCCTGGTACTGCCCCGTCACCGGGTCCGATGATGAGCGGGGAGCGGTCACCGTCGCGGCGGTCGGCGATGAGCCGAGCACGGTCACCATCGAGCACGCCCGACCGAGCGGCGCCAGCGTCGAAGCGCCGCGCGAGCTTGCGCCGGGTGCGCAGTTCGCCGTTCCGCTGCGGGGAGAGAACCGGACTCGACCGGTGACGGTGCGCTGGTCGGGCGGTCCCGCGGTCGCCGCCTACCGTGCCGAGGCCGGTTACCTCAGTGCAGCGCCGTGCGCGGAGGAGCCGAGCACCGCCTGGTTCGTCTCCGGGCTGGACACCAGTCTTGGTTCGCAGTCCTACCTGCACCTGTTCAACCCCTTCGCGATCGACGCCGTCGCGCGCGTCGCCTATGGAACCCCCGACGGTCCGGTGGACCTGGTCCGGACCGAGAACGTGTCCATTCCCGCCGGTGAGAGCCTGCGCCTGGACGTGAACCGGTTCCAGCCGGAGATCACCAACCTCGGTGTCACCGTCCAGACTCTGGCGGGGCGGCTCGTCGTACAGGGCGAGGTGCGGCTCGCCCCCGCCTCCCAAGAGCGCGGACCGACGGGTCGCGCCCTCGTGCCCGCCGTGACGGCGCCTCAGCCGCTGGCCGCCTGGGCGTTCGCCAGGGTGACGGACGACGCCACCTCTTGGCTGACCGTCTACAACCCCTCCGAGAGGGAGGCGGCGCTGGAGGTGAGCGCCAGCGCTCCCCGGGGGGGACGACCCCGCGAGATCTCCCTGCCCGCGGGAACGACGCTGCGGATCCCGCTCATCGAGTCCTCCACCGAGAAGACCTTCGCGGTCGCGATCCGCAGCCTGAACGACGTGCCGATCGTGGCGAGCCGGTTCGCTGACCTTCGCCTCCCGTCACGGCGCGCGCTTGTGGCGGCTCCTGGCAGTGGGCGCGCGTTCCGTCGCAGCGCTCTTCCGATCGTCCCGGGCGGGCAGGGACGGCTCTCGGTGCATCTGTTCAACCCCGGCCCCGAGCCGGTCACGGCCGTCGCCCGCCTCGGCGCCGCCGACTCTGGTCGGGTGCTGCAGGAGGTGCGCCTCGGCCCCAACCAGCACAGCATGTTTGAACTCAAGGCGCCTGAGGGCGACCCGATCAAGCGTCCCGTGCTGGTCGACGCGGAGGACGGCGTCGTGGCGGAACTGCTCTCCGTCGGCGCGCCGGGCGGAAAGACGCAGGCCTGGAGCTACGGCGGCCTCTCCGAAGAGGCTTGGCGCGGCCCGGGCGAGCGCTTGGACGTCCGACGGGATCCACTCCTGGACACGGTGCCCGTCGGCTGAGACGACGGCGGCGCGTGTGCGGCAGCGACGCCGCCCCTTGTTGGGCTGCACGCCACGAGGGCCGGTTTTCGGCCCATCTGTGCGGGAACTATGCGGCCATCTCACTATCTGAGGCGCTCCAAGAGGAAGGCAGGTCATGAGCACGGACTCCACGGCAGACGCTACCGGCGCGAACGAGCCGCTCACGAAGGCCTTCGACAGCTTCGATGAGGCCGAACGGGTGCGTTCACGCCTGGAGGACGCCGGCCTGCCGCAAGAGCGCGTCCGACTCCATCACGGCGCGGGGGACCAGGACTTCGGTCCGGGCACCTCCGGACCGCGGGATGACGAGATCGCCGCGCGCATGCTCGGCAGGGGCGGCATAGGCGTCATTCTCGGCACCATCCTCGGCGGCTGCCTGGCGGCCGCCATCGCCGCAGCCTTCACCCAGCCGTTCACGCCCGCCTGGTGGGGCGCCACGCTCGGCGGCGGATTCGCGGGCTTCGGTGTGGGCCTGCTGTGGGGCTTCATGGGCGGTTCCACCGGCCGGTCGCCACGCAGGTACTCCTCCGGCGATTCGGGTCCTTCCACGGACGCGAGCGAAGAGATCACCCTGACCGTTGATCCGGCCAACGCCAATGAGCGTGACCTGACGCAGCGGATTCTGGATGAAGCGGGAGGTCACGCCCCGTCCCCGCGCTTCCCTGGTTAGGGCCGCCAGTTCGCTGTGGCGCCTCCACAACTCACGGGGCATCCTCGTCTACCTTCGTGCCATGGTCGATCAGATGAGAACGTGCCGTCGCACCGCGTGCCGTTGGCCGGCGATGGCGTCGTTGGCCTTTCGCTACGAGACCCGGCAGGTGTGGCTCACCGACCTCATCTCGCCGCCCCATCCAGCCGTCTGGGATCTCTGCCCCCACCACGCCGACACGCTCACGGTGCCACGGGGCTGGGAGCGCGTGGACGAGCGTACGACCGTCGCGGCGCCGATCGAGCCGGCCGGCCGCGACCTGGTGCGAGCGGAGCCCGAGACGACCGCAGCGCGGGAAGCCGTCCTGGCGATGGTCGGAGGGGGCGCGCCTCAAGCCGTCTCCTCCACGATGGGCCAGGTCAGCCCTCCAGACCGCTATGCGGCGCTGCGCGCCTGCCTGCCCCGTCTGGCCGCCGAGCTGGCCGACCAGGGCGAGCTGCCCGCCGGCGGCACGTCGGCGCCGGTCGGGCGTGCTCAGCCGGCACCGGCGGTCGCGGATCCGCCTCTCCCACCGTTGGTGGAGCTTCCCGGGCAGCTGCGGCTTCCCTTGGA
>JBBSMR010000062.1:0-17469 GCA_038233095.1 Euzebyales bacterium
ACCGACTCGCGGGAAAGCCCGAGCTCACGCCCCAGCGCGTCCAGCGTCAGCGCCTGGCGGCCGTCGAGGCCGTAGCGGCGCTGCAGGACGTACCAGCTGCGCTCGTCGAGGTGGTCGCGGGCGAGGTCGAACAAGCCCTCCATGAACTGGCGCTCGACGACCTCTTCGGCGGGGGAATCCTCGGCGATCGCCACGAACTCACCGAGGTCGCTCGCGTCGCTGTCGTAGCCGACCGGCCGGTCCAGCGACGTCATCGAGTGGTCACCCTCCATGGCGCGCTGCACCTTGGCGGTGGACAGCCGGGTGGCCTGGGCGAGCTCCTCGATCGTCGGCTCGCGCCCGGTCTCGGCCTCGAGGCGGGCGCTGGCGGCGCGCACCTTCACCAGCGCGTCGTGCAGCGCGACAGGCAGGCGGATGGTCCGCTCGCTGCCGGCGACCCCGCGCTGGATGGCCTGTCGGATCCACCAGGTCGCGTACGTGGAGAACTTGTAGCCCCGGCGCCAGTCGAACTTCTCGACCGCTCGCAGCAGGCCGAGGTTGCCTTCCTGGATCAGCTCACCGAGATCCAACGTCGAGCGCTTGGAGAACTGGGCGGCGACGCTCACGACCAACCGCAGGTTGGCCGCGACGAAGTGGTCGAAGGCCGCTTGGCCCTCGCGCACCTTGCGCTCCAACGCGGCGCGCTCGCGCGCGGACACCTTCTTACCCGCATCCTTACCCGCATCGAGCTGCTCGCCAGCCTCGCGGCCAGCCTCGATCGTCTGCGCCAGCCGGACCTCGTCCTCAGCCGTCAGCAGCCGGACCTTGCCCAGCTCCGAGAAGTACAGGTCCAGAAGATCCTCTGGAACACTCATGTGGCCAACTTCCTTCATCTTGACGTCTGCCATCCGACCTACCTACCGTCCTTGTGCGTCCGTTCACAACTTACTCCAACACCCCTCGACCCGGAACTGTTCCCGCTGTCGATTTTGTCCATTCTTTACCGACGATGAACGTCCCTTGGCCGGCTTCGGCTCCCTGCCTGTCGAGGACCGCTTCCTCGAAGTCTCGACCGCACTAGGATCAACCTTGATGAACCCGATGCTCGCTCGGCTGGGTGGCTACCCTCTCGCCGCGTTCCAAGACCTGAAGGCCGAAATGGCCGCTGACGGTCGGCCTCTGCACGATTTCTCGATCGGCGACCCGATCGAGCCGACCCCTCGCTTCATTCGAGACGCGCTGTGCGCGGGATTGGTGCCTGTTAGTCAGTATCCCACCGCAGCCGGACTTCATGCGCTGCGGGCGGCGATCGCCGCATGGGTGTGGCGCCGGGTCGCGGTGAGCGTCGACCCGGACACGCAGGTGCTGCCCACCGCGGGCAGCAAGGAGGCGATCTTCCACCTCCCGCTCGGCCTCGTGGACCCCCACGGCGCGCGGCGGGCCGTCATCTGGGGCGATCCCGGCTATCCCGTCTACGAGCGCGGTCAACTGTTCGCGGGCGGCACGAGCGACCCTGTCGTCCTGAGCCCCGAGTCGGGCTGGCTGCTCGAGCTCGCCGATCTGGATCCCGCCCGGCTGGACAAAGCGTGTCTGGCGTGGCTGAACTATCCCCACAACCCCACGGGAGCCGTCGCCGACCTGCCGTTCTACCGGCGGGCGCTGGCGCTCGCCCGAGAGCACGGCGTTGTGCTGGCCAGCGACGAGTGCTACACCGACACCTACCCGCCTCAGGCCGAGCCGCCCGCGTCGCTCTTGCAGGCCGCCGACGGTGACCTCTCGGGGGTGCTCGTCGCCTTCAGCCTGTCGAAGCGCTCCGGCATGACCGGCTACCGCTGCGGCGCGCTGGTGGGCGACGCCGAGCTGATCGCCGCGCAACGGCTGCTGCGGCCCAACATCGGCACGGCGAGCCCGGAGTTCGTGCAGCGCGCGGCCATCGCCGCCTGGTCCGACGACGCCCACGCCGGCGATCGCCGGGAGATCTTCGAGGCCAAGCGCCAGGTCCTCCTGGACTTCCTGCACAGCGCCGGTTTGCGCGTCTCGGGCAGCGCTGCGACGTTCTACCTCTGGTTCGCCGCGCCTGACTCCGACGACCTGGCGTACGCCAAGGCGCTGCTGCGCCACCGGGTCATCGCCTCGCCGGGCAGCGCGTTCGGTCCCGGAGGGCGCGGCTGGCTTCGCCTGGCGCTGGTGCCGAGCGAGGAGGGGTGCCGCGAGGCGGTGGCGCTCTGGTCCCGGGCGCTGGAGGACGGCGCGCTGCGGCCAAGCTGACCGGGAGGACCGCCGAAGGTCGCGACGGGCCGAGAGAAGTCGTCGAGAAGGAGCAGAGGGTGACCCGCACGGATGAGCTCGCCGCGATCGTGGACCGCGGCTACGACGAAGGGGCGTGGGACGAACCCGAGACGCGCGCGGCCGTGGACGAGGCGCTGGACCTGCTCGACCGCGGCGAGGCGCGGGTCGCCGAGCCCGACGACGACGGCTGGCGGGTGAACGAGTGGCTGAAGCGGGCGATTCTGCTCTCCTTCCGGCAGCGCTCGATGGAGACGGTCGAGGTCGGGCCGTACGAGTACCACGACAAGGTGCCGCTGAAGCACGGGTACAACGCGGCCGGCGTGCGCGTCGTCCCGCCCGCCGTGGTGCGCCACGGCGCCTTCGTCGAAGCGGGCGCGGTGCTCATGCCGAGCTACGTCAACATCGGCGCGTGGGTCGGCGCCGGAACGATGGTCGACACCTGGGCGACGGTCGGGTCGTGCGCCCAGATCGGCCGCAACGTCCATCTGGCCGGGGGCGTGGGCATCGGTGGGGTCCTGGAGCCGCCCGGCGCCCGACCGGTGATCATCGAGGACGACGCCTTCCTCGGTTCGCGGTGCATCGTGACCGAGGGCGTGGTGGTCGAGCGCGGCGCCGTGCTCGGGCCGCTGGTGGCCTTGACCGGCTCGATCCCCATCATCGACGTCACCGGCGACGAGCCCGTCACCCATCGGGGCCGCGTGCCGGCACGCTCGATCGTGATCCCCGGGACGCGCCCGAAGGCCTACCCGGCGGGTGAGTTCCAGATCGGCTGCGCGCTCATCGTCGGGCAGCGCTCGGCGTCGACCGACACGAAGACCTCGCTGAACGACGCCCTGCGCGAGCACGGTCTGGCGGGCTGAAGCCCGATGCCGCAGCCGACGCAGGAGCGCCTGATCACGCTGCTGCTGGAGCTGCTGGCCATGCCGTGCGTCACCGGCGAGGAGGAGCCGATCGCGGACTGGGTGGCGGCCCGCTACGCCGACCGCGAGCCGGTCACCCGCGTCGGGCGCTCGCTTGTCATCGGCGGCGAGTCCGACGGGCGCCCCGAGGTCCTGCTGGTGAGCCACCTCGACGTGGTGCCGCCGACCTCGACGGATCGCCAGCCCTCCCGGGACGGCAGGCGCATCGTCGGCCGGGGCGCGAGCGACATGAAGTCCGGCCTGGCCGTCGCCATGGACTGCTTCGAGGACGAAGGGCTGCGCGGTGGTGCGTACGCCACGAGACTGGTCTGCTACGCCGGCGAGGAGGGGCCGCACGAGGGCAACGAGCTGCCCGGGTTGCTGGCCGAGGTGCCCTCGCTCACTCGGGCCGCGCTGGCGGTGGTGCTTGAGCCGACCGACCTGGAGGCGCAGCTCGGCTGCCTCGGCGGGCTGCACGCCGAGGTCCTCTTCACCGGTCGCGCGGCGCACTCGGCTCGGCCGTGGCAGGGCGAGAACGCGCTCACCGGCGCGGGCGCGTTCCTGCAGGAGTTGTACGTCCGCCCCGCAGACGAGGTGATCGTCGACGGCCTGACGTACACCGAGGTCGTCACCGCCACCGGCGCGTGGACCGAGAACGCGCGCAACGTTGTCCCCGACCGATTCACCATCAACCTCAACTACAGGTTCGCCCCTGACAAGGACCTGCCCGCTGCCGAGGAGGCGTTGCGGGCCATGGTGGCCGACGGGACCGACGGGGTTGAGCTCACGATCGTCGATTGCGCCCCGCCCGCGCCGCCCCGCCGGGCCGCGCCGCTCGTCGCGGCGTTCGCCGAGGCGACCGGCGCCCCCGTCACCGCGAAGCAGGCGTGGACCGACGTCGCCCGCTTCGCCGAGCTCGGGGTGCCCGCGCTGAACTTCGGTCCCGGCCTCACCGCTCAGGCCCACCAGGCGGGCGAGTGGGTGCCGGCCGCGAACCTCGAGGCGGCGCGCGAGGCCCTGGGCCGCTTCCTCGTCGCCGGGTAGGCGTCCTCACCGGGAGCGTCGCCAGCGCTCTGGGCGCGTGCGGTGCGCGGAGGTCAGCCGCGTCTCCACTGCCATCAGATCTCTGGCGAGCAACCGCGGGACGTGGTCTACTCTGCGGGCCCGCAAGCCCCGTGCCTGGTTGCTCGTAGCAGGCAAAGACGCTGCTGCGCAGCGCCACCACCAGAGTGCGGAGAATCGCCGCGCACGACGCGCGCCGTTTCACGAGCCAGCGTGGCCGAAAGAAGAACGATGAAGAACCTGGTGTGCCCCGTCACTTTCGAGTTCATCGACAAGCCGACATCTCGGCTCGCTGCGGCGTTGACGGCCGCGGCGCTGGTCGCCTATGTCGCGACTGGGCTGTGGCCGATCCTCGTGGTGGTGTTCGCGGACTATGTCATGCGCGTCTTCACCTCTCGTCGCGCGCCCAGCGCGTTGATGGTCGCGGGCGTGTTGCGCGCGCTCCGGGCCGAGCAGAAATCGATGGTGTTGCCCTTCTACCAGCGTCGTGGCACGGTCCCGCGCATACGGTCAACCTGACGGCGGAGTTCGGCGCCTCTGTGCGTGGCCGGACGGTCACGCTCGCCCAGTACGACGCAGGAGCGATCATGACCGAGCCTCGCGACCCCCAACCGGAAGAGCACGACAGCGGTACCGACCCCACCGACATCGGCGCCGACACCCAGCGCTTCCGCGCGTTCGTGCAGCGCGAAGAGTTCGACGAGGCGCCAGTCGAGCGCTCCGGCAGCGGCTTCCGTCTGCTCACCCTGGCCGTGGGCCTGCTGGTGTTCGCTTTGATCGTCTGGGCGCTCTTGCGGTGACCCTGACCTCGCCGGACGCGCCAGCTCGCGCCGCCGCGGAGGAGCGCAAGAGCCGCCGCCGCCGGATCGTCGCCGGCGTGCTCGCGCTGCTCTTGGTGGGGTTGGTCGTGAGCGCCGGCCTCGTCGCCTGGTACTACGCCGGCATGGTCCTCACACCTGGCGGGGGAGCGTTGCCGGCGGCGCCCGTCGACGTGCTCGCCTCCGGGCCGGGCAGCGTGACCCTCAGCAGCGATCCGCTGGCACGCCGTCCCGGCCTCTACGGACTCGACTACGACGGCGGCTACGCCCGGGTGGGAGCGATCCACGCCCAGAACGGACGCGCCGTGAGGCGCGCGCTGCGACCGTTCGAAGGCCCCGTCGACCTCCCGGACGAGGCCGTGCTCGACAGCTTCGCCTATCCGCGCGACCCGCACGACGCCTTCGCGTTCGACGTGCGGGATGTGCTGCTCGAGAACTCGCTCGGCGCCTTCCCGGCGTGGTACGTCGAAGGACGCTCCGACGGGTTGTGGGCGATCTACGTGCACGGCCGCGGTTCGTCGCGGGCCGAGGGCTTCCGCACGCTGCCCATCCTGCGCGCCGCGGGCCTGCCCACGCTGTTCGTCACCTACCGCAACGACCCGGGCGCTCCGGTCAGCCCCGACGGTCTGTACGGTCTCGGCTGGACGGAGTGGCGGGATCTGCGCCCCGCTGTCGCCTTCGCCCGCGACCGCGGAGCGAGCGGTGTGGTGCTGATCGGCGCCTCCATGGGCGGTGCGATCGTCTCCACCTTCGTCCACGAGGCGCCTGAGGCCGACTTCGTTCGGGGTCTCGTGCTGGACGCCCCCGTCCTGGACTGGGGTGTCACCCTCCGGCTGGCGGCGCGCCGGCGCGGTCTGCCCGAGGCGATCGTGCCGCTCGGCATGCTGGGCAGCACCGTGCGTGGCGGGATCCCCTTCGACCGGCTCGACCAGCTCGCGCGCGCCGAGGAGTTCGACACGCCGATCCTGTTGTTTCACGGCACCGCCGACGAGACGGTGCCCGTCGAGCTGAGCGACGCCTTCGCCGCGGCCCGCCCGCGGCTCGTCACCTATGTCCGGGTACCGGGTGCGGGCCACGTCCAAGCGTGGAACGTCGACCGCCAGGGCTACACAGCCGCGCTGCTGTCTTTCCTGGCCGAGCTCGACTCCCGACTGCCGGCGGCCCCGTAGCCCCGGCTGGGGACGGTTCGCCGGTCTGTGGCCGCCGGCCGTGCACAATGGCAGCAGTCGTGAAGTGAGAGGAACGCCGCCACGTGAGCTACACCGCCAAGTCCATCAGCGTGCTCGAGGGCCTGGAGGCCGTCCGCAAACGACCCGGCATGTACGTCGGGTCGACCGACAGCCGCGGCCTGCACCACCTGGTCTGGGAGGTCGTCGACAACGCGGTGGACGAGCATCTGGCTGGCCACGCGGGCCGCATCGCGGTCACCATCCGCCGCGACGGCGGGCTCACCGTCACCGACGACGGCCGGGGCATCCCCGTCGAGCGGCATCCGAAGGAGCGTCGCCCGGCGGTCGAGGTCGTGCTCACGAAGCTGCACGCGGGCGGCAAGTTCGACCAGCAGAGCTACGCCGTCTCGGGCGGCCTGCACGGCGTGGGCGTCTCGGTGGTGAACGCGCTCGCGTCGAAGACCGAGGTCGAGGTCTCGCGTGACGGGGCGAAGCACCGCATCCTGTTCGCCCGCGGCAAGCGGACCAAGGCGCTGCACACCACGGGCAAGACCCGCAAGACGGGCACGCTCGTCTCGTTCTGGCCCGACTCGGAGATGTTCGAGACGACGGAGTTTGACGCCGACGTGATCGCCACCCGCCTGCGCGAGACCGCGCTGCTGAACCCCGGCCTGCGCATCGATCTGGCCGACGAGCGCGACGGTCGGACCGAGCGGTACGCGTTCAAGAAGGGGCTGGCCGACTTCGTGGCCGACCTGCTCGGTGTCGAGGAGGCGCTGCTCGCCCGGCCAGTCGAGATCAGCCGGAGCGAGACCGACCAAGGCAAAGCGCTGGCGTGCGACCTGGCGATCAACTGGTCGGCGAGCGGCTTCGACGAGCGCATCCGCAGCTACGTGAACATCATCCGCACGGTCGATGGCGGCACCCACGAGGAGGGCTTCCGCAAGGCCATCACCGGCACTCTCAACCGCTGGGGTCAGGCGAACAAGGGCTTCCGCAAGAAGGACGCCGCGCTGACCGGCGACGACCTGCGCGAGGGGATGGTGGCGGTCATCAGCGTGAAGATGCCTGACCCCCAGTTCGAGGGCCAGACGAAGGGCAAGCTTGGCAGCACGGTGATGCGCGGGTTCGTCGAGCGCTGCGTGAACGACGGGCTGGGCGAGTGGCTGGACGGTAACCCGACGGGGGGCCGGCGGATCATCAAGAAGGCGCAGGTCTCCGCGCGCGCCCGCGAGGCCGCGCGCCACGCCCGCGACCTCACCCGGCGCAAAGGCCTGCTCGACTCGAGCTCCGCGGGCCTGCCGGGCAAGCTGGCCGACTGCTCCTCGCGCAACCCGGCCGAATGTGAGCTCTACGTCGTCGAGGGGGACTCGGCCGGCGGCTCGTCGAAGATGGCCCGCGACCGGCATACCCAGGCCATCCTGCCGCTGCGGGGCAAGGTGCTGAACGTGGAACGGGCGCAGCTGCGCCGTGTGCTCGCCAACGGCGAGATCCAGAACCTCATTCGGGCGATCGGCACCGGCATCGGCGACGACTTCGATTACGCCCGGCTGCGGTATCACAAGGTCGTGCTGATGGCCGACGCCGACACCGACGGCGGGCACATCACCACGCTGTTGCTCACGTTCTTCTACCGGCTCATGCCGAAGCTGGTTGACGGCGGGCACGTCTATCTGGCCCAGCCGCCGCTCTATCAGCTGCGGCGGGGCACCAAGACGGTGTACGCCATGGACGACCGCGAGCGCGAACGGGCGCGCCGCACCGAGTTCAAAGGCGACGCCAAGGTCGATGTCGTCCGCTTCAAGGGGCTGGGCGAGATGGACGCCCAGCAGCTCTGGGAGACCACGATGGACCCTGCCGGGCGCACGCTGCTGCGTGTTTCGGTCGAGAACGCCAAGCACGCCGACGAGCTCTTCACCCTGCTGATGGGCGACTCCGCCGCCGACCGCCGCGACTGGATCGAGACGAACGCCCAGTACGTCGACAACCTCGACGTCTGATGCCGGGATAGGCGCGCGGATCTACTGCTGACTGCGAATGAGTCCAGCGGTTCTCACTGGTGGACCGCAAAAGCTCCTGTCCGCCGCGATCGACTTCTCCCCGAGTGGATCGAGACGAACGCCCAGTGTCGACAACCTCGACTGTCTGGCTCGCGCAGCGCATCGAGGGGCGATACGGTCGAAGCGTGGGCAGGCCACGTAGGACTCCGGAGCTGATCCTCGCCGCAGTCATCGTCGTTGGAGTGCTGACCGTGGCGGTGGTGGCCAATCGGCGCGCGCAGCCCCGGCTGGAAGATCCCGCGGACCTCGTACAGCAGTCCGCCTTCTCGTTCGATCTGGCCGGAGGTTTCCCGTCGGGCCTGGCGGAGGCCGAGATCGGGCTGGTCGAGCCGCCCGCGGGGTGGGATCTGGGGGTCGTGTGGATCGCGCGGCCCTGAGAGCAGGCGCCGATCGTGACGGTCGCGCTGCGGCCGCAGCGCTGACTGTTGCTGTCACCGCGTCCCCCGACAAGGGGTTCCGGTCCGCGCGGCGCTGTGGCAGACTCGAACCGACCGGGGAGGTTGCAATGGCCGTACGAATCGCTGTCATTCTTGAGCGCAAGGGTCCCGAGGTGGCCACCGTGAGCACCGACGCGACGCTCGGCGAGGCGATCGACAAGCTCGCTCAGCACAACGTCGGAGCGCTCGTCGTGTCGAACGACGGTCGCGCCGTCGAGGGAATCATCTCCGAGCGCGACATCGTCCGTCAGCTCGCGGAGGTCGGCGCGGACTGTCTGGGTCTGCGCGTCACCGACGCGATGACCTCGAACGTGACTACAAGCGGCCTCGACGCCACCGCCGATGAGCTCATGACAATGATGACCGACAGCCGCTTCCGTCACGTGCCGGTCATGGATGAAGGCCAACTCGTCGGCATCGTCTCGATCGGCGATGTCGTGAAGTCCCGCCTCGACGAGCTGGAGATGGAGAGCGAGGCGCTCCACGACTACGTGAGCGGCAGCGGCTACTGACCCTGAGGGGCGAGGGGACGGAGAGATCCGTCGCGGCGATGCCGAACCGCCCGACGGCGGTGCGTGCGAGCCAGCCGTCGGTGGTCACGAGTGTCGCGCCGCCCACCAGGGCGAGCGCCGGGTAGAGCGCGGCGTAGCCGGAAAAAGACGCCCCGAGCTTGGTCGCGACATCGAGCAGCAGCCGGTGATCGACGCGGACGATGGGCGCATCCCTGAGATCGGCGACGCCGCTGGCGACCTCGGATGCGTCGAGCTGACTGTGCTTGCCCATGGTCACCAGGCGGTGGAAGACCTCGGGGTCGAGGATGTGAGGGGCGCAGGCATGGTCAGCGAGGAGCCGGCAAAGGTGAGCCTTCGCACTCTGCATGATCGTCGTCGACGCAAACGCGGTCATCGAGTTGCTGCTGCGCACGCCCTCCGGGTTCGAGGTCGCGGCGCTGCGCGCGAGCTACGCGTCGCGGGCCTCGCGGTCGCGAGCGAGGGAGGTGGACACCGGCTCCGCGAGCGACGCCGGCGCGTTTCGACCTCACGCCGGTGCTGTTGATGGGCCATGATGGTCTGATGGCGGACGCGCGCGCATCGTTGGAAGAGGCCTTCCGCAAGGAGCTGTCCGACCTGACGCGGACGTACGACCTCAATGGTCTCCTGGACAGTCTTCCAAGGGAGCAGGCGCGCTTCTATGGGTGTGAAGCCGCTCGTCGAGCCTTGGCTCCACTTGTCTGGCGCTCTCTTGCCGGCGAGGTGCTAGACACCAGCCACCTATGCGCCCTCTTGAGCATCAGCCGTCAGGCGCTGGCACAACGCGTGGCACGCGGGAAGCTGTTGGGCCTGCCCTCAGAACGCACGACGTTGTACCCGGTCTGGCAGTTCGATGGAAGCGATGTGCGGCCTGTTGTGGTCGACGGGATCAGTTCTTTCCGGGCGCACCTTGGAGATGACGTCGACCCGTTGATGATCGCGTCCTGGGCGCAGACGCCGCAACCAGAGCTGGACGACGAGAAGCCGGCGTCCAGGATCGCCGAGGAACGTTACTGGCGGAGCGTGGTGGTCTCGGCCGAGCGAGCCGCCGAGTCGCTGTCGAGGTGACAGATCATTCGACCAAGGACTTGGCGACCTTCCCCGTCCATCAAGTGCAGGCGGATCAGCCGCTCTGCCGGATTCACCGATCGTGCCACGGCGCGTTGTGGTACGCGACGACACCGGACCCTGGCGACGGCGGCCGCTTCGATCTTCCCAAGCAAGAGGGGATCGGGACGTGCTATCTCGCAGTCACTGATGTGGCGAAGTTCCCAGAGAAGTTCGGCAGGTTCAGCGTCATCACGGAGGAGAACGTCGACGAGCACGAGTTGAGCCGCCTCACGCCCACGACCTCGCTGCGCCTAGCTGACTTGACGGACAAGACGGTGCTTGGGGAGTTCGGTATCACGGGGGACATCTGGGCGGGCACCGATTACAGCCCCTCGCAGGCTCTCGCCGAGAGGCTGAGGGAGGCAGGCTTCGAGGGCGTCTACTACGCCACTCGGCACGACCCCCAACTGACGGAGCGGTCTCTCGCCGTGTTCGGCTCCGCCGGCGCACCAGAGTCTCACGGGACCGAGCGCTTCCGGATCGACACCGCCTCCATACCCGAGGAGCTCGTGCGGAGGGTTGAAGATGAGTTCCACCTCCAAGTGCTCCCCTCCCAGCCTCTCACGGACTCGGATATCGATCTGGGCCCGGGATGACGGGTCGGCAAACGTCAACCCACCACTGACTTCCATGTCGTCTATCCGTGTCAACCATGGTGGCGGCGATGAGGGAACGTGTCGCCGCCGAGGGCGCTCGCGCTGACGGCGCCGTACGGGCCGGACCCTGGGGCGTGCGCGGGACTAGACTTCACCCCGACGGCTGCGCTACCGTGAGCGAATCACGAGAATCACAAGGCTGTCGTTTCTTCCCCGAGAGCCCTGCGACCGACCGCAACGCTGCCGAGGAAGCCCGTGTCCGACTCTTTCGCTCACCTGCACGTCCACTCCGAGTACTCGATGCTGGACGGCGCCAGCCGCGTCGACGATCTCATGCGCAAGGCCGCCGAGCTCGAGATGACTGCCATGGCGATCACCGACCACGGGGTGATGTTCGGCGCGATCGACTTCTACCGCGCGGGGCTGCGCCACGGCGTCAAGCCCATCATCGGCTCGGAGATCTACGTGGCGCCCGGCAGCCGCTTCGAGAAGGGCCGGCGTCCCGGCTCGGGTCAGACCAAGCACGACCCGTACCGGCATCTCATCCTGCTGGCGGAGACCCAGCAGGGCTACCGCAACCTCATGCAGCTCGTCTCGCGCGCCTACCTTGAGGGCTACTGGTACAAGCCGCGCGCCGACAAGGAGCTGCTGGCCGAGTACGCCGAGGGCCTGATCTGTCTCTCGGGGTGCCTCGGCGGTGAGGTGAACCAGCGCCTCCTGGCCGGCGATCGTGACGGCGCCGCCGCCGCGGCTGCCGAGTACGCCGAGATCTTCGGGCGCGACAACTTCTTCATCGAGCTGCAGGACCACGGGATACCGGATCAGAAGGCGACGAACGGCGAGCTGATCGCCATCGCCAACGAGCTCGGCCTGGAGCTGGTCGTCACGAACGACAGCCACTACACCGACCGGTCCGACTACGAGGCCCACGACGCGTTGCTGTGCATCCAGACCGGCTCGCAGAAGAGCGACGAGGGGCGCTTCCGCTTCCACAACGACGAGTTCTACGTGAAGACGCCCGCCGAGATGCGCGCGCTCTTCCCCGATCACCCCCGCGCCGCGGAGAACACCCTCGCCATCGCCGAGCGCTGCAACGTCGAGATCGCGTTCGGTGAGCACCACCTCCCGCGGTTCGGCGTCGAAGAAGGGCGCACCGAGGCAGAGCAGCTGCGCACGCAGGTCTTCGCGGGCGCGCGGCAGCGTTACGAGACGGATGCCGACGGGCTGCTCTCCGACGAGCTCACGGCGCGGCTCGACTACGAGCTCAGTGTGATCGAGCAGATGGGCTTCCCCGCGTATTTCCTGATCGTGGCCGACCTCTGCGGGCACGCGCGCTCGCAGGGCATCCGGGTGGGTCCAGGACGTGGGTCGGCCGCCGGCTGCGCGGTCGCCTACTGCACCGGGATCACCGACCTGGACCCGATCGAGCACGGCCTGATCTTCGAGCGCTTCCTGAACCCCGAGCGCGTCTCCATGCCCGACATCGACATGGACTTCGACGAGCGTCGGCGCGGCGAGATGATCCGCTACACCGTCGAGCGCTACGGCGCCGACAGGGTGGCGCAGATCGTGACGTTCTCGACGATCAAGGCCAAGCAGGCCATTCGCGACGCAGCCCGCGTGCTCGGCTACCCCTTCGGCTTCGGCGACCGCCTCACGAAGATGATGCCGCCGGCCGTCATGGGCAAGGAGCATCCGCTCGACAAGGCCCGGGAGCTCTCCGCGGAGCTGCGCGACGCCTGGGAGGACGAGCCCGACGCCAAGCGCGTGCTCGACACGGCCGCGAGCCTGGAAGGGCTCCGCCGTCAGCACTCGATCCACGCGGCGGGCGTCGTCATCAGCGCCGAGCCGATCACCGAGCACACACCAGTGCTGCGCCTCGAGGCCAACGGCGAGACGGTGACCCAGTACGACGGCGGCATGGTCGAGGCCATCGGCCTGTTGAAGATGGACTTCCTCGGCCTGCGCAACCTCACAGTCATCTCCGATGCGCTCGATCACGTCAAGACCTCCACCGGCGAGCGCGTCGTCATCGAGGCGCTCCCGCTTGACGACGAGGCGACCTACAGGATGCTCGCCGAGGGCGAGACGGACGGCGTCTTCCAGCTCGACTCGGCCGGCATGAAGTCGCTCGTCCGCCTGCTACGCCCCGACCGGTTCGACGACATCGTGGCGCTGCTCGCCCTCTACCGGCCGGGACCGATGTCGGCGGGGCTGCACACCGAGTACGCCGAGCGCAAGCACGGCCGCTCCAAGGTGGTCTACCTGCATCCGGACCTTGAGCCCATCCTGGAGCCCACCTACGGCATCCTCGTGTACCAGGAGCAGGTGCTCGAGATCGCCAGGGTGATCGCCGGCTTCACGCTCGGCCAGGCCGACATGCTGCGGCGGGCGATCGGCAAGAAGAAGCAGGCCGAGATGGTCGCCCAGCGCGAGAAGTTCCTGGAAGGCTGCGTGGCCAAGGGCTACGACGCCGTACTCGGCAAGCGCCTCTGGGAGCTGATCGAAGGCTTTGCCGACTACGCGTTCAACAAGTCCCACTCGGCCGGCTACGGGCTGATCAGCTACCAGACCGCCTGGTTGAAGACGCACTATCCGGTGGAGTACATGGCCGCGCTGCTCACTTCGGTGAAGGGGAACAAGGATCGCCTGCCGCTCTACTTGCACTCCTGTCGGATGATGGGCATCGAGGTGCTGCAACCGGATGTGAACGCGAGCGCGCTCGACTTCGCTCCCGCGGCCGAGCTCGGCCGGGACGACCAGCAGGTCGCCGCCATCCGCTTCGGCCTGTCGGCGGTGCGCAACGTGGGGGAGCAGGTCGTCGAGTCCATCCTTGCGGCCCGGCGCGAGCACGGGCGCTTCACCGACTTCGCCGACTTCTGCGCCAAGGTCGACGCTGGCGTGCTGAACCGGCGCACGCTCGAGTCGCTCATCAAGGCGGGCGCGTTCGAGTCGTTACACCACCCCCGCAAGGGTCTCCTGCTCGCTTTCGAGCAGATCGCGGAGCAGGCGCTGGCCCGCAAGCGCGCCGAGGCGGACGGCCAGTTCTCGCTCTTCGATCAGCCCGACGGCGCGGCGGCGGACGGTCTCGAACTCGTCGCGGACGTCACCGTCCCCGATCTGGAGTTCGAGCGGCGGGAGAAGCTCGCCAACGAGCGCGAGATGCTCGGTCTCTACGTCTCCGACCACCCGTTGCGGGGGCTCGAACGCGCGCTGGCTCAGCTCTCCACGGTCGCGATCTGCGACGTCGCCGAGCAGCAGGGCTCCGGGATCGTCTCCCTGGCCGGCATCCTCACTGGTCTGCAGAAGAAGTTCACGAAGAAGGGCGAGCCCTACGTCGTGGGCACGCTGGAGGACCTGCGCGGCGGGATCGAGTGCATGTTCTTCCCGAGCGTGTATCAGCAGGCCGCCGACCTGTTGGTCGAGGACACGGTGCTGTGCGTGCAGGGCCGGCTCGACAACTCCGAGACGCCGAAGGCGATCGCCCTGGAGGTGACCGCTCCGGATCTGTCCGACGTGTTCGACGGGCCGCTGCGGCTGACCGTGGCGCCGCAGCAGTGCACCGACACGGTGGTCGAAGCGCTCAAGGCCATCCTCGGCGAGCACCCAGGGGCCGTGGCGGTCCATCTGCAACTCGCGAACGGCAACGGGAAGGCCACCACGCTGCGGCTGAGCGACGACTTCTGCGTCGCGCGCAGTCCAGGGCTCTACGCGGAGCTGAAAGGGCTGCTCGGCCCGCAGGCGGTCAGTTGACATGGCTGAGGAGCCAGCGCTTGGGAACCCGTGGGAGTTCAGCGACCTGCGTGCGCTGTTCATCAACTGCACACTGAAGGGATCGCCGGAACGCTCCCACACGAAAGGCCTTGCCGACAACGCGATCGCGATCATGCAAGCGCAAGGTGTCACGGTCGAAACCGTCCGCGCCGTCGACCACGAGATCGCCTCGGGCGTCTGGCCGGACATGACCGAGCACGGTTGGGAGCGTGACGACTGGCCGGCCATCTCCGAGCAGGTGATGGCGGCCGACATCCTCGTGCTGCTCACCCCGATCTGGTTGGGGGAGAAGTCCTCGGTCTGCACGCGGGTGATCGAGCGGCTGTACGGCAACTCCCACCTGTTGAACGACGCGGGCCAGTACGCCTATTATGGGCGCGTCGGCGGTTGCCTCGTCACCGGCAACGAGGACGGAGCGAAGCACTGCGCGATGAACGTGCTCTATTCGCTGCAACATCTGGGCTTTACGATCCCGCCGCAGGCCGACGCCGCGTGGCTGGGCGAGGCGGGACCCGGACCGTCCTACCTGGACGAGGGCTCAGGCGGGCCGCAGAACGACTTCACCCAACGCAACACGACCTTCATGACCTGGAACCTGCTGCACATGGCGCGGATGCTGAAGGACGCAGGCGGGATCCCCGCCCACGGCAATCAGCGCTCGGAGTGGGAGGCGGGCTGCCGTTTCGACTATCCCAATCCCGATTACCGCTAACGGCCGCGGGCGTCGTGAGGGCGCGTACGGCGCGATGACCCTGTCGTGAAGGAGGGCTCCCGGCCGTTCCTCACCGACGCGCGTGTCGGTGGTCTGCCGGGGCAGACTCGTCAGCCGTTCGGCGCCGGAGCGGATGAACAGGAGCGATCGTGACGCCAACGTTGCTGTCCAAGCTGGGGATGACCTGGGAAGACGCGTGGTTGACGGTGATCACCGCGTTCGTCATCTACTTCGTCATGATTCTGTTCAGTCGCGTCTTCGGCCAGCGGCAGTTCGCCCAGTCGAGCACGTACGACATGGCCTTCATCTTCGCCTTGGGGTCGCTGACGGGAAGGGTCCTGCTCATCCGCACCTCCCTCGGCAACGCGGTGCTGGCGCTCTTGACCATGTTCGTGCTGCATGCCTGCACCGGATGGCTGCATCACAATCTCGCCATCGCCCATCGGGTCATTCAGAACCGTCCCGTCCTGCTGGTCGTGCAAGGGACGGTGCTCGACGGCGCGCTGGGACAGGTGCACATGAGCCGTATGGAGCTGTACCAAGAGCTGCGCAGGCAAGGCCACGGGTCGGTGGAGGGGATCGCCGCGGCCGTCCTGGAGCGCAACGGCGGCGTGAGCGTCCTTGCAAAGGGCACAGAGCTGGACCCGGAGCTCTTCCAGGAGGTCGTCGGCCGGGAACGCATCGCGTTCGCCGGCGGGTGAGCGCAGGACGGAGCGCCCGTCACCGTGTGCATGCAAAGCGGGTGTGGGCTATGCTCTCTGCATGAGCAAGGCCGTGCAAATCCGCAATGTCCCCGATGACGTCCATCGTGAGCTAACCAGGCGCGCCGCTGGCGCGGGACTGTCGCTGTCGGAGTACCTGCTCGAGGAGGTCTCCCGTCTGACCCGCCGACCACCCCTCAGCGACGTGCTCGCCCGCGCCGACAGCCGCAGCGGGGGCGCTGAGCCGAGGGCCATCCTCGAGGCGGTGCGCGCGGGCCGAGGCGAGTGATCGTCGTTGACAGCTCCGCAGTCGTAGCCCGGCTGGCCGGAGTGCCACACATCGCCGCATTGGATGCGCGTCTGGATGCGGACCTGGACTGGCACGCGCCACACCTGCTCGACGTCGAGTACCACTCGGTGCTGCGCCGGTTGATCTCGTCCGGGGAGCTCGGTCTGGACTGCGCCAACGACGCGCGCGCCGACTTCAGCGACGTCACGCTGGTGCGGTATCCGCATGCTGTCTTCAGCGAACGGGTGTGGGAGCTGAGGGACAACCTGCACATCGCGGATGCCTACTTCGTCGCGCTCGCGGAAGCCCTTGACGTGCCGCTGATCACGCTGGACGCGCGCGTGCGGCGTGCACCTCAACACGGCGCCGAGTGCGAGGTGTACGCCCCCTGAGGGACGATCGCGTCATCATGGACAGCCCCGAGTCCCTCGGCCTGCTGGCGACGCATCCACCTTTGTCCATGCTGCCTCTTGTTGGACCCATTTCTGGTCACACTCCCTCGCGTACATCTGGGATGTCGAGCAGCAAATGTGATCTTCTCGGGCTACCGGTAGTACTCGATGGCGCCGGTGTCCTCGAGGTCCTCTTCGAGGATGGCCTCGGCGTCGATGGTGATCTTGATGTGGTTGCCGACGACCAGGCCGCCGCGCGGGAGCTCGTCCTGCCAAGAGACGTCGAATTCGTGGCGGTTGATGGTGGTGGTCGCCTCGAAGCCGATGCGGCGCATCTCGCCGCGGTTCTCCTCACCCGCCCAGAACGGCGTGGCCCACTCGCCGAGGTAGGCCACCTCCATGGTGACCGTTCTGGTCACACCGCGGATCGTGAGCTCGGCCTCGGCGTTGGCGTGCGTGTCGCCTGTGCGTTCGAGCGCACGGCCGGAGAAGGTGATGGTGGGATGGTTCTCGACGTCGAAGAAGTCTGCGCTGCGCAGATGGGCGTCACGGTCGTCCTCTCCGGTCCAGAGTCTGGTGGCGTCGATCTCTCCCTCATGTCGGTGACGAGACGGTGCGAACTGTTCGGCTGACCGACTCGTTCGATCTGCAA
>JBBSMR010000063.1:0-17132 GCA_038233095.1 Euzebyales bacterium
CGTCGCGGCGTCCGCCAGCAGTCGTCATTCCGGGGTTGTGCCAACGGATTTGCCGACGTCGAGTCGGCCGCCTACAGGAGGGTCACCTTCGGCAGAGCTCGGTGCTACTGGGCCTCGTAGAGGCGCCGCAGCTCGGGGAGGGCTTCGCGATCCTTGTCTCGGTCGGCGGCTCCTTGGCTGTGATGATGTCGCTGAGGCTCGCAATCACCAGTGGCACGCCTTGCAGTTCAGTCCGCACGGCATGGCCGAGCAGGGACTCGTAGTCGAGTTGGTCTTCACGAGATCCGATGAAGAGTGCGGTGTCGAGTTCGCCCGCTTCAGTGGTCCAGTTTCCGAACTGCCGGTTTGCCAGGGCAGCAGGGTGCAGCTGCGCAGCCATGACCGCCTCGGGCAGTGGCGGAGCCCCACGGATCTGTGCCTTGAGTTCCCGCAGGGCTGCTCCGAGTCGGGCGAGGTTGTCGGTGCCGCTGGAGGCGACGACATCCACGTCCCTGGTGGGCCGCTGCGCACCGTGGACCCATGCGGCCATGCCACCGACGATGACGTACTTGACGCCGTGGCGATCAAGCGTACGGATGATCTGTGCGAGGTCGGCGTCGGTGGGTCCGGGGGTCACGCCGCGGGATGGCCGTACAGGCGGTACATCTGTTCGAGCATCGCAGCCTCACCATGGCGTTCCAAGACCTCGAGCAGGTCACGAAACATGGTGCCGGTGTGAGTGATCCGGCCGGTGACTTCGAGGGCGGCCATGTGCCGCACGATCGCCGATGCCGAATCCAGCGGGGTGCCGTCCAAGGCACGCGACACGTCGTCGGGAGTCGGCGGTGGAGCGGTCCGCAGCTCCTCCGCCATGCATTCCCAGGAGACCGGCTTCGCCATGCGCTCAGTGTAGACCGGTCGAGCCCGTCACCGCCTGGAAGGCAGCAGCGATCGCGTCGGGTGTGAGGAGCCGACGTCGCCCTGGGCGCGGCGCAGCGACCGGCTCGAGGAGACCAAGGCCAAGGTCGAGGCGACGGGCCGACGTGCGTTCGCCCGCGGGACCTCGCGGCGCAGTGAATCCACCGCAAGGGCATCAGGGTCAGGAGCACAGATGGCAGCGAGCACGACCGAGGCGTTCGCTACTCGTGATTCGAGGGCGTCTTCGTCCTCACCCTGCTCGCCATCCTATTCCTGCGCACCGGCTGGGTGGTCGGCAACGCCGGGCTGGCCGGGGCTCGCTCATCATCGTCCTCAGCTACGCGATCACCGGGTCTACCGCCCTGTCGCTCGCGTCGGTCGTCACCAACACCAGGATCGGCAGCGGTGTGGTGCCTACGCCTCATCAGGGGAACCCGAAGTCGAGCCTGCTGTGCCTCGGCCACGGTCCGCAGTTCGGCCAACTCGGCGTCGCCGACGGAGACGGTATCCGACAGCGACGCGACCTCGCGGCGCGGCTCGACCGCTTCGCGCGTGCCAGAGGCGCACGTCGAACCCACGATCGCGGAGCATGGCCTCGACGCGGTCGGCCGGCTGGCCATTGGGGCTGCCGACTGTCATGCGCGTGTCGCTGCGCGTGCGTGCCAGGCTGGCCCCGGCCGGAACCCTTGATCGCCAGGGGTCCCGGGGGCCACGCAGCGCACGCCTGGAACGCTAGTGCGCCCTCACGGAGGCTGCTCGCACCCGCTCTCCGAGCTCGCGGTGCAGCGCCACATTGGCGGCCCGGTCGGTGCGCACCTCGACGAGCTGCACGCCCCCGTCGGCCCGCGCGGCGCCGAGAGACTGGCCGAGCGCTGCCGCCGTGCTGACCAGCCGGTGCCCGGCGCCGTAAGCCTTAGCCAGGCTGTCGAGTTCCACGCCGTGCGGGGTGCCGAAGAGGCGCTCGAACCCGTCGACGCCGGCCTGGGGCAGGAACGAGAAGATGCCGCCGCCGTCGTTGTTCACCACCACGATCACGAGATCGACCGGCGTGTCGAGCAGCAGGCCGTTCACGTCGTACACCATCGAGAGGTCGCCGGCGAGGGCGCAGACCGGTCCGTCGTGGCCGATCGCCACGCCCAACGCCGTGGAGACGAACCCGTCGATCCCGCTGGCGCCGCGGTTGCCGTAGACACACAGCCCCTTCCGGGGGGCCATGAAGGTATTGAGGTCCCGGACCGGCATGCTCGAGGCGACGACGAGGGCGCCCCCTTCCGGCATCCACGCGGCAAGATCCCGGGCGGTGCGCGGCTCGCTGGGCTCGCTCGTCTCGTCGAGCGCGGCGTCGAGCGCCGCGCGGACGGTCGACTCCGCCCTCTGCCATGAGGCGAGCCAGTCGCGCTGGCGCCCCTCGCCGGCCGAGCGATGTTCCCCCTCAACGGCGTCGGCCACCAGGTTGTCGGCCACCAGGCCCGGGTCGCCGACGACGACCCGGCTCAGCGTCCGACCGGGATCGAACCACGCGCCGGCCGGGTCGAGCAGCACCTGCTCTCCCGCGTTGTCGAGCCAACCGAGCAGCGCCTTGCTGAGCCCCACGCGTCCGGCGAGCACCACGAGATCGGGCCGGTGAGCGGCCGCGAACCCGGGATCACGGAGCAACAGGTCGTAGGTGGAGATCGCGTGCTCGCCGCAGCGCCCTCCCGACTGCGGCTCGGCGAGCAGCGGCCAGCCGAACGTCTCGGCGAGCCGGCGCAGCGGCGCGGCGTCACGCACGCCGTCGCCGAGCACAACGACGCCGCGCCGCACCGCGCGCAGCCGTTCGGAGAGCCAGCGCAGGTCCGTGAGCGAGGCGCTGCGCGGCTCGGCCGCGCGCTCGGTCCACGCCCGCCCCGAGCTGCGGCCCGCCAGCGGCTCGGGCCAGTCGCTCCCCGACGGGACGAGCGGCTCGCGGAAGGCGACGTTGAGGTGCACCGGTCCCACCGGCGCCCCGACCGTCACGGCCAGCGCACGCGCCGCGACAGAACGCCAGTAGCGCGCGGCGCCGTCCCGCCGCTCCGCGACACCCAGCTCGCCCGACCATCTGGCCGCACCGCCGTACAGGCGGGTCTGGTCGATCGTCTGGTTCGCTCCCGTCTCGCGCAGCTCAGGGGAGCGGTCGGCGGTGAGCACGAGCAACGGCACCCGTGCCGCGTCCGCCTCGACCACGGCGGGATGGAAGTTCACCGCCGCCGTCCCGGAGGTGCTGAGCACCGCGGCGGGCCGGCCCGTCGCACGGCCGATGCCGAGCGCGCAGAACGCGGCCGAGCGCTCGTCGAGCTCGACGTGCAGCCGAATCTGCGGGTGGGCGTGGAGGGCGAGCGCGAGCGGCGTGGAGCGGGAGCCGGGCGCCACCAGCGCGTGGTGCAGGCCGCCTCTGACCAGCTCGTCGACGAGCACCTCGGCCAGCGCGGTCGCCGGGTTGCGCGCGCTCATGGCGCGGCCTCTGCCGGGTCGGCAGCGGCAGCGGCCGCCTCGTATCGCGCGACCAGCGCGGCGTGCTCCGACGGCTCCGCCTGCCAGCGCCGCAGCGCTGCGGCATCCGGCTCGAGGCGGCGCACCCGCAACTCGCCGTCTTCGGGAATGAGCGGGTCGGCCACGACGTCGCCCTCCAGCATCCCGGCGGTGCCCAGTCCGCAGGCGTACGGCAGCTCCGGCAGCGCGGCCGCCAGCGCCAGGCCGGCAGCCAGCCCGATCGAGGTCTCGACGGCCGACGAGACGACGACGGGCAGGCCTGACGCCTCGGCGACCGCCAGGGCGGCGCGCACCCCGCCGAGCGGCTGCACCTTCAGCACCACAAGGTCGGCCGCGTCCAGGCCGGCCACCCGGAGCGGGTCGGCGGCCGTGCGCACGGACTCGTCGGCGGCGAGCGGCACATCGACGAGCCGCCGCAGCCGGGCCATCTCCTCAAGCGTCGCCACGGGCTGCTCGACGTACTCCAAATCGAAGGCGTCGAGCCGGCGCACCATCCTCGCGGCGGTCTCGACGTCCCACGCGCCGTTGGCGTCCACGCGCAGCTTGCCAGAGCGCCCCAGCCTGTCGCGGACCGCCTCGACGCGAGCGAGATCGTCGGCCTCGCCCTGCCCCGGCTCGGCGACCTTCACCTTCGCGGTCCGACAGCCCGAGGCGCTCACAATGGCGTGCGCCTCGGCGGCGGGAACGGCCGGCACCGTGACGTTCACGGGGACGCTTGCGCGCACCGCGGGGGGCCACCCCTCCTCCGTGGCCTCGCGAGCGGCGGCCGCCCACCGGCGGGTCACGCTCGGCGGGTACTCCGGGAAGGGCGAGAACTCCCCCCAGCCGGCCGCCCCGCGCACGAGCACCCCGGAGCGTCGGGTGACGCGGCGGAAGCGCGTGCGCAACGGGATCGCGAAGCTCACGACGGAACCGACGTCGGGCAGGCTCATGCCGACCACAGCCCGACCGCAAGCAGCACGCCGACCGCGAGCTGGAGCCGGCCGGTGGCCTCCAGCGCGCGGATCAGCTCGGAGGGCTGGACGGCGGTCCGCACGAGCAGCAACGCTCGGCGCAGCAGCGGCACCGCAACGAACGCGAGCAACGGCCACAACGAGCCGGTGACCAGCGCGGTCAGCACGATCGCCGCAGGTGTGAGCACGCCCAACAGCCCGGTGTACAGGCGACGGGTCCGCCGATCGCCCAGCCTTACGGCCAGCGTGCGCTTGCCCGCGAGCCGGTCGGTCGGGATGTCGCGCAGGTTGTTCACCACCAGCAGCGCCGTGGCGAGCGCCCCCATCGCGCAGCCCGCCACGATGCTGGACAGCACGAGCCGTTCCTCTTGGACGTACGCCGATCCGGCGGTGGCCACGAGGCCGAAGAAGACGAAGACGAAGAGCTCGCCGAGGCCGACCGAGGCGTAGGGGCGCGGCCCTCCGCTGTAGCCGAGGGTGGCGGCGAACGCCGCCAGGCCGATCAACAGGACCGGCCAGCCCGCCACGAACGCCAGCCCCAGACCGGTGACCGCCGCGACCCCCAGCGCCACCCCGGTCGCCGCACGCATCGCCCGTGGTCGCACGAGACCAGCCGCCACCGCGCGGCGCGGACCCACCCGGGCGGCCGTGTCGACCCCGCGCACGCCGTCGAAGTAGTCGTTGGCGTAGTTCACCGCGACCTGCACGGCAACGCCGACGACCATGGCCGCAACGAAGCGCCCCAGACTGAAGCGGGACGCGGCGGCGGTCCCGACCAGCACGGCCGCGACGGCGGCGGGCAGGGTGCGCGGCCGCGCCGCCTCGACCCACACGGCGGCGGGGATCACGGGCGCTTGGGGAACCGGCCGAAGTCGGGGGGGCGCTTCTCGACGAAGGCGTCGCGGCCCTCCTGCGCCTCCTCACTCAGGTAGTACAGCAGCGTGGCGTCGCCGGCGAGCTGCTGGATGCCGGCCAGCCCGTCGTCGGCGGCGTTCAGCCCCGCCTTCAGCATGCGCAGCGCGAGCGGGGAGTGCTGCAGGATCTCGCGCGCCCACGAGACCGTCTCCTCCTCCAGCCGCTCCAGCGGCACGACGGCGTTCACCATGCCCATCTCGTAGGCCTGCTCGGCGCTGTACTGCCGGCAGAGGAACCAGATCTCCCGCGCGCGCTTCTGCCCGATCGAGCGCGCAAGCAGGCCCGAGCCGTAGCCCGCGTCGAACGAGCCGACCTTCGGGCCGGTCTGACCGAAGATCGCGTTGTCGGCGGCGATGGTGAGATCGGCGACGACGTGCAGGATGTGCCCGCCCCCGATCGCGTAGCCGGCCACCATGGCGATGATCGGCTTGGGGGTGCGCCGCATCTGGATCTGCAGATCCAGGACGTTCAGCCGTCCCTTGCCATGCGCGTCCTTGTAGCCGTCGTCGCCGCGGATCTTCTGGTCGCCGCCGGAGCAGAACGCCTTCTCGCCCTCACCGGTCAGGATGATGACCCCGATGCGCTCGTCGTCCCGTGCGCGGTCGAACGCCTCGGAGAGCTCGAACAGGGTGGTCGGCCGGAACGCGTTGCGGACCTCAGGCCGGTTGATGGTGATCTTGGCGATCCCCTCGGTCGTCTCGTAGCGGATGTCGGTGTAGCTCCCCGACGCTTGCCATTCGGTCACGGTCTCTCCTGCGGGCGGGTGGGCGCACCGGCAGTCGGTACGCTGGCGGGTGATGGGACCCAGGATAGGAGCCCGCACAGGGCGGGGGAGCTTGCCCGCCTGATGGCGCGGCCTTCCGCTCCGGCGCTCGTCGCGCTGCGGTTGGCGTCCGCCGCGGCGCTCGTGGCCGCGCTCGACGAGGTCTGGGCCGCCGGTGAGGCCGCGCTGCCGCTGCCGGCCGATCTCCCCACCCCGGCGCTCGAGCGCTGGCTCTCCGCGCTGCGCCCCGCCCGGCTGATCGACGCCGAGGGCGAGCACGCGCTCGCGGGTGCCCGGCCGGTGGCGGAGGGGACCGCGCTGGTCGTGGCCACCTCGGGCTCGACCGGGCCGCCCAAGGGGGTGCTGCTGTCCCACGACGCGTTGGCGGCGTCGACTGGCGCGAGCCTCGAACGGCTCGGCTGCCGTCCCGGCGGGGACCGCTGGCTGTGCTGCCTGCCGCTGCACCACGTCGCCGGGCTCCAGGTGCTGCTGCGCGCCCGGCATCTGGGCACCCGCCCGGTGCTGCACGACGGCTGCGATCCGGCCGCCGTGGCCGCCACCTGGGAAGGGTGCTGGATCTCCCTGGTGCCGACGATGCTGAGCCGCCTGCTCGACGCTGGCGCGGACCTCACCGAGCCTGCCGGCGTGCTCCTCGGCGGCGCGGCGGCCTCCGCCGGGCTGCTGGCCAGGGCGCGCTCGACCGGAGCGCGGATCGTCACGAGCTATGGGATGACCGAGTCCGCGGGTGGCTGCGTGTACGACGGCGTGCCGCTGGAAGGCGCCGAGGTCGGTCTGGCCGAAGACGGGCGGATCAGGCTGCGTGGCCCGATGCTCTTCTCCGGCTACCGGGAAGGTGCCGAGCGGCCTCGTGACACCTGGTTCGCGACGGCCGACCGCGGCCGCTGGTCAGGCGACGGCCGACTGGAGGTGCTCGGACGGCTCGACGACGTCATCCTCACCGGCGGCGAGCAGGCGGACGTCTGTGCGCTCTCCGCGCTGCTCACTCAGCACCCCGAGGTTGATGAGGCTACCGTCGTGGGCGAGCCGGACGCCGACTGGGGCGAGCGGGTCGTGGCCTACGTCGTCCCAGTCCCCGGAACACGTCCGACGCTGGCGTCCCTGCGCGCGTTCGTGGCGGCACGCGGGCCGCGCCATCTGGCACCCCGCGCGCTGCATCTGCTGAGCGAGCTGCCCCGGACAGAACTGGGCAAGCTCGACCGTGGTCGGCTTCCGGGTACCATGCGGGGCAGCGAAGTAAGGGCCCAGCCATGAGCGAGCAACGAGAAGTCCCCGGTCAGCCGTCGGAGAGCGGCGAGCGGATGCAGAGCCGGGACGCCGCCGAGGACTTCGCGACGCTGCCCGACGCCGAGACGCACGCGAACACCCAGCCGGGCGGCGGTCCGGACGGCACGGTCACGACCGGCGGCACGAACCTGCCGGTCGTGGTCATCGGTCTCGGCGTGCTGATCGTCTTCTCGACCTTCCTGCTGCGCAGCCCGTGGGCGCTCGGCATCGGTCTCGTCGTCGTGTTGGCCGGGGCGATCTGGGCGGGGCTCGCGAACGCCTCCGCAGGCGCGATGGGCGGCCTGGGAACCACCGAGGTCGACGACCGCCACTGAACACCTCCGCCGCCTGACCGACCGCCCCCGCCGACCGACCACCCCCAAGCTCCGCGGCCCCACCGCTGCAGTGCGCCGCCCCCCACCCCCCGAAGCTGCGCGGCCCCCCACCACCCCACCCGCACTGAAGGAACTCGCGGATTCGCGAGTCCTTACATTTGCCGTGGGAGGTGTGCACTATTTGCGCCCCGCCACGGCAGCAAAGACTCGCGGATCCGCGAGTTCTTGCTGAAGGGCGAGGGCTGAAGGGCGAGGGCTGAAGGGCGAGGGCTGAACGGCGGGATTCGCTCGTCCCGACCGTATCGGCGGCGCCTCCCTCACCTCTGCGTTCGGCTGTGGCAAACTTCGGCAATGCCGAACTTCGTCAATCGTGAACGTGAGCTGCGCGCGCTTGAACGCGCGTGCGGGGAGCAGCCCGGCCTCGTCGTCGTCTCAGGACGCCGCCGGGTCGGCAAGACTGCGCTACTCGGGCAGTTCTGCGCTGATCGGCGCGCGGTCTTCCTGCCCGGCACCCGCGCCCCGGTCGCCGAGGCGCTCCGCCGTCTGGAGGAGCGGCTGCGCGCGGTCGTGCCGCCCGAGCCCGGCGATCTGCTCGACCTGGGGCATCTCGAGAGCTGGGAGACCGCGCTGGGCTATCTGCTCGCCCGCACTCGGGAAGAGCCGCTGCTGGTCGTGCTGGACGAGTTCCCCTACCTGTGCGAGGCCGATCCGTCGCTGCCGTCGACCCTGCAGGCGCGCTGGGACCACCGAGGCGACGCCAAGCTCTCCCTGGTGCTGGCCGGCAGCCACGTCGGACTCATGGAGGAGCTTGTCGCCGCGGACGCTCCGCTCTTCGGTCGTGCCGACGCGCACCTGCGCCTGGCGGCGTTCGGGTGGCGCGAGGCCGGCCTGCTCGTCGGCGGGGAGGAACCGGAGAGCTGGTTGGAGGCCTACCTCACCGTCGGCGGGATGCCGCGCTACCTCTCCCTGTGGGATCCCCGCCACGACGCGCTGGCGAACCTCGCGGACCTCCTCGACGGGCCGGGCGCGCCGCTCGGCGACGAGGGCACGGTCGTGCTGCAGGAGCTCTCCCCCGGCTCGGCGCCCGCCCGCGTGCTCGAGCTCATCGCCTTGGGCGCGGACACCTTCAGCGTCGTGCGCGAGCGCGCCGGGCTGGCACCAGCGACGACCAGTGCTGCCCTGGCGACCCTGGAGAGCCTCGGCTTCGTCGACCGCCTCACCCCCGTGGGTGAGGACGCCCGGCGGACGAAGAGGGTCCGCTATCAGGTGCGCGACCCGTTTCTGCGCCTCTGGCTGGGGGTGGTGCTGCCCCACCGAGAGGCCTTCGAGCTCGGTCGTGGCGGCGGGTTGCTCGCCGCGCACCGTGACCAGGTGGCAGCCAGCCAGACACGCGCGCTCCAGACCGTCGTCCGTGACTGGCTCGGTCACGAAGAGCAAGCCGAGTGCGGCCCCTGGTGGGCGCCGGGCGCCGAGCCCGACGAGGTCGACGCGCTCGCGCTGCGAGGCACCACGCCCGCCGCCGCCGCGACGGCCCGCTGGGCGACGGCCGTGGACGGCGAGGGCGAGCGCCGGCGCTTGCTGGATCTCCTCTCGGCCTCCCCCTACCCCCGCCCGGACCGGCTCGAGATCATCGCCAGAACCGGCACGAACATCACCACACCGAGCGACCTCCTGGCGACGCCGAGCTGATCAGCGGGCCAGGTCGACGCCGCGCTTGCGGAGCTGGTCGGCGATGATCACGCGCTGGATCTCCGACGGGCCCTCCCAGATGCGGTCGACCCGCAGCTCGCGGTAGAAGCGCTCGGCGACGTTCTCGCGCATGAAGCCGCGACCGCCGAAGATCTGCACCGCGCGGTCGGCGACCCGGTTGGCCATCTCCGATGCGAACAGCTTCACCATCGAGCAGTGGGCGTGCTGCAGTTTCGGGTCGGCGCCGACGTCCATCTCGTGTGCGGTCCGGTGGGTCATCAACCGGGCGGCCCAGAGCTCGGTGAGCGAGTCGGCGAGCATGAAGGCGACGGCCTGATGATCGAGCAGCGCGCGCCCGAACGTCTGCCGCGAGGCCGCGAACGCCGTAGCCTCGTCGATGAGGCGTTCCGCCGCGCCGCAGCAGCGCGCGGCGATCATCAGCCGTTCGTAGCGGAACCACTCGTGGGTCCAGCGCATCCCGTCGTCCTCGCGACCGACGAGCGCGTCGTCGCCCACGCGGACGTCGTCGAAGGCGATCACGGGGTGTTCGTGCGCGCTCACCTGGGAGTACGCCGGCGTGCGCACCACCTCGACGCCGGGCGCGTCGAGGTCGAGCATGAACAGCGCGTGACTGCCCGCAGAGGGCCCATCCGTCAGCTTCGCCTGGAACAGGCACCAGTCGGAGAGGTTGGCCGACGTCACGTGCCACTTCTCTCCGCGCAGCACGTAGCCGTCGTCGACCTTCGTGGCCGTGGCCGAGATCTTGTCGACGTCGGAGCCGGCGTGCTCCTCGGTGATCGCGTAGCACTCGTGGCGCTCGCCGCGGAACGTCGGCACCACCCAGCGCTCCAGCTGCTCGCCGGTAGCGACCTCCGCCAGCCACCGTGGCGGTGTCGTCACCACCCACCCCAACGTGTTGGTGACCCGGCCGATCTGCTCGGAGATCAGCACCTGCTGGAAGACCGAGTAGCCGGGTCCGCCGTGGGAGGCCGGCACGCTGACCCCGAGCAGACCGAGCTGTCCCGCGCGCTCGTGCTGGCGCTGGCGGACCTCCTCGGACAGCCAACCGCCGTTCAGCTCGGCCTCGACCTCATGTGGGATCAGCTCCGAGTCGACGAAGTGACGCGCGCGTTGCCGCAGCTCGCGGTCTTCGGGAGACAGATCGGGGGACGAAGCGTCAGCCATGTTGCCTCCAAGGTTGCCACACGGCGTGCGCAGGGACGATGGCGCTGCTCGCGCCCACGCGCCGGGCTGAGCGCAGTGTATTGTACGGGCGTTCAACGCAGGTGATCGGTTACACGATGGATCTGGAGCTCAGTCGCCGAGAGCGTGAGCTGTCGCAGCGAGTGCGGCAGTTCTGCGACGAGGTGCTGGTCCCGTTCGAGGACGAGTGCGAGGCTGACGACGGACTCTTGGAGCGCAGCCTGGCGTCCATGAAACGAGTCGTTCTTGACTGGCTATTCAATGCCATCAACCAGGCGGTCGAGGACGGGGTCAGGGGCTCTCGGTCTTCGAGCAGGTGCTCATCACCGAGCTCAGCGAGCTGCGCGTCGACCGCATCTGGGAGCACCTCGGAGATCCAACGGTCGATCATCGGCAACGAGCTCGCCAAGCGCGGACCGCAAACGTTCCTCGGTTGGCCGACAGATGGGAGCGAACATGAGCGCTGACAGCACTGCCGACGTCGTCGTGGTCGGCGGCGGCACGATCGGCGGATGGGCCGCGCACCAGGCGGCCGTCAAGGGCGCGGAGCGCGTCGTCGCGCTGGAGCGGGGCCTGGTCGGCGCGGGTGCCAGCAGCCGCGCGGCCGGCATCGTGCGCGCGCAGGGAGGCAACGAGACGGGGGTGCGCCTGGGCAGGTGGTCGATCGACTTCTACGAACGCCAGCGGGCTGAGCTGAGCGTCGACTCCGGGTTCCGCCGGCTCGGCTACCTGCTGTTGGCGACCTCCGAGGCCGCCGCCGACGAGGCCGAGCGCCGGGTCGCGGCGCAGCGCGACCTCGGATTGGACGTGGCGTGGCTCGACACCGACGAGCTGGCTCGCACGCATCCGGGGCTCGCGGCCGGCTCCCTGCACGGCGCCAGCTACGCGCCCGGTGACGGGGCGATCGACCCTGACCGCAACGTGCGCGCCTACTCGCTCGCGCTGGCCGCCGCCGGTGTCGAGCTGCGCGAACGCACGCCCTGCATCGGGATCGACACCGCCGGTGGACCGGATGCTCGGCGCGTCACCGGCGTGCGCACACCGCACGGCACGATCGCCACCGAGCGGGTCGTGCTGACCGGAGGCCCGACGCTGGCCAACGTGGGCGCCCTCGTCGATGCGCCCATCCCCGCTGCGGGGGTCCGCCACCAGGTCGCCGTGACCGAGCCGCATCCCGAGCTCGGCGGTGAGTCGGTGCCCATGGCCTACGACGTGGAGGCGGGTCTGTACTGGCGCGAGCACGAAGGCGGGCTGCTGTTCGGCATGAGCAATCCGCAGGAGAACACGGGCGAGGCGCGCCGCATCGACTGGGAGTACTTCAACCGACTGCGTGAACGCCTGACGATGTTCATGCCCGCGACCGCCGAGCTCGGGCTGCGTAAGGTCTGGGCCGCGACCATCGACTACACGCCCGACCACCTGCCGATCATCGGGCCGGCACTCACGCGCAGCGGCGACGCCATCGCCGGAGCCACCGTCGCGTCGGCCGCCGGGCACGGCATGATGTGGGGCCCGGCGGTGGCGCGCGCGGCCGCCGATGTGGCGCTGGACGGCAAGACCGACGTCGTCGACGTCACCGATCTCGGGCTCGACCGCTTCGACGCCGAGGGGCGCAGCCGCCTGCCCGTCGACCGCATCGCATTGCCTTTCCCCGAGTCGGTGCTCTAGCGGCGCTCGGACCTGAGTGGAGCGTCGTTACACTCAGACAAGGAGGTGGCCGGGCATGGAGTTCACGCGAATCACGGTAGAGCCGGGCAAGATGGGCGGCATGCCATGCATCAGGGGGCTGCGCATGCCAGTGGCCACGGTCGTTGCCATGGTGGCGGACGGCATGTCTGCTCAGCAGATCACCAAGGAACATCCTGACCTCGAAACCGAGGACGTCGCCGAAGCGCTCCACTTCGCCGCCGAGGCCCTGCGGGAGCGAGAGCTGCCGATCCGCGCCTCCGCGTGAGATTTCTGATCGACGAGAACCTCTCCCCGCTGCTTGCTCATCATCTCGTTGAGGCCGGCCACCAGGCTGCGCCTGTCCGCCAGGTTGGGATGGTCAGGGAAGACGATCTGGCGATCTTGACTGAGGCGCGTCGGAACAGCCAGATCTTGGTAACGGCGGACACCGAGTTCGGTGGACTGCTCGCTCAGTCTGGAGACGTACTGCCATCAGTCATTCTCATGCGCCGACTGCAGGGACGCCGCGCCGTCGAACAGTCCGATCACCTTCTCGCTCATCTGCACGACGTCCAGCAGGGCCTCGAGGCCGGCAGCATTGTTGCCTTCGACGAAGGTCGACTGCGCGTTCGCAGGCTGCCGATCTGAGGGGCTCTCTAGGACGCCCGTGCGTCGCTCATCCAGCCGGCTCCACGAGGGCCTCGACGGCGAGGCGGTACTCGTCGATGCAGGCGACGGCCTCTCGCTGATTAGGGAGTGGTTCGTCGAGGAGCGTCTGGGCAGGTGGTCGATCGACTTCTACGAGCGCCAGCGTGCTGAGCTGGGCGTGGACTCCGGGTTCCGCCGGCTCGGCTGCCTGCTGGCCGCCGCCGGCGTCGAGCTGCGCGAACGCACGCCCTGCGCGGCAACCGCCCGCAGACGGCGGAACTCGCAATGCTGTCGCACCAGGTCGCTGACGCCGGCCTCGGTATCGCGCGTGATCTGTCGACCAGGCCGTTCGTCACCTGGGACGAAGCACTGGACACCCTGGCGAGCACGGCTCGTAACCAGCCGCTCCTGCTCGTCCTCGACGAGTTCCCCGAGCTGGTCGACAGTGAGCCGGCGTTGCCGGACATCCTTCGTGCCTTCTGGGACCGCGCGCAGCCACGCGCCGACCTGCGCGTCCTGCTGTGTGGCCCGGCGGTGCGGGCGATGTTCGACATGTAGCAGCAGCGTGCGCCGCTCTATGGCCGCTTCGACGCGCTGGTGCAGGTCCATCCGTTCGCGCCGCACGAGGCGGCGCTGATGCTCCCGCGACTCGACCCAGCAACGTGAGCCTTCGTGTGGGGCCTCGTCGGCGGCCATCACCGACAACTTCCTGGCGTTCTGGTTGGGGGTGGTCGACCGCTACCGGTCGGAGATCGAGCAAGGACTCGGGCGAACGATCCTGCGACCCCTCACCCAACGACTCGACGGTCACATGGGAGGGCGGTGGGAGGAGGCCTTCCGCGCGCATCTGCGCCACTCGCGTCCACCGGTGCGTTGGAGGACGACATCGTCGCGATCGGACCGTTCTGGCGGGCCGACGGACAGGATGAGATCGACGCGGTCGCGCTGGCCGGTGTTGACCGGCGCGTGGCCCTGCTCGGTGAGGCCAATTGGGCGCGCGAGGTCCGGGCGCCACGGATCGAGGCGGCCCTGCGCCGCAAGGCCGCGGCGCTGCCCGGCGCCACCGACGACGCACGGCTGGCCATCGCCGCCCGAAACCTGGTGAACGACGCGGCGCCGACGACCTTGACCGTCACCGCACGCGACATCTTCTCCGACTGAGGAGGAGGCGGTCCCTAATTTTTTGTAGTGGACCGTGCCACAGACGCATACATGCCACGTCCGACGAGTCTCCGGCTTCCGGAACCGGTCAAGCGCAAACTTGAGCGCAACGCTGCTCGACAGCATGACCGGCCCGCCGCTCTCGCCGTGCGTCTGATCGATGAGGGCCTGCGGATGAGGGATCACCCTGGCGTGGCGTTCCACGACAGCACTGCGCACGGGCGCGTCGCCTGTCTGGCCGGCGGCCCGGATATCGCTGAGATCGTTGAGATCCTCACCGGCCTCGAGGCGCAGGGTGACGACCGCGTGGCAGAGACGGCGGCGTGGTTCGACGTGCATCCCACCCGCGTGCGCGTGGCGATCGGCTACTACGCCGAGTATCGAGACGAGATCGACGAGCAGATCCAGCGCCGGCGAACTGAGGGCGAGGAGCTGCGGCAGCGCCACGAAGCCGAAGAGGCGCTGCTCGGGTGAGGCGACCCCGGACGTCCCGAGGCGGCCGAGGCCACAGTGCGGCTGCTGCTCGATGAGATGATCGGGGCAGTGGTCGCCCGACAACTCCGCCGCCGGGGCCATGACGTGGTGGCTGTCCAGGATCCGGAGTGCGCGCACCTGCGCGGGAGAGACGACTGCGTGATCCTCGACCGCGCGGATGACGATCGCCGCGCGATGGTGACCGACAACGTGCAAGACTTCTTCCGCTGCCACCAGCGGCGGCTGGAGGGCGGAGAGACCCATCACGGCCTCTTGTTCTTCACCAATACGACCTTCCCACGCCACCGCCACGACCTCTTCGTTCGTCAGGTCATCGCAGCGCTGGAGGACGTGCTGCAACGCAGCCCTGACGACGACGCGAGTGGATGGATCCGCTGGCTCGCCGCTCCCTCAGGCAGGGAGCGCTGACCCGGTGCGTCCGACGGGACCGGGGTCAACACCCTCCTCGACCTCAACAACTCGTTCGCAGGCGGGCGGGTGATCGTGAACTCCGCGAACGGCTGAGCCCGGCCGCCGCTGCTCAACTCTTCCCGGGCTCAGGAGTCCGAGCGCAGATCCTCTGTTCTCCACCCGGAGCCTGGGATGAGCAGTTCGGGGTCCCCGGTCAGCAGCGTGGCGTCGTGAGCGAGGGCAGTGGCCGCCGCGAAGGCATCGGCGTATGCCATCGAGTTGTCCGCCTTGATCCGGGCCGCTTCGAGCACGCGTTGCTCCGACGGCAGGTCCAACAGCAACTGGGGCCGCAGATCTCGGATGACGCCCTGCCCTTCGTCCTCGCCTTGCGCTCGTCGGACGACGTAGTACACCTCGCCGAGGTTGATCCAGCTCATCACCGGTCGCTCGGAGTCGAGCAAGACCTGGACTCGGCTGGCGGCCGGCTCCTGGGCTTCGAGCAGTCGTAGCACCGCCCAGGAATCGAGCGCCACGTTCACCGCTCCGCCTCCCGCCGTCGGTCAGCCGTACGTTCCCGTTCGAGGATGGCGGTGAGGCGTCGGCCGGCGAAGCGGCCCTTGAGCGGGCGAGCGCTGCGTTCGGGGCGAACCGCGACGTGATCGCCTTCCCGCCAGAACATCACCTCGTCACCAGGCTCGATGCCGAGTTCGTCGCGGATGCCCTTGGGGATGACGACTTGGCCTTTCGGTCCCACCTTGTGAGTCATACGGGTCAGTATAACCATCCTCGTCGCGTTGTCGTGCCGCCCGGCATATCGTTCGCTATCACATCGATGGGGAGCGTACATATGACTGATCTGCTGATCCGCGACGTTCCTGACGACGTCCTCGCGCCGATCGATGCCAAGGCGCAGCGGCTCGGATTGTCCCGCACGGAGTACTTGCGTCGCGCACTCACCCGTGAGCGTGCGACGTCGGCACGTGCGGTGACCGTGGCCGACCTGTCACGCGCGGCCGAGACGTTCGCCGATCTGAGCGACGCTGAGGTCATGCGACGCGCATGGCAGTGACGACCTGGATCATCGACAAGTCCGCGTTCGTGCGTCTGGCGACGAGCGCTGACGCAGAAGAGTGGGCGAACAGGATCCAGCGTGGACTCGTGCCGATCGCGACGGTCACTCGGCTCGAGGTCAGCCACTCGGCTCGCTCCGCAGCGGATCTGATCGTCGCGGCCACTGCCGAGCTCGCTGAGCTCACGGTCCTGCACATCGACAAGGATTCGACCTCATCGCCGACGTCACGAACCAGCCGGTCGAGCGTCTGCGCCCCGCTGCGACAGGTGATGCCCCTGGAGCGCCCGACCGGCCATGATGTGGCCATGGTCGTCGCCGACGATTGCGCGTCGGTGGCTCAACGCACCCGCTCGCATGGCGGCCACAGCGACACGTGGGCCGGCTGGACGGTGGCGCAGCTTCGAGGGGATGGGTCACGTCTGAGAGCGCTCACGGGCCGGAGAGAGATCTTCGACTTTTCTTGTGGGCGGCGCGTCAGATCGTTGCGCGGCGCGCCGCACGCTGTGCTAGATTATCGAACACACGTTCCCGCGCGCTGCACCTCTCCCGCACCTTCAACGGGCTCGGAGAGCTGCGCGCCACCCTCGACCCGTTCACGTTCTCCCGGCTGCAGGCGCTGCTGGACGCCCACGACCAACCCGACCCGCCCGACACCCCGCTCGCGCAGCGGCGCACCCCCGCCCAACGCCGCCACGACGCGTTCGACAGGATGCTGCGCGCCGCCGAGGAACACCCCGACACCACCGTGCACGGCGCGAAACCCCACCTGCTCATCACCCTGGACCTGCTCACCCTGCTCACCCTGCTCGGCCGCCACGACCTCGCCAGCCGCGAGCCGCACCTGGCCGACCGTACCCCCATCGACCTCGCCCGGATCCTCAACCTGCTCGCCGACGCCAAACTCACCACCGTGCTCACCCTCGGACCGTGGCGGCCCGTGGCGTTCGGACGCACCCAGCGCACCCTGCCCGACTGGCTGGGCCCCCTGCCGGCCATGATCCACCGCCACTGCCGCGGACCCGGCTGTGACCGCCCCATCGCCTGGAGCCAGGCCGCGCACCTGCACGACTGGAACAAAGGCGGCGACACCACCCTCGACGGAGACCATCCCCGCCTGCCCCGGCCACCACAAACTCATGGACCACCTCGGC
>JBBSMR010000064.1:0-17035 GCA_038233095.1 Euzebyales bacterium
CGGCCGAGGATCACGAACTCAAGCTGAGAGGGACGCAGGCTGTTGGCCACCAACGCCTGCGACTCCGTCGCTTGCGGGGCGTCACCCGGAGATGGTGTGGGCACGCGAGGCGAATCCTGTCGGATCCGTGATCCAGCAGCCTTCCCACACGCCGAGTTCCAACGGCGGTCTGCTCCTGGCGATCACTGCTGCATCCGCGAACGTCGAGAGGATTAGCCGCGCTACGTCGCCCATCCAGGGGGCCGCGCCCGAGCCAAAGAGGGAAGGCTGGCTGACGACGAACACGCCGCCGCCGGAAACGTCGGCCACTTCCCGCAGAGCATCGACGTAGTCCGTCGCCGCGGCGGCTGGCAACCCCCACACGTCCCGCAGCGTGGTGAACGTATTTTCGAGGATGGCCTGACTGAGCGCCAGCCCCCACTGACGGCGGCGCCAACGTCACGGCGACAGCGTCCGCGCTCCTGTTGGTCGAAGCGGCTGGTGGGTGTGGCCAACTCCTGTAGCTCGGACTGCTGAACGCTTGGGCGGTGACGAGGGTGGCCACATCGATGACGACAAGGAGCGGAGCCTCACTCATCCGGCCTGGACGGCCTCGTCAAGCTGTTCGAGCACCCGGCCTGATCGACGGCGATCTGGAGCGGGCTTGGGGATACCGACGACCTCGGCGACGATGCGGCGGGCCTCGGAGGAGGGTTCATAGCCTGGCGTCTCTAGATACGCCAGCGCGGCCTCTGTCGCCCGTGACCGCTCGATACCCGCCGCCACGGAAGCGATGTCTCCGACGTCCTGCAGCTTGGCCAGCCTGTCGAGCGCGTCCTCAGCCTCCAGCAGATCCATGGCGTGCCGGAGGAGCTGACTGCGGTTACCGCTGGCGCGGCGCTCCTCGATCCGCTTCCAGCGCAGCTTGTCGTCCGGCAGCACCGAGAAGCTCAGACTCTCCGCCTTACGCACCATTCCATCTCCGTATCGTTGTCAGCGGTTGCCAACCATCGCACGCGGCGTTGGCGACCACCGCAAGCAGGTCACTCCTGCCGTGCTCTGCGCGCAGTCGGACCTGCGTCAACCCCAGCCATGGTGACGGCGACGGCCAATATCGTCTATGATGTCACTATGACATCACAACGGACGCAGATGTACCTGGATGCCGACGAGCACAAACGGCTCCGGCGTCTGGCCGCGGATCGCGAGGTGTCCATGACCTCCCTTGTGCGCGAGGCGGTCGGGCGCTATCTGGTCGAGGAGGGCGCGACAGAGCTGCCGACTCTGGACGAACTCACCGCCGCACTGGAGCAGGCGCCTCGCTACCGGGGCTGCGCGCCCGGAGTCGCGGGTCTGGCCGAGCGCATGCGTCGACGGCAGGAGTCCTCCTGGGAAGAAGAAGGCGCGGCTCTCTCGGCTGAGGACCAGGAGGTCGGCGAGGCCCTGGCATCCGCGCACGAAGCCGCGCTCGCCTCCTGGCGCGCACAGGCGTGATCTTCGTCGACACCGGAGCGTGGGCCGCCGCCGAGCTTGGCGGCTCTGTCGCCGCCGAAGCCTGCCGCACGGCGCTCGAGACGAACGCCGAGCGGCTTGCGACCAGCACCGCGGTGCTCACCGAACTGTGGATGCTCCTGGCCGTTCGCCGGCATCCGGAGATGGCGAGCGAGGCGTGTCAGGACGTCGCCGCCTCGTCTGAGGTGCTGACCATCGAGCGGCGTGACCACGAGCGGGCCCTGGGGGTACTCCGAAGCTGGCCGGGAGCGGCCTTCTCCTATGGGGACGCCACCTCCTTCGTCGTGATGGAACGCGAAGGTCTAGAAGAGGCGCTCGCCCTCGACGCACATTTTCGTATCTACCGTTATGGACGCGACCGCAGGCGGGCCTTTCTCATCCGGCCCTGAGTCGGGCAGTGCTGTTCGTCAAGCAGCGCGGACGGCATGCTTCCCGTTATTCGTCGGTGTCGGGCCGGTGCCCGCCCTCGACGATGTCGAACCGCAGTCCGCTGTGGCCCTCCCCGCGGCCGACGCGCTTGCGGCGGCCCAGCCACAGGTGCGTCGATCCGTCGGTCCAGCGGGGGCGCCTGGTCAGCCATCGTCACCGTCCCCGCTGGACACCGTGACCAGGTCCGGAGGCGCCTCGGCGGGCGGCGCCAGCGCGACCTCGTGCGCCGTTCCAGGACCGTCGGAGGTCGTGTGGCGCGGGTCCTCCGGATCCTCTGACACGATCTCGTGGCGGACGAGGCGGGTTCCGTCCGCGTCTGACGGGAAACGCACGACGCCGACGTTGTTCGGAAAGACCATCTGGCGCAGGTGGTCGAAGTGCTGGTGTGCCGCTACGGCGTGCCGCCCGGCCAGGCGCAGGTAGCCGTCGACATCCTGATCGACGTCGGAGGCCAGGACCCCGGGCGGGTCCAGGGCACGGGGCCGTTCGGCGTCGGTCCGGGGATCGCGCAGCAGGTCGAGTCGCCACCGCCAGTCCGGCTCCGCGGCCACGGTGGTGCCCTCGGGCCAGCCGCTGCCCGGCACGAGCACAGGGTCGCGGTTCATCCGAGCGAAGACCGGGCCGCACGCTGGATCCCGGGGGCAGGGCCAGGTTGTCCTCGGCGGCGTCCTCCCACACGAAACGCAGCGCCGGCAGCCCGACCGCCTCGAGCCGCTGACCGACGGCGGCGGAGCGGATGAGGTTCTCGACCAGCGGCTTGAACAGGTTCTTGGCCGGGCTCGACGTGAGCTGGACGATCCGTGACGTCGCCCGGTCCGCGCCGCCCTTCTTCCAGTAGTCCAGCACCAGGCTCATCGCGTAGTGCCCGTCGCCCGACAGCAGCACCACGCTGTCATACGACGAGAGCCGCGCGAGCAGCCCCTCCAACGCGTCGTCGTTGCGCGCCCAGCTCTCCGCGTCGAACTCCTCCAGCCCCAGCGGGTGCTCCTCGGCGCACGGATCGGCGTCGTCGGCGAACAGCCGCCGCCAGACGTGGGCCGTTAAGTCCGCGACGACGATCGAGACCGGCTGGCCGATGGCGTCGATGAGCAGCGGTCCGAGCACGGGGACCGCGGAGACGACGAGCAGTGTCCGCAGCCCGCCACCGATCGGGCCTTTCGGGACCTGCTTGTTGAGGGTCTCACCGAGCAGGTCGGGTGGCGAGATCCGGCCAGGGAAGCGGCGTCGCGTGCGGGTGTCGAGCACGATCACCCGGTGGGTCGCCCCGTCGACCTGGTAGTTCCACGTGATCTTCGGGTCGCTGCCCGACAGCCCGAGCAGCCGGTCGATCTCGGTGCCGCGCTCCACCGCTGGGCCTGGGTCGTCGCCGGTCATGATCTTCGAGACGCGATCCAGCAGCGCGGCCCCGTCACCGGTCGCGAACTGCGCCGGATCGTTTCCCCAGCCCTGGAACAGGGCGTAGGCCATCAGCCCGTTGCGGATGACCGCGCGACCCAGCGGCGCGGTGTTGACGCGGTTGACCACTGCTGGGTCAGGTTCCAGTCGTCGGTGATCTCGTGGTCGTCGAAGATCATGTAGGTGGGCGACGTTGGCCAGCGCTCGTTGAGCGTGCGGGACGTCGGTGGCGAGATCGTCGGTCAGCCTGCCCTCTCGGTTGAGCCGCTCGATCGCGCAGAGCTCGTGGGGGGTGAGCAGGTCGGCCACGCTGGAGGCGTTCTCGGTGTAGATGTCCTGAGGGGTCGGCAGTGCGGCCCACACCGCCGGCTCCAGGCCGTTCGCGCCAAGGCAACCGGCACACAACGGGTCATGTCACTATGGTCGGACAGGCCCGAAGCGTCAAGCGGTCTGGGGCGATGAACCCGTGTAGATCCGGTCGCGTAGCCGGTTGGCCTGAGTCGCGGTCAGGTCCGCTCGGGTGCGCAGAGCACGACCCGCAGCAGGACAATCAGCCTCGAACCTGCTACGCTAGTAGCAGTCTGCTACAGGAGGTCATCGTGGCTACTTCTCCCCCCACCCGGCTCGCTGCGGAGGTGTACGCCGATGCCCAGGCTGCGGCAGCACTGCAAGACCGTTCGGTGGCGCAGCAGCTCTCGCACTGGGCACGGCTCGGACGGGAGGTCGAGGCCAGCTCGGTGGTCGCCGCCCGCCGACGTGCCGTCTCGGCCGTCCTGGCTGGGGACGGCGAATACGACGCGCTCACTCGGGACGAGCAGGCGCAGGTCCGCGCCGAATGGTCCCGTCGAATCACAGATCGCCTCGAGGCGGTAGAAGTCGGCGCAGATCGCCACCGGGCTGGCAAGTCGTACGTCTGCCTTGACGAGGATGGCGACGTCGTGAGGCACCATCCGGACGGGACTGTCGAGCTGCTGTGACGTCTCCGGACCCCGTCCTGCACGTGCTGGCGGGCCCGAACGGAGCAGGCAAGTCGACATTGCATGACAAGGTCCTGGCACCAACGCTGCAGCTACCGTTCGTCAACGCCGACCTGATCGCGGCAGTACGGTGGCCAGGCGAGGCTGCGGCCCACGCCTACGAGGCAGCAGCCGAGGCGGCGGCCGTTCGCGAGCGGTTGGTGACGGCGCGCATGTCGTTCATCACCGAGACGGTGTTCTCGCACCCCTCGAAGGTCGCCTTCGTTCGACGCGCCGCGGACGCTGGCTACCTTGTCTCCATCCACGTGCTTCTCGTACCGGTCGTGCAGGCGGTCGCACGGGTCGCGGAGCGCGTCGCCGATGGCGGTCACGGGGTACCCGTCGACAAGATCCGTCAGCGGTACGGGCGGCTGTGGCAGCAGATTCTCAACGCGGTCGGAGACAGTTACGAGACGGTGATCTACGACAGTAGCGGTCAGAGCGGCCAGTCCTTCGCGCCGGTGGCGCGCTTTCGCTTCGGCGTCCTCGTCGGCTCGGCAGACTTGCCAGCGTGGACACCTCCTGAACTCCGGCATTTCCTGGGCGCGGCTGAAAGGGGCTAGACGGTCGTTGTCCGGTGGGAGTGTGGTCCCCCGCCAGAGATCTCTCTACCGTGGAGTCAGGGGATGGCGCCAGTGGAGGCACTCGAAGCGCGCAAAGTCCCGATCGGTGGTGATCCATTCGCTGCCCGTCTCGATCGCCAGGGCAGCCAACCACGCATCGGTGATGAGGTTGCCGCGGGCGGCCGCGGTGCGGCAGAGGTGCTCGAAGATGCCCCAGTGGCGCTGGCAAGGTGTCAGGCGCACGCAGTTGGGGCGCATCCGGATCTCCTCGACAAAGGTCAATGCCTCATCCAGACTCGACGGCCGGTCGAAGATCCTTGGGTGGGTCACCACACGCACGAAGCTACTGAGCACGAGAGCGCTCATACCAAAGGCCGCGTCGTCGTTGAGGACGCTGACGAGCCAATCCCGATACTCAATGTGCCGATCGACGCCCTCTTTATGGGCGCGAACCAGAACGTTGACGTCAACCAGCAACATCGCCGGCCATGGCGTCCTCAAGCGCTGCAGCATCGTCGAAGTCGACGCCCGGCAGCGGTGCGCCCGGTGTAGTCGGCAACCGCACGGGGGCTGGGCGGGGCCCCGAGGCGGAGGACGCCAGCGCCGCCCGGAGTGCGTCTTCAATCGCGCAGACCTAGCAAGGGCCGTCGTGGCATCAAGCGGAGAACGCGGCGGCCAGTCCACGGTCATAGGTCCACGGCTCCTGCGCCTGATGGGACCGGCACAAAGCCAGGTGTGCGAGGTCGCGGGCGCTCAAGGCAGGATGAACGTCCGCGAGCCGACGCGCCGCCCGCCCGTCTTCGAACGTCAACGACCAGACCTGCATCCGATCCGCGACCAGCTGGAAGGCGTGGTCCAGGTCGGCCAAGCGGTTGGCCGGAAGGTAGGCGTGCAGCAGCTCTTGCAGCACCTCCGCAGAGGTCGCAAGCCCGCCGACCGGGAGCGCCAAGAGCCGTTGGCGCACCTCCTCCTGCAAAGGATGCGACCGCCCAACGGCATACATGACGACGTCCGTGTCGACGAAGATCACGGACTAGACGTCAGGCAGCCCGCGCACGCGAGATCTCCCGATGCGCTCCTTCTGAGTCGGCCAATCCTCCTCGCGCGGTTCACCGGCGTGGAGCCGGTCCATCGCGGCGAAGAAACCCTCAAGGTCTTCACGGGACTCGAGGCGGCGGGGACGCGTCGCGGCGACCCTCTGTCGGCCAGCTTCACGCAACCATTCGCTGAGTGAGCGCCCCTCACGCCGTGCGTGCTCCCGAAATTCCTCGCGTTCAGCTTCCTCTATCACCACTTGGATCCTGGCCATACACAGGGAGGCTACCGCATGTGTATCCCGTGTGAGTAATCGGCGCCGACATCCGGCGAGGCTGAAGGAGCACCCCAGCGAGGTTGATGGAGGCAGCCATTCGACCCTGGTTCGGTCCGCGACGATGGCGTAGGATCCGACCACTCGACAAGGCGGTGTGGTGATGGCTCGATACCTGCTGAAGAGGATCTGGGGTCCCGCGAACGAAGCCGAGATGCTCGAGAACGCGCTGCGGTCGAAGCGGGTGCGCGATGAGACCTTCCTCGACATCACTTGGGACCACAGCCATGTGGTCGCCGACGACGAGGGCCGCGTCATCTCCTACTGCATCTACGAGGCGCAGAGCGAAGAACGGGTGCTCGAGCACGCCAGCGCGACCGGCGGGCACTTCGTCGACCATGTGCTGCCGCTGACCGACGACGTGGAGGGGCCCGGTCCGCCCGTCGGAGGGGCGGGCGCCGCGTCGCCCCGCTATCTGCTCGTGCAGCGCTGGGCCGAAGGCGTAAGCGGTGAGCAGCTCGGTGCGGATCTGCGAGAGGCAAACGCCCGGGGGGCGGAGGTCCGGTGGGAGCACAGCCACCTCGGTCCGGACAACAGGGGACGAGTCGTGAGCCACGGCGTCTACGGTGCGAGCGACGACGCGGTGGTCCGCCGTCACGCGACGAACATGGCAAACAGCGAGATCACGGAGCTGTTCGAGATCGGCGGGGATGTCAATCCGGCAGATCTGGTCGGCTGACGCCCTCGCCCGGATGGGCCATGCGCAAGTGGTCAACGTCGAGCACGACGTGTGCCCATGCCTGGAGAACGACCGCCCGGCGGAGGATGATGCGCCGGCGGCGCTGCGGATCGTCGTCGCCGAGCAGGTCGAGAGCCTGCTGATAGAGCGCAACCGCCCGATGACGCTGCAGACTGGTGTTGGTCTGTTCCGCCGCGGCACACAGATAGTCCACCGCACGTTCGATGTCTCCTGCCTCACGCCAGTGGTGGCCCAGCGCTGCCGGTGGCGCGCCTGGCTGCGCCTCGAGCCAGCGCCCCACGGTCAGGTGCTTGGCCGGACGCAGATCGGCGGGGACACGGGCGTGGGCGACCTCGGCGATCAGGTCGTGGCGGAACGCGTACTCACGCTCGTTGCGCATGGTCGAGTGCGCCCGGCGGACGATCACGCTGCGGTTCTCGAGATGGTCGAGCCAGCCGAGCAGATCGTCGGAGTCGCTCCCGCCCAGCGCCGCGACAGCGCCCGGCCAGAAGTGGTCGCCCACGAGGGCCGCGTCGATCGCCGCACGGCGGGCGCCGTCGGGTAGGGCATCCAGCCGGGCGTCGATCACCGAGCGCAGCGTCGCGGGCACCGAGCCCTCGTGCCGCCCTTCGAGCTCCCATGCGACGAGCTCCTCGACGAACAGCGGGTTGCCACCCGCGGCGAAGGCGTCGAGCGTGGTTCCTCCCCCATCGGCGCCGGCGAGCAGCGCCTCGGCCAGCGCCTGGTTGTCCGCCGGTGCCAGCGGCTCAAGCGACAGGGCCGTGTGCTGGGTGAGCCCACCCCCCCACGCCGGTCGCACGTCGAACAGCTCGGCCCGCGTCACCCCGATGACCAGCAACGGCACGCCGAGCGTCTGCGCAACGGTGCGCTCCACCAGCGTCAACAGATCAGGGTGCGCCCAGTGCAGGTTCTCGAACACCACGACCGTGGGGCGGTCCGCCGCCGTCAGCTCGAAGAGGCGACGCAGTGACTCGATGGTCGATTCGCGAATCTCGGCGATGTCACCGAGCACCGACAGCAAGGTGACCACGTACTCGGTCAGGCGGTGCTGCTCGTCCGGCGGCAGGAAGGTTCGTAGCCACTCCTCGATCTTCCACCGCAGCTCCCGCACCGGCTCGTGCTCGCTGACGGCGAGGATGTCGCGCACCACCTCGCCGACCGCCCCGAGCACGGCGTCGCCGTACGGCCGGCACGATCCGGTGACGACCTTCGCGCCACTCTCCCCGAGACGCGTCACGAACTCGGTGGCCAGGCGGGACTTCCCGATCCCGGGCGCGCCGACGAGGGTGACAAGATGTGGACGGCCCGTCCGACAGATGAGCTGCCACAAGCTCCCCAGCAGGCTCATCTCCGTGTCACGGCCGAGCAACGGCGCCTGACCGACCAGCGTCCTGGGACCCGCCGTCAGTCCGACGACGCGGAACCCGGCCGCCGCGGAGTCATACCGCAGCGTGCGACGGGTGGCGCGGCGGACCTCGTCGCCGGCCACCACCGAGCCCGGCTCGACAGCGTCAGCCAGCCGCGCCGCGGCGTCGAACGGCGGCCCGCTCGCATCCAGATCCCCGTCGGCGATGCGGGCCTCGCCCGCGGCGACTCCGGCGGCCAGCGGCGTCCCGTTCGCGGTCTCAGCGCACAGGTCGAGCGCGCAGCGCACCGCACGCTCGCTGTCGTCGTCGTGAGCCACCGGTGCCCCAAACACCAGCACCGCCGCCCGATCGGTGAGGGCGAGCACGCTGCCTTCGTAGCGGTGCGCCATCGACTCGATACGGTCGGCGGACGGCAGAAGGCCGCCCGCGGCGCGCAGCCCCACCGCCGCGATCCAGCGCTGCTCCGCCGGCGGTGCCGCCGCCGCGTCGCGCACGGCGGGCTCGTCGGCGGCCCGGGGGATGTCGAGCTCGTGAGCGAGGACCTGCTGTTCGAGCTGCTGCAACTCAGGTCCGGGATCCACGCCCAGCTCGCGCGCCAGGAGCTCGCGGACCCGAGCGTAGGCGCCCAACGCCTCGGACTGGCGGCCGGCAGCGTACAGCCCGCGCAGCAACTGGGCCCACAGACCCTCGCGCAGCGGATGCCGGCGGGTCAGTTCCTGCAGATCCGAGACGACCTCGGCTGCTCGGCCGGCGCGCAGCAGCGCCTCGACGCGCCCCTCCTGCGCCGTCAGTCGCAGCTCCTCGAGACGCAGGATCTCGTCGTGAGCGAAGTCCGCGAAGGCGAAGTCCGAGTACGCAGAGCCCCGCCACAGTTCCAGCGCCCCGACGAAGTGGCGGTGCGCCGCGCCCGGCGAGCCGCCGAGCTGCTCCTGGCCCTGCCGCACCAGACGCTCGAAGCGCCCCGCGTCCGTGGCGAGCGCAGCGATCTCGAGTCGGTACCCGGAGGCCGTGGTCACGAGCAGATCGCGGTCGTCGCCGAGCAGGCGGCGCACCTGGGCCACATAGGTCTGCAGCGTCTTCACGGCGGTCGCGGGCGGAGCGTCGCCCCACAGCGCCTGCAGGAGCTGATCGACGCCCACCTGCGTGCGCGTGTGCATGACCAGGACGGCCAACACCGAAGCCGGCTTGGCGCGTTGTACCGCGGTCGCCTCACCGGCAGAGCTGACGACCTGGAGAGGACCGAGCACCCGGATCTCCATGCCCTGAACCTACTCCTTCTGCCAGGGCCCGACGCCTGTGCGCCACCCAGTGGACGCACTGCCCGCAGCGGCGCTGGCGCTCTTCTGAGCGTTGCGACGTTATGCGAGCGCCTCGAGCAGGAAGTCGCGTTGCGCAGCGCTCGCGTCGTCGAACCACTGGCTCGGGTGGTGCAGGAGACCGAAGTGACCTCCGTCGATCTCCACCAACTTCTTCGGTCCTCCCAACTTGTCGTACACGCGACGAGCGACTGCCGGGTCCGCCCTCTCCATCTCGTCAGCGGGGCTCACCTGCAGCAGCACCGGGCAGCGCACGTGAGGCGCGACGATGCCCGCATGGAAGGGTGCGACGCTCGGGATCGCCCTGGTTGCGCGGTTCTCCCATCCCGACCCGAAACGTCCTCCGTACTCGATGAACCAGCGGTACGCCTGGATGGGCTGCAGCAAGGAGGGAGCGTTGATCTGGTCCGACGAGACCACAGGCAAGGGGCCCAGGATCTCCTCAGGCTCACCACTGATGTCGCCGTGCAGCAGGACGTGGCACAGCGCGCGGTAGAGCTCGCCGTCAGGATCCTGCGGGGCGGGCTCTGTGCCGAATGCGGGCACCTGCGCCACCACGGCGGCGACCCGGTCATCGACGCCAGCGACGACCAGCGCGACCGACGCGCTGAAACTGTCGCCCCACAAGGCGATGCGGCCGCTCTCCACGCCCTGCGTTGTGGCGGCGTAGGCGATGGCGTCGCGGTAGCCCCGGGCCTGCAGCCACGGGTCGATCTGCTGACGAGGTTCACCACCGCTGGCCCCGAAGTTGCGGTGGTCATAGAGCAGCACGGCCAGGCCCGCCTGCTGGAAGACCTCAGCGTAGCGGTCGGTCGTCATCCCGATCGTGGCGGAGAAGCCGTGAGTCATGACGATCACGGGTGGCGAACGACGATCGTCCGGGCGGTAGAACCGGCCCTTGAGCTGCGCCGCCTCCGATTCGAACTCCACCGTTTCGAACATCTGGACCGCACCCTACCCCACGTGCCGGTGCTGCGTTCTACCGGCGCTCTACCGCCACTGGCCCGCGGTTCGACCGCAGCAGGTTCTCATGGCCATCCCATACCACTGCGAAGGGACCGCACCATGACGACCGTTGGTGACCCGATGACGGACGTGACCACGCGACTGACTGCGGGCTGGTTCCGCGGACCGGTCTTGAGCATCGATCATACGGAGTACGACGCCACCCGCGCGCTCTACAACGCCATGATCGATCGCCGGCCGGGGCTGATCGCCCGCTGCGTCGATGAGGCCGACGTCCAGGCGGTCGTGCGGACCGCCGCCGAGAGCGGCGCCGATCTGGCGGTCCGCAGCGGCGGGCACAACGGCGCGGGGCTCGGCAGCGTCGACGGCGGCATCGTGGCCGACCTGTCGTTGATGAGGGGCATCCGCGTGGACGGTGACGCGGGCACGGTCCGGGTCCAGCCGGGCGCCACCTGGGGCGACGTCGACCACGCCACGCACGCGTTCGGCAAGGCCGTGCCGTCGGGCATCATCTCGACGACCGGCGTCGGCGGCCTGACGCTGGGCGGCGGCCTGGGGCACCTTACCCGGCGTGACGGGTTGACCATCGACAACCTGCTGAGCGCCGACGTGGTGCTCGCCGACGGCAGCCGTGTGACCGCCGACGAGGAGCAGCACAGCGACCTGTTCTGGGCGCTGCGCGGCGGCGGCGGCAACTTCGGCGTCGTGACGTCCTTCTCGTTCCGCCTCAACCCGGTCGACACCGTCGTCGGCGGGCCGACGCTCTGGACCCTTGATCAAGCCCCCGAGGTGCTGGCGTGGTACCGCGACTTCATCCCCACCGCACCGCGCAACCTGAACGGGTTCTTCGCGTTTCTGACCGTGCCTCCGGCGCCGCCGTTCCCGCCGTCGCTGCACCTGGAGAAGATGTGCGGCGTGGTCTGGTGCTACACCGGCGACCCCGAGGACGCCGACGACGTGTTCGAGCCGGTCCGTCAGATGGGCCCGCCGGCGCTGTACGGCATCCACCCGATGCCCTACCCGATGCTGCAGGGCGCCTTCGACGGGCTCTACCCGCCCGGGCACCAGTGGTACTGGCGCGCGGACTTCGTGCGCGAGATCCCCGACGACGCGATCGCGCGCCACGCCGAGTTCGCTGCGCAGCTGCCGACGATGCAGAGCACGATGCACCTGTACCCCATCGACGGCGCCGCTGCGGACGTGCCCGCTGACGCCACCGCATGGAACTACCGCGACGCGAACTGGTCGATGGTGATGGCCGGCGTCGATCCGGACCCGGCCAGCGCCGGTGCCCTGCGCGATTGGGCGGTCGGGTACTGGGAGGCGCTGCACTCGTTCTCGGCCGGCGGGGCCTACGTCAACTTCCTCGGCGAGGGTGAGGGCGCCGACCGCGTCCGCGCGACCTACGGCGACAACTACGACCGGCTCGCGCAGGTCAAGGCGGCCTATGACCCGACCAACCTGTTCCACATCAACCAGAACATCCCGCCCGCGCCCGCCTGAGTCGACGCCGAGCAGACAGGCGTCGGACAGCGCAGTACCGGACACGACCGACGAGAAGGAGCGACCGATGACGGACACCACCACCCTCACCACACCGACCATCAAGGAGCAGGCACCGGTCCTGCTAACCCAGATCGCCGGCTACGTCGGTCACCGTACGATCGGTACAGGCCTGCGAAGCGGCCTGATCGCGGCACTCGCCGACGCCGGGGACGCCCTCACACCGAAGGCCCTGGCCGACCAGTTGAGCATGGACGACTTCTACGTCTCGGTGTGGTGCAGAGCCGCGCTCGCGGCCGGTGTGGTCGACCGTACCCACGACGCCTACCGCCTGGCGCCGCACATGGCCACGCTGCTCCTCGATATCACCTCGCCGGCGTATATCGGAGGCGTCTTCACCGTGATGGAGCAGCCGGAGATGTTCGATCGCTTCGAGCAGATGCTGCACTCCGGTGACCGCCTGTGGTGGGACGACGCGAGCGAGGAGTGGATCGCCGGCGTCGAAGGCACAGGCACCCCGTTCTACACGCGCCTGGTCCCCGGCGGGCTCGCTCAGATCCCAGGCCTGGTCGAGCGGCTGGAGTCCGGCGCCCGGATCGTCGACACCGCCTGCGGATCGGGTCGCGGGGTGGTACGGCTCGCCGAGACCTACCCTGACTGTGTGGTGGTCGGGGTCGACGGTGACGGCTACTCCATCGACCTCGCTCAGCAGCGCGCGGCCGAGGCGGATGTGGCGGAACGTGTGTCGTTCGTCTGCAGCCCGCTCGAGGACATGCAGCTCGAGTACCGCGCGGCCCTGGTCATCAACAACATCTCGATGCACGAGTGTCGCGACATCGACACCGTCACGGCCAATGTCGCGGCCGCGCTCGAACCGGGCGGCTGGTTCGTCATCTCGGACATGCCCTTCCCGGACACCATCGACGGGCTGCGCAGTGTGCCGGGCCGGATCATGTCCGGGATCCAGTTCTGGGAGGCCCAGATCGATGATCAGTTGTTGCCCCGCGCGCACTACGACGACCTGCTCGCACGCCACGGCTTCACCGACATCGGATCGTTCACCCTGACGCCGCTGCACGCCGTCACCTATGGGCGCGCCGCTCGCTGATCGCGCGCCAGAACCTCCCCCATGTGCCTCCGCAGTCGTCTGAGGGTCTCGGGAGAGAACCTCTTCGAGCCAGGACGGATCTGCTGTGACCGATCACATCGCCGAACGTGTCAGCGCGGCCCGCGAACATCTACGCCAGCATCCTGACGCCGGCCGCGTCGAGGACACCACGGTCGTGGTCGGACGGATCGACGGGCTGCGGGTCCGCGCGGTGGACGCGAACGGCTTCTCCGTCGAGGCCGACATGCCGGTCGGTATCGGAGGAAGCCTCGCAGCCATGACCCCGGGCACGCTGCTCCGCGCCGCACTCGGCACGTGCGACGCCACGACCCTTGCTCTCGAAGCCGCCGCCCGGGGCATCGAGCTCTCACGACTGGAGGTCGAGGTCTCCAGCGTCTCCGATGACCGCGGTCTGCTCGGCTTCGAGGGCGTCCAGGCGGGGCCGGAGATCACGCGCGTGCGCTACCGGCTGGCCTCTGCCGACGCTTCGGAGCAGGAGTTGATCTCTCTCGTCGAGTACACCGAACGCCACTCTCCGGTGCTCTCGTCACTGCGCGACGCGACGCGAGTCGACGTCGCCATCGAGATCAGCTGACGGCTCGATGCTGCGTCCCTCGGTCTCGGGGTCTCGCCGCGAATGCCCGAGAAAGTTTCGGGAATGCCCGCAGGTCACACGCGACGTCACACGGCCCACCTCTACGTTGCCGTCACAGCGATCGAGGACGATCGCCAGAGCGATAGAGGATGAGATGACCGCCACGCTGACCGCCACGCAGACCCGGACCGCCGCACCCCCCAGCCTGACGGTCATCACCGAGGCCGCCGACGGTCTCCTGGAGGCCCTCACAGCGGCGGGTCTGGACGATCCCCGATGGGAGAGCGTCGGCCCACTCGTGAGCGCCGCGGCGCTGCGACTGCGCGAGGCGATCGGTGCGCCGGTGGCTGGCTCCAGCGCCGGCGCCCCGCCCATCGTGCGCGAGTGCGATGTGGCCACGGCCGCACGCTGCCTGCTCGCGCGTGAGGTGCGTGTGCAGAACGCGTCAGCCGCCCACGCGTTCGTCAAGCTGGCGGTGACAGCGACCGCAGCGCTGTCCTGAGGATTCCGTCAAACTCTGCCACAGGAGGTGACCCGTGGGCACCCAGATTCGGTTGCTAGGACCTCCCAGCGCCCGCCGGGACGGCAGCGACGTCCGGCTCCGCGGCCACAAGGCGTGGCTGTTGCTGGGACTGCTGTTGCTCAGCGACGCACCCATCAGCCGAGACCGGCTCGCCCGGTTGCTCTTCGTCGACGCGGCCGACGCCCCGGCAGCGCTGCGGTGGAACCTCTCCCAGCTTCGTGGTCGCCTCGGGGTCTCCTTGAAGTCTGATCCTGTGGAGTTGGGCATCCCAGGCCACGTCTCGATCGACGTCGGGCTGATGCTGAGTGGCGACGCCGAGGTTGTGGCGGCGCTGCCCAGGCTGGACGACGATCTGCTCGCCGGTCTGCGCACCGAGAGCGGGTCTGAGCTCGCGCTCTGGCTGGATGAGGAACGGCGCCACGTGCACCAGCTCGCGACCGACGTCCGGCAGGAGGCCGCGCTCACGCTCCTGGGCCGGGGGGATGTCGACGCCGCGGTCGTGTATGCGCGTCAAGTCGCGGAGGCCTCTGCATTGGACGAGAACGCGTCCGCGCTGCTGGTGCGGTGTCTGCGGGCCGCCCGGCGGTTCGCAGAGGCCAGCGCCGTCGCCACCGACGCGGCCACGCGGCTGCGGCAGGAGCTGGGGGTCGAACCGACCGGGGCGCTGTGGTCGGCCGTCGCAGCACCACCGGGCGGTGATCGGCGTGTGACGGGGCGTGGCGCGGTCATCGCGCAGCTCGAAGCGGGCGAGTCCGCGATGAACGCCGGGGCCACCGACGCGGGACTGGCAGCGCTGCAGCGCGCCGTCGTGGCGGCAAGAGCAGTCAGCGAGGCAGACCTGCTTGCCCGCGCGCTCGTGGCGCTGGGGTCGGCGCTCGTCCACGGTGTGCGGGGCGTGGACCAGGAGGGGCTGGCGCTCTTGCACGAGGCGGTGCCGCTCACCGCAACGATCGACGACGGTGTCCTGGCTGCGAACACCCGCCGCGAGATCGGCTACGTCGACTTCCTGCGAGGGCGTTACGACCGGGCAGGGCACTGGTTCCATCAGGCACGGCAGGTCGCGGGCGCCTCGAAGCTCGAGCTCGGATGGGTCGATCTGTACGACGGGGCGTCCCGCGACGACGTCGGGGACGCTGCCAGGGCGGTAGCACTGCTCGGACAGGCGGTCCAGACCGCGCAGTCCGAACGCGACCTGCGTCTGGAGGCGTTCGCGCTCACGATGCTGGGCCGCCACCACCTCATGCGGGACGACACCGCCACGGCGGTCACCGCCCTCCACAGCGCGCTGGAGATCGTGCGGGCGCTGGACTGGATCGCGTTCCGGTCGTTCACCGAAGCGCTGCTCGCTGACGCCCTGCGACGTCAGGGCGAGCTCGGGCGTGCCCGAGAGCTCTCCGAGCACGCCTTTGTGCTCGGAGAGCAGGTCGGCGACCCGTGCTGGGAATCGATCGCTCTGCGCAGCCTGGGGCTCGTGACCGTCGACACGGGGGACATCACGCGTGGCGTCGCGTTGCTGGCGGAAGCACCGGGGCAGTGCCGCCGGCTGCCCGACACCTACCGCTGGATCGAACTGTGGGGCTACGACGCGTTGGTCGACGTCGGCGGTCGTTACGGATTGCCTGGCGTGCACGCCTGGGCGACCCGACTGCAAGCCGAGGCCTCCGCGCTGGGTATGCGCCCCTTCGCGCAGCGGGCACGGCGACAGCTGACCGCCTCAGGCAATGACCGCCGATAGCGTCACCCCGGCCTTCCCGCGAAGGCCTCCACCCCGGCCTTCCCGCCAAGGTGTGTCGCGCTTCTTCGCATAGTCGGCCGTCAACGCGAATATCTGCGACACACCTTGCGCTCAAGGTGTGTTGCGGAGTGGCATATGCCTTGTTCGTGCTGACTCCGAGAACCCGGTCTCCGCCACAGAACGCCGAGCCCCTCGAGCAGCCGCGGCAGGGCGCTTTCCCCAGGCACGGCGGACAGATTCAGCTCGACGGGTGGTCTTGCGCTATCACCGTCACATGGAAGAGTGGCTCATCAAGGCGACGGAGCGCAACGACGGGCTGTTCACTCGCGCGGACGCGCTGGACGCCGGGTACCTGCCCGCAATGATCAGACGCCGACGGGCGAACGGGGACTGGGTCGAGATCCAGCCGCGCGTGTACCGCCACGCGGCCACACCCTCAGCGTGCGTGCTCGGCTCCGTTGGCGCCAGAACCGCCCCACGATCGCCGGCTGGCGGGTCCTGCGCTTCACGTGGCGCGACGTCGTCGAGGAGCCACAGCGCGTGGTTGCGGAGATCGCGTCGGCGATCGCCGTGCGCTAACTGCGCCTCGTCCGCGATGGCTAGGCCTCGGACTGCCAGACGACAGGATTCGTCGGGTCGGGCATGTAGCTGCAGTAGGTGCCGGTGTGGAGGGCGTGCTCGAGGTGCGTGGTCAGCGTCGGATGGTGCTCGACGATCTTGGCGAGGGCGTAGCGCAGCGTACGGGTGACATTGGATCGGGCCCGCTCCGAGATGGAGCCGCTCCTGCGCGGCCGTCCTCCCAGTCCGACCGCGCGCGACAATTCGTTCACGAGGTAGTCGTACTCGACGCGGGCGAGTGTGGCTCGCTCGGGGTCGTTCATATAGGTGCGGAGCGGCTCGACGCCGTACGCGCGGCGCTGGCGCCCGCCATCTGACCGCTCCTGCTGGTCTGCCAAGCC
>JBBSMR010000065.1:0-16667 GCA_038233095.1 Euzebyales bacterium
AGGCGGTCAGACGCGGCCAACACCCGGCACAGAGCACACCCAACCGCTCGCCGGCCGGCACCGGCGCGGCCTGCAACCGGGCGATGACCGCCTCCACCTCGGTGAGCACGTCCCCGCCGGGCACCGCCTCGCCGGCCACCGTCTCCTCCGCTTCCCGCACCTCGTTCATGCGAACAAGCGTACGCTACGGGTGTGACAACCGAGCGGCTTTCCGACGTGCTGTTGAGAAGATTCTGCTTCCTTTCGATGCTCGTCAGGCCCGCCGCGAGCGACCGGAGGCAGGCGCGCGCTAGCGACGTTCGGGGAAGCCGAGGTCGTCGGTGACCGGGTAGGTGAGCGTCCATCCTTCCTGCTCCGCGCGGTTGAGTCGCTCGGCGAACGCGCGCAGCCGCTCGGCGGCCTCGGAGAGACTGCGCGAGCCGTCGAGCAGGGTCGTGGCGCGCAGGACCGCCTGGCGGCGCACATCCTCATGAGGAGCGATCAGCCCACCTACGGGAACACAGACGAACTCGCCGAACAGGTTGGTGAGCACGCCGTACCAGCCGCCGGCACCATCCTCACGTGCCGCGAGGTGCTCGCGGACCAGCGAGACCAGCGCGGGCTCCAAGGTGCCCCGCTCGATCTCCAGGCCCTCATCCTTCAAGGTCACCAGCGCCACGTCGTCGAACTGCTCGTCGTCGGGATCGAACGTGACCAGCCGATCCTCGTCGCCCCACGGCGTGAGCGTGAGGATGTCCTCGTCACGCCGGCCGTACCGGGCCACCGGCCCGTTCGGGTCCGCAAGAACCTCGGCGTCGTCGAGCCCCAACGGCGTGTGTCCCCCTGGGTCGGGCAGTCCGTCGACGAGCACGATGTACTCGCCGGGCTCACCCTCGACCACCAGGCTCGGGCGGCCGGTCGAGAGCGCGGCCAGGCTCATGCGCTCGACGCCATCGAGTTCGTGCCACCCCGCGGGAAGCTCATCGCCAGGAGCGGTCAGCACGAACTCGCCGCCGCCATTGACGACCAGATCCAAGTAACGCTGATCGCGTTCGTCGGCACGCAGCAGAGACTTCAGACTCATGAAACCACCCCTGTAGAGACGGGCAACACAGCAGGCAAGGGCGCTGCTGCGCAGCGCCACCACCAGAGTAAGGAGAATCGCCGGCGGCGATTCACATGTCAGCAGGCGAGGGCGCTGCTGCGCAGCGCCACCACCAATATTGTGAGAATCGCGGGGGGCGATTCACATGTCAGACCTATCGGACAGTGAGCCAGTGTAACGAACCGGCGGCCGCCATGACGTTGCTACCGAGTGACCAAGCGCGTGCTACGCCAGGACCGTCGGGCTGCCCTCGCCGCGCTCGACGCGCAGCTCATCCGCGACCTGCTCGCACAGCTCCAGCAAGCTCGGCACGATCTCGTCCTCGGGCACCTGGCCGACCACCTGCCCCTTGAAGAGCAGCTGACCCTTGCCCTTGCCGGCCGCGACGCCGACGTCGGCCTCCCGGGCCTCGCCGGGACCGTTCACGATGCAGCCCATGACGGCGACGCGCAGCGGCACGTCGATGCCCTCGAGCGCGGTCTGGACGCGCTCGGCGAGCGAGTAGACGTCGACCTCCGCCCGAGCGCACGAGGGACAGCTCACCACGTCGAGACCGCGCTCGCGCAGATGCAGCGACTCGAGGATGCCGATGCCGGCCTTGACCTCCTCGACCGGGTCGGCCGAGAGCGAGACACGGATTGTGTCACCGATGCCCTCGGCGAGCAGCGTGCCGATGCCGACCGCGCTCTTCAGCACGCCGGTCTTCAGCGGCCCCGCCTCGGTGACCCCGAGGTGCAGCGGATAGTCGCAGCGCTCGGCCAGCAGGCGATAGGTCTGGATCATGACCCACGGATCGGAGTGCTTCACCGAGATCTTCGTGTCATAGAAGTCGACGGCTTCGAGCAGGCGCGCCTCGTTCAACGCCGACTCGACCAGCGCTTCGGGCGTCACGCCACCGTGCTTGGCCAGCACGACGTCCTCCAGGGAGCCGCCGTTCACGCCGATCCGGATGGGGATGCCGCGCTCGGAAGCCGCGTCGCCGATGACCTTCACCTTCTCGTGCTTGCGGATGTTGCCGGGGTTGATGCGCACACCCGCGCACCCGGCCTCGATCGCAGCCATCGCGTACTTCCACTGGAAGTGGATGTCGGCGATCACCGGCACTGTCGACTTGGCGGCGATCGCCGCCAGCGCGTCGGCATCCTCCTGGCGGGGCACGGCGACGCGCACGATGTCGACACCCGACGCGTTGAGCGCGGCGATCTGCTGCAGGGTCGCGTTGATGTCATGGGTCGGCGTCGTGGTCATGGACTGGACGCTGACGGGGGCGCCATCGCCGACAGCCACGTCGCCCACGTTGATGCGCCGGCTGCGCCGACGCAGCGGCGGCGCATGATGGGGCGCAGGAGCGGGGGACGCGGACTCAGGCGTGTTCAGAATCGGCAGGGATGTGCCCACGGCAGAGGGACCTCTCTCGGGAGTTGCGACGGCTGCCTCTCCCAGGCTAGACGGCCCAGCCGTCACTGCAGCAGGTTGCTCGCGGGGTTCACGATGTCGATGTAGATCGCGGTCAGGCTGAGCGCAGCGAAGAAGAGCAGCACGGCCAGCGCCACAGGGGTCACGGCCCGGGGATCCGCTTGCCAGTTGGGCTCCTGGCCACGCCGTCGGCGCACCCCGTTCACGGCCTCTTCGATGCCGAGCACCGCGACGTGCCCGCCGTCGAGCGGCGGCAGGGGGAGCATGTTCAACGCGCCCAGCACGATGTTGAGCTGAGCCAGCAACAGCAGGATCGAGGAGAACTCGCCCATCCTGCCCAACGCGTTCACGACCTGTCCGGCCCCGACCAGGCTGATCGGGCCGTCGGCGCTGCGCTCCTCGGCCTGGTCGGCCTGACCGAGCCAGGACTGCAGGGACGACGGGCTGAAAGCCGAAGCGAGACCCCCCAGCGCCCGCAAAGTCTGCGTCGGCAGCGAGTACTCGCCGACCACTACCGCGCCCGCAGCCTGCGCGAGGGAGCGCTGCTCATACTGCAGTTCGGCCTGGGGTCCGACCCCCAGATAACCGCGACGCTCGCCGTCGGGGTTGGTGGCGGCCAGCTCGGCCTGCAGCGTGCGCGTCGCGCCGTCACGGCGGATCTCCAGCGTGACCTGCTCCCCACCGCGCGGCGTGACCGCGGCGACCAGGTCGTCGAACGTCTCCACCTGCTGACCGTCGATGGCCGTCACCAGATCGCCCTGGCGCAGACCCGCACGAGCGGCCGGCGTGTCGGGCAGCACGATCCCGATCCGGGTGTCGGGATCGGAGTAGACGGGCGCGCCGTCCTGGAGCTTGGGCACGGCGAAGAAGGCGAGCGCCGCGAAGATCAGGATGCCCGCCAGGACGAAGTGTGTGACCGAGCCCGCGGACAGCACGACCACACGCTGCCAGGCGGGCTGCGTGTAGAAGGCCCGGTGCTCGTCGGCGGGATCCACCTCCTCGAACTTGTTCATCCCGCTGATCTTCACGAACCCGCCGGCGGGGATGGCCTTGACGCCGTACTCCGTCTCACCGCGCCGGAACGACCAGAGCGTGGGGCCGAAGCCCAGGAAGAAGCGCTCCGCCTTCATGCCGAAGAGCTTGGCCGTGGCGAAGTGCCCCGCCTCGTGCAGCATGATCGCCCCCGCGATCACGACCACAAAGATCAGGACGAACATGCACGGTCTCCTTCGGCCACGAGGCTGGATGCCCGACGTCGCGCCCACCGCTCGGCGCTCAGCACCGCCTCGAGATCGGGCTCGCTCACCACGGTGTGTTCCTCCAAGACTGCCGCGACGGTCTCCTCGATGCCGAGAAAACCGATGCGCCCGTCCAGGAACGCTTCGACGGCCTCTTCGTTCGCGGCGTTGTAGACCGCCGGACTCGTGCCACCCGCCCGGCCGGCCTCCACGGCCAGCGCCAACATACGGAAGACGTCGGCCGCAACGGGCTCGAACGTAAGCGTCGACGCGGAGCTCCAGTCCATCCGCGCGACCGCGTCGTCGAGACGCTCGGGCCAGCCGAGCGCGAGCTGGATCGGCAGTCGCATGTCGGGCGGGCTGAGCTGGGCGATCGTCGAGCCGTCGCAGAACGTGACCATGCTGTGCACGATCGACTGCGGGTGGACGACCACGTCGATGCGGTCGTAGGCCAGATCGAAGAGCAGATGGGCCTCGATCACCTCCAGGCCCTTGTTCGCCAGCGTCGCCGAGTTGACGGTGATCACGGCGCCCATGTCCCACGTGGGATGGGCCAGCGCGTCGTCCACAGTGACCGCGCGCAGCTGCTCGCGGGTGCGGCCGCGGAAGGGGCCACCGCTGGCGGTCACGACCAGCCTGTCGACCTCGTGTCCCGCCCCCGCGCGCAGGCACTGCGCGAGCGCGCTGTGCTCGCTGTCGACGGGCACGAGCTGGCCCTCCGCCGCCGCGTCGAGCACGAGCCGGCCGCCCACGATCAGCGACTCCTTGTTGGCCAGCGCCACGCGCGCGCCCGACTCCAGCGCGGCCAGCGTCGGGCGCAGGCCCCGCGAGCCCACCATCCCGTTCAGCACCACGTCCGCGCCTCGCCCGGCCAGCTCGACGACGCCGGCATCGCCGGAGAGCACATCGACGTCTCCGCCGAGCTCACCTCGGACGCGCTCGGCTGCCTCCGGATCGGCCACGGCGATCCACTCGGGAGCGTGCGCGCGCGCCTGATCGCACAGCAGCTCGGCGTTGGAGCCACCCGCCAGGCCCGTGACCGTGAAGTGGTCGGGGTGACGGGCGATCACGTCGAGCGCCTGCGTGCCGATCGAGCCGGTCGAGCCGAGCACCGTGACGCCTCGGGCGGTCACCCCGGGTCTCCCGCGGTGAGGCGCTCCGCCGCCCCGACCGCGACCGGCAGCCGCGCCCCGCTGCCCATGCGGTAGTTCGCATAGAGCTGGCCACACGCGGCGTCGATCTCGGTGCCGCGGTTGTGCCGGATCGTGGCCGCGACCCCGTTGTCGTGGAGCACGTCGGTGAAGCGCCGTTGCACCGCCGGATCAGGGGCCTGCCACGGCACCGCAGGGGTGGGGTTCATGGGGATGAGGTTCACGTGCGCGTCGCTGCGGGCGAGCAGCGCTGCCAGCTCCCGCGCGTGCTGCGGCTGGTCGTTCAGACCGTCGATGAGGACGTACTCGAAGCTCACCCGCCGGCCGATCGTCCGCCGATACGAGGAGGCGCTCTCCATCACCTCGCGCAAGGGAAACTGGCGATTCGCGGGGACGAGATCGTTCCGCAAGGCGTCGTTCGGAGCGTGCAGGCTGATGGCCAGCCGCACGGGCAGTCCGAGTCCCTCGAGCCGGCGGATGCCGGGCACGAGGCCGATGGTGGAGACGGTGATCGACCTGGCGGAGAGCCCGAACTGTCCGACCAGCCAGCGGACGGCGTCGAGGGACGGTTCGAGATTCGCCAGCGGCTCGCCCATGCCCATGAAGACCACGTTCGTGACGTGATCCGGCACGTCCGGCCAGGGTGTGGCCGAGGCTGGGGAGCCGTCAGGGCCGAGTCCGTCGCGGCCCGCTGCGCCGCGCTCAGCCAGCAGGCGCTGCATCACCGTGACCTGCCGCACGATCTCCCCGACGGTGAGCTGCCGGCGGAACCCGGCCTGCCCCGTGGCGCAGAACGGACAGCCCATCGCGCACCCGGCCTGCGTCGAGACGCACACCGTGGCGCGCGCCGAGCGCCTGCGGGCTGTGCGGGGATACAGCATCAGCACGCTCTCGACGGCCTCACGCCTCTCGCCCGCGCCCATCTCGAGCAGCACCTTGTGCGTGAGCCCGTCGTCGGCGACGCTGCGCCGCACGACCCTGGGCGGAGGATCGAGGTGCTCGTGAAGGGACGCCCGCAGCGTGACCGGTAGGTCGGTCATGGCCTGAGGGTCGTCGACGCCCCGCGCCAGCCAGGCTCTCACCTGCGCGATCCGGTAGCGGGGCTCTCCAGCCAGGAACGTCTCCAGCTCGGCGCCGCTGCGCGTGAACGGGTCCACGACCAAGGGCGCTAGCGACCCAGGAGGAGCAGGAGGAGGTGCGCCGACGGCAGCGCGAAGGTGATGGCGTCGATGCGGTCCATCATGCCTCCGTGTCCCGGCACGATGGTGCCGAGATCCTTCACGCCGAGATCCCGTTTCACGAGTGACTCGGCGAGATCGCCCGCGGTCGCGGCCACGCACATCGTCGCGCCGAAGGCGAGCGCCAGCCCCAGATCGAAGCCCGGCAGCCGGCTGGTGACCAGAGCGGCGACGACCAGGCTGGTGGCCAGCGCTCCGGCGAAACCCTCCCAGCTCTTGCCCGGGCTCACGGTCGGCGCCATCCGGTGCCGGCCGAACTGGCTGCCGAACGCATAGGCGCCGATGTCACTGGTCACCGCGAGCGCGATCGTGGCGAGCACGACCCACTCGCCGTTGCCGCGCAGGAGCAACAGGCCGAGGTAGCTGCCCGCGAAGGGCACCCACAGGGTCATTAGGAACGTCGAGCCGAGATTGGCCGCCGGCTGGGGACGCTGCACGTCGAGCAGGGACCACGCGACGCTGCCGAAGACGAGCAGGACCAGACCGAGCGCCTGGGCGCCCGGTCCGCCGCGATAGGCGCCGAACAGCATGATCATGCCGGCCCCGATGGCCACGGGGGTGGCCGGACGCATGCCTGCTCCGCGGAACGCCACGTCGAGCTCGAGCATGGCCACCACGACGATGACCGCGATGAAGGTCAAGAAGAGCAGCGGGTGGATGAAGAGGGTGAGGACGTAGAGCCCGGCGAGCGCGAGACCGGACGCCACCGCCATGCCGAGGTTGCGGCCCGGGCCCCTGCGACCGCGTCTGGCCGTCGCCGGAGCGTCATCCGAGGACGGCAGCGGCGCGGAGTCCATCACCACAACGGCTCCCTCAGTGCGACCTCACGGAAAGACGGTGACGCACCGAGAACGCGACTGCGCCGCGCTCGCAAGGCGCGAGGAGCCGGCGTAGCGGAGCTACGTGGCGACGAAGCAACGCTGCGAGCGTGGATGCAGGTGCGTTCGAATGCCACCGTATTTGCGTGTGGGTGCACCTAAATCTCCAAGAGCTCGCGCTCTTTGTTCGCGAGCAGTTGGTCGATCTGGGCGACGTGGGTGTCGGTGATGTCCTGCAGCGCCTTGTCTGCCCGCCGGTGATCGTCCTCGGTGATCTCTGACTCGTCCTCCAACTCGCTCAGCATCGACTTCGCCTGCCGGCGCCCGTTGCGCACGCCCACGCGCCCCTCCTCCGCACGCTCGCGCGCCAGCCGCACGAACTCCTTGCGGCGCTCCTCGGTCAGGTCGGGGAAGACGACGCGGATGACGGTGCCGTCGTTCGACGGGTTGACGCCCAGATCCGCGACCATGATGCTGCGCTCGATCTCCTTCAGCGCGCTATGGTCGTAGGGGTTGACCAGGATCATGCGCGGCTCGGGGACGCTGATGCCGGCGAGCTGCTGCAGCGGGGTCTTCGTCCCGTAGTACTCCACGGGCAGCTCAGCCAGCAACCCGGGGTTCGCTCGGCCCGTCCGGATCTTGGCGAACTCCCCGCGCGTGTGCTCCACCGCACCGGTCATTCTCTGCCGTGCGTCCGCGAGGATGTCGTCGATCACGTCTGCCACCTTCCTGCCCTGGTCAAGCGGCTGCGCTCTTGCTGTGGACCAAGGTGCCGATCGTCTCGCCGGTCACGACGCGGCGGATGTTGCCCTCGTGCAGCAGGTCGAAGACGACGATCGGCAGCCCATTGTCCATGCACAGCGAGATCGCCGTCGCATCCATGACCGCCAGGCCCCGGCTCAACACCTCGAGGTAGGAGAGGGTCTCGAAACGCCGGGCGTCGACGTGCTCATGAGGATCGGAGTCGTAGACCCCGTCGACCCGCGTGCCCTTGAGAATCGCCTGCGCCCCGATCTCCAGAGCACGTTGCGCCGCGGCGGTGTCCGTGGAGAAGTACGGAGCGCCGAGGCCGGCGGCGAAGATGACCAGCCGCTTCTTCTCCAGATGCCGGATCGCGCGGCGCCGGATGTAGGGCTCGCACAGCTCCTGCATGCTGACCGCGGACTGCACCCGCGTCTGCAGACCGTGCTTCTCGCAGGCGTCCTGCAAGGCGAGCGCGTTGATGACCGTGGCCAGCATGCCCATGTTGTCCGCGCTCGAGCGCTCCATGCCCGCGGCCTGGGGCGAGGTCCCTCGGAAGATGTTGCCGCCCCCGACGACCACGCCGATCTGCACGCCGAGCTCAGTCACATCCGCGAGCTGGCTCGCGATCGATGAGACGACTCTCGGGCTGATGCTGTTTTCGGCGTCGGCGAACGCCTCGCCGGACAGCTTCAGCAGCACTCGGTCGTACTTGCCGCGCTCACTCAAGGTGTACTCCTCTTGGCGCGAGATCTTAGCGGGCGCCCACCTGGTAGCGCACGAACCGGGCGACCTCGATCTTCTCTCCCGAGGTCCGCTGGAACTCCTCGACGATCTCACCGACCGTGCGCTTGTCGTCCTTCACGAAGGGCTGGTTGAGCAACACCCGCTCCTTGTAGAACGCGCCGAGACGGCCCTCAACGATGCGCTCGATGATGTACTCCGGCTTGCCCTCGTCGCGGGCCTGCCGTTCGGCGAAGTCGCGCTCCTTCTCGAGGGTCTGGGCGTCGACCTCGTCCTCGCGCACCACCGACGGGGCGGTCGCCGCGATGTGCAGCCCCAGGTCGTTCGCGAGCGCACGGAACCCCTCGCCCTTGGCCACGAAGTCGGTCTCGCAGTTGAGCTCCAGCAGGACGCCCACCTTGGCCGGCAGCCCTGGAGAGGGCGTGTGCAGATAGCTGTGGATCAGACCTTCGGTTGCGGTGCGGTCACCGACGCGCCCGGACATCTTGGCACCGGTGCGCTCACGCACGAGGTCGGCCGCCTTCTCAAAGTCCCCGTCGGCGTCGGTCAGGGCACGCTTGCAGTCCATCATCCCCGCACCGGTGGCGTCTCGGAGCCGCTTCACGTCCGCGGCGGTGAACTCGGGCACGTCTCATCCTCTCGTGTTGTTCCTCAGGCACTGGCTGTGGCCCAGCGGGCAGGCTATGCCTGCGCGGGCGCCTCGCTGGTCGGTTCAGTCTCCTCGGTTTCCGGTGTCTCCTGCTCGGTGGGCGCGGGCTCGTCCGGCGGGAGTGGCGCCGGCGCCTCCGCTGCCGGCGCGGCAGGCGCGGGCTCAGCCGGCGGGAGTGGCGCCGGCGCCTCCGCTGCCGGCGCGGCAGGTGCGGGCTCAGCCGGCGCCGACGGTGCGGCGGCCCCCGCCTCACCGTCGCCGGAGGCGACCATCTGACTGGCCTGCGCGGCCTGGCGCGCAGCCTCCTGCTGCTGCAACGCGATCTCCCACTCCGCGAGCGGCTCGGCCTCGGGCTGGCCGATCGTCGGGGGCGCCTGCGCGGCGGCGGCCGCGGCGGCGGCCTGCTCCGCGACCACGTCGTCCGTGGACCGGGCGGCCCGCAGCTGATACCCCTCAGCGCAGGCGTCGGCCACCAGGCGGGTGAGCAGCGCACCGGACCGGATCGCGTCGTCGTTGCCCGGCACCACGTACTGCACCTGGTCGGGATCGCAGTTCGTGTCGACGACGGCGACGACAGGGATGCCGAGGCGATTGGCCTCCTTCACGGCGATGTGCTCCTTCACCGTGTCGACCACCCAGATGGCGGCCGGCAGCCGGTTCATCCCGCGGATGCCTCCGAGGTTACGCAGCAGCTTCTCGCGCTCGCGGTCGAGCTGGAGCACCTCCTTCTTCGGCAGCAGGTCCATGGTGCCCGAGGCCGCCATGTCCTCCAGCTCCTTCAGCCGGGTGAGGCGGGTCTTGATGGTCTCGAAGTTCGTGAGCATCCCGCCCAGCCAGCGGTAGTTCACGTAGGGCATGTCGACGCGCAACGCCTGCTGCTCGACCGCCTCCTGCGCCTGCTTCTTCGTTCCCACGAAGAGCACCGTGCCGCCTTTCGCGACGGCGTCGCGCAGGAACTCGTAGGCCTGCTCCAGCATCCCGATGGTCTGCTGGATGTCGATGATGTAGATGCCGTTGCGCTCACCGAAGATGAAGCGCTTCATCTTCGGGTTCCAGCGCCCGGTCTGGTGACCGAAATGGACGCCGGCTTCCAGGAGCTGGCGCATGCTGACCACGGACATTGCTGTCTCCTCTTGCGGTTGGGCGTCGCACGCCCCGGGACCGGATCAGGTCAGGCACGCCTTCTCCCGCTTGGCGGGCACCGCAGGCGTCCAGGACGTGCTGTGAAGTGGGCGGCCCGCCGAATCAGGCTCCAACGGGCCAACCGCAGGCAAGGGCGCCGCTGCGCAGCGCCACCACCAGCGTACGGAGAATCGCCGGGGGCGATTCACATGTCAGCAGCATAGCTCGGGGGACCTGGATCCGCGAGGCCGCCCGCCTATCCGCGGGCGCTCTCAAGCGGGACGAGCGCCAGCGGCCAGCGCACGAGCAGGCTGAGCGGATCGATGTACTCGCCGTCCAGCTTGGCTCCCCAGTCGAGATGAGCGGCCGCGCCCGAGAGCGTCCCCAGTCCGTCACCCGCCGCGACGCGTTGACCGGACGTGACGGCGAACGTGCCGAGGTCCCCGTAGGTCGTCTGCAGCCCGCCTCCGTGATCCACGGTGACCCAGCCCCGTCCCGCCACCTGTCCGACGAAACGGATGGTGCCCGGCAGCGCCGCCCGCACCGTCGTTCCCGGCAGCGCGCCGATGTCGACGCCTCGATGTCCCGGCCCATACGGCTGCGCCGGCGGGTCGAAGTCCCGGATGATCACTCCGGGAACAGGCCAGACCGAGCCCGGCCGCAACGGCTCCGCTCCGTGCTCCCCCGCTGCGCCGACTGGAGCCACCAGCAGGAAGACGAGCGCAAGAGCCCACACGAGCGCCCCGCGCCCTGTCCGTTCACCGTTGGGCATCGCTGCACCTCCCGGGTCGCACCCTACGGATGCGGACGGCGGGGCCGAGCAGTTCTCTCGGAGGTTGTGGAAATCAGCGCAGGACGCGCTCCACGATCTTGGCGCGCAGGGAGAGCACGGCCTTGGTGTGCAGCTGGCAGACACGCGACTCGGTGACCCCGAGCACCTCGCCGATCTGGGCAAGTGTCATGCCCTCGAAGTAATAGAGGACGATGACCGTCTTCTCACGTTCAGGCATGCGATTGACCGCCGCGGAGAGCTGTGCGCGCAGTTCGGTGTCCTCGTAGCTCGACTGCGGATCGACGGCGCGCGGATCCTGCAGCGTGTCGATCAACGTCTGGCGTTCGCTGTCCTCGCCCGCGAAGGACCCGTCGAGCGCTGCCAGCGACGTGAGCGAGACCTGCGTCAGCATCGTGCGCAGCTCGTCCGTCGAGAGCTCGAGCTCGTCGGCCAGCTCCTCTTCGGTCGGCGTGCGACGCAGCTTCAGCTCCAACTTCGTCAGGGCCTTCTCGACCGTGCGCGCCTTTGAGCGGACGCTGCGGGGCACCCAGTCGATCGACCGCAGCTCGTCGATGATCGCGCCCTTGATGCGAGCGATGGCGTAGGTCTCGAACTTCACGCGGCGGCCCAGGTCGAACTTCTCGATCGCGTCGATCAACCCGAACATCCCGTAGGACGTGAGGTCGGCGAACTCGATCGTGTTCGGCATGCCCACCGAGACGCGACCGGCGACGTACTTCACCAGCGGCGAGTACTGCAGGATGAGCCGCTCGCGGGCGTCGGGATCGAGCGTGCGCTTGTAGGTCTCCCACAGCTCTGCGACGGCCGGGTCCTTCGACGCGGTCCCGTCACCGCCACGCCGCTGGTTGCCGCGCATCTGCGTCACCGTGGTCATACGCTGTTCCGACCACTGGCAATGCTCGCCTCAGGCGCGTGGGTGTGCTTGGTCATAGCTGCTCCGCAAATGTTCGTTCGACAGGTGCGTGTACGTCTGTGTTGTCGACAGGGCGGCGTGTCCGAGCAACTCCTGGACACTGCGAAGGTCCGCCCCCCCCTCGAGGAGATGGGTCGCGTAGCTGTGGCGCAGCGTGTGCGGCGTCACATGCCCGAGACCCGCGCGGACCGCGTGGTGCTCGACCACCGTTCGTGCCTGTCTGCTTCCCAGTCGACCGCCACGGCCTCCGAGAAAGAGCGCGGGCTCAATCGGACCCGAATTTCTTCCCGGGAGCAGCTGCGGGCGTCCGCGCTCGAGCCAGGTGCGCAAGGCTGCGCGGGCGTGCTCACCGAGCGGCACGATCCGATCTTTGTCGCCCTTTCCGTGCAGCCGCAGGGTGGCTCCGCCGAGCTCGACGTCGCTGACATCCAGCCGCACCGCCTCCGCGACGCGCGCCCCGCTGCCGTACAACAGCTCGAGCAGCGCTCGGTCGCGCTGGCCGGTCGGGGTGTCCTGGTCAGGAGCGTTGAGGAGGGCGAGCACCTGATCGAGCCGGAGCACCCGCGGCAGCGCCCTGCCGGCCTTGGGTGTGCCGAGAAAGGCGGCGGGGTCCTCGCTGAGCGCCCCGCGTCGGAGCAGGTAGGCGAAGAAGCCGCGCACGGCCGCCGCCTTGCGTCCGAGGCTCGAGCGGGCATAGCCGTCGCGGCCCAGCGCCCCGAGGAACCGCCGCAGCACCTGCGGTGAGACCTGATCCGGTGAGCTGATCCCGAACGCGTCGCAGAACGCACCGAGCTGACGCAGGTCGGCGGCGTAGGCCGCGACGGTCGGCTCCGACAACCCACGTTCGTGGCGGATGTGGAAGACGAAGCCTTCGATGGGATCGCGCCATCCGGGCGGAAGCGGCTCCTCGCTCTCCATCGCCACACCCTACGGCGGGCCGGCCCAAAGGCTGCGGAGCGGCTCCGAGGCGAAAGTCGCTCAATGGAACGATTCTCGCCGACTGGAGGCGTGGCCGACCAGCCAAGTCACGCAATGCGGTGACTTTGGCCTTCGATGGTTGCCGCTCTACAAGAGATGCCGCGCGAAGCGAAAGCCAACGCGCTCATAGCCCCGTGCCTCGTAGAACCGGTGTGCACCGGCGCGGTGGAGGCCGCTCGTTACCGTCATCCTGCGAGCACCCTGGCTTTGCGCCCAAGCATCGATCGCATTGAGGAGGCCGCTACCGAGCCCGCGTCCCTGCCACTCAGGCAACACCGCCAGGACTGTGAGCTCGGCCTGCAATCCGTCGCGCTGGTACAGCGCCTCAACCCGCGCGCCCGCCAGACTCAGCAGAGGCGCCGAGCGGCGGAACCCGCATCCTCAGCCACCAGCGTGGCGCGTTGCGGCTCAGCCAGGACGGCCTGAAGCCGGCGACGGATCGCCCCTGCGTGACTGGGGTAGCCAAGAACATCGAGCAGCCGCACGGGAGGCGGCGCGTCCGCGACGGTCGCGTGACGCAGCCGAACGCCGTCGAGACCGGTGGCGGCGGGCCGCCTCCGGTGAACGATCGGATCAGCGCGTTCTGCCCGCGCCCGGTCCGTGTCGTCGACGACGACGTGCTGGGGCTGGGACGGCAGAGCCGCCAGCTCCTCTCGGAGAAAGGCCGGCCGGATGGCCAGATCCGAAAGCTCCCCGAGCGAGAACCAGCGATATTCCAAGGCGACATGAGGTTCGTGTCCCAGGAAGGAGCCGACGCTCGGGTCGGCACCGGGACCACCGGTGACGGCAACCAGGAAGCAGAACGCGATCTCGTGGTAAGTGAGCCCGTCGTAGGTGAAGAAGTTCTCGACCACCCAAAGCAGCCGGCCGACCTCAGCGCTCGCCCCGATCTCCTCGTCGAGTTCGCGCCGCACTGCGGCAGCGGCCGGCTCCAACGGCTCCGCTCGACCGCCGGGGAGAGCCCAGAAGGCATCCCATCGAGCACGGTGCAGGAGCACGTGGTCGTCGACCCGGACGACGGCTGCCGCCCTGACCTGCTGTGGTGCGGTCATCGCCTCGGACGTCACAGACGCCGGGGGACGCTCGGCAGATGTCGGCATGCCCTGATCTACTGGCGGCGGCGCAGCGGGTGGTCCAAGGGGGTCTCCACCAGCACCACTTCGAGGCCGTCCGGGTCGCGAATCACGGCTTCGATCAACCCCCAGGGCTGGCGCTCGGGACCGGCCTCGATCGTCACCCCTGCAGCAGCAAGCGCCGCGCAGGCGGCCTCGACGTCACCCACCTGCAGCCACAATCGGACGCCCGACGGCTCTGGCGGTCGCGGCTGGTCGGTAGGCGTCTCGGTCAGCTCCAGGTAGCCGCCTCCGAGGAAGTAGACGATGCCGCGGTGCGGCGTGTCTCCCCACTCGCGATACCGCACCAGCCCCAGGCGCTGCTCGTAGAAGGTGACCGCCGCGTCGAGATCGCGCGGGCGCAGCAGCACGCGTGACGAGACGACGTGGATGGGCTGGACCGGCACAGGCATCGGATCATCTTGCCAGCAGACACGCGGTGCTCGCGAAGCCTCCACGTCTGCAGGCCGGGTTTCTCCCCCAGCGGCCGGCCTCGAGGGCACGCAACTGCGCTACGACACGCGCTTTCGGACCTTCCCCTCGCCTGAGCAGCCGGCGCCGCTGCGCTTCGCGGTGCTCGGCGACTACGGGGTTGGCTTGCTCGCCTCGGGCGGCAGCGGAGATCGCCAGCGCCAGCTCGGAGCCGCTCTCGGGCGCGCGGTCGACCATGCTGGCGTCCGGCTGATCGTGACCACTGGCGACAACATCTATATGGGACAGGAGGACACCGCCGCCGGGACCGGCAAACACGACGACGACTGGTACTTCAGCTTCTATGAGCCCTACCGCTATGCGATCAGCCGCGTTCCGGTCTATCCCGGCGTCGGCAACCATGACTCCAGCGACAGCGAGGCCAGCGACGACCGCGACCAACTGGCAGACCAGCTGTTCACCGACCTGCGCTTCTCGGGGAACGCCGAGGTCGGCCGCGCTTCGGTCGATCCTGGCCTGTACTACCGCTTCTCCTACGGCACCGACATCGAGTTCGTGGCCGTCGACACCACCACGCTCATCCATGGAGTACCGCTACTTCTTCGAGCATCCCCACCACCGGGAGTTCCTGGAGCGCGCCTTTCCGCCCACTGATGAGCAGGACGGCCGTCCACGCTGGCGCATCCCTTTCTCCCATCACCCCCCGTACTGCGCAGGGCCCCACCACGACAACGCCGAGCACCTCATCGAGCACATCGTGCCGCTGCTGCAACGCGCTGACGTGCGACTCATGCTGAGCGGTCACGAGCACAACTTTCAGCACTCACGCGTCGATGACATCACCTATCTGGTCACGGGGGCGGCCGGCAAGCTGAGAGAGGAGCGACCGACCGCCTGCGAGGAGGCCGGCACACAGAGCTGGGCGGCCGAGGGCCATTTCCTGGTCGTGGACGTCGATGCTGAACGGATGACGATTCATCCGGTCACCGACGTGGACGATGAAGGCAGATTCACCTATCTGAAGGCCGTCGATCCGGCCGGGGGGAAAGCGCAGATGCCCATCGTGGTCGAGCGCTGAAAGGCTCAGGCAGAGCCTGCCCTGCAGGCGTTGAACGCCAGCACCAGCAGGATCGTCGCCACGATCGACACGACGATGGAGCCGAAGCAGCCGAGCCGGTTGGAGAAGAAGAGAAACACGGCCCCGCCGTACCCGCGGTCGCCTCGCGTCACACTCGCCGGCTCGCGACCTGTTCGACCAGCGCGACGACATCCCGGCTGGATGGCATGACGGCGATCTCGGTTCTCAGCCGCGTCGCCGTCCGGCCATACGAACCGTCGTCGAGCAACGTGTGCACCGTCCTGGTCACGGCCGAGCTGTCACCGATGGGCGGCGTCACCGTGAGTCCCACGCCGGCGCGTGCAACCAGGTCGGCATTCGCCCGCTGATCCGATCCCAACAGCACGACGAGCGGCGGCACGCCGCACGCCAGCGCCGCCAGGACGGTCCCTGAACCGCCGTGGCTGATCACCAGATCAGCGGCCCGGAGCACCGGCCAGAGCGGCGCGTATCGCACGGCCTGGATGTGCTCGGGCAGCGGCCCCAACGCAGCGGGGTCGCGCGCTGTACCGGTCGTGAGCAGCACGTCTGCGTCCACGTCGGTGAGCACATGGATGAGAGCGTCGAAGGCGTCCGCCACACGGTTGAAAATCGTGCCCATCGTGACGACAAGGAATGGACGCTCCCGGTGATCGGGCAACCACGGTGGCGGGCCGGGATCGACCGGCGGCTCCGGGCGCAGCGGATGCATGGCGGGCAGCGTCTGGTGGTTGCGTGCTCCGCCGCGCGGTAGAACTCACCCTCAAGCGGTAGCGACATGCCCGTGGCCGTGTCGGGGCTCCCCGGCAGGTCCGGCCACGTGCGCTCGGGCTCTTCCTCGCTCCAGTCACTGCCAGCAGCGACGAAGTCCAGGCCAGCCTCGCCCACGGCCGTCGCAGCCGAAGCGCTCGTGGCGACGCACATCATGGCCGGCGTCACGCAGGGAACGGGCGAGGGGCAGGACCGGATGCAGATGCCCGAGGCCTGCACCCGAGACGACCAGCACCCTCATCGTGACCTGCCCGTTGGCTTGGTTGCTTCAGGAGCAGTGCAAGAGACCCACGCTGCTCGTGGATCACCCTAGCCAGGAGGAAGCGAGGTTTCTCTCCCTGGATCCTCCTAGAGGCCTGCGGTTGTCACAC
>JBBSMR010000066.1:0-16365 GCA_038233095.1 Euzebyales bacterium
AGACGGTGGCCCTCCAAGCGGTCCAACAGCACCGAGACGTCCCGCAGCCGTGCCAGCACCACCGCGTCACCGTCGGGACCGGCCAGCGCCACGGCCGGGTTCTGCTCGCCGAGCTCATCGATGAGCGCGTCGATCCGCGCGCACACCGGATCGGTCACCTGCGGCCGCTCGCCCAGCCCGAGCGCCTCGTCGTAGCCGGCGTGCGCGGCGAACCGCTCATAGCCCGCCGCTAGCTCCGCCGTCTCTGTCTGTGAACTCATGTTCGTTACTGTACTCGACGGGTGTGACAAGACTCCGCAGGCATACAGGACACCACGGACAGCATCGAAAAAACTCGAGATGATTTCTCATGCAACGGCACCCGGACCGTTTCCCACCGCCCACTACCTCGCCGAGGAGGTCGTTCACGCCTCTGGACTGGATTGCACCATCATCCAGCCCACCAGCTTCGCCCAGCATCTGCTGACCAACCCAGCATTGTTTACCGCGTCCGGGTCGACGTTGTTCCTTCCGACCGGAGACGCCGGCGTCGCCTGGCTGGACTGCCGGGACATCGCCGCGGCCGCCGTAGAGCTCGTGACCATGGCGAGCGCACAACGAGCGGCGTGGCGAGGCCGTGTGTTCGAGTTCACCGGCCCCCAGCCGGTCACCGCGACGGAGATGGGCGAGCACATTGGCTGCCTGACCGGCCGCAGCATCGACGTGGTGGCCGACGAGCAGCGCTACCTGGAACGCGGAGGCCCTCGGCGGTTCGGCTGGGCTCGCCGCCGTCTACGCGGAGGGGGGCCAAGGGCTGGTTCTCGGAAGTGAGGATCGAGGAGTTCGTGGAACTTCTTGGCCGCACACCGAATCCTTACGGGGTCTTCCTGCGCGACCATCGCACCTGGCTGTGATCCCCACCAGAGAGATCGGGCCTACCGGACCGGCGCTGTCGTCGTCCTCTATCGCTCTCCTCGGTGAGCGACGCGCCTCGGCCGCCGATATCGGCGCAACCGGTGACTACACTCGGGGCCTCAGGGGCGCTTAGCTCAGCTGGCGAGAGCGCCGCCTTTACACGGCGGAGGTCGCAGGTTCGAGCCCTGCAGCGCCCACAGACTGTCTGTGTCGTTGACGACGAGTTCCGGCTGCTTCTCGCGACACCCGCGGCTAGGACTGCACTCGTGCGGTCACCAAGACCAAGAAGGCGTTGCCCTCGCTTCCTATCCTAGGACCGGCTAGGAAGGTCGTCGTCCGGCGAGCCTTGTCGAGTGCCAACTTTGCATGCGATTTGCGTGGCCTGGCTGCAAGTCGTAGTCCGCCTCTTCCCGTCGCTGCTGCAGGTCAATCAGGTCTTGCGTGTACGGACTCCATCCGGCGGCGTGCAGTCGCGCCGAAAGCGTCTTGTACACCTATTGCGTGACGCAACCTTGCTCCCTCCTCGGCTGGGTACTCCGATGATCTCTCTTGCTGCGCCGCTCATCTGCGTGTGCGTTGCTGAATGGCCCGGGTCTGCCATCTATGTCAACCTCTACCCAGGCTCGCTTCAGCAGACCATCAACAGCCAGCACCGTGCCAGGGCGTTCCTGCAACTCCCATGGCACCGAGACTCAATCCCCCCGCTTGACCGCGCTCTGAAGTCGTGCCATGGCGACAGTCTACTCAGCATCCATTCGCGAATGGCGCGTCCTACCGCCTTGTTGGGGACCACCGGGACAGTCCGAGTCTCAGCGCAGGCGCGTCTTGCGGGAGCAGACCGGCCAGGCTCCCCAGCCCTGTAGACGGCGCAGGCGCTGACCGTAGTGGATCTGGCGCCTCCGCGGCGCCTGATGCGGATAGCCGTTGGCGCCGACCGCGCGCCACGAGCGGAGGCTGAACTGCAGCCCGCCGTAGTAACCGTTGCCCGTGGCGATGCTCCAACGGCCGCCGGACTCGCACGCCGCCAGACGATCCCACGCATGGTCCAGACCCACACCGCCTGGCGTGACGAACCAGTCCCCTGCGCGACCGAAACGAACCTTACGGACTGAACCGCCTGAACCGAGCGTTGCCCGGAGGTACCAGACACCGCCGCGCACGAAGCCGGGTCGGTCCGGTCGGCGCCGCTTCCACGCGCCGACCGCGGGGACATCGGTCGGCCGGCCGAAGCGAAAGTCGTGCTCCGCCCGTCCGCGCGCCCGCAGGTCGTCGTGCAGCACCCAGCGTCCGTTGCGCACCACGCCGAGCGTGTCCTGCCCGTCTCCGTCCCAGTCACCGACGACGGGACGGTCAGAACCGCGTCCCAGGCGCACGACGAGATCGGGCCGGGGCCCGAATGGGCGGACGTTCAGCAGCCAGCGGCCGCGTCTGCGCACGCCAATGTCCTCTCGGCCGTCACCGTTCCAGTCGCCGACGACCGGCTGGTCAGAGGGCCGCCCGAAGCGCACGCGGACACCACGGCCCCGCCGGGCGCGAGGACGCAGTCTGAAGACGCCCTCTCGGAAGTAGCCCGGCGTGGGGCGGCCATCGCCGTTCCAATCGCCCAGCAAGGGCAGGTCACCCCGCCCCCACGAGGTTCGCCAAGTTCGCCGCCCGCCGACCGCTCGCACCTTCCAAGCACCGCCTTGCACCGTCGCGAGAACGGGCTGATCACGTTTCCGTGCTGCCGCAGACGCACGTGGAGCCTGCACGAAGGGCCCCGCGAGCAGCGTGACCGCGAGCACGGCCACTACCCATATCCGGGCAGCGAAAAGTACCGAGGATTTCCGACAAGACATGATCCGCCTTTTACGTAGATTTTGCTTTTCTTTCAAGCCATGTCATAGGACCCCCAACAGTCTGTGAATGACTTCACGGAACTTCACTCGACCGGCGGGACGATGATGATTCGGGTCCAAACGAGGACGTACAGGGACAGACCGAAGGAGGAATGAGAGGAATTCGGCGCGCGTGAGCAGGCGTGCGGAAGCCGCCTGCTCTACCATCCGGCGCCTATGGCACCCGCTGACCGCCTCCACGACTGGTCCGACCTCGTGGCCGAGGCGTACCCGCCGCGGAGCGCGGAAGCCTGGGACAACGTCGGCGTGCAGGTCGGGGCGCCGGACGACCAGGTGACCGCAGTGTTGCTCTGCCTCGATGTCACACCCGGCACGCTTGACGAGGCCGTGCGAACAGGGGCAGACCTCCTGCTCGCCCATCACCCGCTGTTCTTCCGACCGCTGGAGCGCCTGACGTCGGAGACTGCCGCTGGGGCGCTGGCGTTGCAGGCGGCGCGACGGGGCATCGCGGTGCTGGCCGTCCACACCAACTTCGACATCGTCGAGCACGGCACGACAGCGCCCGTCGTCGCGGCGCTCGACCTGCGCGACCTGCGCCCGCTCGCACCGCGGCACACCCCCGCGGAACCCGTCAAGCTCGTCACGTTCGTGCCTGGCGATCACACCGATGACGTGCTCGAGGCGCTCACGGGCGCGGGCGCAGGAGTCATCGGCGAGTACACCTCATGCTCTTTCCGCGTGCGTGGGACCGGGAGCTTCCGACCGTCGGCGGACGCCCGACCCGTGCTGGGTGAACGCGAGCGGCTGAACACCGTGCAGGAGGACCGGCTGGAGCTGCGCGTCCCCCGCCGGCAGGTCGCGGATGTCGTGGCCGCGCTGCGAGCCGCTCATCCGTACGAAGAGGTCCCCTTTGATCTTCACCCTCTGGTAGAGGTTGAAACTCTGAACGAGGACATTCGAGGCCTGGGCCGGTTCGGCGAACTTCCACAACCCCGCCGCGTGGGGGAGCTGGCTGATCGTCTGGTCCAAGCCCTGCCCTCCCCGCACCTGCGGGTGGCCGGGGACCCCGAACGCGTGGTCAGCCGCGTCGCGGCCTGCGGCGGCGCCGGTGACAGCCTGATCGGCGCAGCGCTCGCGGCGGGGGCGGAGCTGTACATAACCGGTGATCTGCGCCACCACGTCACGCTCGACGGACTCACTCAAGGTCTGTCCCTCATCGACGCCGGCCACTTCGCCACCGAAGCTCCAGCATTGCGAGAACTTCAGGAGCGCCTGCAAGAGCGCGCGCGCAAACGCGGTCTGACCGCCCGTTTGCTAGCGTCGGAGCTTCGCACCGAGCCGTGGTCGGCCGCGTACACGCCGCCACGCGAGAAAGGGTCACCGTGAGCAGCCCGACCGAATTGCAGCGCCAGCTCCTGGACCTGCAGCGGGTGGACACCGACAGTCGTCGATTGCAGCATCGGCGTGCCACCCTTCCCGAGCAACAGGCGCTCGACGAGCACACCGACACCCTGACGCGCGTCCGCACGGAGTTCGTCGCCGCGCGCGAGGAGCTGACCACGCTCGAGCAACGTCAGCGGCGCCTCGAGGCTGACGTGGCGACCGTCGACGCGCGGCGCAAAGCTGAAGAGGGACGCATGTACTCGGGCCTGATCACCTCCGAGAAAGAGGTCGAGGCGCTGCGCAATGAGCTGGGCGCCTTGCGCGGGCGCAAGAACGACCTGGAGGACGAGCTGCTCGACGTGATGGAGCGCCGTGAGGAGCTGACCGGCCTCGTCGAGACGCTGACCGTGCGTCACGCCGAGCTCACGGAGCGCGTCGCCACGCTCACCGTGGAACGGGACGTGGCCGCGACGGAGATCGACAGCGACCTGGGGAGCCTGGCCGCCGAGCGGAAAGCCGCCGCCGAGACCCTGCCCGAGCGCGTCCGGAGCGCGTACGAGTCGCTGCGCGCTCGCAAGGACGGGTTGGCCGTCTCGGAGCTTCAGGGCAGGACCTGCTCCGGCTGCCATTTGGAGCTGACGGCGATCGAGCTGGAGGAGACGCGTGAGGACGCCGCCCGCGGCCTGGCGCACTGCCCCCAGTGCGAACGCATGCTTGTGATCTCCGGCGGGTAGCGGCGCGGCCAATGAGCGGTCGAACGGCCTCCACGTCTGACGAGCGAACGCTGCGTGGTGGGCTGACCCAGCTGGCCGAGGCCTTGAGAGAGCCGCTCTTCTCCCTCTCGGGCGCCGCGCGCGGCGAGCGGGTGGCGCTGCGGGACCGTCTGGTACAAGACGTCGAAGGGCACCGCACGCGACTGGATGACCTGGACGCGCCGCTGCTGGTGGTGCTCGGCGGCGTCACCGGGGCGGGCAAGTCCACCGTCGCCAACACGTTCGTGGGCGCGCCCCTGCTGCGCACCGGCGTGCTGCGACCCACCACGTCCATCCCGACTCTGCTGGCCCACCCCGACGAGCTGGAGGAATTCCGGGGAGCGCGTGTGCTGGGCGAGCTCGCTCGCTTGGAGAGCGAGGCCGGGACCCCTCCGACCGCTTCGTCCTCGTCGCTCTGGCTGATGGCGACCAGCGCGCTGCCGCAGGGTCTCGCGCTGGTTGACGCCCCCGATGTGGACTCGGTCGCGGTCGCTCACCGCGACCTGGCCGATCTGCTGCTCGACGCCGCCGACGTCTGGGTGTGGTTCACCACGGCGGGGAAGTACGCGGACGAGGAGTCGATGCGCTATCTGCGGCGCGCGAGCCGGCGACGCACGGCCCTGGCGGTCGCCATCACCCAGGTGCGCGAGACCGACCGCGCAGAGATCGTCGCCGACTTCGCAGGCAAGCTCGCGGCCGCCGGCCTCCCCGATCTCGACATCCACGTCGTGCCGTTCGCCCCCGTCAACGACCAGCAGGTGCCGGTCTCGGCGGTGGCAACGCTGCGGGAGTGGCTCTGGTCGCTGGCGGAGCCGCGGGCGCGCCGGGTGCACCGTCTGCAGACACTGTGGGGAGCGGTGGCCGCGCTGCCCGACGAGGTCGAACCTCTGCTCGGCGCGTTGGACGACGAGCTGGGCACCGCCCACCGCCTCATGACGGTCGCGGAGGAGGCCTCCGTCGACGCCCGTCGGGAGTTCAGTCGCGCCCTCGACGAGGGGCTGCCGTTGCAGCAGGAGGTGCTGGCCCGCTGGAACCGGGTGGTGGGCACGGGACGGTTCCTGGCGCTCGCGGAAGGCGCCGCCGGCCAGGCGCGCTCGTGGATCCGTGACTTGATGGGCTCGACCGCGAGCGCCGAGGAGCGCAGGGTCGAACGGGAGGTCCGGGTCGAGGTCTCCGACACGGTCGTCGATCTCGTGACGAGGCTCGGTGACCTGGCCGCCGCGCAGGTCGCCGAGGGCTGGTCGCGCGAGTCGCCGGGACAGGCGCTGCTCAGCGCCCGTCCAGACCTCGCCACGAAGGATCCGGGCCTGGTCGCCGAGTCGGCGGCCGAGATCGAGGCCTGGCAGCGACACGTCGTCGAGCTCGTCGAGACCCGTGGGGCGGAAAGGAAAGTGCGGGCGCGCTGGCTCTCCACCCTCATCAATGCGGCGGCGACCGGCGCGATCGTGATCGCGCTCGCGCAGACCGGCGGGCTCACCGGCGCCGAGGCCGGCATCGCCACGGCCGCCGGCGCGGCCAACCAAACGCTGTTGGTCAAGCTGCTCGGCGCGGCCAACCTGCGATGGCTCGTGTCCGCCAGCCGCTCAGACCTGCAGGCGCGCTTCGACCGCCTGATGGACGCGGAACGGCGACGGTATGTCCGAGCGGTCGCCGAGGCGGCGCCGGAGCCCGACGAGGTGGACGCGGTGCGTGAGGCGCTGACGGCGCTGGGAGTCGGCGAGGCGAGCGAGCACGGACCCGTCGCGCCGCAGCGCGGCCGCACGTGACGGTTCCGCTGCCTGACCGGCTGGCGGCCTTCGACGAGGCGCTGACGCTCTCGCGGGGCCGGCTCTCTCCCCAGCGACTGGACGTCGCCGACGAGGTGCGCGCCAAGGTGGGCGATCGGCTCGCGTACGGGGAGGCGGCGGTCGTCGTGGCGCTCGCGGGTGGAACGGGCAGCGGCAAATCGTCGCTCTTCAACGCGCTCGCCGGCCGCCCGCTGGCGAAGGTCGGGGCGACGCGGCCGTTCACACGCGAGGCGACCGCCTGGGCTGTCGGCGAGCCCGACGAGCTGACCGGGGTGCTCGAATGGCTGGACGTGGACGACCGTCGCTTTGCGCAGCCCGGCGCCGGTGCGCCGGACGGGCTCGTCCTCCTCGATCTGCCCGACCACGACTCCATCGAGTCTGGGCATCATCGGGTCGTCGACCGTCTGGTGGAGCGGGTGGACCTGCTGATCTGGGTCGTGGATCCATTGAAGTACGCGCAGCGCGCGCTGCACGCCGGCTACCTGCGACGCATGGTCGCCCACGCCGACGTCACGGTGGTCGCGCTGAACCGCTCGGACGAGCTCACCGCCGACGGCCTGCGCGCCTGCCTCGAGGATCTGGCGCGCCTGCTGGCCGACGAGGGGCTGGAGCGGGCGACGGTGCTCGCCACCTCCGCCGCGAACGGCAGAGGCATCGAGGACCTGCGCGGGCTCATCGAGCAGGAGGTTGATCAGCGGCGCGCCATCGGCCGACGGGTCGCCGCGGACATCCGCACGACGGCGCGCGAGCTGCTGGACGAGCTCGACGACGACCTCTCTCCACGCGCGGGAGCGTCGACAGCCGAGGAGGAGGGACAGCTTGTCGAGGCGCTGGCCAGTGCGGCGGGCGTGCGCAGCGTCGCCGCCGAGTCGGTGGTGCTGTACCGGGGCGTCGGAGCGGAACGCTCCCGCCCCGTCGTCTCGCGCGCGGCTTGGCGCGTGCTGGGTCCGCTGCGACGACCGCTGCGTCTGTTCAGGCGGGCGCTGACCGAGCGACCCCCGCCGGCGTCCGCTTCGACCGAGACCGAGGTGGGGACGGGCCGCCGGCCACCGACGTCCATCGCCGTGCGTCACGCGCTGCTGGAGCTGGCGCCCGCTCCCGGAACAGGCGCGGCGCCGGGACGGCAGCTGCGCGGCATCCTCGAGGGCGCAGGCGAGCGCCTGTCTCGGGAGGTCGGCAGAGCGGTCGCGCGCACCCCGTTGCGGCCACACGGGCGTCTGTGGTGGAGGCTCGTAGCCATATGGTGGTCCCTGATCGAGCTGGCCGCGCTCGCCGGCGTGCTCTGGCTGGCCGCGCTGGGTCTCCTCGCCTATCTGCAGCTCCCCTCGCCGACACCGCCCCGCGTCGCCGGTGAGCTGCCGTGGCCCACTGCGCTCATGGCCGTCGGCGCTCTGCTGTGGTTCGTGACGTCGGTGCTGCGCCGGCGGGCTCTCAGCGTGGGTGCGCGCCGGCACGAGGTGCGCATACGACGCCGCCTGCGTGCCGCGGTGCAGGCCGTGGCCGATGAAGAGGTGCTGGGCCCGGTGCGCGCCGAGCGTGAGGTCTTCGAGACGCTGCAGCGACGACTCGAGCAGGCCGCCGCGCGCTGAGGTGTGAGAACCTGAGGTGTGGGGCAGGAACCTCGCGTTCCGGGGGAGCAGGCAGGGCCCCCTTCTATGCGGAGGAGACCATTATGAATCGCTCAACGCTCATCACCATCGCCGCTGTCGTCGTCATCATCGCTGCGGTCCTCTACATCATCAGCGTCATCTGAGGCTGGACGCTCCTAGGGTGCGGGCCAGGCGTTGGGAACGCAGGGCCGGACACCCTTGGTTTGTTGCATCATGACCGGGGCGGGCATGTCCTGCTCCGGGCACTCCTGGTGCCCATGACCCAGCGCATGGCCGACCTCATGGTTGATGACGTACAGCCGGTACTTGGTCAAGCGGTCTCCGAACGCCGGCACGGCTTCCTGCCAGCGATCAAGGTTGATGATCGACCGCTCACCCTTGAAGCAGGAGTAGTAGCCGATCGTCTGGAGGGGCGCGCAGAGCTCGTCCACCGTGTCCGGATGGGCGAGCGTGACCCGGAAGTCCACGTCGCCTCCGTCGACTCTCTGCAGGCCGATGTCGTCGACCGCGGTCCATGAGCGAGAGTCGAAGAGCGCCCGCTCGACCGCGCGGGCGAAGCCGGCGGGTCGCACACGACTGCCACGCTCCGCCTCCACCGTGAAACGGAGCACTGACGCGTCACCCACCACCTCGCTCATGCCTTCCGCGACCTCGAACTCCCCGCTGGGTCGGGCCGGAGGAGCGGTCGGGCGGGGCTTGGCCTTCTCGACGGGCGGCTTGGATTTGGCCGTCGGCCGCACACTCGTTTGCGACCGGCTCTTCTGCTGCGGGCTCGCCGAGGGCGCGGGACCACCGTCACCACCGGCAGGCGCGGGCGTGCGCACCGCTTGCAGGACGGCGGTGCGCGGAGCGGACGGCTCACTGCCGCCGACGCTTTGCCAACCGACCGCGCCGAGGACCAGCAACGCCGACACGCCGAGCAGGCCGACGATGCGGCGTGTACGACGGTGCAGCGGCGGGGTCCGTTCGGGGGATTGATCCAAAGGGCGAGCCTCACGCTGGTCGAGATCTCGCCCGACAGACTAGGCCAGTTGGGAGGACTTCGACCACAAGCCGGGACGGTAGGCTGGCCAGGGGAGCAGGCCAGGCGACCGCGGCGCAAGCCGAGGAAAGTCCGGACTCCGCAGGGCAGGACGCTGGGTAACTCCCAGGCGCGGCGACGCGCGGAAAGTGCAACAGAGAGCAGACCGCCGGACCCGCTCACGGGCGGTGACCGGTAAGGGTGAAACGGTGCGGTAAGAGCGCACCGGCGCCGGCGGTGACGCTGGCGGCCAGGCAAACCCCGTCCGGAGCAAGGCCAAGCAGGTGCGCTGAGGTGGCCCGCTCAGCACCAGGTAGGCCGCACGAGGCCGACGGCGACGTCGGTCCCAGACAGATGGTCGCCGGCCGCGCGAGCGGTCACAGAATCCGGCTTATCGGCCTGCTCCCCTCCGCTCATCCCGCAGCGGTCGGACCGCTCGCAGTCGTCGATGCCGCGGCCCGGACTCGTTCCAACGCGGTGTTGAGCTCTTCGAGCCCTTCCTCTCGTGCGAGCGGTGGACCCCACACGGTGAAGAGCCGCTCGTAGACACCGCGCGCCTCCGTGAGGGCACGGTCCGCTTCGTCCCACTCTTGCCGAGTCTCGAACAGCGCAGCTAACTTCCAGAGCGACAGGGAGAGGTCGCGCAGGGTCTGGGGGGGTGGGGCCGTAGGCGTCGTTGAATCGCCGGTTCAGGTCGAGCGCTTCGGTGTAGGCGCTGTGGGCGGCGTCGGTGCCGCCGAGGCGCAGATGGGAATCGCCGAGCTTGGTGAGGGAGACGGCGAGGTCGCGCAACGTCTCGGGGGCGTCGGCGCCCCTCTTGAGGCGCAGCTGGGCGACGGCGACCCTGGCGCTCGATGGCCACATGGGAGCGATCGCGCTCCTGGGAGTGGATGAGGATGTCGAGCAGCGCGGTCGTGAGCGATGCACCGAGAGCGACGTGCGCCTCGAGCGCATGCTCGGCATGGGCGATGGCCGATGCGAGATCGCCTTTCAGCGCACAACCGCGCGCGAGCCACGCATGGGCCAACGCCGCGTCATTGTCGTTCCTGCTCGGTCAAGGGCATCGCGTGCCCGCTCGATGGCGAGATCCGGACGCCCCGCCGTGAGATCGACCCCAACTTGCCGCAGCAAGGGGCGGAGCGTCGCGGATGGCTCGGCACTCGGAGAAAGTGCTCGGGCGGCGAAAGCTCCATCCCCATGGTCCTCACCGCTCCTCGCTACCGGAGGTTCGCGGAATGGCTGGGTGTGCTGAGCCGTTCCCATCCGCACCTCAGCGAGGAACGATCGTAGGGACCAGAGGTCGGCCGCGGTGTCGCGGGCGACGGGCAGAACGGGCCGGGGTGCCACGAGGACGAGCCCACATGGCAGCGCGACCGGCAGGGTGTCGCGGCGCTCGTTCAGCCTCCGCAGCAAGCCGCCCCACGCCGAGATCCACCCTCGAAAATCCCCCGACACCCCCACCAACCAGACCACGCCGGTCGCGGCCGAGCGCGACCGCAAGAGCCAGGGCAATGCCTCCAAGAGATCGTTCGGATTGTTCACCTGCCGTGCTTCGACGCCACGAGCCTCGCCGCGCAGGACCCGCCGGCTGCGCTCTTGCAACTCGCGGACGGCTCCCACGTCGCTCGTGAAGTGGTAGCCCAACCAGAAGCCCTCGCTCAACTTGAGCTGGGCCCACAGTCGCTCCCACGCGGCCTCCACCGTCGGCGGCGCATCCGTCCGCGTCACTCGTCTTCCCCTGACACCGCCGGCCCCTCTGGCAGCCCGAGCGCACGCCGCGCGAGTGGATGAATCTCGTACCAGTTCTCGTGGTTCAGATGGGCCAGGATCATGTGGGTGTGCAGCAGCCGCGCGAACTGCCCCACCCTGTCCGCCGACGGCCTGACGTCGCCCTGCCCTTCATCGACCTGCGAGAGGAACACCGCATCCTCCGCGGTGATGGAGGAGAACCCGAGCGCGACGTTGCCGATCGCCTCCTCGACGATCGCGGCCTCCGCCGGCAGTGGCGCACCACGGGCGTGCACCAGCATGATGACCTCTTGCAGGATCGCGAAGATCACGGAGATGGCCTCCGGATGCGAGGATCACCGCGCGCAGCAGCTCGGTCGTCTTACCCGAGCCGCTGGGGCCTGAGAGCAGTTGAGTGGTGGGTTCGTACGCGAGGTCGATGAGTGAGAAGATCTCATTGACCGCCGCACGGCCGGTCTCCTGCAGCGGGACATAGCGGTGTTCGTCAGGTCAGAAGGATCCAGTGGGGCCAAGGTGAGCTCGGCCCGCCACTTCCTCAGCGTCTCAACGGTCTGCGGACATCACCTTCCGAGCCTATCCGTCATCCGGCTCCGAGATCGCCGCCCACCTCGACGCTGGCCTCGGGTCCGAAGCGGTCGCGGACGATGCGCTCGAGCTCGGCGATGCGGGCCTCGTCGCGCGCGCGCTGGCGTTGCAGCCGCTCAAGCTCGACCACGGCCAGCCCCGCCACGTCAGGCCCCTCACCCTCGAAGGCGGGGCACTGCGCGCGGTAGTCGCACCACCCGCAGAGCTTGGAGGGCCGGGGCTCGAAACGCTCGGCGCGGATGAGCGCGGCGGTCCGGCGGATCTCGGCCACGGCAGCGTCGACGTCGATCTCGTCGCGCGCCACCGTCACCCGCATGCCGGGGACGACGAAGTCCAGCGCGACCCACTCCGGCTCGCGCCCCCAGAGCTGGCGGGCGGCGAGGGCGTAGATCGCCAGTTGCAGGCTGGAGGCCACGTACCGACGCGGCTTCGCTCGCCGGTTGGTCTTCCAGTCAACGATGCCGATGTCCCCGCCTGACAGGGGCGCCACATGGTCGATGGAGCCGACGACCTCGATCTGGTCGCCGAGATCGAGCTCGAACCATTGCTCGCAGGCCGCCGCGGGCACATAGCCAGCCGCGTGGCGCTCGTGATGGCGGGCGAGGACGTCGCGGGCGAACGTGTACCAGCGCAGCTTCTCGGCCCGTTCCATGTCGGCGAAGCCCGTGTCGTCCCAGTGGTCGTAGAGCGCGTCGAAGAGCACCTGGACCGGCGGTGGATCAGGCAGCTTCTGGTCCCACCACACCTCCAGCGCGGCGTGAATCGACGAGCCCCACGAGAGATGGGGGCTGGGCATCTGCGGGAGCTTCTCGACGTAGCCGAACCGGTACTTGAGCGGGCAGGAGGCGTAGGCGTCGACGCGCGAGAAGGAGAGCCGCAGCTTCGGCGGCATAGCCAGTGCCTCAGGCGGCTCGGCCGCGACCACGGGTGGTGACGCGTCGGCGATCGGGCCTGCGGAGGCGGTCGTCTGGGTCATGCGGCGAAGGGTAACGGACGGGTGAGACAGCGTGGCGCAGCCTTCCCACGACCGCGATCGTTTGCGTTTCGGGTCACCCTTTGCGAACCTAGCCACGACATCGAATGACAAAAGGCTCGTGGTATGAGACAGGGATCGAAGCTCGCGTGGCTGCTCGCGCTCGTGCTCTTCGCGGCGGCTTGCAGCGGTGGCGGGGAAGGCGTCGAGGGTGAGGGCCTCGAAGACGGTGGAGGCGGCGGCACCGAGGCCGGCGCCGCAGGCACCGAGGCCTCCGGGGGGACAGGTGGCGGCACGCTCGTCGCGGCGATCTCCAGCCAGCCCGATCAGCTCGATCCGCACAAGACGACCGCCTACGCGAGCTTTCAGGTGCTGGAGAACGTCTACGACACCCTCGTCGTGCCGAACACCGACTTGGAGTTCGAGCCGTCGCTGGCTACCGAGTGGGCGACCAGCGACGACAACCTCACCTGGACGTTCACCCTGCGCGACGACGTGACGTTCCACGACGGTTCCACGTTCGACTCCGCCGACGTGGCCTACTCGTTCAATCGCATCATCTCTCAGGAGCTGGCCAACGCCTTCCGCTTCGCCTCGGTGAAGGAGATCCGCACGCCCGACCCGCAGACGGTGGAGATCGAGCTCACCGAGCCGACCCCGAACCTGCTCGCCAACATCGGTGGGTTCAAGGGCATGGCGATCATCCCGGAGGGCATCGCCGGCCCGGTAAGCGGGGGCGACGGCGGAGGCGGGTCGGAGGCCGCGAGCCCCTCTCCAGGCGGCTCGGGAGCCGACATCAACCTCGCCAACGAGGCGGTTGGGACAGGCCCGTTCGCCCTGGAATCGGTCGCAGCGGACGGGATCACACTCAGCGCGTTTCAGGACTACTGGGGCGAGGGACCGAACGTCGACGGCGTCGAGTTCCGCTTCATCAGCGAGCCGACGACGGCGCTCACCGAGCTGCAGACCGGCAACGTGCACTGGACCGACAACATCCCGCCGCAGCGCATCACCGAGCTTGCCAACAACGACGAGGTGACGCTGGAGACGATCCCCAGCGTGGACTACTGGTACTGGGCGACGAACTTCAACCGCGAGCCGTTCGGCAACCCGAAGGTGCGCGAGGCGCTCTCCTACGCCATCGACCGAGAGGCGATCACCCAGGCCGCGAAGTTCGACGCCGCCACGGTGAATCAGACCGCGATTCCCGAGACGAGCTTCTGGTCCACGGACTACTCGCCCTACTCCCACGACCCCGAGAGGGCCCAGCAGCTGCTGGAAGAGGCAGGGGTGAGCAATCTCTCCATGGGTCTCATGGTGACCGACGAGTTCCCCGAGACCGTGACAGCGGCCGAGGTGATCGCGAGCCAGCTCGGGGAGGTCGGCATCAACGTCGAGATCCAGTCCGAGACGTTCGCCACGTGGCTGGATCGGCAGGGCAAGGGCGACTTCGACGCGTTCATGCTCGGCTGGCTGGGCAACCTCGACCCGTTCGGCTACTACCACTCCCAGCACCTCTGCGAGGGCAGCAACAACTATCAGGGCTACTGCAACGAGGAGGTCGACAAGCTGCTGCAGCAGGCCGCCACCCAGACGGACCAGGATCAGCGCAAGCAGCTCTACGACGAAGCCGTGAAGCTGATCGTGGACGACAACAGCTACATGTACCTGTACAACCCCGACGTCGCCCAGGCATGGAAGCCGGGACTCTCCGGCTACACGATCCGTCCCGACAAGGCGATCAACTTCGAGCAGGTCGAGCTGCCGCAGTAGCGGCGCGGACCCGTGGCCGGCTATCTCGCCCGCAGAGGCCTCCAGGCGGTGGGGGTCCTGCTCGGCGTGAGCGTACTGGTCTTCGCGATCATCCACCTCGTGCCGGGGGATCCGGTTCGGCTGGCGCTCGGCACCCGGTTCGACCAGGAGACCTACGAGGCGCTGCGGCAGCGGGCGGGTCTGGACCAGCCGTTGGTCCTGCAGTACTTCGACTGGATCGGCCGGGCGCTGACGGGCGACCTCGGGGTGAGCTTCCGCAGCGGGCGAACGGTCATGAGCATGATCGTCGAGCGGTTGCCCGCGACGCTCTCCCTCGCCGCCGCTGCGATCGTCGTCGCGCTGCTCATCGCGCTGCCGCTCGGGACGCTCTCGGCGGTGCGCCAGGGCTCGAAGCTCGACTACGCCGCAACGACCTTCAGCCAGGCGGGCATCAGCATCCCCGATTTCTGGATGGGCATCCTGCTGATCCTGTTCTTCTCCCTGCAGCTCGACCTGCTGCCGCCCTCGGGGTACGTCTCCGTGCTGGAAAGCCCGTGGGGCTGGTTCACTCATCTGCTCATGCCGGCGGTCACGGTCGGGGTCGTCTCCGGCTCGATCCTGACCCGGTTCGTGCGCTCCTCGGTGCTCGAGTCGCTCGGTGAGGACTTCACGCGGACAGCCCGCTCCAAGGGGCTGCGCGAGCGCCGGGTGATCCGCCGCCACGTCCTGCGCAACGCGCTCGTGCCGGTCGTCACCGTCACCGGGCTGCAGCTTGCCTACCTCCTGTCGGGCGTCGTGGTCGTCGAGGCTGTCTTCGCGTGGCCGGGCCTGGGCCGGCTCGCTCTGGACGCCGTGCTCGCCCGCGACTACCCGGTGCTGCAGGGGGCCGTGCTGCTCTTCGCGCTCTTCTTCCTGCTCGTCAACCTCACCGTCGATGTGCTGTACGCCTTCCTCGATCCCAGGATCCGGTACTGAGATGACGACGCATACCGACGCTGAGCAGCCCGGGCGCGAGCCCGTCGACGAGAGCCCCGGGGAGGCCGGCACACCGCCCGCTCCGGCCGCCACGTCACGCTGGCGGGAGACGCTCGGCATCCTCGTGCGCAACCGCCTCGCGCTCTTCGCGCTGGTCGTGCTCGGTGTGCTGCTGCTGGCGGGGCTCACCGGGCCGTACGTCGCTCCCTACGGGTTCAACGAGGTCGTGGTCGAGGACCGCTTGGAGGCGCCGAGCTCGGCGCACCTTTTCGGCACCGACAACCTCGGGCGCGACGTCTTCAGCCGGGTGCTGCTCGGTGCAAGGGTCTCGATCCTGGTTGGCGTGGTTGCGGTCGGCATCTCGCTCACGGTCGGCACGCTCTTCGGACTGGTGGCGGGCTTCTACGGCGGCAAGATCGACGACGGCATCATGCGCCTCATGGACGTGCTCTTCGCCTTCCCGGCGCTGCTCATGGCGATCGCGGTGCTCGCGATCCTCGGTCCCGGCACCGTCAACGCCATGGTGGCGATCGGCATCGTCTACACGCCGATCTTCGCCCGCGTCACCCGCGGCAGCGTGCTGAGCGTGCGCGAGGCCGACTTCGTGCGCGCTGCGCGCTCAATCGGTGCTGGTGACGTGCGGCTTGCCGGGCTGCACGTCCTGCCGAACGTCCTCGCGCCGATCATCGTGCAGACCAGCGTCAGCCTCGCGTTCGCGATCCTGTCAGAGGCGGCGCTCTCGTTCCTGGGGCTGGGCACGCAACCGCCGAACCCGTCGTGGGGCAGGATGCTCTCGGAGGGCCGGGCCTTCATCCAGCAGGCCTGGTGGATCGCTGTCTTCCCGGGGCTCGCGATCTTCTTTACCGTGCTCTCGTTCAACGTCCTCGGCGACGCGCTGCGAGACGTGCTCGACCCGCGCCAGAAGTCGGCGATCGAGTCGCGGGGGATGTCCGCATGAGCGAGCCGGTGCTCAGCGTGCGCGACCTGCGCGTCCGCTTCGGCTCCAAGCGCGGGACGGCCGAGGTCGTGAACGGGCTCTCCTATGA
>JBBSMR010000067.1:0-15161 GCA_038233095.1 Euzebyales bacterium
ACACGGGGGCGAAAGGGCTGTCCGGCTGCGTCGTACCGATGAGCTCGGCCAGTCCAACGTGATCCAGCCCCACCCGCAGCCGGGCCTCCTGGATGAGCTGTCCGCCGTACATCGCTCGACCCTGATAGATGCGCATGCGAGCTAGCTCTCCAAGGCGGCCCCCTGAGGGCAGGCCGCGGTAGCGGCGCGGTCCGGCACGCTTCTCCGCGGTCCAGGCCTTCCCGCGATCATCGCCCGGGTGAGGACGCAGACCGTCGGGCGGCGGCGGTGGCGAAGACGATGAGGTTGTCCCGGTAGCTGCGCGCCTGCCGGTCGAAGTCGCCTCCGCAGGTAACGAGGCGCAGCTCGATCTCGTCGGTCTCGCCGTACACCGCGTCGGTGGGGAAGGCGCCCTTGTCATGCTGCTCGATGCGGTCGACGAGGTAGGAGACCGTGCTGCCTCCCCGTCGGTGAACGATGATCTCATCGCCCCGTGCGAGGTCGCGAAGTCGGAAGAAGACCGCAGGGCCGCGGTAGGAGTCGACATGGCCGACGATGACGGCGGCGCCGCGCTCGCCCGGTTCATGACCACCGGTCCACCATCCCGCCTGACTGAAGACCTTCGGAACTTCGAGGCTGCCGTCATCATTCAGGCCCAGCTCGACGAGTTCGGCACGGACGCCGATGGTCGGCACCTCGACGAAGGTGGGCGTGGGGGCCTCGGCCTCCGCCGCGCTCGCACTTGTTGCACTGGCCGCGGCCGACCGCAGGGCCGTCGCGGGTTGAGCCGTGGGAGAGCCGAGGCCGCATGCGGAGAGACCGACACCGCAGACCACGGCGGCGAGCGCTCTCCTGCGGGCGCTCATCAGGGTTAGGCGGCCACGCTAGGCGCGTTCGCGGCGACGATGGGTGGCCGCCAGGGAGCCGGCCGCGGCCAAGACCAAGGCGTCTGCCGGAACGGCCCAGGGCGGGCCAGTCGTGGCCGTGCCTGCCGCACCCCACCGTGCGAGGCTCTGAGGCGCCCATCGTGCACGTCCGAGCCCGTAGCCAGTCGTTCGTTGTCCCTTCTCACCGGTCCCCGCGGCGCCATGACGCGCGCGAGCATACGCCCGCGTGGGCGTTCGTTGGAAGGTTGGCGCCCTCTGAGGGTCTCCTCCCCTCCAACGAACCGGTCGTAGGGATGAAGCGGGGTGGATGAAGCGGGGTGGATGAAGCGGGTGAAGGGTTTGCGCGATGGGCTGGTAGCGTCACGCTTCACACAGGGCCAGTGCCGCAACGAAGGAGCCGAAATGAGCGAGCTGCCCGCGACCTTCCGTGCGTTCGTGGCCGAGCAGCGCGACGACGACGTCGAGCGCGGCCTGCAGGAGCTCTCCTTCGAGGAGCTGCTCGAGGGTGACGTCACGATCAAGGTCGCCTGGTCCAGCGTGAACTACAAGGACGGCCTGGCCACCATCCCGAAGGGCAACGTCGCGCAGATCTCACCGCTGGTGCCGGGAATCGATCTGGCGGGGGAGGTCGTGGCGAGCGAGACGTCGGAGGTCGAGGCCGGAGATGAAGTGCTTGTGCACGGCTACGACATCGGAGTGGCCCACCACGGCGGGTACGCCGAGTACGCGCGGGTGCCCGCCGACTGGGTGGTTCCGCTGCCTTCAGGCCTCGACCTCCGCTCGGCGATGGCCATCGGGACCGCGGGCTTCACCGCGGGCTTGAGCGTCCAACTCCTGGAACAGCGCGGGCTCGAGGCTGGCGGAGGTCCGATCCTCGTCACCGGCGCCTCCGGGGGCGTCGGCAGCACGGCCGTCAGCATGCTGGCGAGCCTGGGCTTCGAGGTGGTCGCCTCCAGCGGGAAGCAGGACGCGCACGACTGGCTGCGGGAGCTCGGCGCGAGCGAGGTCATCGGCCGGGACGAGGCGGCCGGGAGCGGGAAGCCGCTCGACAAGCAGCGCTACGCGGGCGCCGTCGACTGCGTCGGTGGGGAGCCGCTCGCGGCGGTGCTGGCACAGATCCGCGTGGGTGGGGCCGTCGCCGCGAGCGGCAACGCGGCCGGCTTCAAGCTGCCCACCACGGTCTTTCCCTTCATCCTCCGAGGCGTGGCGTTGCTGGGCGTCGACTCGGTGCATCACCGGATCGACCGCCGCCGGGCGTTGTGGAGCCGGCTAGCGGACGACCTGAAGCCCGCTCAGCTGACCGACTCGATGACGACCGAGGTCGAGCTCGACAATGTGGAGGAGGCGCTCGACCGGGTGCTGGCCGGGGATTCCCGCGGTCGCACGGTCGTGCGCATCGCCGACTGAGCACCCCGCTCGGACTGCGTGGACGTCTGGTGCGCACAGCGCACACCAAGTGCCCACGCACTCCAAGGTACGGGTTCAAGCGGGCTCGGGGGCGGACTCCTCCAGCTCCAACCCTCGCGTTTCGGGCAGCCGGAGCAGCAGCACCGCAGCAAGCCCCATCGGCGCGGCCAGCCAGATCGCGGCGGCAGCGAACGAGCCGCTCAGGGAGTCGGCCAGCAGGCCGAACAACCCAAGCCCCATGACCGCGCCGAGCACCGTGGCCACGGTGAGCCAGCCCGCTGCGGTCGCGCGCACGCTGGTGGGGAAGACCTCCGCGGAGAGCGCACCGAAGCCGATGCCGTAGGCGCCCTGGCAGGCGGCGCCGAGGATGTAGCCGGCGAAGAGCGCGCCCGCCCCACCGCGGTAGGCGAACGCGAACGCGACCGCCTGCCCGAGGTGCGTCGCGGCGGCCGTGGCCCGCCGCCCAAGGACGTCGGCGGCCGACCGACCTACCAGCAGGCCGCCGAACCCGGCGACGCCGGCACCGATCACGCCCACGAACATGCCCCCGGCGCTCAGACCCAGCACGCCCTCGCCGTAGAAGAACAGGAACGTGTTGGCCGGTCCGGTCATGACCGTGAACGCCACGGCCAGCACGCTCAGGAGCGCGAGCCGCGGCACGTAAGCGGTCGGGACACTTCCGAGCCGCGTCCGCGCCCCGCGAGTGACCGTGCGGAACCGGTCAGGCTCCTCGACACGGCGGCGCAACAGACCCAGGAGCGCGAGCGGGACGAGCGCGAGGCCGAACAGTCCGCGGAAGCCGAGAGCGCTCCCGCCGAGCGCGCGCACCAGCGACGCGAGCCCCGCCCCGATGCCGTAGGCGCCCGCCACCAGCCCGATGGCCTTGGCCCGGTCGGAGGCGCGCGTCTCCTCGGCGGCGGCGACGCCGGCCAAGGCGTTCGCCGCGGAGAGTGCGGGCCGCCCGAGCGCGAAGATGGCCACGAACCACCAGTAGGAGGGGCTGAGCGCGGCCAGAGCGGTCAGCGCCAGTCCGAACGCCGTCGCGGCCAGCAGCACACTGCGCCGCCCGTAGCGGTCAGCCGACCCAGCGATCGGCAGGCTCGCCAGGGAGGCGCCCCGGATTGCGGCGAGGCCCAGCCCGGCCACCGTGCCGGAGAGACCGGCTTGCGCCGCGATGCTCGAGCCGCCGCTCGGTTCGCCGAAGTGCGCGGCGACGTCCGCCAGCGCCGCGGTCACTCCAAACTGGGCATATCCTGTGGCGACGGAGATCCCGGCGACCGCGAGCACGGCTGGGTGCAACCAGCCGTGCAGACGTGGCGGCCGACCCGGCCTGATCGATCGTCTATCCGACTGCCCGCCCGACTGTCCACCTCCCATCGTGGGAACTCTACGCGGCGCCCTGCGGCAACCTCCGCCGCGCGCGTCGCAGTCATGCGCTCGAACTGCCTACTCCTATCGAGGTGCTGTGAACGTCTGGCCTGGAACCGCTGCTCCGCTCGGCGCCCGTTGGGACGGGCGCGGCACGAACTTTGCGATCTTTGCAGAGCGCGCGGAGAAGGTGGAGCTCTGCCTCTTCGACGCCGAAGGGCACGAGCTCCGTTTGAAGATGCCCGACCGCACGGGCTTCGTGTGGCACTGCTACCTGCCTGGCGTCGGCCCCGGCCGCCGGTACGGCTTCCGCGTCCATGGGCCATACGAACCAGAGCAGGGCCACCGCCACAACCCCGACAAGCTGCTCATCGACCCCTACGCCAAGGCGGTGGACGGGCGTCTGGACTGGGACGCGTCGCTCTTCGGCTACACCCTCGGTGAGGGCGACCTCGTGCCCGACAGCCGTGACAGCGCGCGGCACATGCCGAAGTCCATCGTGGTCAACCCCTTCTTCGACTGGGGCACCGACACCCACCCCCACACGCCCTGGAGTGAGACGGTCATCTACGAGACCCACGTGGCGGGGCTCACGATGCGTCATCCCGACGTCGAGCCCGAGCTGCGGGGTACCTACGCGGGGCTGGCGTCGCCTCCGGTGATCGACTACCTGTGCTCCCTCGGCGTCACGGCGGTCGAGCTGCAACCGGTGCACCACTTCATCCACGACCATTTCCTCGTGGAGAAGGGACTGCGGAACTACTGGGGCTACAACTCCATCGGCTTTCTGGCCCCGCACGATGAGTACGCCGCCCGCGGGCACCAAGGCGAGCAGGTGTATGAGTTCAAGGCGATGGTGAAGGACCTGCACGCCGCCGGGCTCGAGGTGATCCTCGACGTGGTCTACAACCACACCGCCGAGGGCAACCACCTCGGTCCGACGCTGTCGTTCCGCGGCATCGACAACGCCTCGTACTACCGCCTGGTCGAGGGCGACGAGCGCTACTACATGGACTACACCGGCACGGGCAACTCGATGAATGTCCGCCACCCCAACGTCCTGCAGCTCATCATGGACTCGCTGCGCTACTGGGTGACCGAGATGCACGTCGACGGGTTCCGCTTCGACCTCGCCTCCACGCTCGCCCGAGAGTTGCACGACGTCGACCGGCTGAGCGCCTTCTTCGACATCATCCAGCAGGACCCGGTGATCAGCAGGACGAAGCTCATCGCCGAGCCGTGGGACGTGGGCGAGGGCGGCTACCAGGTCGGCAACTTCCCGACGCTGTGGACCGAATGGAACGGCAAGTACCGCGACACGGTCCGGGACTACTGGCGCGGCCAGAGCGCCGGCGTCGCCGAGGTCGCCTCGCGGCTGTCGGGCTCCAGCGATCTGTACGCCCACAACGGCCGGCGGCCCTACGCCTCCATCAACTTCATCACCGCACACGACGGGTTCACCATGCGCGACCTTGTGAGCTACAACGAGAAGCACAACGAGGCCAACCTCGATGACAACTCCTCCGGCGAGGACCACAACCGGTCGTGGAACTGCGGCGTGGAGGGGCCCACCGAAGATCCGCAGGTCCTCGCGCTGCGCCTGCGCCAGCAGCGCAACATGCTGGCCTTCCTCTTCCTCTCCCAAGGCGTGCCGATGCTCTTGGGCGGCGACGAGTTCGGACGCACACAGCAGGGCAACAACAACACCTACTGCCAGGACAATGAGCTCACCTGGTACGACTGGTCCTGGTCGGACGAGCAGAGCGAGCTCTTCGAGTTCACGCGCCGCCTTATCGCGCTGCGCCGCGAGCACCCCGTCTTCCGCCGCCAGCAGTTCTTCCGCGGCCGCTCCGTGAGGGGCATCACCGACCTCGACTGGCTGAAGCCCGACAGCTCGGCGATGACCGAGGAGGATTGGGACGAGGCCGAGCTGTTCGCGATCATGTTCTTCCTGAACGGTCAGGCGATCCCGTCCCGCGACGTGCGCGGCCGGCCCATCACCGACGACAGCTTCCTCGTGCTCTCCAACGCCCACCACGAGCCCGTGACGTTCACCATCCCCGCGCGCCGGTACGGACGCCGATGGGTCCCGGTGCTGGACACCGTGGCCGGCGACGTCTGGCACGACGAGACCGATGTCGAGACGAGCTACACCGCGGGTGAGGAGCTGAAGCTCGTCGAGCGCAGCCTGCTGCTGCTGCGCCGGGTGGAGGCGGCGCCGGATGCCTGAGGCGGCCGTTGCGCCCCTCTCCACCTACCGCCTGCAGCTCTCCGCCGACTTCGGCTTCGCAGACGCGGAGCGGATCGTCTCGTATCTGGCGGCGCTTGGCGTGAGCCACCTGTACCTCTCACCCGTCCTGCGGGCGCGGGCCGGCAGCACGCACGGGTACGACGTGGTTGAGCCCGCCGAGGTGAGTCCCGCCCTCGGCGGAGAGGACGGACTGCGCTCGCTCGCCGAGACCGTTCACGCCAGCGGGCTCGGCCTGGTCGTTGACATCGTGCCCAACCATCTCGGCACCGGCGCGGAGAACCCGCTGTGGCAGGCGTTGCTGGCCGAGGGCCGGGACGGCCCCGCCGGCGAGGTCTTCGACGTCGACTGGGCGACGCCGCTGCCAGGAGCGCGAGGCAAGGTCGTCCTGCCGGTGCTGGGCGGCCCGTACGGTGAGGTGCTGCACGCCGGCGAGCTGGCGGTCGTCGAGGAGGACGGCGACCTGCGGGTGGGCTACTACGATCACCGCTTCCCGCTCTCACCGCAGGGACGCCAATCGGTGCGGGACGCCGGCGGGGCCGACGCCTTCGCGGGCGCAGCGGGGGAGTCGTCGACCTGGCAGGCGCTGCACGAGCTGCTGGAGGCCCAGCACTACCGGCTCGTGCATTGGCGGGCGGGTGACCGGCTGATCAACTACCGCCGCTTCTTCACGATCGACGAGCTGGCGGGCGTCCGCGTCGAGGACGAGGCCGTGTTCGAGCGCACGCACGGCCGCATTTTGGAGCTCGTGGTCGATGGGGTCATCGACGGTCTGCGGATCGACCACCCGGACGGCCTGCGCGATCCCGGTCGCTACTTCGAGCGGGTGGCCGAGCGCACCGGTGGCCTCTGGACGGTGGTAGAGAAGATCACCGAGCCGCACGAGACGCTGCCGGACTGGCCCGTCGCGGGGACCACGGGGTACGAGTTCGCCAACGAGGCGGTGCGCCTCTTCGTCGACGCGGATGGCGCGCACCTCAGCGCGGCAGAGGCCGCGCTCGGCCTGCCACATGAGCCCTATCCGGAGATGGTCGTTCAGGCGAAGCGCGAGATGCTGGACGGCGAGCTCGCCGCCGACCTCGACCGACTGGCGCGCGCGTTCTGGGCGGTCACCCAGCGGCACCCCGTGCAGCGCGACGTGCACCTCGTGCACTGCCGCGCGGCGCTCGCGGCGGCGCTCGTCTCGTTCGACGTCTACCGCACCTACGTCGATCCCGTGACGGGCGCGGCCCGACCCGAGGACGAGGTGCGCATCGACAGCGCTATCGGGGCGGCCTCGGCGCACGGCGGGGCGCCCGTGGGCCTGTTCACCCTCCTGGGCGAGGTGCTGAGCGGCCGGGCCGGCTCGGATGAGGCCCACCTGGAGGTGCTCGCCCGTTTCCAGCAGCTCTCCGGCGCGGTCATGGCCAAGGGCGTAGAGGACACCGTCTTCTATCGCTACCGCCGGTTGCTCGCGCTCAACGAGGTCGGAGGGGATCCCAGCCAGCCTTCGCTCTCGGTCGCGGCGTTCCACGCCGCCAACGCCGAGCGCGCCGAGCGCCAGCCGGCCGGGATGCTCACCACCGCGACGCACGACACCAAGCGGGGCGAGGACACCCGGCTGCGCGTCGCCGCGCTCTCCGAGCTCGGTGGGCGGTGGCCCGAGGCCGTCGCGACCTGGCACGAGGCCAACCGGCGGGCGATCGAGCAGACCGAGCGTGGACCCGCGCCGGATCCGGCTACGGAGCTGCTCATCTATCAGAGCCTGATCGGCATCTGGCCGCTCGACGGTGCGCCGGGGTCCGAGGGGCTCGTCGCACGGCTGCAGGCGTACGCGCAGAAGGCTTGTCGCGAGGCGGGAGAGCGCACGAGCTGGCGCGATCCCGACGAGGCGTTCGAGCAGGGCATCGACCGGTTCGTCGCCCGTATTCTCGACCACGGCGAGTCCGGCGCCTTCCTCGACGCCTTCCGACCTGTGGCCGACGCGACCGCCGAGCTCGCCATGGTGAGCGGCGTGGCGCAGGTGCTCCTGCGGACGACCAGCCCGGGCGTGCCCGACACCTATCAGGGCAACGAGCTCTGGGACGACAGCCTGGTGGACCCCGACAACCGCCGACCGGTGGACTTCGCCCGTCGCGCGGCGCTGCTCGACGAGGTGGCGGCGGCTGATCCGGCCGAGCTGTGGGCCGCGCGCCGGGACGGCCGCGTGAAGCTGAGGGTGCTGACCACCGCGCTGCGGGCACGGCGCGACCACCCGGCGTGGTTCGGGCCGGAGGCCGGCTACCGGCCGCTGGACTCTGATGGGCGTTGGGCCGAGCGAGTGGTGGCGTTCGCCCGCACCGACCCCGACGACGTTGCCGGCTCGGTCACCGTCGCGCTCAGCAGGCCCGGTCCGCTGGTCGCGGAGGCGGGCGGCGCGTACGGTCGGCAGGCGCTGGAGGACACCACGCTGGCGTTACCCGACGGCGAGTGGCGGGAACTGCTGCGCGACCGCACGTGCAGGGGGGGTGAGCCGCTCCCGCTCGCCGAGCTGCTCAGCGACGTGCCGGTGGCGCTGCTGATCCGGTCGGACTGAAAGGACGCGCCGCCGGGGGCCTGCGTCGGAGCGAGGGGTCAGTGGTGCTGCCAGGCGACAGCGGAGAGGCCCATGCGCGCGCCCAGTCGGGCTGCGGCCTCGGTCTCGTCGAAGGAGAGCCGGCCGGTGCGCGCGCGCCGGGCCGCATCGAAGGCGCGCTCCTGCGCACGCGTCGTGTCGATGTCGAGTTGGAGGTCGTGGGCGAGGCCCAACCAGCGCTCGACGGCCTCGACGCTGGAGGCGTCGAGCGTGTCGGCGGCCGTCGCCGCAGCCTTGGTCACCGCGGTGGTGAGCGCCTGGACGACCGGTGCGTCCTCGATGCGGTAGCCCTGGTGGCGGGCCAGGCGAAGGATCGCCTGCACGCCGCCGAACGCACGGGTGCCCTGGGCCGCGGCCTCGCGGCGCGCCTCGCCGAGCGCGCTCTCGAGCTCAGCGGCCAGCGTGAGCTCGGCAGCGGCGCGCAGATCGCGCGGCAACTCATAGCCGGCTGCCGTGAGCATCTCCAGCGTGCGGCGGTGATCAGCGTACAACCGCGAGTAGGACTCATGGAAGAGCCGGGTCAGGTGGCCGAAGATCTCCCCGACGATGCGCTGCCTGCCCTCGGGCAGCGCCGCGTCCAGGGTGAACTCCGTCCCGGGCAGCGTCTCGCCGATCACGCGCAGGAGCTGCGCGAGCGGGGCGGTGGGGAAGGCCTCCCAGATGCGTTGGCTGGCGGTCTGCCAGGTCGGGTCGTCGGGCTCGGGGAGCACCACGCCGTGGAAATCCAGCCCGCCCAGGTGCAGCACGGCGACCGCGAACTCCAGTCGCCGCCCGGTCGCCATCGAACGGGCCAGCACGCGGGTGGTGAGCAGCCGTGTGCGGCCGCGCTCCTCCTGCCGCCGGTCGGCCATGGTCACGTGGTAGCCGAGCGTCTCCTGCACGTCCGGCGCGACGACGACCGCGCGTTGCAGCGCGAGGTTGGCCGCCAGCCGGTGCGGGCGCATCTCGGCGGCGATGATCTGCTGGCGCCACACGTCGGCGCCGGTGCCGGCTCCGGGGGTGTTGCTCTTGGCCTGCGCGAGCCGCTCGATGAAGGCCCCGTCATCGGGGCGGGCGCCGATCGCGTCGAGCAATCCGAACACCCTGGCCGCTGAGCGCAGCACGTAGATCGTCTCGATACCCGCGATGTCGTTGAAGAACCAGCCGCAGCTCGTGTACATGAGCAAGGCGTGCCGCTGTGACTCGAGCAGGGTCCAGAGCTCGACGAGCTGGTCGTCGCTCAGGTTGCGTCGCGCGTGACGGTCAAGGAAGCGCTGCCGGCTCCAAGCTCCCAACCGCACGTTGATGTAGTCATCGCGGGCACGCCAGACGTCGCGGAGCAGCGGTCTGCCACGCCCTTCGAACACCTCGGCAGCGACGTCGCGCAGGATGTCGAGCGCCTCCCGCAACGGTGTGCGCCACGCCTGGTTCCAGCCGGGCTCACCGCCGGTCGAGCACCCGCAGTCGCGGGTCCAGCGGCCGACGCCGTGCGCGCAACTCCAGGAACTGCCCTCACCCGCGACGATCTCGACCTCGTCGGTGGGCGGATGCTCGGCGAGATACGCGCCGTAGCTCGTCGGCGCGTGGTCGAGCTGACCCGCGGCTCGGGTGAGCGCGTAGGCCAGACCGAGCTCTCCGAAGGGATGATGGTGGCCGAACGTCTCGCCGTCGAAGGCCGCGTGAGTCAATCCGTCACCCGCGGCGGTGAGGATGCGGTGCAGGAGCACCGCGCTGTCGGCGGTGGCCGCGTCGAAGGCGATGCTCTGCGCCAGCTCGCCGTCGTAGAAGAAGATCGCCAGAGAACGTCCGGACCCGTCGGAGTGGGCGTGGCGGTACGAGCGACCCCGATCTAGATGCTCGGCGGCGTCGCGCCATTCCCCGCCGTCGAAACGCACCCGCGCGGCCTGCGACGGCGCGAGCACCGTGAACCGCACCCCCTCGTCGATCAGGGCGTCGATCGTCGCGTGGTCGACGGCGGCCTCGGGCAGCCACATGCCTTCGGGGGAGCGGTTGAAGCGCCAGCGGAAGTCCGCGAGGCCCCAGCGGATCTCGGTGCGGCGATCGCGCGCGCTCGCCAGCGGCAGGATCGCATGGTGGAAAGCCTGGGCGAGCGCGTTGCCGTGTCCCGTGCGGACCGTGCTGCGCCAGTCGCCGTCGATGATCTTCGCGTAGGTGTCGGGGTGGCGCTGCTCCAGCCACGCCAGCAGAGTGGGCCCGAAGTTGAAGGAGAGGAACTCGTAGTTGTTGACGAGGTCCTCGACCCGTCCACGGTCGTCGTAGATGCGTGCGAGCGCGTTGGGCCGGTAGCACTCCCGGTAGATGCGCTCGTTCCAGTCCCGATCCGGCGCCGCGGTGGGCTCGGGGTCAAGCCCCTGCGTCCAGGGGTTGATGCGCTCAGGTTGGTAAAAGTGCGCGTGGAGGACGAAGGGCCGCATTGAGCGGATCTTAGCGCGGGATTGAGCGTCCCCCGACCACGGATCCTGCCCAGTCCATGTCCACGTTCAGCAGCGTCGCGGTGCGAGGCGGGACCGCCAGACGCGGCGGGCCGTCGACGATCTCGGCCCGGCGTCCCGCCCCGCCATATGCCTCGTCCTCGCTGCCGAGCAGGGTGTCGCGAACGCTCCATCCCTCGGGCAGAGCGTGGTGGCGCTCAGCGCCGATCAGATTGACCGCGAGCAGCACGACCGGCGGTTCGGAGTGATGACGCGCGACGAGCAGGCTGCTGGCGTCGGCGTGCACGATCCGGGTGTTGCGCCGGTCCGACGTCGCCAACGCGGGGACGGCCCGGCGCAGCCGCAGCAGGTCGCGGTGCAGCGCGAGACGCTGGCGTCCGGCTTCCGTATCGGCCCTCGACCAGTCGAGTTTGCTGCGCGCGAACGTCTCGGGATCTTGAGGGTCGGGCACTTCGCCCGCGAACGCGGCGAATCCGGCGAACTCCTCGGCGCGTCCGGTGCGGACCGCCTCAGCGAGCTGGGGCTCGGGATGGCTGGTGAAGTAGCAGAAGGGGTTCGTCTCGCCGTACTCCTCGCCCATGAACAAGAGTGGGGTGTGCGGGGCCGCGAGGAGCAGCACGGTCGCGACCCGCACGAGGTCGGCGTCGATCAGGGTGGTGAGCCGGTCGCCGGCGGCGCGGTTGCCGATCTGGTCGTGGTTCTGCACGCAGCCGATCAGCCGGCTCGACGGCACGTCGGCAGGAAGCGGGGCGCCGACGTGGCGCTCGCGGCTGGCCGAGTAGCGCCCGTCGTAGACGAATCCGCGTGCGTAGGCCGCCGCGACGTCGGGCGGCCCGGCGTAATCGGCGTAGTAACCCTCCTGCTCTCCGGTGACGGCCACGTGGATGCTGTGGTGCAGCTCGTCGGCCCACTGGGCGTCCAGCCCCAGACCGCCTACCTCGCGGGGCCGGACGGTCTGTGGGTCCTGGCGGTCGGACTCGGCGATGAGCTGCAGCGGGCGGCCGAGCCCGCCCGACAGGTCGGCGGTCGCGTCGGCAAGCTCGGCGAGCAGATGCACCGACGAGGCGTCGACCAGCGCGTGCACGGCGTCGAGTCGCAGGCCGTCCGCGTGGTAGTCGGTCAGCCACGCCAGCGCACTGCCGAGGATGAACGCGCGGACCGCGTCGCTGCCCGGTCCATCGAGGTTGAGCGCGTCACCCCAGGGAGTGTGGTAGCGCTCGGTGAGATACGGGCCGAACTCGCTGAGGTAGTTCCCGCTCGGGCCGAGATGGTTGTACACGGCGTCGATGAGCACGGCCAGGCCGTGAGCGTGGCAGGCATCGACGAAGGCGGCCAGCGCGTGCGGACCGCCGTACGGCTCGTGGACGGCGTACCAGCCGACGCCGTCGTAGCCCCACCCGCGCGGACCGTTGAAGGTGTTCATCGGCAGCAGCTCGACGTGGGTGACGCCGACGTCATGCAGGTGAGCGAGCTTGCTCGTCGCCGCGTCCAGCGTGCCCTCGGGCGTGAACGTGCCCACGTGCAGCTCGGAGATGACCGCCGCTTCGAGGGGCGGGGCGCGCCATCCTGCGTCGGTCCAGCTCCAGGTCGACGGGTCGACGACGGCCGAGCGTTCGTGCACCCCATCGGGCTGCCGGCGCGAGGCGGGGTCCGGGCGCAGCGGTCCGTTGTCGAGCCTGAGGCCGTAGCGGGCGCCGTCTTGCGTGGGCAGGCGTGCGCGCCACCAACCTCGCTCTGCCGCCTCCAGCTCGCTCGGCTCGCCGTCAAGCTCGATCGCCACGCGCTCGGCGTGGGGCGCCCAGAGCCGGAACGTCGCGGTGCCGTCGCCGTGCAGAGCGGGGCCGTGTGCGTGCATGGGCATTGGTCCTTGAGGGGGTGGTATGCTCATTGAATGTCAGAACAGATAGCCGTGCGGTTGTCAGGTCCCATGATCTCCGAGTTGGACGAGCTCGTCCGGTTGGGTCAGTTTCCCACGCGCGCCGATGCTGTGCGACAGGCGATTGGCGGACTGCTAGAGCGTGAGCGGCGCGCCCGGCTCGCAGAGGCGATGGTGGCGGGCTACCAACGGATCCCACAAACGGACGTGGAGGTCGCGGCGGCCGAGGCGGCGGCAATCCGGTCAATTCATGAGGAACCGTGGTGAAGGCACCGGCCCGCGGAGAGCTCTGGTGGGGTGAGGCGCCGGATCAGAAGGGACGGCCGTATCTCGTTCTGAGCCGTGACGAGGCGATCGGAGTTCTGCGAACCCTGTTGGTGGCACCGGTGACGCGCACGGTCCGTGGCATCCCGTCGGAAGTGGCGCTCGGGCCGCAACAGGGCTTGTCCTTCGAATCGGCTGCCACGATCGACAACATGCTCGCATTCCCGAAGGCCATGCTCACGCGTCGGCTCGGCGGACTGGCTGAGACGGAGCTCTGGCGCATCTGCGACGCGTTGCAAGCAGCGACCGATTGCTGAACCGCGCCGACCAGAGCATCGTGGTCGGTGGCTTGAGCCCCCGACCTACTGCAGCGGCAGCGGAGGTTGGGCCCACCAGGGCCGCTCGTCGACCTCGATGGTGGTCACCCACTTCACCCACCAGAAGCCGCGGCGACCAGGGGCGACGAGCCGCGCGGGGAAGCCGTGACCGGCTGAGAGCGGCTGGCCGCCGACGCGGGTGGCCAGCAGCAGTCGCGAGGCGTCGGTGAGCGGGAGGGCGCGCTGGTAGCCCGTCGCCGAGCTCACGAGCAACCGCCCGCCGGTCGGCGTCTCTCCCAGCAGCCGGTCGAGCCGCACGCCCCGCCACTCCTGACGTGACCACCAGCCACCGGTGCAGTCCAGCAGGGCGCTCACGCGGTCCCCGGTCTCGTCGGTCAGCTGCTCGAGCTCCCGCAGTGTGAGCTGGCGATTGCCGGTCGAAGCGCTGACGTTGAGCCGCCAGACGTTCGCATCCAGCCGCGGCACCGTGTCGAAGAGCCACTGGGTCACGGGCATCCGTGCGGGCTCGCCGGAGCCGATCTCGTGCGAGCCGGTGAAGCGTCGGTCCGCTCCAGGTGTGCCCGCCAGCGCCCAACTGCGCTCAAGGACCACCCAGCCCGCACCGGCGCCCGCGACCAGCGCGCTCGTCTGGAGCACCGTCCGTCGTGAGAGATCGGTGGGGCGTGGACGGGCGGGGCGCTGGCGGGCGTGGAACGCCACGAGCAGCATCACCACGATGGCCCCGCCGACGTGCAGTTGCATGGTCATCAGCCCGGCCGGGAGACCCCGCCAGCCCGCCGAGTGCCCCACACCGAAGACCAGCACGAGCGCTGTCAGCACCGCCAGAGCGATCGCGTTGGCGCGTCCGGGGCGACGGCGGCGCAGACCACGGCGCATGACGCGGCTCTTCCAGGGCGAGAGCACGAGCACCGCCAGGCCGGCGAGGCCGTGCAGCACCACCGTCCAACGCCCCGACGCGGTCCCGGCGGTGAACGCGGCGAACCCCGTCAGGCCCGCCACGGCGAGCGCCACCGCCAGCGCCAGGTTGGTCCGCCGTCCGCTCATCGTCTCGTCCAGGCTAATGGCGGCGGCGCGGTGACGGGAGGCGGAGCAGCCGCCGCCGTAGGCTTGCTCGGTGCCGCTGCGTCGCTACGTCTCGTCCGATGAGGACAGTGCCCGCTGGGAGCCGTCCGAGGCGTTGGCCTCGCTGCCGGGCGTGCTGTGGCACCTGTCGGACGCCTGGTCGAGGCGCGAGCGACACAACGTCGCCTTTGTGCACTTCGACGACCTTCGCGCCGACCTCGATGGGCAGATGCGGCGCCTGGCAGCGCTGCTGGAGATCGATGTGCACTCCGGTGTGTGGGGCGACTTGGTCCAGAGCGCCACGCTTGAAGGTATGCGCGCGCGGGCGGACCGACTCGCGCCCAACGCGGCCGGGATCCTGCGCGACCCCGAGGCGTTCTTCCGGGCCGGCGCCTCGGGCGCTGGCGCCGAGCTGCTCAGTGCTGCGGCGCTCAGGCGCTATCACGAGCGTGCGAGCGACTTGGCTCCGTCGGATCTGCTCGCGTGGCTTCATCGCTGAGGCGTGTCCGAGCTCGGCGACGCTGCGCCAAGAATCACCTCAACTTTCTTCATTGCCGTCCGGTATTTCCGGTCTGGCTGCGCGGTGTTGTCATACCCGTCGGGTAGTGTAACGAACATGAGTTCACAGACAGAGACGGCGGCGGGGTATGAGCGGTTCGCCGCGCACGCCGGCTACGACGAGGCGCTCGGGCTGGGCGAGCGGCCGC
>JBBSMR010000068.1:0-14773 GCA_038233095.1 Euzebyales bacterium
ACTCGGGCGGGATAGGCGACCGTGGCCTTGGAGCGGGCCACCCGTACGACCCCGTCCTCGAGCGGTTCCCGCAACGCCTCAAGGAGAGACCGCGACCACTCGAAGAGCTCGTCCATGAAGAGACAGCCGCGGTGAGCGAGGCTGAGCTCGCCCGGCCGCGCCACGCCGCTGCCCCCACCGAGCAGCGCCGCGGCTGAGGTCGTGTGGTGAGGCGCACGAAACGGCGGCGTCCGATCCAGCACCGTCTGTCCGTCACCGAGCAACCCCGCGACCGAGCGGATCGCGGCGAGCTCGAGGGCCTGCGTGCGGGAAAGCGGCGGCAAGATGCCCGGCAGGCGATTCGCCAGCATCGACTTGCCGCACCCGGGAGGCCCGATGAGCAACAGGTGGTGCCCGCCGGCGGCGGCGAGCTCGAGCGCCCGACGTGCCTCCACCTGACCCCGAACATCGGCCATGTCGAGCGCCGGACGCGCGACGTGATCGGACGGCGAGGCAGAGACCTTGCGGGCAGCCTGCGTGCCGGACAGGACGCCGCGCACCTCCGCGAGATCGGCGACGGGCACGACCTCGAGATCCTCGACGAGCGCGGCTTCAGCGGCGTTCGCCTCGGCGACCAGCAGACGCCGGCGACCGGTCGCGGCCAGACGGGCCGCGGAAGGCAGCACGCCGGTCACGGGGCGGACCCGTGCGTCCAGGCTGAGCTCGCCCAAGAACCCGCACGTCGAGACCGCCTCCTGGGGCACGATCCCCAGACGCGCCAGCACCGCGGCGGCCATGGCCAGATCGAACCGGGCGCCCGCCTTCGGGACGTCGGCGGGCGCGAGCGAGAGCAGCACCTTGCGCGTCGTGGGACAGGCGTCGATGGCCGCGAGTGCCACCCGCACCCGGTCAGCCGCTTCGCGCGCCGCCGCGCCCGAGGATCCGATGACGCCGAAGCCCGGCAGCCCTCCGCCCACATGCGCCTCGACGGTGACGTCCATCGCGCGCAGGCCGACGACGGCGATGCTGTGGGCTCGGCCGACGCCTGGGTTGCTCACGCGATTCCCCGCACATGCGCGATCCGCGCGCGCCCGCCCTCGGGCGGCCACCAGACAGCGACCAGGTCGAACCGCACGGCCTCGGCGCCGCCGCCAGCCGTCGCCAGATAGGCGCCTGCGAGCCGCCGCAGCTGGCCCTGCTTGCGCGGCGTCACGGCGGCGAAGGCGCTCTCAGCGTGCGCGCGGCGGCGGGTCTTCACCTCGCAGAACACCAGGGTCTGGCCGTCCCGCGCCACGATGTCGAGCTCGCCGCGGACCGCCTCACCGGCGCAACGCCAGTTGCGGTCGACGATGCGCAGGCCGAGCTCCTCCAGGTGAGCGGCGGCCAGCCGCTCCCCCATCCGCCCCACCCTGGCCCGGTCCATGGTCATAGGACGGCACCCTACGGACGCACGTCGCCCGGACCTCAGATCGATCAGGCGGACCTGTGGACGCTGGGCGTCAGAAGAGGCCGAACCCCCAGGCGAGCGCCCCACCGATCAGTACAACCGCAAAGACCAGCAGCGCGATATCGCGTGACTTGCTGTCCCGATAGCGGCTCGTGGCGTTGAAGCCCACCGGCTACCGCTCCTGCTCGTGCGCGGCCAGCAACGCGGTCGCGTCGTCCGTGCCGCCCGTCAGCTCTTCGACATTCACGTCGCGGAAGGTGAGCACACGCACCCGATTCACGAACCGCGCGGGGCGGTACATGTCCCAGACCCACGCGTCCGAGAGCAGCAACTCGAAGTAGGTGGCGCCGTCCTCTCGATGGGAGATGATCTCCACCTCGTTGGCCAAATAGAAGCGCCGCTCGGTCTCGACGAGGTAGGCGAACATGCCAACCACGTCGCGGTACTCGCGGTAGAGCTGTAACTCCATCTCATTCTCGTAGCGCTCGAGCTCCTCAGCGCTCACCGTGCATCCGCCTCGGGCTCAAGGCTCTGGGGACCGAAGTCGGGCAGCCCGAGCGCGCCCAGCCGATCCACCGGCCAGATGACGACGAACGCCCGACCGATGATCTCCTCCTGCTCGATCGTGCCGAGCAGCGTCCGCGAGTCCGAGGAGTTCAGGCGATTGTCGCCCATGACGAAGTACTCGTTCTCAGGCACGACCACCGGGCCGAAGCCGGTCCGATCGCGATCGGCGAGATAGCCGCCGCGAGCACTCAGCTCCTCGGGGAGCGGCTCGCCGTTGATGAGTACCTGGCCGTTGCGCGTGGCGACGGTCTCTCCTGGGAGGCCGATGATGCGCTTGATGAAGTCCCGCTCGTCGGACGGTGTGAAGCCCAGACCGGACGTGACGGCGTCCACGGCGCGTTCGAGCAGGCCCTCCTCGGCCTGAGCGCCCGGCGTGCGCTGCGAGAAGACGACGACTTCGCCGCGTCGAGGATCGCGCAGGTCGTACACGACCTTGTTCACCAGGACGCGGTCGCCCACCGCGAGCGTCGGCAGCATCGACTCGCTGGGGATGAAGAACGCCTGCACGAGGAAGGTCTTGAGCAGCAGCGCCAGCACGAACGCGACGATGACCAGCACCGGCAGCTCGGCGAAGAACGCGCCGACGCCCTGACGCGAGTCCGTCCGCTCGTCTGACTCGGGGCGCACCGAGGTCGCAACCTCCTCGGTGTCCTCGCTGGCCGCCAACCGAAGGGGACCGTTCACGTCGGCCACACTACGCGCCGTCCGAACACCCCGCCCCCCAATGTCGCGGCGCTCAGGAGCGTGTCGGCTCCCGCCGCTCCCGGATGCGCGCCTTCTTGCCGACGCGGTCGCGCAAGTAGTAAAGCTTGGCGCGACGCACCCTGCCCCGACGGCTGACCTCGATGTGATCGATCACCGGCGCGTGCAAGGGGAACGTGCGCTCGACCCCGATGCCGTTGAAGCTGATCTTGCGCACGGTGAACGTCTCGCGGATGCCACCGCCCTTCCGCGCGATGACGTCGCCCTCGAAAACCTGCAGCCGCGAGCGGTTGCCCTCGGTCACCTTGACGTGCACGCGGACGGAGTCACCCGGCCGGAACGACGGGATGTCGTCACGCAGCTGTGCGGTGTCGACGAGATCGGTGAGGTTCATGGCGCACGGCTCCACGCTCGAGGCAACGGTCGGGCAGGACGATCGGCTCTGCCGGGTGACGTCAGGATCGACCGCGGGGGTCGCGACCGAAACACACAGCATAGCCATGAGCGCTCACCGTCCGCAGCGCGACGTGATCAGGCGGCTAGTAGTCGCCCGGGTGACGTTCCAACCACGCTCGCCACAGATCCGGTCGCATCGCGCGGGTCCGCTGGCGCGCCTGCTCGTGCCGCCACCGCGCCACGGCGCCGTGGTCACCCGAGCGCAGCACCGCCGGGACCTCCACGCCAGCGTACCGCGCCGGTCGCGTGTACTGCGGATACTCCAGCAGACCGCCAGCGAACGACTCGTCGCTGGCGCTGACCGCGTTGCCGAGCACCCCGGGCAGCAGCCGTGTGACGGCTTCGATGAGCACGCACGCCGCCGACTCTCCGCCGGCCAGCACGTAGTCTCCGATCGAGAGTTCGTCGTGGGCAAGCAACGCGTGGACGCGCTCGTCGATGCCCTCGTAGCGTCCGCACAGCACGAGCAGAGAGCGCTCCTGGGCGAGCTCGGTGACCAGCGCCTGGTCAAGTGGCCGGCCCCGCGGGGTGAGCAGCACCGTCCGAGGGCGCTGAGCACGGCCGCCGTACAGACTCTCGACGGCGGCGAAGAAGGGTTCGGGTTTCAGGACCATGCCGGCGCCGCCGCCGTAGGGCTGATCATCGACGGTCCGGTGCCGGTCGACCGCCCATCGGCGCAGGTCATGGATGTCCACGACGACGTGACCGTCGGAGCGAGCCTTGCCCAGCAGCGAGGCGTCCAGCGGACCGGCGAAATACTCCGGGAAGAGCGTGAGCACGTCGAGGTGGATCGCTTACTCCTCTTCGTCGAGCAGCCCGGGCAGGTTCGCCACGACGATGCGATCGTCGGTGATGGTGAGCAGCTCGGCAACGCTGGGGATCAGAGCTCGCCCGCCCTGCACGCGGGCCAGCGCAAGGTAATCGTGCGCGGGCCCGTCGACCGCCCCCTCGACGACGCCCAGCCTTCTGCCGTCGGCGTCGACGACATCACGACCGATCAGGTCCGACGTCCAGAAGGCGTCCCGCTCCAGCTCCAGCTCCGCCCGCGGCACGCTCAGCACCGTGCCGCGCAACGCTTCGGCCCCCGCGCGGTCGTCGACGTCGGCGAAGCGCACCACCGTGCGACCCGCGTGGTCCCGCGCGGCCTGGATGGTCACGCTGCCGTCTGCGAGCGCGAAGCTCTTGCCCGGCGTGAAGCGGTAGGAGACGTCGGGGTCTGGCCGCACGTACACCTCGCCGGTGAGGCCGAACGGCTTGCCGACGACGCCGACGACAGTGCGGTCTTCCGGCACCGTGCCGACTAGAACTTCACTCCACGATCTCGACCACGGCCGACGCGCCGGTGCGCGTGGCCGCAGCCTTCACCATGGTCCGGATCGCCTTCGCGGTCCGTCCGCGCTTGCCGATGATTTTGCCCATGTCGTCGGGGTGGACCCGCAACTCCAGCACCGTCTCACCGTCCTCGTCGACCTCGGTCACGGAGACCTCGTCGGGGTGGTCAACGAGGTGACGGGCGATGAACTCCAGGACTTCGACGATCATGCCTGCTCCTCCTCGTCTGCGGGCTCGTCGGCGTCCGTGCTCGCAGCCGCGGCCTCGGGCTCGGCCGTCTCGGCCTGCGCGGTCTCGTCCGTGCCGGCTTCCGTTGCGCCGGTCCCGGCGGCCGGGGCGGTCTCGGCCGGGGCGGTCTCGGCCGGAGCCGCCTCTGGCTCGGCGGCGGGGGCCGCTGAGGGCTCGCTGCCTGAGGTCTGAGCGGACGCCCTCGCCCTGGCCTCGGCCTCGGCGCGCGCGGGGCGCTGCTTGCCGGGATCCCCCGGCTTGTACTCCTCCCAGATGCCCTGGACGCGCAGCAACTGTTTCACCGCGTCCGACGGCTGAACGCCGTTGCGCAACCAGTACAGCGCGCGGTCATGGTCGATGGCGATCGTGGAGGGGTCGCTCAGCGGCTGGTAGAAGCCGATGTCTTCGATGAAGCGCCCGTCACGGGGTGAGCGGGAGTCGGCGACGACGACGCGGTAGAAGGGCTGCTTGCGCTTGCCCTCGCGCCGGAGGCGCATCTTGACGGCCATAGGGGATACCTTTCGCGGCGCGACCGGTCGCACCTCGGGTGCCGTCGAGTGATCTCGACGCGCCCGCGTCGGTCTGCGGACGAGTGTGCGGACCGGTGTCCCCGCACGCACCTGCTGGTCCCCGTGGTGTTCCGACGGGACCGAACCGAGAGCATAGCGCGGCCTGCCGCCCTCATCGCCGGTTCTGTCCCCGTTGGCCACCTCAGCGCTCGGTGGAGAGCGCGATCAGCAGTTCCGGTCCCCGATCAGCGGCGATCCCCGAGGCCATCCGCAGACCGAGCGCCCAGCATCCCAGGCCGTGCACCATCGCGGCCACGGCCACCACCGGCACGAGCCCGGGACGCAGGGCAAAGGCGGCGGCACCCGCGCCGATCACCGGCAGACAGAGCACCCCGACGACCATGAAGGCCACCATCTGCAGGAGGGCGGTCGAGCAACCCATGCCGGCGTTCGTGCTGAAGACGTTCGTCTCACTGGCGGAGAGCGGGGCGGGCGCCAGCAACGACGAGATGTTGCCCACGGCGGCTTCGACGCCGAACAGGCTCGCAGCGGCCGCGAGCGTCACGGGCACGTAGCCCCATCCGGAGGTGATCGCCGCGAGCACGAGCGCCGACGCGAGGACCGCCGGGAGGAGCACGAGCCCGGTCGCCACATTCTTGGCGGCGATGTCGGTCCGCTCCACCCGGCTTGTGGCCACGAGCAGCCAGATCGCCTTGCGGTCGCCGGCGAAGGCGTTCAGTCCCACGAGCCCCTGCAGCAGAGCCAGCGCCGCGGGGGCGAGCACCAGCTCGGGTCGGCGCGCCTGCGGCAGGAAGAGGGCGACGACGATCGGGGCCACGGCCAGAATCGGCAGGCCGATCCACTGCGCCCGCAACTGCGGCATGCGAATCAGGTAGCGCAGCTCTTTGGCCACGGCGGCGCCCAGCCGGTCGCGCGGCAGCCATCGGACCCACCGCGGGAAGAGGTCCTCATCGTCGTCGGCCGCCTGCGTCTGAGTGCCGGGCTCGCCCAGACTTCTTTCCAGCGTGGTCATCCACCACCAGGCCAGGGCGAGGATCAGCGCCGCGGAGAGCAGCAACCAGCCGACGGCCGCGAGCAGCCCGCCGTCGGCGGCGGCCAGGATCGCTCTGGCGGGCCAGATCGGCGGGAGCCAGCTGACCGCACGCGCGGCGCTGACGACGAACGCCTCAATGGCCTGCGCGTCGCCGAACCGGCTCTGCAGGATGTTGGGGAGCTGACCGAGCGCGGCGAACGAGAGGCCGACGAGCGCGCCGGCGGTGGCCAGGATGTCCCGCCCCTTCCGCGAGCGCAGCCGACGGGACAACGCGGTGGTGAGCGCGCGGCCGAGCACGAGGCAGAGCGCCGCGTGCAGCAGCACGCCGGCAACCACGAGCACGGCTCCGGGACCGGCGGGAGCGAAGCCCGCGATCGCTCCGCAGAGCGCCAACACCGTCATCGCCGGGCCCACGCCGATGGCGCTGGCCGCGAGCATCCCGCTGGCGAGCTGCCGGCGTGAGAGCGGCAGCAGCCGCAGGCGCGCGGGATCCAGCGTCTCATCCATGCCGAAGAACAGCACCGGACCCACCGTCCAGCCCAGCGCGAAGAGGGCGAAGACCGCGATGAGCGCCGTGGGCCCGAACGACGTCCGGCGACCGACGATCATGAGCAGGAAGAAGAGGGTGACGCCGGCGGGCAGTCCCACAATGGCGGCCCCGACCAGCCCCACCGCCTGCTGCCAGCCGCGCTTCAGCCCGCCCGCGAGCAGGCTGAGCTTCAGTCGGACGAAGTGCCGAGCCACTCCAGCCCTCCCCCCTGCTCAACCTCGCCGCCGACCAGGCGCACGAACGCGTCCTCCAGCGAGTCGTCTCCGCGCACGTCGTCGAGCCGGCCGCTGGCGACCAGCCGGCCGTCGTGGACCACGGCGACGCGGTCACAGAGGCGCTCGACCAGCTCCATGACGTGACTGGAGAAGACCACCGTCCCGCCACCATGCAGATGACGCTCCAACACGCTGCGCAGCGTGCGGGCCGAGACCGGGTCGACCGACTCGAACGGCTCGTCCAGGAAGAGCACGCGCGGTGCGTGCAGCAACGCCCCGGCGAGCCCGACCTTCTTGCGCATGCCCTGGCTGTAGTCGACCACCAGGGTGCCGGCCGCGTCAGCCAGGCCGAGCACCGAGAGCAGCTCCTCGGCCCGAGCGGCCACGTCGGAGCGTCCAGCCCGTGCAGCAACCCGGTGTAGGTGAGCAGCTGACGGCCGGTCAGCCGGTCGAACAACGGCAGATCCTCGGGCAGCACCCCGATCCGGCGCTTCGCCGCGATCGGATCCTGCCAGACCGAGATGCCGTCGACCGCCACGTTCTGGCCGAACGCCTTCCGCAGACCCCGCAGCGCCACGGCTGGTGCGTCCCGATCCATCCCTCTCCCCCGTTCTCTCACAGCTCCCGCCGGCCCGAGCTTCGCGCGCCGGCGATCAGCAATTCACGGCAAGCGAAAGGCCGGGGAAACGAGCACCATACGCTCGATCGGCAGGTTCGCGATCCATGCGAGGGGTAGGACCTCGATCGCCTCGGGCCTGCTCATGACGACCGCAGGGCGGCGGGAGAGAGCCGGCGTCTCGACCCACCACACGTCTCCCCACGCGATCCGGCGGGATCCGGTCACCACACCTGGCGCTCCAGCGGCCGCGCGGTGGTCAGCTCGTCTTGGAAGGACTCAAGGTCCCCCCACTCATCCTCCGTGCCGAGTGGGAAGCGTCCGTAGCCGTCTCGGTAACTCCTGGCTACGTCCTCGGCGTCCGCCTGCAGATGCGCGCGGAACGCCTGACGGATCACTTCTGAGCGAGACACCTGCTCGCGCGCGGCTCGTTCGTCAAGACCAGCGAGCAGGCCGACCGGCACTGCACCATGGTTGGTTTCAAGCGTCCGGGCATAGCACTACCATATCAATTGCTACGCGACTACAGGTCCGGTCCGGGATGCTGCTAGCTAGCGCTTCTTCTTCTTGCGCTTCGGGACCTTCTTGCCGCGCGGTGGGCCGCTGCGGAGGTTGGGCATGCCGCCTGGCCGAGCGCCCACACCGGCGGGGGGACCGCCGCCAGGCAGACCGCCGAGCCCCGGCAGCCCGCCACCCAGGGCAGAGAGATCCATGTCGCCCATGCCGCCCATCGCTTTGGCCGCTTTCAGGCCACCGGCGCCGCCGAGCTGCTTCATGATCTTGCGCATCTCGGTGTAGGAGCGCAGGAGCTGGTTGATCTCCTGCGCCGAGCGCCCGCACCCGCGCGCGATGCGCCGCTTGCGCTTGCCGTTCAGGATCTGCGGCCGCCGGCGTTCGTCAGGGGTCATCGATTGGATGATCGCCTCGACACGCTTCATCTGCGACTCGTCGATGTCGAGATCCTTGAGCTGGCGCCCGATGCCGGGGATCATCCCTATCAGGTTCTGCAGCGGGCCCATCTTGCGCAGTTGCTGGAACTGCTCCAGGAAGTCCTCGAGCGTGAACTCGGCCTTGACGAGCTTGGCCTCCATCTCGGCGGCCTGGTCCTCGGTGTAGACCTCCTCGGCCTTCTCGATGAGTGTGAGCACATCGCCCATGCCGAGGATTCGACCCGCCATGCGGTCGGGATGAAAGGCCTCGAACTCGTCAAGCTTCTCACCGACCGACGCGTACTTGATGGGGCGCCCGGTGACCTCGGCGACGCTCAGCGCGGCGCCGCCACGGGCGTCGCCGTCGAGCTTGGAGAGGATGACGCCGCTGAAGTCGACGGCCTCCTGGAAGGCCTTCGCGACGGTGACGGCCTCCTGGCCGATCATGGCGTCGATGACGAAGAGTGTCTCGACCGGATCCACCGCCGCTTTGATGTCAGCGGCCTGGGCCATGAGCACCTCGTCGATGTTGAGCCGCCCCGCCGTGTCGACGATGACCACGCCGGCGCCGAGCCGCTTGGCCTCGGCCAGCGCACCACGGGCGACCGGCACGGGATCACCCGATTCCTGGGGGGCGTAGACCTTCGCTCCGACCTGCTCGCCGAGGATGCGCAGCTGCGCCACGGCCGCGGGGCGCTGCAGGTCGCAGGCGACCAGCAGCGGCTCGCGGCCTTTCGACTTCAACAACTTGGCGAGCTTGCCGGCCGCGGTGGTCTTGCCGGAGCCCTGCAACCCGGCCAGCATGATGACGGCCGGCGAGCGGCTGCCCAGGTCGAGCGGCGCGGACTGCTCCCCGAGGATGCGCACGAGCTCCTCGTGGACGATCTTGACGACCTGCTGGCCGGGGTTCAGCGCCTCGCTGACCTCGGTGCCGACCGCGCGCTCGCGGATGCGGCCGACGAACGCCTTGACGACCTTGAAGTTGACGTCGGCCTCGAGCAGCGCGAGGCGGATCTCGCGCAGCGAGGCGTCGACCTGCTCATCGGTCAGCTTGCCGCGGCCGCGCAGCCCGGCGAAGACCGCTTCGAGCCGGTCGGTGAGCGCGTCGAACATGCCTGCTCCTGGTGGTACGGGAACGAGTGGCGAGTGTAGCGGCGGCCCGCTGTGTGATGAGGCGCTGAAGCGGAGGGATCGTTGCACCCGTGCCGTTTCTCACGGCACCGTACGAACGTGCTCACCGTCCGAACACTTCTCACGGCACCGTCCGTTGGCGCACACCCGGTATGGCTGGTTTGGTCACAATGGGCCCGTCTCGCACCTATTCTCATCCTCCCGGATCGCTCCCCCAGGCGCGGTGAGCGCTGGCATGCTGGCATGATGCAGTCATGAGCGAGGAAGATGACCGCGCCGGGCAGGCAAGCTTCGAGGTGGCGGCCCTGCTGCTCGACCTCGACGGCGTGCTCGTGGACTCGATCGCCACCGTCGAGCAGGCGTGGCGGGAGTGGGCCGAAGAGCGGGAGCTGGATGTGGAGAGCGTCCTGGTCGCGATGCACGGCCGGCCGGCGACCGAGGCGATCCGGCAGTGCGCCCCCCATCTCGACGCCGTGGCGGAGACCGAGCGGATCGAGCAGCGCGAGCTGGATCACACCGACCAGGTGAGCGCGCTACCCGGTGCGGCCGCGCTGCTGGGCGAGCTGCCTGACGGCGCATGGGCGATCGTGACATCGGGCACGCGCCGCCTCGCGACCGCTCGCTTGCGCGCGACCGGCCTCTCCGTGCCCGAGGTGCTGATCACCGCCGACGACGTCGACCAGGGCAAGCCGGCGCCCGATCCGTATCTGCTGGCGGCGGACCGGCTGGCGGCCGACCCCGCCGGATGCCTCGTGGTCGAGGACGCCCCGGCCGGCGTCGCGGCGGCGAGTGCGGCGGGCATGGCGGTGGTGGCGGTGACGACCAGCCATGCGGCCGGGGACGTGGCCGACGCCGACGTCGTGGTGGAGGGCGTGGCGGCGTTGACCGTCAGCTCGGGAGCCGACGGGATGCTGCTCATCCAGGCGGTGACGGCGCCTTGAGGGCGCGCCGGCTCGGCGTCGCCGCGGCGATGAGCGGCCGCGAGCTCGTCCCGGGTGACGTCGAGGTCGCCGATGGGCGCGTCGTGCGGCTCGGTTGCGCGCCTGCCGGCGCGCAGGGCCTCGTCGCGGCCGCAGGGCTGGTCGACATCCACATGCACGGATCCGCGGGGGTGGACTTCGCCGCCGCCAACGCCGAGGCGCTGGCCACCGCGGGCACGGGGCTGCTCGCCGCCGGCACGACCGCCTATCAGGCCTCGCTCATCACCGCCCCGGAAGACGAGCTGATCGCCGCGCTCGGTCGGCTCCAGCGCGCACCTGCCCACCCCCGGCTGATCGGGGCCCATCTGGAGGGCCCCTTCCTGTCACCGGAGAAGCTCGGCACCCACTCGGCAAAGCATCGGCGCGACCCGGACCTCAGCCTCGCGCGGAGGCTCCTCGATGCCGGCGACGTCACGATGGTCACGCTCGCTCCCGAACTGCCCGGAGCGCACGAGCTCATCTCGCTGTTTCACGACCGCGACGTGCTCATCTCGCTCGGCCACAGCGACGCCACGGCCGAGGAGGCTCACGCCGGCTTCGATGCCGGGGGGCGGGCCGCCACCCACGTCTTCAACGCCATGCGCCCGCTGCACCATCGCGATCCCGGCATCGCCGGTGTGGCGCTCGCCCGCAGCGACGTCACCGTCGAGCTGATCGTCGATGGGCACCACCTGCACCCCGACACCGTGCGGCTGGCATGGCACGCCGCCGCGGGCCGCGTCGCGCTGGTCACCGATGGCATCGCGGCCGCCGGGCTCGGCGACGGCACCTACCGGCTCGGCGACGTCGAGGTGACCGTGCGCGACGGGGCGGCGCGTAATCCGGCCGGGGCGCTGGCCGGCAGCACGCTCACCATGCTGCAGGCGGTGCGCAACCTGCACGCGCTCGGCGTGCCGCTGCCCGAGGCCGTGGACGCGGCGACGGGTGTTCCGGCTCGGCTGGTGGGCCGCGAGGACCTCGGCCTGCTCGTCGCGGGGACCGTCGCGGACATCATTGTCCTCGACGACCGCCTCGAGCTGCAGGCCTGCCTCGTCGACGGGGAGCAGACCTGAGGACCTGGAAAGCTCGCACGCTCAGTCGAGCTGGAGGGCACGACGGACGAACCCGTCCGCGTTTGCGAGCCGCTCCAGCGCGCTCTCGTAGTCGCATTCGGCGAGGAGCATGACGATCGCGACCTTCGGCGTGCGCCCCGCGCGTTCCAGGTAGTCGGCGGCGGCGGCGAGCTCGCAGCCGGTCGCCTCCGCGACCACGCGCTGCGCGCGGGCGATCAGCTTCTCGTTCGTCGGCTGAACGTCGACCATGAGATTCTCATAGACCTTGCCGAGCCGGATCATCGCGGCGGTGGAGAGCATGTTCAGCACCAGCTTCTGAGCCGAGCCCGCCTTCAGCCGGGTCGACCCGGTGAGCGCCTCCGGGCCAGTCTCGACCTCGATGGCGACATCGGCGTAGGCGCTGACCTCGGCGTCGGTGTTGCACGACAGCGCGATCGTGACGGCCCCCGTCGCGCGCGCATAGTTCAGGCCTCCAAGGACGTACGGCGTCCGGCCGCTGGCAGTGATGCCGACCACGACGTCCTGCTCGCTGAGCCCAGACCCGCGCAGGTCCACCTCACCCAACTCGGAGCGATCCTCGGCGCCCTCGTCGGCCTCGGTGAACGGGCCCTGACCACCCGCCTCCAGACCGAGCACCATCCCCACGTCCGTTCCAAAGCTCGGCGGGCACTCAACCGCGTCGAGCAGTCCCAAGCGGCCGCTCGTGCCGGCGCCCAGATAGAGCAGCCGCCCACCTGCTCGGAGCCTCTCGACGATCAGGTCGACCGAGGCCTCGATCGCGGGGATGCTCGCGGCGACCGCCTCCGGCACGCGCTGGTTCTCGGCGTTCATCGCGTGCAGCAGATCGCAGACGGCCATCTCGTCCAGGTCGTGCGTGCGTGGATTGCGTGCCTCGGTGCTGAGCTGCTCGATGCTCCTCACGTGCGCCGCCCTTCGTCCGTGGAGGTTCCGGCCGCATGCTAGGCAATGGGGTGCGTACCCTGGACACAGTAGGTCTAGACCAGCTACCGTCTGCGACGATGATCCGACCAGCGCACGAGTTCCCGGACGCGCTCGATGAGCACCGTCCGAAGGGCGCCCAGCTCGAGGAGATTCTCGAGGGTCTCGTCGTCGGGCTCGGGCCGGGCGGTCGCCTGCCCTCAGAGCGTCAGCTCGCCGAGCGCTACGGCGTGGCGCGCATGACGGTGCGCGGCGCGGTCGAGAGCCTGATCACCGGCGGCCTGCTCTACCGTTCGCACGGGCAGGGCACGTTCGTCGCGCAGCCGCGCATCGTCCAGTCCGAGGCGCTCACGTCGTTCACCGAGGACATGCGTCGTCGGGGTCTGAAGGCGGGCGCCGTGCCGTTGGGCCGTGAGGTCGTCCCCGCCTCCCCCCTGTTGTCCGGCCCGTTGCAGATCACGGTCGGCGCCCCGGTCGTGCGCATCGAACGAATCCGTACGGCGGACAGCGAGCCGATAGCCACCGAAGTGGCGCAGCTCCCACTCGAACGGTTCCCCGGGCTTGACGTGTTCGACCTGTCGGACACCTCCCTGTACGACGCGCTGCGTCGAGAGTGGGGCGTCGAGGTCCACCACGCCGACCAGCGCGTCCAGGCGGTCGTGCTCCGGTCCGAGGAGGCTGAGCTGCTCCGCGTCGAGGCTGGACAGGCCGCGTTCGAGTTCGTCCGGCTGACGTTCGACGCGTCCGGCGTGCCGATCGAGCACGTCCGCTCCCTGTACCGGTCCGACCGCTATCAGGTCCGCACCCATCTGCACCGGAGCGTGTTCTCCGCTGAGGTGGCAGCGGGGGAATGAGCGCCGACCCTCCGCGGGATGACTGCCAGGAGCCTTCAGCAAACCAAGCGAGAAATGGAGCCAGACATGCGCGGTGCTCAGATGACCCACGAGATGAACGACCAGCCCCAGGTGCTCGCGGCGATTGCCGGCCGACGCGACGAGCTGGTGAGTGAGCTCTCCGAGCTGGTGGGTGAGCGTCCCGCCGGCGTCGTGCTGATCGCCCGCGGCTCGTCCGATCACGCGGCGGTCTATGGACGCTACGTGCTGGAGCTCGCCGCCGGCCGCCCGGTCGCCCTGGCGGCCCCGAGCCTGCACACCCTCTACGGGGCAGACGTGGACTACTCGGGCTATCTGGCCGTCGCGGTCAGCCAATCGGGTCAGACGCCGGAGATCACCACGGTGCTTGAGGCGGTCCGCCGCGCTGGCGCGACCGGCGTCGCCATCACGAACGAGGCCTCCAGCCCGCTGGCGGAGGAGGCGGACGCTGTCATCGACCTGCAAGCAGGCGAGGAGCAGGCCGTGCCGGCCACGAAGACGTTCACCGCCCAGGTAGCCGCCTTCGCGCTGCTGGCCGAGGCCTTGGGTGACGTGCCGTGGGCGGACGAGGACTGGCAAGAGCTGCCCGACGCGGTGCAGCGCGTGCTCGACGACGAGAGGCCGGCCGCCGCGGTCGCCGAGGCGATCGGCGAGGCGCCGGGGCTCATCGTGGCGGGGCGCGGGTTCTGCTACGGCATCGCGCTGGAGGTCGCGCTGAAGCTGAAGGAGACCTGCGGGCTGCACGCCCAGGGTTACTCCGCAGCCGACCTGCGCCACGGTCCCATCGCCGTGGTGGAGCAGGACTTCCCGGTGCTCGTCCTGCGCACCTCTGGCCCGACGGCGGACGACCTGGACGACCTCGTGGTCGACCTGCGCAACCGCGGCGGCCAGGTCTTCGTCGCGGGAACGGGCGACGGCGTCGACCTGCCGGTCAGCGACGGCCTCGCCGAGGCGCTCGTGACGATGCCGCTCGCCGTGCGCGGCCAGCAGGTGGCCCGCGAGCTCGCCCGCTGGCGCGGCCTCGACCCCGACAATCCCGAAGGCCTGTCAAAGGTGACGATCACCCACTGAGGGCCGGACTGAGAGATCACCCCGGGTCGAGTGCGACTCGACGGGACAGCACCGGGCGGATGCGAGCGGGCTCCGGCTCGTGGATGCCATCCCAATCTGGGGGGTACGAACAGCCGCACGAGATCAATTGGCGGGCGCAAGAGG
>JBBSMR010000069.1:0-14511 GCA_038233095.1 Euzebyales bacterium
CGTGTCGGCTGGTCTGCTCTCCGGGGTACGCTGCGCTCGCAACTAGCCCCCTGCGAGCAGTCCAGCCGACACGCCGCACGCTCGCGTCGGCTGGTACCGCAACCAGACAGCACGAAGGCCGCCCTCGCGGGTGGCGCAACGAAGAGAAAGTTCGAAATGCCGAGAAGTGATACGAGACCGAAGGTGACGCTGGCTTGCACCGAGTGCAAGGAGCGCAACTACGTCACGACCAAGAACCGTTCCACCCAGCGGGAGCGCATCGAGTTGCGCAAGTACTGTCCGCGCTGCAACGTCCATCAGGCTCACCGGGAGACGCGGTAGGCGTCTCCCGCGTCGCGGTCCCGCCAGGTTCACCCCTTGGCGGAGTTCTCGTCTGCCTGCACACTGTGCGGGCAACGCCGGACAGCGAACCCATTCAGCAAGCGAGGGCGCTGCTACCGCAGCGCCACCACCAGAGTAGGGAGAATCGCCGGCGGCGATTCACATGTCAGAGTTGAGCACACAGGAGGATCATGGCAGAGCGACTCGCGACGAACGCTGAGATTCGCGCGAAGGAAGTGCGTCTTATCGGCCCAGAGGGCAAACAGGTCGGGATCGTCCCCTTGAAGATCGCGATCGACGCCGCCAGGGCGCTCGACCTCGACCTTGTGGAGGTGGCCCCCCAGGCCAACCCTCCGGTGGCGAAGGTCATGGACTACGGCAAGCATCTGTACGAGCAGGAACGGGCCGACCGCGAGGCCCGCAAGCAGCAGCGAGGCGGCGGTCAGAAGGCGATTCGCCTGCGGCCGAAGATCGACGATCACGACTTCGAGACCAAGGTGCGGCAAGCGCGCCGCTTCTTGGAGCTCGGGCACTCTGTGCGGGTGCAGATCCTGTTCCGCCGGCGCGAGATGCGCCGTCCCGAGATGGGCGCCAAGGTGCTCGATCGCTTCGCGGAAGGGCTGGAGGAGGTCGGCAACGTCGAGACGCGCTCGGGCATGGAGGGTCGCTTCATCACGATGGTCCTCGCCCCCAAGCCTCGCTCCGCGAAGGAGTAGGCACGAAACTGGAGGCATCATCGCTCTGAATCCCGACCGTGCCGGGCACGTCTACCCCACGTACCACTACGAGGTCAGTCGCGAGAAGGTGCGCGAGTACGCGCTGGCCACACGTGCGACCGATCCGGTCTACGAAGCCGATCCGAGCGAGACGCCACCGGATGAGGTGGTCGCGCCGCTGACCTTCGCTGCCTGTTTCGCCGCTCCCGCCGCCCTGGCCCACGACCCCGAGCTCGGTTGGCACTGGAACCTCGTGCACGCCAAGCAGGAGTACGAGTTCCACCGCCTCGTGCGAGTGGGTGATGTGCTGGCCTGCACGCCGAGGATCACCGCGATCGTCAGTCGCGGCCGGACCGAGCTGCTCACCGTGGAGGTGGCCTGCACCGACCCGAGGGGCGGGGCCGCGGTCGTGACCAGTCGGTCGACGATCGCGTTCTTCGCCGAGGGCGGCGGATGAGCCACACGCAGGGAGATCAGCTGCCCGTGCATGAGCACGTGGTCTCGCAGGAGGACGTCCTGCGCTACGCGGGCGCAAGCGGGGACTACAACCGCCTGCATTGGGACGGGGATTTCGCCGCCGAGGTGAGCCCCACCGGTGAGCCGATCGCCCACGGCATGCTGACCCTCGGCTTGCTGGCGAACCTCGTAGCCGAGTGGGCGGGCGGTCCGGAGCACGTGCTCTCGCTCTCGGCCTCCTTCCGCGCTCCCTTGCCTGTCGGCGCCACCGTCCGCGTGGGCGGGGAGGTGGTCGACGTGGACCGCCAGGGCGGGCTCACCACGGTGGCGATCTGGGCGGAGACCGGTGAGGGCGAGAAGGTCATCGACCGCCGCAAGTCGAGAGCGGTGATCGCAACCCGCTGACCTCGGTGCGCAGCTTCTGAGGCGGCGCCGATCGCCTGAAGGGGGCTATTTCGCGAGCGCAGCGTACCCCGGAAGGCGAACGGCGCCGCCGCTGCCGCCGAGCGGTTGCCGAGCAGTGACTTCGGTGCCTATACTGGATACGACGCTGCCCGCTGGGCAGTGTTTTTCTTGCCAGACCCAGGCCTTTAGGGGCGTAGCTCAACTGGCAGAGCGTCGGTCTCCAAAACCGAAGGTCGGGGGTTCGAGTCCCTCCGCCCCTGCCACGACAAGTCAGCCACCCGACGGTCGCGGCGCCCACGACGGGCCTGCACATCGGCCGGCGTCGCGTCGGACCGGCACCGTCTACGACCAGGAAGTTGTCACGGCGTATGGATCGAACGAGCGGCTCGGCCTCGGCCAGCTCCGGCAAACGTCAACGCACTCCGCCCGTGCAGTATCTGCGGGAGGTTCGCGGTGAGCTGCGTCGTGTCCACTGGCCGACACGTGCTGAGGTGACCGCCTACAGCATCGTCGTCCTGGTCACGGTCACGCTCATCACCCTCTACGTCTTCGGCCTGGACGCGCTCTTCGGCCGCCTCGTGCTATGGATCTTCGGATGACCGACGAACAGACCTCCACGGACGCCGCACAAGACCACGCGCCGAACAGCGAGCGCGTCGAGCTCGACCCGCTCGAGGACGAGACCTTCGACGCAGCTCCCGGCGTGGCCGCCGACGTCGACCTCTCCGACGGCGAGGATCCCGAGACCGACGACGCTCGCGCGCTCGCGGAGGCGGACGCCCCGGTGGAGTACGCAGAGGGCAGCACCGAGGTCGACGAGCTCGTCGCGCAGGCGATGAGCCAGGCGACCGAGTCGCCGGAGGGCCTTGCCGCCGCGGATCCCGAGGCGCCCGATGTGCTCCACGAGCCCCAGCCCTCAGCCGAGAGCGTGGCGGACTCGTCGGTGTCCGGCACGCTCCCCCGCCCGCCCGGCCCTGACGACGGACCGGCCACGGGCGAGGCGGCCGAGGTCGAGGCTGTGCTCGCCGATGAGCCGGAGGCGCTCGTCGAGGAAGAGGCTGACGAGTTCGACGAGCTGCTCGCCGCGGCGGGCGCCGACGAGCAGGTCTCCGACGAGCTCGTCACCGAGGTCCAGGCCGAGTTCGAGGATGCCACCGACACCCCGGAAGTTCCGGCCGGCACGGTCGGCGAACCGGAGGCCGCGGCTGCTGAGGACACACATCCCGGCGGCAACGGACAGGCCGCCTCGGCGAAGGTGCCGAGCCGAATCGAGTTCCACCGTCTGCCCGGGGACTACTTCGTGGTCCACACCTACGCGGGCTACGAGGCGAAGGTTAAGGCCAACCTCCAGAACCGCATCCAGTCGATGAACATGGAGGACCGCATCTACGAGGTCATCATCCCGACCGAGGAGGCCGTCGAGATCAAGGGCGGCAAGAAGCAGACGGTGCAGCGCAAGGTCTTCCCCGGTTATGTGCTCGTCCGTATGGATCTGGACGACGATTCCTGGTACGTCGTGCGCAACACGCCCGCGGTGACGGGCTTTGTCGGTCCGCCTGGCGCACGCCCGGTGCCGCTGTCCTACCGCGAGGTCGAGTCCATCCTGGCCGAGCCCGAAGAGGACAAGCAGGTCAGCACACGAATCAACTACGAGGTGGAAGAGAACATCCGGGTCACCTCGGGTCCCTTCGCCGACTTCACCGGAACGATCTCGGAGATCAACGCCGACGCCAGCAAGCTGAAGGTGCTGGTCTCTATCTTCGGACGCGAGACACCGGTCGAGCTCGGCTTCGACCAGGTGGCCAAGCTCTAGGTCCCGCTCACCTCGTTCGCACTTCCACCACGGAGAGGAGTACCCATGGCGCGCAAGGTCATGGCGCTGATCAAACTGCAGATTCCAGCGGGTCAAGCCACCCCCGCGCCGCCTGTCGGCCCTGCGCTCGGGCAGCACGGCGTGAACATCATGGAGTTCTGCAAGGCCTACAACGAGCGCACGCAGGCACAGTCGGGCGACGTCGTACCGGTCGAGATCACCGTCTTCGAGGACCGCTCGTTCACCTTCGTCACGAAGACCCCGCCTGCGGCGCGTCTGCTGCTCAAGGCCGCGAACATCGAGAAGGGCTCTGGCGAGCCGAACCGGAACAAGGTGGGGACCGTCTCGTCCGCCGCCGTCCGCGAGATCGCCGAGCGCAAGATGGAGGACCTGAACGCCGTGGACGTCGACGGCGCCGTCAAGATCATCGCGGGCACCGCCCGCAGCATGGGTCTGGTCGTCGACTAGCCAGACCTCCACCGAAACCGTGGGAGGCCCGAGCGGGTCGTCTGCACCACAAGAGGAGCACCACATGGCACAGCGAGGAAAGCGCTACCGGGTCGCGGTCGAGAAGATCGACGCCGATGCCTTCTACGCACCCACGCCAGCGATGAAGCTGGTGAAGGAGACGGTCACGGTCTCCTTCGACCCCACCGTCAACCTGGCCGTGCGGCTCGGAGTCGACCCCCGCCAAGCCGACCAGATGGTGCGCGGCTCCGTCTCCTTGCCGAACGGCACCGGCAAGACCATGCGCGTGGCTGTCTTCGCTGAGGGCGCCAAGGCCACCGAGGGGGAGGAAGCCGGCGCCGATGTCGTCGGTGCCCAGGACGTGACGGCCCTGATCGAGGCCGGCAACCTGGACTTCGACGCGGTGATCGCCACGCCCGACCAGATGGGCAAGATCGGTCGGTACGGCAAGGTGCTCGGGCCGCGCGGGCTGATGCCCAACCCCAAGACCGGCACCGTGACGATGGACGTCGCGAAGGCCGTCAGCGAGATCAAGGCCGGCAAGATCGAGTATCGGACCGACCGCCAGGCCAACGTCCACCTCATCCTCGGCAAGGCGTCGTTCGAGACACGGGCTCTGGTCGAGAACTACGCCGCCATCATCGACGAGCTGTTGCGCCAGCGCCCGGCGGCCGCCAAAGGCCGCTATCTGCGCTCGATCCATGTCGCATCCGCCCACGGACCCAGCATCGCTATCGACGCCCAGCGCACCCGCGAACTGTGGGAGGACGACGAGCTCGTCGCCTGAGCGAGCCGGCGAGGCTGTTGAGCGGATGCCGCGTAGGGGCGGTATTCTCCTGCGCTACAGCGACCAGGGCGTCGCGGCAGGTTGACGGTCGGCCTCCCAGGACCTAGCGTGGGGCCAACGCCGAAGACCGTCGGTTCCGCGAGAGCGGTGAAGGCGCCGGGCACGCCCGGCCGACCAACGTAGGTGAGCACATGGCCGTTCCATCGGCCGCTCCTCGCCTTCCGGTCTTCGGGAGGCTTTTTCGTTGAAGGAGAGCAGATGGCACGCCCCGAGAAGGTCGCCGTCGTCAACGAGGTGCGCACGCGCCTCGAGGCGTCGAGCGCCGCCGTGCTGACCGAGTACCGTGGCTTGACGGTCTCCGAGCTCGCGCAGCTTCGCGCCGAGTTGCGCCAGTCCGACGCCAGCTACTCGGTGGTGAAGAACACGCTGGCCCGGCTGGCGACGCGCGAGGCCGGACTCGACGTGCCCGACGAAGTGCTGACGGGCCCGACGGCGATCACCTACTGCGCCGGTGACCCCGTCGCCACCGCCAAGGTGCTGCGCCGTTTCTCGCGGGATCATCCGGAGCTGATCGTCAAGGCGGGGATCCTCGACGGTCGTCTGCTGGACGCGGCGGAGACGTTGCGTCTTGCCGACCTGGAGTCACGCGAAGAGCTGCTCGCGCGCTTGGCCGGGACGTTCGGAGCCGTCCTCGCCCAGCCCGCCCGTCTGGCGCAGGCCAGCCTGACCAAAGCGGCCCGCCTGTTCGCCGCGCTGCAGGAGAAACTGCCCGCCGAGCCTGAGACCGACGCACCGCAAGCGGCCGCGCCCGAGGCCGAGGCTGAGACGCCCGAGGCCGAGGCTGAGTCCCAGTCTGCGGAGCCCGAGCCTGTCGCCGCTGACACCGATTCCTAGACCGATCCCGTCGCACCGTCCCGGAACACAAGGAGCACCCACCATGGCAAAGATGAGCACCGACGACCTGCTCGACAGCTTCAAGGAGATGACGCTGCTCGAGCTCTCCGACTTCGTGAAGAAGTTCGAGGAGGAGTTCGACGTCACCGCTGCCGCGCCGATGGCCGTAGCGGCTCCCGCGGCGGCCGGCGGCGACGACGGCGCGGCGGCTGCCGAGGAGCAGACGGCGTTCGACGTCGTGCTGAACTCCGCCGGTGAGAAGAAGATCCAGGTGATCAAGGAGGTGCGCGCCCTCACCAGCCTCGGGCTGAAGGAGGCGAAGGACCTCGTCGACTCGGCCCCCAAGCCGGTGCTGGAGGGCGTCACCCGCGAGGCCGCGGACGCCGCGAAGGAGTCCCTCGAGGGCGCCGGAGCGAGCGTCGAGGTGAAGTAGGGGCCTCCAGCTCACCGGCAGGCTGGGAGCGCATCCCGATCGAGGGTCGCGACGTGCTCCCCACGTCCACCAGCAGCAAGAGCTCGCGCATGCGCGAGTTTCTCCTTCAGGCCCGGTCCGTCCTCCCCGCAGGTCAGCAGTCACCGCCGGCAGCGGCCACGACCGAAGCCGGACTCCGTCAAAGCGGTCACTGCGCCCGGAACGCCCCGCCGCTGGCGCGGACCCGCACCGGGTGACCGCCGTGCTGGCGAGGCAGGGCACCATGCTTCGGCGTCCCGCTCACCCAGACGTCGATCGTGCGCCGGCCGTCTTGCTCGCCCTCGCCGACGGCGACCACCCCGGGCACGGTGCCGACCCACTCCGCGGCGGTGTCGAGGGCGGTGTCAAAGCTCTCGGTCACCACAGGCTCCTCTCAGGTTCGCAGTCGCAGGCGGGGCGTGTCGAGTCCCGACACGCCCCGCCAGCCCCGCCGATCATGGCTACTGCTCGGTCACCCGAATGCGCAGCAGCGACTGCACGTAGGCCAGGTTGTTGATGATCGTGGCCTGTGAGGAGCCGGCGAAGAGCAGGCCGACTCCGCCTTCGTCCAGGTTGGTGACGAGGCTGCCGGAGTCGCCGCCCGCGCTCATCGCGGTCGTGATCACCTGGCGACAGAACCGCGCCACCCGGCCCGATCCGTAGTTCACGTTCACGGTCGCGTTGATGTTCTGCACCCGACCGGTGGTGAAGTTGGTGGTGCGCCCGGTCTTCTGCACGACGTCGCCGACCTTCGGCGCGGAGTACAGGTGCCTGATCGTGCCCACCCAGTGGACGAAGCGGTCGAGATCGTGGAACTGCCCCTCCGCGATCGCGGCGTCGACGTAGTTGCACGGTGCGCTGTCGCCGCTGATGAAACGGATCGGCACCCAGCGGGAGAGCCGAGCGATCACATCGCCCGGGTAGCTGCCGCCGTCGACCCGTCCCGGCTGCAGGATCGGGTCGCCCACCCGCGCGTCGTTGGAGTTCGCGAGCACGTGGTTGTTGCTCAGGACGTAGTACCGCTGCGGCACCGCGGGGAACGGGGTGAGGTCGTAGCAGGCCGTCGCCATCGTCCCGGCGGTCACCTTGTAATGCCCGACGCTGTAGCCGCCGCGGGCGGGACGGATCCGCTGCCGCAGTGTCTGGACGCTGGTCTCCTCCTGAAGTCCGACGAGCTCCTCGAGCTCCTCGGCGGTCGGTGCGGAGAGCTCGTCCAGCAACGGCCCGCCGGCCTGCAGGACGCCGACCTCGACGACGTCGGTCTCTGTGCCGTCGAGCTCGGAAGGGATGCGCTCGTCGTCGCCGAGCATGTCGGCCGGCAGCTTCTGCTCCACCAGGACGGTGACTGCCTGGCGGCCGGTGTCCTCACCGCCGGAGACCTTGCTGCCGAGGGCAACGCCGTTCACGTTGTTCAGAGCCAAGAGGTCTGACTCGTGGCGGCGCTGCACCTCGGCGAGGTCGTGATAGTCGTTCGGGAGAGTTTGCTCGATCATGTCGGATGCTCCTGTCTTGTGCCTCACCCTTGGTCGGGTGTGTCACGGTTCCAGAGCTCCACGAGACGGATCAGATACGCCGAATCTTCGATGGTTGACGTTTCACGTCGAGTGTGGCACGCTGGAGGGTCGAGCCTTCCGTCTTAACCTTGCCGGGGAGTTGCGTGCCACCACGGCCATCGCTCATTGGTCCCGTTCACCATTCGCGGTGCAGCCCAGCGCTGCACTGCTTATTCGTGCACCGTTTCCCTCGATGCCAGAGGCCTCGTTTCGCCTGAACTACCGCCGTAGGTCCGTGATCCGTCAGTCGCGGACCACTAAAGCTGTGAGGAGCCTCAAATTGTCGACCCTTGATCGCGCAGCACGCGTCGCCTCCCGTCCCTCGTTCGCCAAGATCGCCGAGCCGTTGCCGGTCGAGGATCTCGATCTGGTCGCGATCCAGCGGGACTCTTTCCGGTGGCTGCGCGAGCGCGGCCTGTCCGACGTGTTCAGCGAGATCTCGCCGATCGAGGACTTCACCGGCCAGATGGCGCTCTCCTTCTCCGACCACCGCTTCGAGGAGCCGAAGTACACGGTGGACGAGTGCAAAGAGAAGGACATGACGTACGCGGCGCCGCTCTTCGTGACCGCCGAGTTCGTCAACCGCAACACCGGGGAGATCAAGTCGCAGACGGTCTTCATGGGCGACTTCCCGATGATGACCCCCGGCGGGACGTTCATCATCAACGGCACCGAGCGCATCGTGGTCAGCCAGCTCGTGCGTTCTCCCGGTGTCTACTTCGACGCCGCCATCGACAAGCCGACCGGGCGCGACATCTACAGCTGCAAGGTCATCCCGTCGCGCGGCGCGTGGCTGGAGTTCGAGGTCGACAAGCGCGGCTTCGTCGGTGTCCGCGTCGACCGCAAGCGCAAGCAGCACGTCAGCGTGCTCTACCGCGCGCTGAAGGGCATCGTCTACAACGCCGACACGGCCGAGTACGAGCTGGCCGACCGCGAGCTGCTCGACGAGCCCGTGCCCAGCGACGAGATCCTGGCGTTCTTCGGTGGCGACGAGCGCATCGAGCAGACCCTCGGCAAGGACAACATCTCCACCCCCGCCGAGGCGCTGCAAGACATCTACCGCAAGCTGAGGCCGGGTGAGCCTCCCACGACCGAGTCCGCGGGCGGCCTGCTCATCAACCTGTTCTTCAACAACAAGCGCTACGACCTCGCACGCGTCGGGCGGTACAAGGTGAACAAGAAGCTCGGCGAGGAGCTCGCGCTGCTCGGGCTCGTCTCGGCCGAGGACGCCAAGCCGTTGGCCGACATGAACGTCCCGCAGCTCATCGCCGATGCCGCCAGCGACTCCGGCCAGGAGCACACTCACGCGCGGGGCAAGGACGAGGCGCGCCCGCCCGGGTTCTCGAGCATCCTCACCAAGGAGGACATCCTCGCGACGATGAGCTACCTGGTGAAGCTCGCCCAGGGCGCGGACGAGCGCTATCACACCGACGACATCGACCACTTCGGCAACCGCCGGCTGCGCAGCGTCGGGGAGCTCATCCAGAATCAGGTCCGCATCGGGCTGTCGCGGATGGAGCGGGTGGTGCGCGAGCGCATGACCACCCAGGACGTCGAGGCCATCACGCCCCAGACGCTCATCAACATTCGACCGGTCGTCGCCTCCATCAAGGAGTTCTTCGGCGCCAGCCAGCTCTCGCAGTTCATGGACCAGACCAACCCGCTGTCGGGGCTGACGCACAAGCGCCGGCTCTCGGCGCTCGGCCCCGGTGGCCTCTCGCGTGAGCGCGCCGGCTTCGAGGTGCGCGACGTGCACCCCAGCCATTACGGCCGCATGTGCCCGATCGAGACGCCTGAGGGGCCGAACATCGGCCTGATCGGCTCGCTGGCGAGCTACGCGCGGATCAACGAGTTCGGGTTCATCGAGACGCCGTACCGCAAGGTCAGCGACGGGGTCGTCACCGACCAGATCGACTACCTGACGGCCGACGAGGAGGACCGTCAGGTGATCGCGCAGGCGAACGCCGCGCTCGACGACGGCGCGGCGTTCACGAATGAGCTGGTGCTCTGCCGGGCCCGCAACGGCGAGGTGCGCGAGGCACTGCCCAGCGAGGTCGACTACATGGACGTCTCGCCGCGCCAGATCGTCTCGGTCGCCGCGGCGATGATCCCGTTCCTGGAGCACGACGACGCCAACCGGGCGCTCATGGGCACGAACATGCAGCGGCAGAGCGTGCCGCTGCTGCGCTCGCAGTCCCCCTTCGTGGGAACCGGGCTGGAGGGCAAGGCCGCCCGCGACGCGGGTGACGTCGTGATCACGAGCTCCGGCGGCGTCGTGGTCGAGGTGGCCGCGGACCGCATCATCATCAAGACCCCCGACGACCGCCTGGAGAAGCACTTCCTGCGCAAGTTCGACCGCACGAACCAGGGCACCTGCTACAACCAGCGCCCGATCGTGGACGAGGGCGACGAAGTCAGCGCTGGCCAGGTCGTCGCCGACGGGCCCTGCACCGAGACCGGCGAGATGGCGCTGGGCGCGAACCTGCTCGTGGCGTTCATGTCGTGGGAGGGCTTCAACTACGAGGACGCGATCATCATCTCCGACCGCCTGGTCAGGGAGGACGTGCTCACCTCGATCCATATCGAGGAGCACGAGGTCGATGCCCGGGACACGAAGCTGGGCGCCGAGGAGATCACCCGCGACATCCCCAACGTCGGCGAGGAGGTGCTCGGCAACCTCGACGAGCGCGGCATCATCCGCATCGGGGCGGAGGTCAACCCCGGCGACGTGCTGGTCGGCAAGGTGACGCCGAAGGGCGAGACCGAACTCACCCCCGAGGAGCGCCTGCTGCGCGCGATCTTCGGTGAGAAGGCGCGCGAAGTGCGCGACACGTCGCTCAAGGTGCCCCACGGCGAGGTCGGTCGCGTGATCGGCGTGCGCGTCTTCAGCCGCGACGCCGGCGACGAGATGCAGCCGGGCGTGAACGAGCTGGTCCGGGTCTACGTCGCCCAGAAGCGCAAGATCTCCGACGGCGACAAGCTGGCCGGACGGCACGGCAACAAGGGCGTCATCGCCAAGATCCTGCCCGTCGAGGACATGCCGTTCCTGGAGGACGGTACGCCGGTCGACATCGTCCTGAACCCCCTGGGCGTGCCGAGCCGCATGAACGTCGGACAGGTCCTCGAGACCCACCTGGGCTGGGTCGCCCACAACGGGTGGGACTTCGACGACACCCCCGAGTGGTTCTCAGCCATCGGCTGGGACGACGAAGACCGGTCCAACCCGGGCGGCATGCGCCTGGCCACGCCGGTCTTCGACGGCTGCCGCGAGGAGGAGCTGACCAGCCTGCTCGAGAACACGAGACCGAACCGCGACGGTGTCAAGATCGTCGACGGCGCCGGCAAGGCCAAGATCTTCGACGGCCGCACCGGCGAGCCGATCGATCAGCCCATCACCGCCGGCTACATGTACGTGCTGAAGCTCTTGCACCTGGTCGACGACAAGATCCACGCGCGCTCGACCGGCCCGTACTCGATGATCACTCAGCAGCCGCTGGGCGGCAAGGCGCAGTTCGGCGGCCAGCGCTTCGGTGAGATGGAGGTCTGGGCGTTGGAGGCCTACGGAGCGTCGTACGCGCTGCAGGAGCTGCTCACCGTCAAGAGCGACGACGTGCTCGGCCGCGTCAAGGTCTACGAGGCCATCGTCAAGGGCGAGAACATCCCCGAGCCGGGCATCCCCGAGTCCTTCAAGGTGCTCGTCAAGGAGATGCAGTCGCTCTGCCTCAACGTCGAGGTGCTCTCGGCCACTGGGCAGGCGATGGAGTTCCGCGACTCCGACGAGGACGCGTTCCGGGCAGCCGAGGAGTTGGGGATCGACCTGTCCCGGCCGGAGCGCTACGGCGACGAGTTTGGCTTCGGGGGATGACGCGAGAAGGGGGCCGTCATCCGGCCTCCGGGGGGCTCACCCGCCCACCCTCCAACCCCCTCCGGCCGGACGACGGCCCCCGACACACACGCAGTACCGGAAGATACGGCCGTGACAGGTCGATAGGAGAGCGCAGATGCTCGATGTGAACACGTTTGATGAGTTGCGGATCGGCCTTGCCACGCAGGACCAGGTGCGCATGTGGTCGAACGGTGAGGTCAAGAAGCCCGAGACGATCAACTACCGCACGCTCAAGCCGGAGAAGGACGGGCTGTTCTGCGAGAAGATCTTCGGTCCCACGCGGGACTGGGAGTGCTACTGCGGCAAGTACAAGCGCGTGCGCTACAAGGGCATCGTCTGCGAGCGCTGCGGCGTCGAGGTCACCCGCTCCAAGGTGCGCCGCGAGCGCATGGGCCACGTCGACCTGGCTGCTCCGGTCTCGCATATCTGGTTCTTCAAGGGCGTTCCCTCGCGCATCGGCTACCTGCTCGACATGGCGCCGAAGGAGCTCGAGAAGGTCCTCTACTTCGCGGCGTCGATCGTCACCTCGGTCGACGAGGAGGCGCGTACTCGCGATCTCGATTCGCTCGAGGGGGAGGTCCAAAAGGTCCTCGACGCCTACGCGGCGGAGCGTGAGGAGCGCGTGCTCGAGCTCCAGGAGTCGCGCGAGCGCCGGCTCGAGCACCTGAGCTCGGGCGCGACCGCCAACTTCTCCGACGACGACCACCTGTGGGCCGACACCCTCGACGTCGACGTGCGCAAGCTCTCCGACGACGAGCGCGGCAAGCTGGAGAAGGACCTGCGCAAGACCTTCGACTCCGACATCGCCGACACCGAGGCCTACATCGAGGACGCGGCCGAGCGGATGCGCCAGACCTGGGACCTGTTCCGCGACCTGTCGGTCAAGCAGGTCGTGGCCGACGAGACGCTGTTCCGCGAGCTCAAGGACCGCTTCGGCTCGCCGTTCGGCTTCGGCGAGTACTTCAGCGGCGGCATGGGCGCCGAGTCCGTGCGCGAGCTGCTCGAGGCCGTCGATCTCGAGGCCGAGCGGATCGAGCTCGAGGACCAGGTCAAGACCGCCAAGGGCCAGAAGCAGAGCCGCGCGGTCAAGCGGCTCAAGGTCGTCTCCGCCTTCATCCACTCCGACAACAAGCCCGAGCACATGGTCCTCGAGGCCGTGCCGGTCATTCCGCCGGAGCTGCGCCCGATGGTTCAGCTCGACGGCGGGCGTTTCGCGACCTCCGATCTCAACGACCTCTATCGGCGTGTCATCAACCGCAACAACCGCCTCAAGCGCTTGCTCGACCTCGGCGCGCCCGAGATCATCGTGTCGAACGAGAAGCGCATGCTCCAGGAGGCCGTCGACGCCCTGTTCGACAATGGTCGCCGCGGGCGCCCGGTCACCGGTCCCGGCAACCGCGCCCTCAAGTCCCTGAGCGACATGCTCAAGGGGAAGCAGGGCCGTTTCCGCCAGAACCTGCTCGGCAAGCGCGTCGACTACTCCGGCCGCTCGGTCATCGTCTCCGGTCCGACGCTGCGCCTGCACCAGTGCGGCCTGCCCAAGCTGATGGCGCTCGAGCTGTTCAAGCCGTTCATCATGGCCCGGCTGGTCGAGCGCAAGGCCGTGCAGAACATCAAGGCGGCCAAGAAGATGGTCGACTCGATGATCCCCGAGGTCTGGGACGTGCTCGAGGAGGTCATCAAGGACCACCCGGTGCTGCTCAACCGCGCGCCGACCCTGCACCGCCTCGGCCTCCAGGCCTTCGAGCCGCAGCTCGTCGAGGGCAAGGCGATCCAGGTCCACCCGCTCGTGTGCTCGGCCTTCAACGCCGACTTCGACGGCGACCAGATGGCGGTCCACCTGCCGCTCTCGGCCGAGGCTCAGGCCGAGGCCCGGCTGCTCATGCTGTCGGCGAACAACATCCTCTCCCCGGCGCACGGGGCACCGCTCGCGACGCCGACCCAGGACCTGGTGCTCGGCTCCTACTACCTGACCTACGGGCCCGACCCCGACGAGCTGCTGCGTCTCGAGGAGTCGCTGCGCGAAGGCGGGTGGGACGACGAGTCGGACATCGTGGCCCTCAAGGAGCGCTACGACGTCAAGAAGCGTCCGCACGTGTTTCGCTCGGCGCAGGAGGCCGAGCTCTCGTACGAGCACGGCATGGTCCAGCTGCACGACCTCGCCGAGTTCCGGCGCGGGCGTGACACCGGCCACGTGCTGACCACGGTCGGGAGGATCATCTTCAACGATCGCGTCGAGCGGGCGCTGGCCGAGGCGCTTGAGGACGAGTTCGACCCCGCGCAGTACCTGTTCATCAACGAGTCCCTGCGCAAGCGCGACATCAACCGCGTGATCGAGGGACTGGTGGGGCTGCACGGGCCGCACGCCGTCGCCCTCGTGCTCGATGCGTTCAAGGACCTGGGCTTCCAGTTCGCCTCCCAGGCCGGGATCACCATCTCGAAGAACGATGTCGTCATCCCGCCGTCCAAGCAGACCATCCTCGACGGCTACGAGGACCAGGTCAACGGCATCCAGGAGCAGTACGACGACGGCCTGATCACCCACGAGGAGCGCCACGAGGCGATCGTCGAGAAGTGGACGGCGGCAACCGACGAGGTCGGCCAGGCGATGCAGGACAACCTGCATCACCTGAATCCGATCTTCATGATGGCCAACTCCGGCGCGCGCGGGTCGTTCAAGCAGATCCGCCAGCTCGCCGGCATGCGCGGGCTGATGGCCAACCCGAAGGGCGAGATCATCGAGCGCCCGATCAAGGCCAAC
>JBBSMR010000070.1:0-14414 GCA_038233095.1 Euzebyales bacterium
CTAACTTTAAGATGTCGCGTAACCTGCCTCCGGCGGAAGGACGCAACGAATGCGCAGCGTGCCCATCCTGATCCTGACCACGCTCCTGCTGGCCGGCTGCGGCAGCGACGACGGCGCCGGTGTACGCACCATCGACGGTGGAGGTGGCTCCGGCTCCGCGAGCGGCTCCGGGCCCGGGAGTGGATCCGGCTCGGGCGTGTCCGCCGAGGGATGCGAGGTCATCGACGGTGTCGAACAGACCGGCACGGAGGTTCATGTGACCCTGGACGAGTGGGAGGTCGTCGCTGATCCCGAACGGGCCGCGAGCGGTGTGGTGTCGTTCGAGACCCAGAACGCCGGTGACGAGGCGCACGAGCTCGTGATCGCGCGCGCCGAGAATCCCGCGGACCTGCCCACCGTCGAAGGCGGCGCGGTCGACGAGGAGGCGCTCGGGGAGGACCTGATCGGCGAGATCGAGGCGTTTCCCGCCGGCGAGACGTGTGAGGGCAGCTTCGACCTGCCCGCTGGTGAGTACGCGCTGTTCTGCGCCATCGTCGAGGAGGAGGACGGCGTCGTCGAGAACCACTACGAGCTCGGCATGCACACGGGCTTCACGGTGAGCGAGGGCTAGTGTCGCGGTGCTGCGAGAGCGCAACGCTGGAAGCCCACCTCGCGCGCTGTCCGACGCACGTGAAGGGGACGCGACCACTGCGGCCCGGCGGTAGGCTTGCGAACCGAGGTTGTCCACAGCCACCGTAAGTTGATCTTCCGTGGAGGTGTCGCCATGGGTAGCGTCTCACGCATGATCACGGGAGTCACCGACTACACCCAGGCCGAGCTTGAGGCGCTGGAGAACCAGCGTCCCGAGCTCGGACGGTTGGAGGTGATCGACGGGGCTCTCCACGCCACCGGGGGATCGGCATTGGGCAACCTGCATCAACTCGTCATGCAACGCCTCCACCTGTTGTTCGCGGGTGCCTGTCCGCTGGAGGCGATCGTCCGCATCGACACGTGGTGCAGGTCTCCGCGGGGCAAGCTGCGGCCCGACGTTGCCGTCTACCGTCGCGGCGACGAACCGGCCAACCGGCGCGGCATGTTCGGTGTGCCGCCGCAGGCGGTGCTGGAGATCCTCAGCGACGACGCCGACCACGATCTGGTCCGCAAGGAGGACGTCTACGCCGAGTTCGGCGTGACCCGGCGGGCGTATCTCGACTCGCAAGAACGCCAGGGGTGGTGGTGCCGCCTCGACGGCGTCGACCACGATGCTCCGACGGTCGCATGGGCGCTGGAGGGTTGGCCCGAGCTCGTCCTCGACCGCGAGGAGCTCTTCGGCGTCTGACGCGACGCCAGCAGCCCCGGAACTCAGCTCGCCAACCGCTGCGACGCCTCGACCCAGCGTTGCAGCGTCGCGCGGGCCGCTCCCGAGTCCAGCGCCTCACTCGCTCGGGCCAAGGCGGGCGCCCACGCCGTCTCGAGGTCTGCCGCCAGCAGCGCCGCCGCCGCCCCGAGCGCGACGATGTCCCTGGGCGCGCCCGCCTCGCCGTCCAGGACGGCGTCCGCGATGCCGCGGTTCTCGGTGACGTCACCGCCCCGCAGATCCACCAGCTTGGCGGGCGGGATGCCGTGATCCGCCGGGACGAACTCGTCCTCGGTGACCTCGCCGCCGCGCACCTCCCACAGATGCGACGGCCCGGTGGTGGTGAGCTCGTCCAGGCCGTCGGCACCGTGGAACACGAAGGCGTGCTCGCTGCCCAGCCGCGCGAGCACGGCCGCCATGCGCGCCGCGATCCCCGGATCGCTCACACCGATCGTCTGATGTCGCGCGCCGGCGGGGTTGGTCAGCGGGCCTAAATAGTTGAAGACCGTGGGCACCCCAAGCTCCCTGCGGGCGGGCATCGCGAAGCGCATAGCGGGGTGGTACGTGGGCGCGAAGCAGAACCCGATGCCGACCTCGTCCAGGCAGGCCTCGACCGCGGCCGGCGGCAGGTCGATGACCACGCCCCAGTCCTCCAGCAGGTCGGCGGAGCCGCAGCGCCCGCTGGCGGCCCGGTTGCCGTGCTTGGCCACCCGCGCGCCCGCCGCGGCCGCCACGATCGCCGCGACCGTCGAGACGTTGAACGTGCCGGCGCGGTCCCCACCCGTGCCGCACGTGTCCACGACCGGCCCGCCCGGCGAGACCGGCAGCGCGAAACGGCGCATGCTGCGCACCAGACCCGCGATCTCGGCGACCGACTCGCCCTTCGCGCGCAGCGCCACGAGCAGACCGGCGACCTGCACGCCGGTCGCTTCGCCCTGCATGATCGTCTCCATGACGGCCGCGGCTGTCGCCTCCTCGAGGTCCTCGCCGGCCAGCACCCTCGTCAGCACCTCGGACCAGGACGGCGCGGCGGCCGCCTGAGAGCCGGGTGCGATCACTGGTCGTGCATGGGGGCGTCCGGGTCGTCGCGCTCCGCGAACTCCTGCGCGCCGCTGGACGTCAACGCGCCCTGGCGCTGTGCGCCCTCGAGCTCCTCGGCCTGCGCGGCGGTCCACACGCCCGGCAGTGCGCGCACGGCGCGGCGCTCCACGAGCGAGGAGACGACCTCGGCCAGGTCGAACGGGTCGATGGGCTTCAGCACCCACGCGTCGGCCTCGGACCACCGCGCCAAGTACGTGTCCTGCCGACGGGCGATCATGAGCACGACCGGCGGCATCGTCTGGCCCATGTGCCCACGCGCCTTGATCTCCCGCGCGAGGAAGAACCCGCCGGTCGGGTGGGTGTCGTTGTCACCGAGCACCAGGTCGAACGACTCACCCTCGTCGAGCAGGGCCAGCCCGCGTTGCGGCGTCCGCACCTCGGTGTAGGTGACGTCCTCGCCCACCAGCGCCGACAAGACCTGATGCGTCAGTCGGCTGCTGGCGGAGACGATGAGCAGATTCACGAAAGACGTCTTTGCTCGGAGCGGCCGTGGGCACGGGCCATGATGCCAGGAGGCCACCGGCGTGGCGAACCGTCCGCGGGACCGCTCACCCGCGGCGCCGGTCGAACTGTGAACGCTCCGGAGGCTGGCTGTCCTGCCGACGCTCGCTGATCTCGACGGCGCCGACCTGGATGAAGCGGAGCAAGGTGACGAAGGCGAGCCCGCCGATCAGGTTGGCCATGGTGGCCCAGAGTGTGGCACCCGCCCAGTCGATGTAGCCGAAGCTCGCGCCGACCTGCAACGCGGCGAACATCTCCACGGAGCTGACGATCACGTGGTTGAGCGGGCCGGCGGCCAGCAGGAACGACATGGTGATCGCCGCGACGATCCTGCCGATCTCCTCGGTGTTGCGTTGCATCCACGTCATGAGGGTGACTACGGCGCCGCCGAGGATGCCGGCGGCGAAGGCCTGCCACCCGAGCCCCATCTCGGGGTAGTGCGTGCCGAGCTCGAGCAGCGTGGAGCGCACGTCGGGCAGCGCGCTCACGATCGCGACGGCGATGAGCCAGCCGCCCAGCAGGTTCATGACGAACGTGCCAATCCACAGGCGCAGAAGATCGGCGACCGTGCAGCGGTAGGCCACCACCGCCGCGACGGGCACGAGGAAGTTCTCGGTGAAGAGCTCGCTGCGCGCGAGGGTCAACGCGATGAACCCGCTGGTGAAGGCGAGCGCGCCGAGCAGGTGCGAACCCGTCGCCGCCTCGACGATCGCCATGGCCGCGACGCCGACGCCGAGGTCAATGCCGCCCACGAGACCGGTCGTCAACAGGCCCGGCCACGACCGCTGCAGCCGGACAACGCCCTCCTCGACCGAGCCGCGAAACGCCCCGCGCAGATCCTCGTCGTCGGACGCTTCCGAGCTGCGGCGGTTCTCGGCGTGTGTCTCGAGCGCCCCGGCGGAATCGGTCATCGCACGTGTCCTCGCGGCCCGCACCGCGCACGGGGCACACCTCTCACCGCACCGTCCAAGTGTCGTGTCCGGCGAGCATCTCCTCGAGCTTGCCGGGACCCTGGCGTTCAACGGCCTGGTCGATCTGGGCCTGCATCTGCTCGCCGTAGACCGGCCGTGAGACCTGGCGGAAGAGCCCGATCGGCGTGGGCCCGGTCGGGGTGTGCGAGAGCCGGGAAAGCATGAAGGCAAGACCGGGGTCGTCTCGGTGGGCGTCGTGCACGAGCAGGTTCTCGACGCCGACGTCCGCGACACTCACCAGCTCGAGCTGGCCGGTCCGCGCCAACGCGACGCCGCGCTCGTGGTCGGCGCCGAACCGGATCGGCTCGCCATGGCGCAGGCGGATCTGGTTCGGCTCGTTCTTGCGGACCGCGTCGAACGCCCCGTCATTGAAGATGTTGCAGTTCTGATAGACCTCGATGAAGGCGGTGCCTTCATGGCGGGCGGCCTGCTCGACCAGATTGGCGAGATGCTCGCGCTCGTTGTCGATCGAGCGGGCGACGAACGTGGCTTCCGCGCCCAGCACGATGCTGACCGGGTTGAACGGCTGGTCCAGCGAGCCCGCGGGGGTGGACTTCGTGATCTTGCCCAGCTCGCTCGTCGGCGAGTACTGGCCCTTCGTGAGGCCGTAGATCTGGTTGTTGAACAGGATGATCGTGAGGTTGGCGTTGCGCCGCATGGCGTGGATGAGATGGTTGCCGCCGATCGAGAGCGCGTCGCCGTCGCCGGTGATGACGAAGACCTTGAGGTCCGGGCGCGTCGCGCTGATCCCCGTCGCGATCGCGGGCGCGCGGCCGTGGATCGAGTGGAAGCCGTAGGTGTTCATGTAGTAGGGGAACCGCGCCGCGCAGCCGATGCCCGAGACGAACACGAGTCGCTCCCGCGGGATCCCGAGCGCCGGCATGACTCCCTGGAGCGTCGCGAGGATGGCATAATCGCCGCAGCCGGGACACCACCGCACCTCCTGGTCGGAGGCGAAGTCTTTCTTGGTCAGCGATTGGATCTCAGTGGTGGTCACAGCTCATGCGCTCCCGGTCGGCGTCGCACCCTGCGGCGCTCCCGCGTCGGGTTCAGTCAGGGTCTCCACGATGGCCCGGTGCAACTCACCCACGCTGAAGGGCAGGCCCTTCACGCGGTTGTACCCGCGGACGTCGATGAGGTAGCGGGCGCGCAGCAGCATGCGCAACTGGCCCATGTTCATCTCCGGCACGAGGACCCGCTCGAAGCTCGCCAGGACCTCCCCGGTGTTGGAGGGGAACGGGTTCAGGTGACGCAGGTGGCCGTGCGCGACGTCGTGTCCGTCCCGCCGGGCGCGTCGGACGGCGGCCCGTACCGGCCCGTACGTGGAGCCCCACCCCAAGACGAGTAGGCCGCCGCCGCCGTCGACCTCCAGCTCGGGAACGGTCGCCGCGATGCCGTCGAGCTTGGCCTGCCGCAGCTCGGTCATGTGGTGATGGTTGTCCGGGTCGTAGGAGATGTTGCCGGTGCCGTCGGCCTTCTCGAGCCCGCCGATGCGATGCTCGAGCCCCGCGGTGCCGGGCACCGCCCACGGACGGGCCAGCGTCTCGGGGTCGCGCAGGAACGGCAGGAAGCCGTCGGGGTGGTTGGGCTCGGTCGCGAACCCGACGGTCGGTCGCAGATCCGGCAGGCTCTCGACCTTCGGCACGCGCCACGGCTCGGCGCCGGTGGCCAGGTAGCCGTCGGAGAGCAGCATGACGGGCGTGCGGTAGGTCAGCGCGATCCGCACCGCTTCGAGCGCGACGTCGAAGCAGTCCCCCGGCGTGGCCGCCGCGACGACCGGGATCGGGGACTCGCCGTTGCGGCCGAACAGCGCCTGCAAGAGGTCGGACTGCTCGGTCTTCGTGGGCAGCCCGGTGGAGGGGCCGCCGCGCTGGATGTTGATGACGATCAACGGCAGCTCGACGGCGTTCGCCAGGCCGATCGTCTCCGACTTCAGCGCGACGCCGGGACCAGAGGTGACGGTCACGCCCAGCTGACCGGCGAAGGCGGCGCCGAGCGCCGCGCCGACGCCGGCGATCTCGTCCTCGGCCTGGAACGTCTGGACGCCGAAACGCTTGTGGCGCGCCAACTCGTGGAGGATGTCGCTGGCGGGGGTGATCGGATAGCCGCCGAGAAAGAGGCGCAGGCCGGAGCGCTGGGCGGCGGCGACGAGCCCGTAGGAGAGCGCGGTGTTGCCGGTGATCTGGCGGTAGGTGCCCGGCGGGAGGGGCGCCGGGTCGACCTTGTAGACATGGCTGAACAGCTCCGTGGTCTCGCCGAACGCGAACCCCGCCTCCAAAGCGCGGACGTTGGCCTCGGCGAGACTGGGCGCCTGGGCGAACTTCGCACGCAGCCAGATGATGGTGGGCTCGGTCGGCCGCGAGAACATCCACGACATGAGCCCGAGCGCGAACATGTTCTTGCCGCGCTCCTTCTCCTTGCGGTTGAGGTCGTCGAAGTCCTCGAGCGCGCCGACGGTCAGGCTGGAGAGCGGCACCTCGTGCACGGTGAACGCGCCCAGGCTTTCGTCACCGAGCGGGCTCTGCTCGTAACGCGCCTTGCGCAGGTTGCCCGCCGAGAACGCGTCGCTGTTGACGATGATCGTCGCGCCGGGCTCCAGGTCGCCCACGTTGGTCTTGAGCGCCGCCGGATTCATGGCGACGAGCACGTCCGGGGAGTCGCCTGGCGTGAGAATGTCGTGGTCGGCGAAGTGCAGCTGGAAGCCCGACACGCCGGGCAGCGAGCCGGCAGGAGCTCGGATCTCGGCCGGGAAGTCGGGCAGCGTCGCCAGGTCGTTGCCGAGCGCGGCGGTGACCGACGTGAAGCGGTTGCCGGTGAGCTGCATGCCGTCACCGGAATCGCCGGCGAAGCGGATCGTGACGGTGTCGAGCTGCTGGACGGTCTTCGTGGTCATCGTGGGGATCCAAGCCGAGAGCCGGTCACGGCGCCCATGCTAACGCGGCCGCCTGAGAGGGGAACGGAGGAGCCCCGGCAGAGTGGAGCGCAGGCGCAAACAGGCGCGCCCCAGCGCCGCCCGTCGGGGCTAGTGGAAGCTGTCGCCGCAGGCGCAGGTGCTCTGCGCGTTTGGGTTCTCGATCGAGAAGCCGGCGCCCTGGAGGCTGTCGACCCAGTCGATGACCGTGCCCTTGAGATAGGGCGCAGACATCTTGTCGATGCGCACCGGCACGCCGTGCAGATCCACGTCGAGGTCGCCGTCGAGCTGGCGGTCGTCAAAGAAGAGCGCGTAGCGCATGCCCGAGCAGCCACCCGGCTGCACCGAGACCCGCAGGGCGATGGCGTCAGGGTTCTCCTCACGGCCCATCAGCTCGTTGACCTTCTTCGCCGCCGACTCGGTCAGATGAATCGTCTCGGCGGGCAGATCCGTCGGGACGGAGGTGATCTGGGTGGTGACGTCGCTCATCGGTTTCTCGACCTTTGCTTGATCGCGGACGACTGGTCATGCTGCGTCCCAGCCAGTGTAGCGCCGGGCCGCGCGCGCTACGCAGACCCCGGTCGCCGGGGGCCCAAGAGCGCCGACACGAGCGAGCATCACTCCGCGATGTCGGCGACCTGTGCGCCGGTCGCCGCGACCAACCGGGAGGGTTCCAGCCCGAAGACGGTGTCCGGCGTCCCGGCGGCCGCCCAGATCCGCCCGTAGGTCAGCAAGGTGCGGTCGCACACGGTGCGCAGGGGCTGTGCGAGGCCGAGCGGCGACGTGCCGCCGATGGGAAACCCGGTCGCGGCGCGGGCCTCGTCCGCGTCCGCGCGCCGGACGGCCCGCTCGCCGAGCACCGCCCCGACACGGTCATAGGCGACCCGGTTCGCGCCGCTGGTCAGCGCGAGGATGGGCCCGTCCGCGCCCATGAGGACCAGGCTCTTCACGATGGCGCCGACCTCGCAGCCGATGGCCGCGGCGGCGTCCGCGGCCGTGCGGGTGCCTTCGGGGAAATGCTGGACCTCGAGCGCCAAGCCCTGCGACGCGGCCGCCTCGAGCACGCGGCGGGTGTTGCGGTGCATCTTCACTCCCCCACCCGCCCGGCGAGCTCCGCCGCGCGCTCCGCGACCAGCTCGGCAGCCCGCTCCATCCCTTCCGGGCCCAGCTCCAGGGCGTCGTCGAAGCGCTCGCCGACCGCTCCGGTGTCGTCGTCGATGCTGCCCGCGACGGCCATTGCCCGGGCGCCGACGGCGCGGCTGCGGTCCGCGACGAAGACCGGCGTCTTGCCCGCCAGCGACTGCTCGTCCAGCTTGCCCTCGCCGGTGACGACCACGTCGGCGCCTTGCAGCGCGTGGTCGAAGCCGACCATCTCGGCCACCGCCTCGCACCCGTCGACCAGGCGCGCGCCGCAGAACGCGGCCAGCCCGAAGGCCAGGCCCCCGGCGGCGCCCGTGCCCTCGAGGTCACGCCACGGCCCACCGTCGAGATCGCGCTCGGCCACGTCGGCAAGCCGGGCGAGCGCGTCCGCCAGGAGCGCCACACCCTCGGGGTCCGCGCCCTTCTGGGGTCCGAAGACCGGCGCGGCGCCGTGCTCGCCCAGCAAGACGTTGCTCACATCGACGGCGGCGATCAGCTCCAGCTCCAACGGCGGTCCCGGGCTGATGCGCTCGAGCTCCGACAGGTAACGGCCACCGACCTTCAGCCGATTGCCATCGGGGCGCAGCAGGCGGTGCCCGAGCGCCGTCGCCATCCCCGCGCCGCCGTCCACCGTGGCGCTGCCGCCCAGCGTGACGAGCGCCTCGCTCATCCCGGCCTCGGCGACGGCGCGCAGCAGCTGCCCGACGCCGAAGCTGGTCGTCTCCAACGGGTCCCGTTCGTCCTCGGCCAGCCGGTAAAGGCCGGACGCTTGCGCCGACTCGACCAGCGCGCGACCGTCGGGCAGCCGCAGCCAGCGCGCGCTCACAGCCCGGCCACGCGCGTCGGCGACCTCGACCGGCATCTGCTCAGCGCTGGGCACGGCGGCGGCGACCACGTCGAGGGTGCCCTCGCCACCGTCGGCCATCGGCAGCCCCACCAACTCGTCGTCCGGGCGGACGCGGCGCCAGCCGCCCGCGAGCGCCTGAATGGCCTCGGCCGCCGAGAGCGTGCCGGCGAACTTGTCGGGCGCGAGCAGGACCTTCACGGGGTATCAGTCCCTCGTGCTGGCCTCGACAAAGGGGGGTTTGACGACCTCCGCCGGCAGCTTCTTGCCGCGGACGTCGATCGCGACCTCGTCGCCGACGGACACGTCAGCGGCGAGGTACGCCATCGCCACACCGAGCTTCAACGTCGGCGAGAAGGAGCCGCTGGTCGTTTCGCCCACGACCTCGTCCCGCCGACGCACCTCGCAATGTGCACGGGGGACGCCTCGGTCCAGCGCACGCAGGCCGCGCAGGCGCCGGCGCGCGCCGGCCTGGCGCAGGCGGGTGTAGGCGGGCTCGCCCCGGAACCCCGTCCCGGGCTTGACCGCCCAGTTCAGACCCGCCTCGACGGGGCTCGTCTCGGGTGAGATGTCGTTGCCGTGCAGCGGATAGCCCATCTCCAGCCGCAACGTGTCACGCGCCCCGAGCCCGGCGGGCGCCGCCCCCGCGGCCAGGACCTTGTCCCACAGGTCGCTGGCACGTTCCGCGGGCACGAACAGCTCGTAGCCCTGCTCGCCGGTGTAGCCCGAGCGGGCCAGCACGCCGTCACCCGGAGGGCCATCCCCGGCGGCGGGGCCTGTCGAGGACGCCCCGGCCGACGCCATCGCGAGCTCGCGACAGTCGAGGTAGTCAAGCCCCTCCGGGTCGATGCCCGCCTGCAGCACGACCTCCGCCGAGCGCGGTCCCTGCACCGCGAGGCAGGCCATCGCCTGCTTCACATCGGCGACCTCCCAGTCGTGGTCGGCGGCCGACGCCTGGAGCAGGGTGAGCACGGCCGCGGCGTTCGCGGCGTTCGGCACGATGAACAGCCCCCAGTCGAGGCGGTAGACCAGGAGGTCGTCGATGATGCCGGCCTCTTCGTCGAGGCACAGGGTGTAGTGGGCGCGACCGGGCGCGAGGCTGGCGACGTCGTTGGTGAACGCGTGCTGGACCGCGGCTTCCGCGCCGGCGCCCGTCACGCGCAGAGTGCCCAGATGCGAGAGGTCGAAGACTCCGCACTGGTCGCGCACCGCCCGGTGCTCAGCCACGACGCTGCCGTAGTCCAGCGGCATGTCCCAACCGCCGAAACCCATCATCGACGCGCCCAGCGCGCGGTGCTGATCGTCCAACGGCGAACGGCGCAGGTCCGTGGTCACGTCTCGTCCTTGTTCCTCGTGGGCGGCCTGAGGGGCCGGTCGCAGCCTATACCCGCCCACTCGGCCAGAACGGGCGAACGAGGCGAGGTTGGACAGAGCACAGGGGTGGTTAGGATGAAGCCACCACAACAGCGTCACGCAGCCGAACAGCAGCCGAACAGGAGTGTTGAAGAATGGCGGACAGCTACGAGCTCATCGTCCTCGGAGGCGGCACCGGCGGCTACTCGACCGCGCTGCGCGCGGCGGGCCTCGGCATGAAGGTCGCGCTCGTCGAGAAGGCCAAGGTCGGCGGGACGTGCCTGCACTGGGGCTGCATCCCGACCAAGGCGTTCCTGCAGGCCGCCGAGGTGGCCGAGCACACACAGAAGGCCGACCAGTTCGGCGTGAAGGCCACCTTCGAGTCGATCGAGACGGCGGCGCTGTTGGAGTACAAAAAGAGCATCGTCGACGCGAACTACAAGGGCCTGCAGTCGATGCTGAAAGGCCGCGGGGTCGACACCATCACCGGCACCGGCCGGTTGAAGGACGGCAGGACGCTGGTGGTCGACACCGACGAGGGCGAGCGCACGTTGAGCGCCGAGCTCGGCCTGGTGTTGGCGACCGGCTCGGTGCCGCTTGACACCCCCGTCGAGGGCGCCGAGACCGACGGCGAGCTGATCATCAACTCCGACCACGCCCTCTATCTGGACCGGGTGCCCGAGCGGCCGATCATCCTGGGCGCGGGCGCGATCGGTGTCGAGTTCGCGACCGTCTGGAACTCCTTCGGCGCGGAGCAGGTCACGATCGTCGAGATGCTCGACGGGGTCGTGCCGAACGAGGACATCGACACCCAGAAGATCCTCGGCAAGCAGCTCAAGAAGCGCGGCATCGACGCCAAGACCAAGACGAAGGCCACGAAGGTCGAGAAGGGCGACGGCGGCCTCAAGCTCACGATCGAGAACGACAAGGGCGAGGAGTCCACCCTCGAGGGTGACCTGCTCATGGTCGCCATCGGGCGCCGGCCGGTGACCGAGGAAATGGGCTTCGAGGATGCCGGGGTGACGCTGGAGAAGGGTTACGTGCAGGTCGACGAGTACTGCCGCCCCGGCCCCGACGGGCTCTACGCCGTAGGCGACATCCTGCCGCTGTACACCCTCGGGCTGGCCCACTCCTCCTTCCAGGAGGGCTTCCTCGTCGCCGAGCACGCGGCCGGCGAGCGCGTCGTGCCGATCGACTACGCCGGCGTGCCGCGCGTCACCTACAGCCACCCCGAGGTCGGCAGCGTCGGCTTCAACGAGCAGGAGCTGAAAGAGAAGGGCATCGAGTACGACAAGACCGTCTACCCGTTCTCGCACAACGGCCGCGCCATGATGATGAAGGAGGGCGGCCAGGTGAAGGTGCTGGCGAAGAAGGACGGCGGTCAGGTCCTCGGCGTGCACATCGTCGGGCCGAAGGCCACCGACCTCATCGCCGAGGGCCAGCTCATCTACAACTGGGAGGCGCTGCCCACCGACGTCGCCCAGTTCATCCACCCACACCCCACCCTGTCTGAAGCCATCGGCGAAGCCCATCTCGCCCTCGCCGGCAAGGCGCTGCACGGCTAGGAGCCATCCCGTGACCAGCGTGGACCGCCCGCAACCCGCGTTGACACGCGGGGTAGCGTTCGTCCTGCCGGGTCGGCACACGAAGGAGCAGAACGTTGGCCACTGAAGTCACCCTTCCCGAACTTGGTGAGAGCGTCACCGAGGGCACCATCACCGGCTGGCTCGTCGAGGTCGGCGACACCGTCGAGGTCGACCAGCCGCTGTTCGAGCTCAGCTCGGACAAGATCGACACCGAAGTGCCCTCCCCCGCCGCCGGCACCCTCCAGGAGATCAAGGTCGAGGTCGACGAGACCGTCGAGGTCGGCACCGTCGTCGCGGTCATCGGCGAGGGCGATGCGGACGGCGGCGACGAGACCGAGGACGACACCCAGGAGGAGACCGCGGATCAGGCCGAGTCCGAGGCCGACGAGAGCGGGACCGACGGGTCCGACGAGGCCGACCAAGCCGACGAGGCCGACGAGGCCGAGCAGACCAGCGCCGAGGACGACGACGCCGAGGCCTCGGGCGGCGGCGAGCAGACCGAGGTGACGCTGCCCGAGCTGGGCGAGAGCGTCACCGAGGGCACCATCACCGGCTGGCTCGTCGAGGTCGGCGACACCGTCGAGGTCGACCAGCCGCTGTTCGAGCTGAGCTCGGACAAGATCGACACCGAGGTGCCCTCCCCCGCCGCCGGCACCCTGCAGGAGATCAAGGTCGAGGTCGACGAGACCGTCGAGGTCGGCACCGTCGTGGCCATCATCGGTTCCGGTGACGGTGGGGGCTCAAGCGCAGACACCGAGACGTCCGAGGACGAGGAGGCCCACGACGACGGCGGCGAGGAGGAGACGGACGCCGAGCAACAGCAGGCGACCGAGCAGCAAACCGAGGAGCCGTCCGGCAACGGCGAAGGCGTGCTCGCGTCTCCGCTCGTGCGCAAGATCGCGCGCGAGGAGGGAGTCGACCTGGGCTCGCTCTCGGGCTCCGGCCAGGGCGGCAGGGTCACCCGCGAGGACGTCGAGGCGGCGGCCTCATCGGGCTCGGACGGTGAGCAGGCGGCCGACGAGACCGACGAGACCGAAGAGAGGCAGAAGAGCTCCGGCAAGACCGAGGAGAAGCAGCCACAGAAGTCCTCTGAGCCGCAGCGCGAGGTCACGCTCGAGGCAGGCGAGCGCGAGCGGGTCGAGGATCTCTCACGCATCCGCCAGCGCATCGCCGCCAAGATGATGGAGTCGATGCAGGGTTCCGCTCAGCTCACGACCATCCAGGAAGCCGACGTCACCGCGATCATGAAGCTGCGCGCGCAGCACAAGGACGCCTTCAAGGAACGCGAGGGCGCCTCGCTCTCGCCGTTCGCCTTCCTCTGCCGGGCCGCGCTGCTCGCGCTGCCGAACCACCCGACGGTGAACGCCCAAGCCGATTGGGACGCCGGCCAGATGAAGTTCCACGACTACGTGAACCTGGGCATCGCCGTGGACACCGAGAAGGGCCTGATCGTCCCGAACGTCAAGAACGCCGACGATCTCACCCTGGCCGCGCTCGCACGGGCGATCGCCGACGCGGCCAGCAAGGCGCGCGGCAAGGGCCAGCTCGCGATGCAGGACATCCAGGGCGGCACGTTCACGGTGACGAACACCGGCAGCCGGGGTGTCCTCATCGACACGCCGATCCTGAACTATCCCGAGGTGGCGATCATGGCCACGGCGGCGATCCAGAAGCGGCCGGTCGTGATCGACGACAACGGCAGTCCGGCGATCGCGATCCGCGACATGGTCTACCTCTGCCTCACCTACGACCACCGCCTGATCGACGGCGCCGACGCGGCACGGTTCGTCAGCGAGGTCGCCGAGATCGTCGAGACCCGCGACTGGGCGGCTGAGATCGGCCAGTGAGCACCGCCCGCGGAGCAGCCGGTTGCTGACCGTCGACTGCGGCCAGGTCGCGTACGAGCAGGCGTGGCACTGGCAGCGCCTGCTCGTCGCGGCGCGGGCGGACGACCTCATCGACGACGTGCTGCTCACCCTCACCCACCCCCCCGTCTACACCGCGGGGCGGCGCGCGGACGTCGAGGCTCACGTCCTGGGGACCACGCCGATCCCGGTGGTGCGCGTCGATCGAGGCGGCGATGTGACCTACCACGGGCCGGGCCAGCTCGTCGCGTACCCGATCGTGCGGCTGGTCCACGCCAAGGCGGTCCGCCCCTATGTCGAGGCGCTGCAGACCGCGTGCATCCGCACCGCGGCGTCGTTCGGTGTGACGGGGCACACCCAGGCGGGCAGGACCGGCGTCTGGGTGGGCGACGAGAAGCTCGCCGCGATCGGGATTCGGGTGGAGCGCAAGGTCACCAGTCACGGCTTGGCCTTCAACGTCGCGCCCGACCTGCGGCACTACGACGGCATCGTCCCGTGCGGCCTCGCGGACGCGGGCGTCTGCTCGCTCGCGTCGCTCGGCGTGGAGACCACGCTGCCCGAAGTGCGCAAGCGGCTCGTCGCCCACCTCAGTGAGATCCTCGGCCGCAGGGCGCAACCGGTCACGCTTGCGGATCTCGGCCTCATCAGACGGATCGCGTAGGCTTCGGCGACCGGAGAGACGTCTCGACCAACGAGGAAATGACGATGTCGGACGACTGGCGCAGCGACGAGCCGACGGACGAGCCCGGTAGCGGCTCGTCGTCCGAGGAGCCGGGCGGCGGTTTCGGCGCCCCGCCACCGCCGCC
>JBBSMR010000071.1:0-14345 GCA_038233095.1 Euzebyales bacterium
ACGGTCGACGCGCGTGTTCGCGTGCATCTGCAGGATGCGCCCGATGCGCTCCTTGCGGTCCTTCGTGGAATTGATCAGCGCCTCGCCCTGCTCGAGCACGCCCGAGTAGACGCGGAAGTACGTGAGCTTGCCCACGTAAGGGTCGCTCATGATCTTGAACGCGAGGGCGCTGAACGGCTCGTTCTCGTCGGCCTTGCGCTCGATCGGCTCGCCGCTGCGGGTTTCGACGCCCTTCACGGCCGCGACGTCCGCCGGACTGGGCAGGTAGCGCACGACACCGTCGAGCAGCAACTGGACGCCCTTGTTCTTGAAGGCGGAGCCGCAGAGCACCGGCGTGATCGCGCTGTTCAGCGTCGCCTCGCGCACGCCCTTCAGCAGCTGCTCCCGGTCGAGCTCCTCGGTCTCGAGATACTGCTCCAGCAGGTCCTCGTTGGTCTCGGCGACCGCCTCGACCAGGAGCGCGCGAAACTCCGCGGCACGGTCGGTCAGCTCGGCGGGAATCTCGATGTCGTTCCAGGTGGTGCCGTAGTCGTCGCCGGAGCCCTCCCAGACGCGGGCCTTCATCTCGATCAGGTCGACCACGCCGACGAAGTCGCTCTCGGCGCCAACGGGCAGCTGCAGAGGCACGGGACGGGCGCCGAGCCGGTCACGGATGGAGTCGACGGCGGCGTAGAAGTCCGCCCCCGTGCGATCCATCTTGTTGATGAAGCAGATGCGCGGCACAGCGTACTTGTCGGCCTGGCGCCAGACCGTCTCGGACTGGGGCTCGACGCCGCTCACCGCGTCGAACACCGCGACCGCACCGTCGAGGATGCGCAGGCTGCGCTCGACCTCGACGGTGAAGTCTACGTGGCCGGGCGTGTCGATGATGTTGATGACGTGACCGTCCCACTCACAGGTGGTGGCCGCGGACGTGATGGTGATGCCCCGCTCCTGCTCCTGGGGCATCCAGTCCATGGTGGCGGCGCCCTCGTGGACCTCACCGATCTTGTAGTTCACGCCGGTGTAGTAGAGGATGCGCTCGGTCGTCGTCGTCTTCCCCGCATCGATGTGGGCCATGATGCCGATATTGCGGAGAAGATTTAGCGGATGTGGTCGCTTGGGTGCCATGGGAGGTCGTGTTCCTTGGTGTCACGGTGAAAGATGAACGGTGTGTTGCAGTCATGGTCCGCGTCGGAGGCGCCCGCCCTACCAGCGGTAGTGTGCGAAGGCCTTGTTCGCCTCGGCCATCTTGTGAGTGTCCTCGCGCCGCTTCACGGCAGCGCCCGCGTTGTTCGCGGCGTCCATGATCTCTCCGGCGAGGCGCTCGGCCATCGTGTGCTCGCGACGGGCGCGTGAGTACTGGGTGATCCAACGCAAGGCCAGGGTGGTGCCGCGGCCCTGTCGGACCTCGATCGGGACCTGGTACGTGGCGCCGCCGACCCGGCGCGACTTGACCTCGAGCACCGGCTTCACGTTCTCGACCGCGCGCTTGTAGGTCTGCACGGGATCGCCGCCGGTGCGCTGGCGCATCCGCTCGAAGGCGTCGTACACGATGCGCTCGGCCAGGCTGCGCTTGCCGCCCAGCATGATCTTGTTGATGAGCTGGGTGACCAGCGTGCTCTGATAGGTGGGGTCCTCAGGCAGCTTGCGCTTGGCGGGGGCTCCTTTGCGGGGCACGGCTCTACCCTTCCTTCTTCGCGCCGTACTTCGACCGCGCCTGCTTGCGGTCGCGCACACCCGAGGCGTCGAGCGCGGCGCGGATGACCTTGTAGCGGACACCCGGCAGATCCTTCACGCGGCCTCCACGGACGAGCACGATCGAGTGCTCCTGCAGGTTGTGGCCCTCGCCCGGGATGTAGGCCGTCACCTCGATGCCCGACGTCAGCCGCACACGGCAGACCTTGCGCAGCGCCGAGTTCGGCTTCTTCGGCGTGGTCGTGTAGACGCGCGTGCACACGCCGCGGCGCTGGGGCGAGCCCCGGAGCGCAGGCGTCGACGTCTTGTCGACCTTCGCCTGACGGCCCTTGCGGACCAGTTGTTGGATCGTGGGCATGGCTGTTGTCCTGACGAGTGAATCGCCGCCGGCGATTCTCCTTACTCTGGTGGTGGCGCTGCGCAGCAGCGCCCTTTCCTGCTGATCTGGCGCCCGGCTTGCAGCCGGACAGGGTGCGTGTCTGCGCGCGTGCCCACCGCTCGGTCAACATGCTCGCGGGCGACGTACGGTTCGGGCTTCGAGCCGAAGCCCGGCTGGCGGGACAGACGACGGCAGCGCAAATCGCCAGCCGCCTGCACCGGACAATCTTCTCGTCCGGTTGTGCCATGAAACGAAAGGGAAGCGAGGATGGTGCGGGTGGTACACAAAACGAGCCCGGGACACGCCCGAGCGCACAACCCAGCGTAGGTGCGCGCTCCTACGCTGTCAACCGAGCATTGCGACGGGCTGCCGAGAGTCTCAGTTTGCGCGCACTTGGCTTAGGTGGAACGGTCGGCGATGAGGGCGTCGCGGATCTCCCGCAGGAGGGTGATGTCCTCGGGGTCGCTCACGCCTTCCTCGGCCGCCGGCTCCGCGGTCGCGGCCTTCAGCCGGTTGTAGGCCTTCACGACCAGGAACATGGCGAACGCGACGATCAGGAAGTTCAGGAGGGCTTCCACGAACGCTCCCACGCTGCCGGTGAGCTGACCGTCGGCGTTCTGCGGGCCGAACGTGCCCCAGCCACTGAACTCCAGGCGCACGATCATGCCGAGCAGCGGTGTCACGATCCGCTCGGTGAACGCGCTGACGACGGCGCTGACGACGGCGCCGAAGGCGGCGCCCATCACGAACGCCACCGCGATCTCAACGAAGTTGCCCCGGTTCACGAAGTCGCGGAACTCGGTGATCATGGCGGGTACCTCCGGCGCGTACGGGCGGGGCAGTCTATGACGAGGACGGCTTTCGCCCGCCGCGGCACCTCCGGACCTCTACAGTGCTCGCCGTGGAGCCACTCGGTGTCGCGCTCATCGCCGCGGTCATGGCCGTCGGCCTGTTCGGCGTCGTTATCCCGATCCTGCCCGGCACAATGCTCATCTGGGCGGCCGGGCTGGTCTTCGGCCTCGGCGACGGCTTCTCCGGGACGGCGTGGCTGTTCTTCGGACTGATGACGGTCCTGGTAGCGGCGGGGACGGTGGGCAAGTACGCCCTGCCGCATCGGGCGGGGGCATCGGGCGGCGCGCCCCGAGCGAGCATCATGCGCGCCGTCGCGCTCGGCGTGGTCGGGTTCTTTGTCCTGCCCGTCATCGGGCTGCCTGTGGGAGCGGTTGGCGGCCTGCTGCTGGCGGAGCACCGCCGGTTGGGTGACTGGAGCGCCGCCTGGTCCCTGACGAAACACGTGCTCGCCGGCTTCGGGCTCGGGGTGCTCGTCGAGCTCTCGGCCGGCATCGCGATGGTGCTCATCTGGATCGTCTGGGTCGCGGCGCGCTGACGCCTCAGCTCGTGTCAGGCTTCCACCACAGCGCAGCCGCCCTCACCATGCGGGGCGCGGGATGTGTTCGCAGCAGAGCGCGCACCTCATCGGCGCGATGAGCCGCCAGGCAGAGCCGGCGGACCAGGAACGCCACGAGTGCCTCGTCGTCCTCGGCGGCGAGCAGCCACGGGGCGTCGAAGTGCTCGACCCGCACGTCGAGCCCAAGGTCCGCCAAGACCTCCAGCGCGTCCGACACCGTCGGACGGTCGGGCCGATCGATGCCGTGCAGCGCCTGCCAGAAGGGCGCCGTCCAGCGCAGCGGATGCTCGATCGTGGACTCAACGACGACGCGCGCTCGCGCGGCTGCGGTGAGCGCCGCCGCGAACGCAGCGAGGTCGCCGACGTTGAAGATGACGTTACGGCAGACGACGACGTCGGCTCGGGGCACCTGCGCGGCCACGTCGGGCCAGCGGCCGGTCACCGTCTCGACCGCCGCGCCGAGCCGTGCCGCCCGAGCCGCGAAGGCGGTCAGCATCTCCTCGCTCTCGTCCACGCCGACGAAGCGCCCCACCCGCGCCCCGAGCGGCAGGCTCGCGGCGCCCGCTCCGCAGCCCACATCGAGCACCGTCCCGCCGTCGGGCAGCGCCTCGGCGGCGCGGGCCACGGACGGCGTGTCCGCGCCCGCGCGGTCGGCGATGCGGGCGAAGTGCCCGACGCTGAAGCCGTACGGCGAGACCGGCGCTCGATCGAGAATGCGCTCGGGAATAGCCCAGGCGGCAAGGGCGTCCCGCCAGAAGGTCGCGGGATCACCCGTCCGTGCCGCGCCACTCGTCATGGTGTTGTATTGTGCCACCCGTTGGGACCCGGATATAACCGGCCTTGATCCACCGGCGGGCTGTACACCCTCGCGTTGGAACAGGCAAGGGTGCCGGCGCTGCAACGCCTGGCCGACCAGCTCGCCTCGCGGCTCGGGATACTGAAGCGTCGACCTGCCGCGCGACTGCCGGCAGGCCAGCTGCGGTTCGCCGACTGGGAGGCCGCCATCGACACGCTGCTCGGTCCGCAGGCGGGCGGCGGCGTGATCGTCATCGACGAGCTGCCGTATCTGTACGCCATAGTCCGGAGCTCCCGTCGATCATCCAGCACGCCTCTGACCGCAGTCGCGACGGCGACGATCGGCCGGTACGGGTGATCGTGTGTGGATCGGCGCTGTCGATCATGACGGAGTTGCTCAGCGGTACCAAGGCGCTGCGGGGCGCGCGCCGCTCCGACATCGTCCTCGTTGACCCCGACCGGCTGTACCGATCCTGACGCGTGAATCCGTACCACCGCTGTCCTGTTCGTCTCTATTTGTGCCCTGTTGGAGGCCGTAAAGCGGGACGGCGCAGTCGTGCGTGGACACTTGCCATGCGGAGCGCGTGGTTAGTGTCCACGCACGCTGAGGTGGGTTCGTCAAGGCGTCTTCTCCATGGGTGCGGCTGGTCATTGTCCGGCCCTCCTCGCCGACGCGCCCCGCCACTGGCGAGAACGCGTCGGAAACCGACACCTTCTGTCGCTCACCCCCCTCTGGACATTCTCATCCTCCCGGGACGCGGCGCCAGGCACGATGAACTGGTGAAGCATGGATAGCCGCAGCCTCAGCCTCCCTCAGGCTCATCGCGTAGGACGCGGACGGTGCAGCGAAGGCCCGGGACCCCGGTGATCTTGCGGTCCACCGTGACCAGCTCCGTCCCAAGGGCCTCGGCAAGCGCCACGTACGCGGCATCGTATGGCCACATGTTGTGGCGGAGCTGCCATATCCGTTGCAACAGGGGCACATGAGGATAGCGCCGGATATTGATCGACCCGAGCAGCGCCAATGCGCGCTCGCCCTCGTCCGGCGGAAGCCTCGCAGCGCGCACCAGACCCCGCAGCGCCGATGTGCACTCGAGGTCAGCCGCATGAGGCGCTGCGAGCCGCTCGCCGGCGACGGCCGTGCGCACCCGCTTCGCGACAGCGTCCGCGCCGACCAGGAACTCGACCAGGGCGGAGGTGTCGAGCACGATCAACCGCGCGCCTGACGCTCTTCGGCGATCGCCTCCACCACATCGTCGGCGGTGACCGACGAGCGCGCCGCAATGGCGCGCGCCCGCTCGGTGGCCTCCTCAGCCGTCAGAGTCGCAGCCTCGTGATCCAACAACTGGCGCACGTAGGCCTGCAGGGACTGCCCGGCCCGTGCGGCGCGCACCTTCAGCGTGACGACCGTGTCGTCGGACACTTCGCGTACGTGAATGATCGCCATTGCAAGCATGATACTTGCTTGGCAAGCAAGTCGGTGCCGAACGTCGTTGCAAGACAATTACATAGCCGGCTTACTATGTGCTGGCTACGTAACTTCTCGCGAGGAGGCGCCATGCCAGCCGTCGACGGAGCAGAACTGCATCCTCTCTCGCACCGCCTCGCGCGTGGACCCAATTTCGCGGCGTTCACGTCGCTGTTGAGCGACGGACATCCCCAGACGCAGATGGTGTGGGTGGGCAGCGACGGGGACCGCCAGGTGCTCGCCGATCCGCAACTCGCGGGGGCACGAAGAGGGAGGACGCACGATGAGCACTCGACCGCGCGGTCCGTACCCGCGATCGTCCTGCGCACCGGCCTCGTCGTGGCCGTGGGCACGGCGTTCGTCAATGTCCTGCTCTCGGGCTACAAATCCCCCTCGAGGCGGCGCTCGTGCTGGCAGTCATGCATCTCGTCGTGGGCGCGTGCGTGCTCATCATGCTGCCGCTTGCCGCGCGTGGTCACGGCAGTCAGGCTGCGCGGGTGTGACCGAACCGGAGGAGAGCATCAGCTTGCTCCTGGCCCACGCGGGCCGGGCGCACCGGGTGCAGGCCGCGCGGGAGCTCGCCGAGGTCGGGCTCCATCCGGGACAGGAGTTCCTGCTGTTCGCGCTGTTCGGCGCCGATGGCCGGCCGCAGGTCGAGCTCGCCAACCAGCTCCGGGTCGAGCCCGCGACCATGACGAAGATGCTCGCCCGCGTCGAGCGGGTCGGCCTGGTCGAGCGGCGACCGGACCCCCAAGACCGTCGGGTCTCCCGCGTCTGGCTCACCGCGGCGGGCCGCCGAGTGGAGGCGCCTCTGCGTGCCGCGTGGGCGCGGCTGGAGTCCCGGACCATCAGCGACCTGAGCGAGGCGGAACGGGGCGACCTGCGGCGACTCCTCGCACGCGTGCGGCAAGGACTGGCTGACGAGCCTGGGTGCGCTCGACCACCGGTCTGACGTCAGATGCGGCGGCCGGGCGCGTTCAGGCGGCGTCGAGCTTGCGGGTCCAGCCCGCGTGCAGCCGGGCGTAGGGGCCCTCGGCGTCGACGAGCTCGGCGTGCCGGCCCCGCTGCGCCAGACGTCCCCGATCGAAGACGAGGATCTCGTCGGCGGTCTCGGCGGTGGAGAGGCGATGGGCGATCGTGATCGACGTGCGGCCCTCCGCCACCCGGTCCAGCGCCTGCTGGATGCGGACCTCGGTGGCGGGGTCGACCGCGGAGGTGGCCTCGTCGAGCACGAGCAGGTCAGGGTTGGCGACGTAGGCGCGGGCCAGCGCGACGAGCTGGCGCTCACCCGACGAGAGCGCGCCGCCCCGCTCCCCCACCATGGTCTGGACACTGCGGGTCAGGGTGGAGAGCCAGTTGGCCAGGCCCAGCTCGGCGAAGACCGACCGCACCTCGTCGTCGGAGAGCGACGGGCGGCCCTGCCGCACGTTGTCCGCCACGCTCATGTCGAACAGGAACCCGTCCTGGGGGACGGTGACGACCCGGCCGCGGTAGTCGGCGAACCGGATTCGCGAGGTCGGCACCCCGCCGATGCGGATCTCACCGGCGGTCGGATCCATGAGCCGCACGAGCAGCTTCGCGAACGTGGTCTTGCCGCTGCCGGTCTCGCCCACCACGGCGATCCGGCTGCCGGCCGCGATCCGCGCATCGACGTCGCGCAGCGCCCAGGCGCCCTGTTCGTCCTCGCGCAGTACCAACGTGACGGCGGCCGCACCGGCCCGGCCGTGCGAGGCCGCCGAAGTGTCGCGGTGCACAACCTGGCGCGGGTAGCGGAAGCTCACGTGGTCGACCTCGACCTCCAGCGGTCCCTCCGGCAACGGCGCGCCGGCCGCACCCGGGTCGGCCACGTCGGGTGGCGTGTCGAGCAGACCGAGCACGCGCCGCCAGCCGGCGATGGCGGCCTGCGCCTGGTCGAGCACCTCCACGGCCAGATGCGCTGGGGCGACGAAGAGGTTGATGAGGAAGAGGAAGGCGATGAGGCTGCCGAGCCACGGCTCGCCCGCCCCCGCGAGCCGGCCCGCGAGCCCGAGCCAGACTCCGACCGCGAGCACCGCCGCCGTGGCGAACCCCGCGAAGAGCTCGCCGGCCGACGACATGAGAACCGAGATCTTCGCCGCCGAGTAGCTCGCCTCGAAATGCCGCTCGACGGCCTGGCCCATGCGGTGCTCGGTGCGCTGACCCAAGCCGTACGCGCGCACGACCTCGGCGCCGACGACGCTCTCGCTGATGACCGCGAGCATGCGCCCGACCCGCTCGCGCACCAGGTCATACTTGCTTGCGAGCCGCCGCTGGAAGCGGCGCAGGAGGAAGACGAGCGGCAGGAAGACGCCCAGCACGACCAGCGTGAGCGGCACGGAGTAGAAGGCCATGACGACCGTCGCGAGGACCAGCTGCGCGGCGTTCACGATCAGCGAGACCCCGGCCCACTGCATGAACTGGCTGATCTGGTCGATGTCGGCGGTGACGCGGGAGACCAGCGCCCCGCGGTGCTGCTCGGCCAGATGCAGCGTGGAGAGGTCATGGATGTGGCGGAAGGTGCGCACCCGCAGCGACGAGAGCGCCGTCTCGGTGACGACGGCGAGCCGCACGGCCATGAACGACGAGCAGACGGCGGCCAGCGCGACCACGACCAGCGCGCCGAGCACGAGCTGGATGACACGACCGGTGTCGACCCCCGACGGCGCGAACAGTCCCGTGTCGATGATCTGCTGGATCGCGACTGGCACGACCAGCCGGCCCGCTGTGCTGCCCACGGCCAGCGCGAGCGTGCCCGCGAGCCCCCGTCGCAGCTCTGGAGAGAGCTGCAGGCCGCGTCGCAGCGTTCCCATCGAGTCTGTCGAGCCCGTCCGCGCGCTCATGCGGCGGTTGCCTCGTACGCGGTGATCAGCTCGGCGTAGACGTCGAGCCGTGCCAGCAGCTCCTCGTGGGTGCCGCGACCGATCACCCGGCCGCGCTCGACGACGAGGATCTCATCCGCCAGTCCGATCGTGGCCCGCCGGTAGGCGATCACGATGACCGTGGCGGGCAGGTTGGCCTCGCGCAGGCCGTCGAGGATGCGCGCCTCGACCGCGGGATCGACGCTCGACGTGGCGTCGTCCAGGATGAGCAATCGGGGCCTGCGCAGCAGCGCCCTGGCCAGCGCGAGGCGCTGCCGCTGGCCCCCGGAGAGGCTCGTCCCGCCCTCGCCGAGCGAGGTCTCCAGGCCGTCGGGCAGGGCTGCGATCACGTCGCCCACCTGCGCGAGCTCGCAGGCGGCGTGGATCTCGGCGTCCGAGCGCGGCTCGCCGAGCGTGAGGTTCTCGCGCACGGAGTCGTCGAACAGGAACGTGTCCTGGAAGACGATCGCCGTGTGCGCGGATGGCTGGAGCGCCGCGAGCTCGCGCAGGTCGACGCCGTCCAGTTCGACGCCGCCGGCGGAAGGGTCCGCCAGGCGCACGAGCAGCGCCGCCAGCGTCGACTTGCCGGAGCCGGTCGGACCGACCAGGGCCGTCACCGTGCCGGGGCGGACCCCGAGGGAGACGTCGTGCAGGATCCGCTCGCCGTCCGCGTGCGCGAAGTCAAGGTTGCGGGTCGCGACCTCGGCCGGTCCCGAGGCACGCAGGATCGTCTCGCCCGTCGCCATCTCGGTGTCGGCGTCGAGTACCCGCTGCACGCGGTCCCATCCGACGACCGACCGCGGCAAGTCACCGAGCAGGTAGCCGATCACCCGCAGCGGCATGGTGAGCAGGCCGAACAGGTAGGTGACCACGATCAGGTCGCCGCTGGTCACCGCCCCCGCCTGCAACCGGAATGCGCCCGTGACCAGCAACGCCAGTACGGCCAGGGTCGGCAGCGACTCCAGCATCGGGTCGAAGACCGCCCGCACCCGGCCGACCTCGATGAGCTCGTCGCGCAAGCCTTCCGAACGCACCGTGAAGCGCTCCGTCTCGGCGTCCTCCCGACCGAGCGTCTTCACGACCAGCCCGCCCTCGAAGCTCTCGTGCGCGACGGCGGAGACGTCGCCTCTGGCCTGCTGCGCCGCCGTTGCGGGCCGCCGGACGTGGGCGTTGAAGCGCATGTTCACCAGCGCGATGAGCGGCGCGCACAGCAGCGCGACCAGTGCCAGCCAGCCGTCGATCGCGACCAGCACGACCGCAGCGATCCCCAGCAGCACGAGCACGCCGGCGGAGAGCGGCAGCGGCGCGATCGAGGAGAACGCCGACTCGATGTCGGCATTGGCGTTCGCGAGCAGCACTCCTGTGGGGTGTTGCCGGTGCCATGCCAACGGCAGGCGCGTGTAGCGCTGGGTGACCCGCAGCCGGTAATCGGCCTCGAGGCGGCGCTGCATGTGATACGCGCCGAGCCGGCGTCCGAGGATGCCGAGCACCTTGGCGAGCGCCATGCCGACGACCACCAACGCGCCTGCGGTGACCGCAGCGACGGTGGTGGCGCCCGTCTCGGCGGCGGGCACGATCACGCGGTCGGTGATCGCGCCCAGCACGAGCGATGAGCCCACGGTCGCCGCGGCGTACAGGGTCGCTCCGGCGAGGGCCACCGCGAACGCCCGGGGTCGTTCGCGGATGGCGCGTCGGAGGACCGCGAGGCCCCTGCGAACGATGCGCGGGTCGTCGGCGTCGGTGCCGAGGCTCGACAAGGTCCTACCGCGCGGCGGTCACGAGCGCTCGTCCTCGCCCATCGTCCAGCCCGCGTCGGCCTCGTAGCCGTCGGCGAACTGGTCGAGGATGTCGGCGGGGATGGGCTGCTCGGGCATCTCCGTCGGCAGGGGCCGCACGCTGCGGTACTGGCGCAGGCCCGTCCCCGCGGGGATGAGCTTGCCGATGATCACGTTCTCCTTCAGCCCGACCAGGTCGTCACCCTTGCCCTCGATCGAGGCCTCGGTGAGCACCCGTGTGGTCTCCTGGAAGGAGGCGGCGCTGAGCCACGACTCGGTCGCCAACGACGCCTTCGTGATGCCCATGAGGATCTGCCGTCCGTTCGCCGGCTGACCGCCCTCGTCCATGACGCGACGGTTCTCGTCGGTGAAGCGCAACCGCTCGACGAGCTCCCCCGGGAGGAAGCCGGTGTCGCCCGGCTCGACAATGTTCACGCGCCGCAGCATCTGCCGGACGATTAGCTCGATGTGCTTGTCGTGGATCGAGACGCCCTGCGAGCGGTAGACCTCCTGCACCTCGCGCACGAGCAGCCGCTGCGTCTCGCGCGCACCGAGGATCTCAAGCATCTCGTGAGGATCGATCGAGCCCTCGGTGAGCAGCTGGCCCACCTTCACCGACTCGCCGTCCTCGACCCGGACCCGGGCGCGGCGGGAGATCGTGACGCTGTGGGAGTTGTCCTCGCCGCCTCCGTCGACCGTGAGCTTGATGCCCTTCTCGGTCTCGTCCACCGAGACGGTGCCCGAGAGGTGCGCGAGCTCGGCCTTCCCCTTCGGGGTGCGGGCCTCGAACAGCTCGACGACACGCGGCAGACCGTGGGTGATGTCCTCACCCGCGACACCACCGGTGTGGAAGGTCCGCATCGTGAGCTGGGTGCCGGGCTCACCGATCGACTGGGCGGCGATGATGCCGACCGCCTCGCCGATCTGCACCTTCTTGCCCTCGGCCAGCGCGCGGCCGTAGCAGGCCGCGCAGACACCCAAGGCGGCGTCGCAGTTCAGCACCGAGCGCACCCTGACGCTGCGCTCACGCTCCGTGGGTGCCGCGTCGAGCGGCTCGCCGCTCTCGGGGTCCAGACCATCGACGAGCACGCGGCGCAAGAGGCGCACCTCGGCGTCGGTGACCTCGGTGCCGCGCTCGATCAGCGTCCGGTCGGTGCCGGGCACGGCCACGTCGTCGGCGAGCACCCGGCCGTACAGGGTCTGCGAGTCCCGCTCACCCACCACGATCGGCAGCCCGCGGGTGGTCCCGCAGTCCTCCTCACGCACGATGAGGTCCTGGGCGATGTCCACCAGCCGACGGGTCAGATACCCCGAGTCGGCGGTGCGCAGGGCGGTGTCGGCGAGACCCTTGCGCGCGCCGTGCGTCGAGATGAAGTACTCGAGCACGCTGAGGCCCTCGCGGAAGTTCGCCTTGATCGGCCGCTCGATGATCTGGCCGCGCGGGTTGGCCACGAGACCGCGCATGCCGGCGATCTGGCTGAGCTGGGTCATGTTCCCGCGAGCACCCGAGTTCGCCATCATGTAGATGGGGTTCAGCTGGTCGAAGTTCGCCTCCATGGCCTGCGCGACCTGGTTGCGGGCCTCGGTCCAGATCTCGATCAGCTCCTGGCGCCGCTCGTCGTCGGTAATGATGCCCTTGCGGAACTGCTTCTCGACGGTGAGCGCGAGGTCGTCGTGCTCAGCCAGGATCGCGGTCTTCTCCGGCGGGGCGTCGACGTCGGCGATCGAGACCGTCACACCGGCGCGGGTCGCGTACTCGAAGCCGATGTCCTTCATGCGGTCCAGCGTCGCCGCGGTCTCCCACTGGGGGAAGTTGTCCGCGCAGCGGTTCACCAGGTCAGCCAGCTCCTTCTTGCCGACCAGACTGTTCACGAACGGGATGCCGGCGGGCAGGATCTCGTTGAAAAGCACCCGGCCGGGCGTCGTGACGACGCGCACACCCTTGGCCGAGCGCGCCACCCCGTCGGTGACATCCTCGTCGTCGACCTCACCGAAGACATCGGCGCTGTTCACGGCGCGGTCGCGCAGCTTCACGAGCACCCAGTCCTGCAGGTGCACCTGCTTGGCGTCGAGCGCCATGATCAGCTCCGCGGCGCCGGAGAAGCTCGGCAGGCTCGCCTCGCCCTCACGCGCCGCCGCGATGAGGTCGGCCGCGGGATGACCGCCATTGGAGCTCGCCGACTCGGCGAACGTCAGGTAGTAGCTGCCGAGCACCATGTCCTGCGACGGCGTGGCCAGCGGCCGGCCGTTCGCCGGCGAGAGGATGTTGTTGGCCGAGAGCATGAGGATGCGCGCCTCGGCCTGCGCCTCGGCTGAGAGCGGCAGGTGCACGGCCATCTGGTCGCCGTCGAAGTCGGCGTTGAACGCCGCGCAGACCAACGGGTGGATCTGGATGGCCTTGCCCTCGACGAGCTTGGGCTCGAACGCCTGGATGCCCAACCGGTGCAGGGTGGGCGCGCGGTTCAGCAGCACGGGGTGGTCGCGGATGACCTCCTCGAGCACGTCCCACACCTGCGGCCGCGCACGCTCGACCATCCGCTTCGCGCTCTTGATGTTCTGCGCGTAGTTCAGGTCGACCAGGCGCTTCATCACGAACGGCTTGAAGAGCTCCAGCGCCATCTGCTTGGGCAGGCCGCACTGGTGCAGCTGCAGGTCCGGGCCGACCACGATGACCGAGCGGCCGGAGTAGTCGACCCGCTTGCCGAGCAGGTTCTGGCGGAACCGGCCCTGCTTGCCCTTCAGCATGTCCGAGAGCGATTTCAGCGGTCGGTTGCCGGGCCCGGTGACGGGGCGGCCGCGCCGGCCGTTGTCGAAGAGCGCGTCGACGGCCTCCTGCAGCATGCGCTTCTCGTTGTTCACGATGATCTCGGGCGCGCCGAGGTCGAGCAGCCGCTTCAGCCGGTTGTTGCGGTTGATGACGCGCCGGTACAGGTCGTTCAGGTCGCTCGTGGCGAACCGCCCGCCGTCGAGCTGCACCATCGGACGCAGGTCGGGCGGGATGACCGGCACGGCCTTCAGGACCATGGCGGTGGCGTCATTCGTGGTGGTCCGGAAGGCCTCGACGACCTTCAGCCGCTTGATGGCCCGCGTCGCCTTCTGCGAGCGCACCTTGCGGGCGCCCGAGCGCAGCTTCTCGGCCTCGGTGGCCAGGACGTCGCGCAGCTCGGTGGACTCCGCCTCGAAGTCGATGCTGGCCAGCAGGTCGCGAATGGCCTCGGCGCCCATGCCGCCTTCGAAGTACTCGTCGAAGCGGTCCCGCAGCTCGCGGTAGAGCAGCTCGTCGGCGATGAGCTGCTTGGGCGCCAGGCTCTTGAACGTGTCGAGCACGTCGTCCAACCGCGTGCTGCGCTCCTGCACCGAGACGGTGAGCTGCTTGAGGGTCTTCTCGTACTCCTTGCGCTTCTTGCGCACGGCGTCGGCCTTGGCGCCGGCCTGCTCCATCTCGGCCAGCTCGCCCTCGAGCTCCTTCATGAGCTGGTCGCGGTCGAGGTCCAGCTCCTGCTCGAGCTGCTTCTTCTCGACGGCGACCTCCTTCTCCAGCTCCGCCAGGTCACGGTGCCGCGCATCCTCGTCGACTGCCGTGATCACGTAGGCCGCGAAGTAGATGATCTTCTCAAGGTCCTTGGGCGCGAGGTCGAGCAGGTAGCCCAGGCGCGACGGCACGCCCTTGAAGTACCAGATGTGGGTGACGGGCGCGGCCAGCTCGATGTGGCCCATGCGCTCGCGACGGACCTTGGAGCGCGTGACCTCGACCCCGCAGCGCTCGCAGATGATGCCCTTGAAGCGCACGCGCTTGTACTTGCCGCAGTAGCACTCCCAGTCCCGGGTAGGACCGAAGATCTTCTCGCAGAAGAGCCCGTCCTTCTCCGGCTTCAGCGTCCGGTAGTTGATCGTCTCCGGCTTCTTCACCTCGCCGTTCGACCACATCCGGATCTGGTCCTGGGTCGCCAGGCCGATCTTCAACTCG
>JBBSMR010000072.1:0-13994 GCA_038233095.1 Euzebyales bacterium
CAATGCGGCCGCCGTCCGGTAAGAACTCGCGGAGCCGCGAGTTCTTGCTCTGGGCCGCGTCCCGGTGGGAACGCCTCGCCCGGCAGGGGCGTGAGCGTCGAAAGCGCGGTCAGTCGACCCGCAGGATGAGCTTGCCGCGCACGTGGCCCTCCTCGGAGCGCGACTGGGCCTGCGCGGCCTCCTCCAGCGGCAGCAGCTCCTCCACGTCGACGTGCAGCCGGTCCTGGGCCCACAGGCTGACCAGCTCGGCGAGCTGCCAGCCCGAGGGGCGCACGAAGACGTAGCCGCCGCGCACGCCGGCGTCCGCGCAGGCCTGCGGGTCGGGGGGCTCGGCGATCGAGATCAAGACGCCGCCGGAGCGCAGCATCCGCAGGCTCTCCTGCTGTGTCTCGCCGCCGAGCAGGTCGAAGACCGCGTCGAGACCGTCCGGCGCGAGCTCGCGGACGGCCGCCACGACGTCCTCCTCGCGGTAGTCGATCGGGTGGGCCACGCCGTTGCGGCGCAGCGCGTCGTGGTTGCCGGCGCTGGCCGTGCCGAGCACGGTCGCCCCCCGGTCGGCGGCGAGCTGGGTGGCCAAGTGGCCCACACCCCCGGCGGCTGCGTGGACCAGCACCATTTGACCCTCGCGGACGCCCATCCGTTCGATGGCCTGGTGCGCGGTCAGCCCCGCGAGCGGCAGCCCGCCCGCCTCGTGCAGGTCGACCCCCTCGGGGAGCTTGGCGAGGAACCGGTCGGGCACGGCCACGTACTCGGCGTAGGTGCCCTCCTGCAGCCAGTGCTTGCGGCAATAGCCGAGCACGCGGTCGCCGGCCTCGAACGCGGTGACGGCTGGGCCGACCTGCTCGACGACCCCGGCCGCGTCCCAACCGAGCACGAGCGGGAAGTGCGTGGGGAACGCCCCGTCCAGCCCGCCGGCGCGGACCTCGTAGTCGACCGGATTGACCCCCGCCGCCGCGATACGGACGAGCACGCCGTCGGGAGCGACCTTCGGCTGGTCCAACTCCAGCTCGATGATGGCCTCGGGGCCTCCGTACTGCTCGATGCCCATCGCCTTCATGCCGTGCTCCTTCGTGGGTGGGAAGGCGCAGGCTAGCGACTGACGGCCGGCTCCCGTTCGCGCGTCTCGTCCTCGTCGACCTCCTCGCCCATCGCGTCGAGGTCCTCCGGACCGCCGGCGACCTCGATTCGCTTTGCCCCGTACTTCTTGCGCTGTTGGCGCTCGAGCCGGCGGGCCACACGGGAGAGCCCGTAGACCACGATGAAGTAGAGGACGGCGGCGAAGAAGTAGGCCTGCAGGACGTTGCGTGGGGAGCCCTCCCCCATGACCTGGCTGCGGCGCAACACCTCTTGATAGCCGATCACGAACCCCAGGGAAGTGTCCTTCGTGAGCGTGGCGAGTTGCGCGACGATCGCCGGTGTCATGCGTCGCACGGCCTGCGGCAGGATGACCAGGCGCATCGATTGCCAGTAGCTCAGTCCGATCGCCGAGGCCGCCTCCGACTGACCCTTGTCGAGGGAGAGGATCCCGGCGCGGAAGATCTCGGCGAGGACCGCGCTGTTGTACGCGGTCAGTCCGATCACCAGCCCCCAGAAGGGCGTGATGAATCCTAGGCCGAGATCTTGGAGAGCGAGGAAGGCGAAGAGGATGAAGAGGAGGACGGGGATGCTGCGGAAGAACTCGACATAGATGCGCGAAGTCCAACGCGTGACCGGGTTGAGTGAGAGGCGCCCGAGCGCCATCGCGAACCCGATGATGGTCGCGAGGACCATGGCGGTCACCGCGGCTCGGATCGTGTAGCCGAGACCGGAGATGACGAACTGCGGCCATTCCTCCCCGAAGGCGATGAGCTGTTCGTAACGCTCGGCCTCGAACTCGCCGGCCTGCCAGAACCGCCAAATGGCGTAGGCGAGAAGCGCGATGATCGCCGCCACCGAGATCCAGTTGGCGATCTGGATGCGCCGCTGACCTCTGGGGCCCGGCTCTTCGGTGAGGATGCTGCTCAACGTGGGTCCCTTTCTCTACCGCTCAGCGCTTGATCGCGACTTGCTTTTCGATGAGCCCGAACAGACCTCCGACGATCAGCAGGGACGTGGCATAGATGAAGGCGGCAGACAGATAGGCCTCCACGGTCCGCGCCTCTCGGTTGGCGAGGGTTTGCGCGACGCTCGTCAGCTCGGCGTACCCGATCGTGAGGCCGAGCGCGGTGTTCTTGGCGTTGGCGATGAACAGGTTGCCGATCGGGCCGACGACGGTGCGCAACGCCTGCGGGACGACGATGAAGCCGAGCACCTGGGTGAAGCCGAGGCCGATCGCCCGTGCCGCCTCCGCCTGCCCCTTCGAGACCGCGTTGATTCCGGAGCGGATGGTCTCTCCCAGGTAGGCGCCCGTGTAGAGCCCGAGGACGAGCACCGTGGTGGCGTAGGGAGAGAAGGTCAGGCCGAGCTTCGGGCCACCGAAGAAGAAGAGGAACAAGAGGACCAGCAGTGGCGTGTTGCGGAAGACCGACACGTATGCCGTGCCGAATCGCTGCAGGGGAGGTATGGGGCTGACCCTGAACGACGCGATGATGACGCCGATAACGAAGGCGATGACGAACGAGAAGAGCGCCAGGCTCACATACCGTTGAAAACCGTTCAGGTACCGGGGGGCGAACTCGATGAGGAATCCGATGAAGTCCATGCCACCGCCTCAGGTCATGGGGGTGAGGAGCTCAAGTACTCCCCACCCCCTTCGTTGATTAGGAGCTGGTCTCCATGGGCGTGCTCATGTCGGTGCTCATCTCGGTGCTGGTCTCCATCGGCGTGCTCATCTCGGTGCTGGTCTCCATTTCCGTGCTCATCTCGCTGCCGGCTTCGGTCGACGTGCCGCCGCCTCCCGTCGCCTGCGGGCAGTTGCTGCCCTCGGGGAAGAGCTCGTCGTACAGGCCGACGCTGCCGATCTCCGGCGGCTCAGGGGTCTCCGCGACCGCTCCGACGGTGTCTTCGAACGCCTGGGCCCACTCGCCGTTCTGCTGGATCTCGCAAATGCGCTCGTTGAGGAACAGGCGCAGGTCGGTCGCTCCCTCGGGGATGCCGATGCCGTAGGGCTCATCGCTGAACTCCTCGCCCACGACCTCAAAGTCGCCGAACTCGTCCTGCAGACCGAACAGGATCGCACCGTCGGTCGTCACGGCGTCAACCCGGCCGTCCTGCATGGCCGCGGCGCACTTGGAGTAGGTGTCGAAGGTGATGGTGTCCGCGTCCGGCGCGAGCTCCTGGAAAGTCTCGATCGACGTCGAGCCCTGCACCGAGCACGTGGTGAGGTCGCCGGTGTTGAGGTCATCCGGGCTCTGGATGCCCTCGGGGTTGTCAGTGGGCACCAGCAGTTGCTGACCGGTCTTGTAGTAGGGGCCGGCGAAGTCCACGACCTCATCACGGTCCTCGTTCATGGTGTAGGTGGCGATCACCATGTCGACCTCGTCGTTCTGCAGGAAGGGCTCCCGGTTGGCCGAGACGGCCTCTTGGAACTCGATGTGGCTATCGGGATCACCATCCTGGAAGATGCCCTCGACCATCAGCCTGGCAATCTCGGCGTCGAAGCCTTCCACGCCGCTCGGTGACTGGATGCCGAAGAGCGGCTGGTCGATCTTGATGCCGACCCGGACGGTGCCTGCCTCCTTCAGGGCCTGCACGCCCTCGGCATCGACACCGGCGGTGGCGCCGCCGCTCTCGCTGCCGGTCGGGGCGGCACCGGTTGCTTCTGCGCCACCACCGGTGGCGGCGGCATCGCCGGCAGGCTCCTCCTCGCCACCACCACACGCGACGGCGAGCAGGACAAGGACACTGAGCAGGGCTACCAACGGCAGCCTCGTGAGTCGTTCTCTCATGATGGCGCTCCTTCTGTGAAGGTCAGGCGGATCGGGTCTTCAGTGGGCCAGGATCTTGGAGAGGAAGTCCTGTGCCCGTTCGGTCTGCGGGTCGTCGAAGAACTTTTTCGGTGGGGCGACCTCGACGATGCGGCCCTCGTCCATGAAGACGACGCGTTGCGCGGCCGATCGTGCGAAGCCCATCTCATGCGACACTACTATCATAGTAGTGCCTTCGTCCGCCAGCTCGAGCATGACGTCGAGCACCTCGGCGATCATCTCGGGGTCGAGCGCGGAGGTCGGCTCGTCGAAGAGCATGACTTTTGGTTGCATCGCGAGCGCCCGCGCGATCGCGACGCGCTGCTGCTGGCCGCCGGAGAGCTCGGCGGGCATCTTGTCGCTCTGGTTGCCGATGCCGACCCGGTCGAGCAGCGTTTGGGCGTGCTCGCGGGCTTCGTCCTTGTCCTTCCCGCGGACCTTGATCGGCCCGAGGGTGACGTTCTCCAGGATGGATTTGTGCGCGAAGAGGTTGAACTGCTGGAAGACCATCCCGACGTCGGCGCGCAGCTTCGCGAGCTCCTTGCCCTCCTCGGGCAGCGTCTCGCCGTCGATCTTGATGGTCCCCTGCTGGATGGGCTCCAGACGGTTGATGCAGCGGCAGAGCGTCGACTTGCCCGATCCGGAGGGACCGATGACGACGACCACTTCCTGGTGGTCGACGTCGAGGTTGATGTCCTGCAGGACATGCAGGTCACCGAACCACTTGTTGACCTCGTCCATCTCCACGAGCGGTCGTTCGGCCATGCGTCGTTCCTCCCACACAGAAGTGAACGCACCTTAGCAGACCAACTACGCGGATGGGAGGGCTTCTTGGACAGCCGTGAGTCCGGCCTCGGACAGCAGTCCCTCCGAGCGGGCGTGCTCGGCGGCGGCCGGGGAGTCGGACATGAGCAGCGTGGGCACCCCGGCGATGCGCATCCGCTCGGCGACGGTGTGCACCTGGGCATCACGCTCATCGCGGGCGACGTCGCGGATGTAGACGGCCCGGATGCGGCCCGGGTGCTGGATCACGGCCTGCTCGTAGATCTCTGGATCGTGCTGGCCGGAGTCCCCGATCAGCACGAAATCCAGCTCCGGATAGGTCGCGAGCAGCTCGCCGATGCGGTTGAGCTTGAACGCCTTGGTCTCTTCGCGCATGAGCTTGCCGGCGTCCAGCCCCCAGTCGGTGAGGAAGAGTGGGCCGGCGGGGATGTCGTGCAGCTCCAGGAAGCGCTCCAGCAGGTCGTACAGGTTCCACGGGCTCGACGAGACGTAGAAGACCGGATTGCGCCCCTTGTCGTCGGGTCCCCGTTGCAGCGCCCGGTAGAGCGCGCCGACGCCGGGGAAGGGCGTGCGCGTGCTCGCGTTGTGGAAGAGCACCAGCTTCAGCATCGTGAGCGTGCTGGTGATGCCCGACCAGATCACGGTGTCGTCAAGATCGCTGATGATGCCGAACTCCGCGTCCGACTCGGGAACCAACACGGGTGCGCTGGCGCGCACGGTCTGCTGGCCTGGCGCCGTGGGACCGAGCAGCTCCAGCGGCACGTCGATCCAGCCGGTCCGCCCGTCGGCGGGCAGCTCGGCGACGAAGTACCCCTCGACGTCGGTGACGACCTCGACGCCGTCCTCACCCGCCCGCACGAGCCCGCCGGGCACGTCGGCGGCGACGAACCGCCGCACGGCGGTGGCCGCGTTGCGCCACCAGGGCTCGTCCTCTGAGCCGTGCTCGACGGCGGACGCCTCGACCAGACGGCCGCGCACCGTCCAGGACGCCGTGGTCCCGTTTCCGCGGTAGGGGCTCAGGCGGACCGGCTCCAGGCGCCCGTGGCGCAGCTTCCACCGGAACCAGGTGACCGAGGCGAGGTCATCAACTGCGGCGGCGAAGCGGACGAGTGGGGCGAACGATGACATGGGCGCTCCTTGACGCGAGAGGGTCTGGCGGCGACCTACCCCATGCCCGCCTCGGCTAGCCTGGCGGGACCCCGCAAGCCAGCCGGGTGCCGACCGAGCCGACCAAGGAACCGCTGTGAGCGCCGAAGCACCGCCTGCCCGGACCGTCATCTCCCACGTGCCGCCCGACGCCGAGACGGCTCCCGGTGAGCACGACGTGACGATGGAGACGATCGTCGAGCTCTGCAAGCGGAGAGGTCTGATCTTCCCCTCCTCGGAGATCTACGGCGGGCTGCGTGGCGCCTGGGATTTCGGTCCGCTCGGGGCGGCCCTCAAGGACAACGTGAAAGCCGCATGGAAGCGGGCCATGTTGCAACTGCGCGGCGATGTCGTGCAGCTCGACGCCGCGATCCTCATGCACCCGCGGGTTTGGGAGGCCTCGGGGCACGTCGAGGGCTTCACCGACCCGCTGGTCGAATGCACGAGCTGCAACCAGCGCTGGCGCGGCGATCACCTGCCGGCGAACGCCAAAGGCGAGACGTACTGCCCGAACTGCGGCAACAAGGAGTTCACCGAGCCGAAGCAGTTCAACCTCATGTTCCGCACGTTCGTCGGGGCGACCGAGGACACCAGCTCGCAGGTGTGGATGCGCCCGGAGACGGCGCAGGCGATGTTCGTCGACTTCGCGCACGTCCAGCTCACCAGCCGCCAGAAGGTCCCGTTCGGCATCGCCCAGGTCGGCAAGAGCTTCCGCAACGAGATCACGCCCCGCAACTTCATCTTCCGCGTGCGCGAGTTCGAGCAGATGGAGATGGAGTTTTTCGTGCGTCCCGGCACCGACGAGGACTGGCACGAGTACTGGATCGCCGAGCGCTGGCAGTGGTACCTCGACCACGGGATGCGCGCGGAGAACCTGCGCATCCGCGACCACGGCAAGGACGAGCTCTCCCACTACGCCAAGGCGACCGTCGACGTGGAGTACCGCTTCCCGTTCGCGTGGAGCGAGCTCGAGGGGATCGCCAACCGCAGCGACTTCGACCTGCGCCAGCACGCCGAGCACGCGGGCAAGGATCTTTCCTACTTCGACGCCGAGCTCGACGAGCGCTACGTGCCGTTCGTCATCGAGCCGGCCGCGGGGGTCGAGCGTTCCGCCCTGGCGTTCCTCGTCGACGCCTACCGCGAGGAGGAGGCGCAGGCCGCCAGCGGCAAGATGGAGCGCCGCACGGTGCTGAAGCTGCACCCGGCGCTCGCCCCGCTGAAGGTCGCCGTGCTGCCGCTCTCCCGCAACGAAAAGCTTGTGCCGACGGGGCGCGAGGTGGCCGAGCTGGTCCGCTCACGCTGGATGAGTCAGTACGACGACGCCGGCTCGATCGGGAAGCGCTATCGCCGGCAGGACGAGACCGGCACGCCGTACTGCGTCACGGTCGACTTCGAGACCGTCGAGAGCGACCGCAGCGTCACCGTCCGCGACCGCGACACCATGCAGCAGGACCGCGTCAGCATCGACCGGCTGCTCGCGTACCTGGCGGAGCGTCTGCCCCCTCAGTGATGCCCGCCCCATCGGCGGTACGGGTCGGGCGGCCCTTCTCGACCGCCTGACTCTGGGCGCCCCTCGGCCGTCGCAAGGTCGGCGAAGCGTTCCTCCATGCGCGCCTGGCGCACGAGCAGGTCGGCCAGCGCACGCGCCGCGTAGGCGGCGATGCGCAGGGCCGCGCCCGCCGTGAACGTGAGCGTCCAGGCGACGAGCGCGAAGCCGGCTTGGCCTTCGCGGAAGAGCAGGCCTCCGGCGATGACACCGGCCACACCGGTGGTGTAGACCAGCGCTTCGGCCAGGCGGGCGGCGAGCTGCAGCTCGCGGGGTTTCACGGTCTCCACCGCACTCCCTTCACCGTGGCGCGCCGTGCACGCATCGGAACTCAACAGGCGAGGGCGCTGCTGCGCAGCGCCACCACCAATACTGTGAGCATCGCCGGCGGCGATTCACATGTCAGGCCGCCGTGCGCCTTGCACGACCGGGCAGAGCGCCGATGCTACGATGCCGGTCGTGAGTCAGTGGCGGAACGTCCGGGCACGCACCGAGGAGCTCGAGCGGGCGAGCTTGTCGACTTGGTCGACACGCGCCGCCGAATCCAAGGGCCGCGAACGCCACGAGGAAGCGGATCCGCTCCGGACCGTCTTCCAACAGGACCGGGATCGCCTGCTGCACTGCCGGGCGTTCCGGCGCCTGCACGACAAGACCCACGCCTTCATCTCTACCGAGATCGGGGTGCAGCCGCACCGTTACCGCGTCCGGCTCACCCACACCCTGGAGGTCGACCAGATCGGCCGCACGATCGCACGCGGCCTCCGGCTCAACGAGGATCTCGTCGAGGCCATCGCGCTCGGCCATGATCTGGGGCACACCGCCTTCTCGGACGCGGGGGAGCAGGCCTTCTCACTCTTCACCGAGCCGGCCTTCCATCACCACGAGCAGAGCCTGCGCGTCGTCGAACGGCTCGAGCGGCAGGGCGCGGGGCTCAACCTGACCTACGAGGTGCGCGACGGGATCCTGCACCACCCCTGGACGATGCCTCCCCCAGCCACGGCCGAGGGCCAAGTGGTCCGCCTCGCCAACCGCATCGCCTGTCTGACGCACGATCTCGCTGCTGCGTTGCACAGCGGCATGCTCGGCGCCGACGAGCTGCCACAGGATCTCGTGCTCCAACTCGGTTCGACCCACGGCGCGCGTGTGAACCGGCTCGTCTCCGACGTCATCGCCGCGTCGAGCGGACAGCCCGACGTGCAGATCAGCCCGGAGCTCGACGTCGCGCTGGATCAGCTCGAAGGGGTGTTGCTGCAACGCGTCTACGCTCAGCCGGTCGTGCGTGACGAGCGCGACAAGGCGGTCCACTGTCTTGAGAGCCTCGTCGTGTACTTCCTGGAGAACCCCGGGAGGTTGCCGTCCGCGCACCACGACGATCCGCTGGAGCTGCGCGTGGTCGACTATGTCGCGGCGCTCGGCGACACCGAAGCGCTGGAGCTGTTCGGGACGTTCTTCCTACCAGGTGGCTGACGGCTCCGCGGGACGGATGACGCGCAGAGCGGGCTCCACGCCCGCGGTCGGGCGCACGCCGAGCACCGCGCGGACGTCGGGAGCGACCCACCACTCGTCGGCGGCGGCCAGACCGGCCGCGCGCAGCAGTGTGTCCTGCTCGTGCATGGTGAGCAGATGGCCCTCACGGCGTTGCACGGCTTGGCCAACCATCGACAGCAGTACGTCAAGGGAGTGGCGTGAGTCGTGGTGCAGGACCGCTTCGCAGCTCACCATGCAGCCGCCCGGCGCCAGCACCTTCGCCGTGCGCAAAGAGAGCTGGCGTTGATCGGTCTGACGCAGGCTGTCGAGGATGTGCGAGACGATCACCACGTCGGCGCTGCGGGGCAGAACCTCGTCGCCGTCCTCGGGGGTCGAGAAGAAGTGCGCAGGTCGGACGGTGATCCGTTCTTCACCAGCGCAACGCTCCGCGGCGACGGCGGCCATCGCCGGCACCTCCACGATGGTGCACGTCGCGTCGGGCCAACGTCGGACGATAGTGCGGGCCAGCTGTCCCTCGCCGCCACCGACGTCCAACACGTGCACCGCCCGGCTCGGCTCCAGTGCGTCAACCAGATGCTCGAACTGCTCGCGGTGACGGGCAGCCAGGCGGCTTCCGTAGCGTCGCGCCGCCGCCTGATCCGTCGCGATGTCATCCACATCGCTGCGGTCGCCCGCAGCGCCGTTCGAGACGACGGGCGACGAGTCGGCGCTCGCGAGAGCCCGGGCGCGCTTATCGAGCCGTCCCCACGCATGGTAGTCGTCGGCCAGAGCGTCGAGCTCCAGACGGGCTGCCGGCTGCGCGGCGAGCCACTGCCCGCTCGGCGTGAGGGACCAGGCGCCGTCGGCCTCGCGCCGGCAGACATCGGCCGCCTCGAGCGCGCGACAGCACGCCCGCGTCAGCTCGACGTCGGCGTTCAGCGCAGTGCCGAGCTCGTCGGCACGCTGCGGCCCCTGCTCGTTCAGGACGCTCAGCAGGCCGAGCCGATGGGCGCTGAGCAGCAGACCGGCCAGGCGGTACCCCCGGACCAACCGTTCCCAACCCTCGCCGGAGGTCAGCTCCAGCACGGCTTCCGTATCCAGCATCGCTTCCGGGGTTCCCATCGTGGGAGGCATTGATGCACCACGACGATTCTTCTCTACACTTCTCTTGGACGGCAGGAGGCGCGGTGTGGCCGGGCGCATCAACGACGAGGATATCCAGTCTCTCCGCGAGCGGGCGGATTTGGCGCGGGTGGTCGCCGAGTACACGTCGCTGCGGCCGTCCGGAGGGAGGCTGAAAGGGCTCTGCCCCTTCCACGACGAGCGCACCCCGTCCTTCACGGTTGACAACGCCCGCAACCTGTTCCACTGCTTCGGATGCGGCGAGGGCGGAGACGTCTTCGCCTTCCTGCAGCAGATCGAGGCGCTCTCCTTTCCCGAGGCGGTCGAACGGCTCGCACGGATCGAAGGCGTCAGCCTGCGTTACACCCAGCTCAACCCGGGTCAGCGCCGCGCGCTCGGCCGTCGCACCCGTCTCACGGCCTGTCTGGAGGAGGCCGCCGCCTGGTACGCCGATCAGTTGGAGCGTGACGACGCGATGCCTGCGCGTGCGTATCTGGAGGCGCGCGGTCTGACGGTCGACCAGCGTAAGCACTTTCAACTGGGTTGGGCGCCGGACCGCTGGGACGGCCTGGTGCGTGCGCTCACAGCCGAGGGCTTCGCCGTCGACGAGCTCGTCGCGGCGGGGCTCGCCTCGCCCGGGCGGCAAGGCCACCTGGATCGCTTCCGCGGTCGGGTGATGTTCCCCATCTTCGACGCCGGCGGGCGCGACGTCGTGGCCTTCGGCGGGCGCACGCTGCCTGATATCGCGCTGGCGACCGGGCCTCGCGACGGGCCGGCGCCCAAGTACATCAACTCACCCGAGACCGACGTCTACCGCAAGTCCCGGGTGCTGTACGGGCTGAACTGGGCCCGGGTCGAGATCCAACGCAGCGACACCGCGCTGGTCGTCGAGGGCTACATGGACGTGATCGGGCTGCACGCTGTCGGTGTCCGCAACGCGGTCGCCACCTGCGGGACGGCGTTGACGGCCGACCATCTGCGCCAGCTCGAGAAGTTCGGGCGGCGGGTCATGTTGGCCCTCGACGCCGACAGCGCCGGGCTGAACGCGGCGGAACGGGCGCGCGAGCTGGCCGACGAGGTCGGGCTGCGCGAGGTCGGCGTCGTGCCGCTGCCCGAGGGACAAGATCCGGCCGACCTGGCCCGTCGTGGCAGCGAGGCGGTGCAAGCAGCGCTCGCGAGCACCCAGACGGCGGTGGAGTTTCAGATGCTGCACCTGTTGCGCGACGCCGACGTGAGCACGCCGGAAGGCCAGGTCGAGGCCTACCGGCGCACCTTCCCACTGCTCGCTCGCCTTCCGGATCGGGCGTTGCGCTACCGCTACGTGCGTGACGTCGTCGCCCCGGCCGTGCGGCTCTCCGCCGATCTCATCGAACGGGAGCTGGACGCTGAGCTGGCGTCGGGTGGGGGACCGGGCAAGACCGCCGCGCCTGCAGCACGAGTGCCGCCCACGCCGCCGTCCCACGGCGTCCCGCGTGACCCGCAGCTGCGCCTCGAGCGACTCGTGCTGCAGGCGCTCCTGCAGACCGAGGACGCCGATGACCCCGTTTGGGCGGAGCTCGACGCCGAGGACTTCACGAGCGAGGCCTCCCGCATGCTGTTCGTTGCGCTCATTGGAGCCAGGGGCGCGGTTCTCGGGCCGGTTCTCGACGCCCTCCCCGACGAGGAGACGCGCGCCCGGGTCCGCGCCCTTGCCCTCGAGGAGAACACCCTGGGGAAAGATCCCTCCGCTCGGGTCGAATTGGTGGCACGATTGCGAGCAGCGACACGACAGCGCCACGTCGACCGCATCAAGCGCCGACTGCAGACCGTGGGCGAGCAGCTTGAGCTCGATGAGCGCCGCCGCCTGACGACCGAGCTCATGCAACACGAGTCGCGCCGCCGCGAGCTTCTGGAGGGAGGACACCGGTGAGTACGGTGAAGCAACCACCGCAGCGGTCCGATCATGCTGCCGGGGCTGCCGCGCCGCGCCCGTCTGGTTCCACGGAAGATCGCGCAGCGGCGACGTCGGACCCCACGCGCCAGTATCTCGACGAGATCGGCCGCGTGGCTCTGCTCACCGCCGAGGAGGAGGTGGACCTCGCGAAGCGGATCGAGGCGGGTCTGGCGGCGACGGAGCTGCAGAGCCACGCCGCGTGGCCGCGCGAGCGCAGGCTGCAGCTCCGGCGGATCGCGCTCGGTGGCGAGGTCGCGAAGTCACGCCTCATCGAAGCGAACCTGCGTTTGGTCGTCTCGGTCGCGAAACGCTACGTGGGGCACGGCCTGCCCCTGCTCGACCTCATCCAGGAGGGCAACTGCGGGCTCATCCGTGCCGTGGAGAAGTTCGACTACACGCGGGGCTACAAGTTCTCCACGTATGCGACGTGGTGGATCCGCCAGGCTATGACGCGCGCGGTCGCCGATCAGTCGCGCACAATCCGCATCCCCGTGCACGTCGTTGAGACGATGAACAAGGTGAAGCGGACGCAGCGCCAGCTCGTCCAGGAGCTCGGACGCGAGCCGACCAACGCCGAAGTGGGACGTGCGCTGGAGATGAGCGAGGAACGGGTGGCGGACATCTTCGAGCTCGGTCGCGAGGCGGTCAGCCTGGAGACCCCGGTCGGTGAGGATGAGGCCAGCCTGGGCGACTTCATCGAGGACGAGGGAGCGGTCGTCCCGGCGGACGCCGCCAGCGCTGGGCAGTTGCGCCAGCGGCTGCACGAGGTGCTGCACACCCTCTCGCCCCGGGAGCAGGAGGTGATCCGGCTGCGCTTCGGCCTGACCGACGGCGAGCCCCGCTCACTCGAGGACGTGGGGGAGGCCTTCGGCGTCACCCGCGAGCGCATCCGACAGATCGAGATGAAGACGCTCTCGAAGCTGCGTCATCCTTCACGCAGCGACCAGCTCCGCGATTTCTTGGACTGACGGGCGGCCCCGCCCGGTCCGCGGCCTCATCGCTCTGTGGGTCGACCTCCGTTGCTGAACTCTCCGGAATCCGACCGCGAGGAAGAGGAGCGGACCAGTTCGGTCACCTTGCCGACGCCCTGGCCGGCTCGTTCCTCGATGCGCTGCGCGGCGCGGTCCGCAAGCCCAGTGAGCTGGCGAACCGGGGCGGAGCGGCCGGCGGACCGGGTCAGCGTCCGGAACTGGTCGTAGCGTTCGCGACCGGTGTTCAGTCCGAGCTTGGCGCCCAGGAGGTATCCCAGCGCCGTGCCGATGTAGAGCCCCGACTTGAAGCCCACGAGACCCTTGAAACCCACGACTTTCATGACCTGAGTGGCACGCATGCCGACGCCTTTCCTTGCGTGGAGCGAACGCATGCGTTCGTTTCCCGGGAAGGCGAACTCCACACTTCGGGTGGCATGACTGGTTTGCTCCGGGGGTGGGACTCGAACCCACAAACCTTTCGGTTAACAGCCGACTGCTCTGCCAGTTGAGCTACCCCGGACCGCGACCGAGCCACGATAGCAGCCCGGCAATACGCCAAACCACCTGTCGGTGCGATTGCGCGCGACTGTAGTGGATCGACGCGGAACCTTCGCCGCACTGGCGAGTGAGAGGCTCGCGCGGGGTCCGCCCCCCGAGCGCGCGAGGGGCCGACCCCGGGCCCCGGTGCGGGTAGCCTGACAGTGCGGGCCCGTAGCTCAGTGGTCAGAGCAGGCGACTCATAATCGCTTGGTCGTGGGTTCGATCCCCACCGGGCCCACCAAACACCGCCTGACCTGCGTTTTCACCACCCTCCCATCCTGTATGCTGGGTAGCACAGCGCACAGCGAGCAGATAATGGACGAAGGGACGGGCGATGGTTTCCGGGGCGGATCGGCTCGACCTCGAGGCTCTCCTGACCTCCTGGACGCGGTCTTTGCGGGCTCGTAACCGCTCGCCACGAACGATCCAGACGTACACCGAGTCCGCCCGCAAGCTCGCCGCCTTCGCCGTCGAGCACGACCTCGACCCGCTCTCGCGCCGTGCCATCGAGACCTACCTCGCTGACCAGGCCGACCGCTGGAAGCCCGCGACCGTCGCCTTCCGCTACCGCTCGCTGCAGCAGTTCTTCGGCTGGCTGGTCG
>JBBSMR010000073.1:0-13912 GCA_038233095.1 Euzebyales bacterium
CCTCCCCGAGCTGCGGCGCCTCTACGAGGCCCAGTAGCACCGAGCTCTGCCGAAGGTGACCCTCCTGTAGGCGGCCGACTCGACGTCGGCAAATCCGTTGGCACAACCCCGGAATGACGACTGCTGGCGGACGCCGCGACGACGCAATGGGCTGGAGTCCAGGGCGTGCTGATCCGTGCCGGGCTCTTGGGGACCGTTCGTAGCATATCGGTCATGTGTTTGTCGCCTCCTCGGGGGAGGTGCGGACGTACCGGCTGGGAGCCGAACTGATGGCCGGTACCGTCGTGGTGGCGTAGTCCGCGGACCGCAGCAGCGTCGCGGTCACTCCAGCGCGCGAGTGCTCATGATGCGTCGACCGCAGGCGAGCAGCACCCAGCATCACGCGCGTCACACGTTCGATCACCCGCTGATAGGGCTCATAGCCGCGCATGATCGCCGGAAGTGCAGGGTCGCCTTGGAGTAGCGCGGCGCCTTGGCGGTTGCACACGACGAGGCCGGCCAGCCCTTCGATGAAGGCGTCCTCCCGTGCCTGCAGGGTGCGCTGCCGCTCGGCTTCATCGAGGGTCCGACTGATCTGTTCCAGACTCGGGTCCACCAACGCGATGACGATCTCTTCCTTGGCGGGGAACTGGTGGTAAACGGCTGACTTGGTGACCCCGAGCCGGCCGGCGATCATCTGCAGCGACGTCCCGCTCACCCCGTTCTCCGCGAACAGGTCCAGAGCGGCCTCGAGCAGCCTCGGACGAGCCTCCCACGGGTGGCGACGGGCCTGCCGGGCCCCGGCCAGGTCAAGCTGCGCAACGCCTATGCCGGCATCTGTGGGTCCGACCTGCACATGCACTTCGCTCCGCGACCTGAGGGGCATTGCGCCCCCAGATCCTCGGTCACGAGTTCTCCGGCACCGTGGTGGAGTTGGGTAGCGGCGTGGCGCAGACCGCGTTCGGTCTCTTCCCAGCCGACTTCGTCGAGGATCCCATCAATCGCGACCAGAATCTCCCGGGGCGGCCTCACCGGAGTACTCGGTTGGGATGCCCGGTATTGAGGAGCGCGCCGTTGTGGTGGGTTCGTGTGTCAGCACTGCACCGCGCCTTGCGGCGCGTCCCGGGATGATGAGAATCTCGCGGGGGTGGGTCCGTGAGTTACAGACGGCGTCGGTTTCCGACGCGTTCTTGCGGAATCGAGGAGCCGACCGCTTCCCGATGGGTCGTCGGTGACGCCGCGGCAGCGTTCGGGCTCCGCATGGCGCCGAACCCTGTGGAGAAGTCTTCTCTCTTTCGTTACCGCGCCGCCAGCGCCTGCTAGGCACGCTCCGCTGTCGCAGGATTCAGCTCTCCTGTTCGCTCGGCAGGTCCATCACCGCCTGGGCGGCGGGGGCGTCGGGTTGCAGACCCTCTTCGAGCAGCTCGGCGAGCTGACGGCCGTTGCGGACGCCGTAGTCCGCGTAGCAGTTGTTCATGATGACGTGCGTCTCTTGGGTCTCGTCGGCGAGGCGGCGGACCGGGTCGACCCAGCGCCGCAGCTCGTCCTCGGTGTAGAGGTAGCGGAAGCGTTCGGCGGCGGAGATCCCCTGCTTGTTCCAGTTGTCGGTGTTCTGACCGTGGAAACGCACCACCGCGAGCTCAGCGGTGGCGGCGACGACCGGCCGCACCGAGGAGGAGAAGCCCTGCGGCTCGTCGACGCTGACGTAGGCGAGACCCGCCTCCTCCAGCAGCCCGAGCGTGCGCTGCTCGGCCTGGTCGTCCTCCATCCAGCTCGCGTGACGGAACTCCACGGCGATGGGGTAGTCAGGCAGCCGCTCTCCCAGCCCGCGCAGGAGCTCGCGGTTCTCCTTGCGCGCGGTGAACCAGGGCGGGAACTGGAAGAGCACGGCTCCGAGCTTGCCGGCCGAGTAGAGGGGAGCAAGGGCGGTGTGGAAGCGGGAGAACGCGAGCTCGACCGCCTCGGGCGGCAGGTGCTCCAGGTAGACGTTGCCGGTCTCCTCGGCGGGCAGCGCTTCAGCGACGTCCGGCCAGACCGACCGCCGAGCGACCGGATGGCCGGTGAGGAGGCCGTACGCCTTGACGTTCATCCGAAAGTCCGCCGGTGTGCGCTCGACCCAGAGGCCGGCGAGGTGCTCCGTCGGGGGGTAGTAGTAGGTCGCGTCGACCTCCACGGCCGTGAAGATGGACGCGTAGTAGCGCAGCCGCTCCTCGGCGGACATCGACCGTTTGGGATACCAGTCCGAGCCCTTCACGAGGGTCGGGTCGGTCCACGACGCCGTGCCCGCGTAGATCCGGCCGGTCATCCGTCGAACGCCGACTGCATGGCGCGCAGCTTCAGGCGCGTCTCCTCCAGCTCGGCTTCCGGCAGCGACGCGCCGACGATGCCCGCGCCCGCGAAGAGACGCGCGCGGGAGCCGTCGAGCTCGGCGCAGCGCAGCGCGATGCACCACTCGCCGTCGCCGCGGGCGTCGACCCAGCCGACGGGGCCGGCGTAGCGGGCGCGGTCCATGGCCTCGAGCTCGGAGATCATCGCCAGCGCAGTCCCAGTCGGGCTGCCGCACACCGCCGGGGTCGGGTGCAGCGCCCCGGCCAGCTCAAACGCGGATGGGGCTGCCGCGTCGCCGGCCGACAGGGTGCCCCGCAGCTCCGTGGCGAGATGCTGCAGGTTGGGCAGGCGCAGCAGCTTCGGCGCCGGGTCGCCATGGAGGTCGGGCGCGTACTGACGCAGCACGTCTCTCACCCGGGCCACAGCCGGGCGGTGCTCAGCCAGGTCCTTCTCCGAGGCGAGCAGCTCCGCCCCGAGACGGCGGTCGAGCGCCGGTTCGCCGCCCCGGGCCGCCGAACCGGCCAGCACACGCGAGCTGATCGAGCGCCCGGACCGGCCCAGCAGCAACTCCGGCGACGCGCCGACTAGGCCGTCGACGGCGAACGTCCAGCAGGTGGGGAAGCGCTCCGTCAGCCGACCGGCCAGATAACGCGCGTCGAACGTGCTGCGCGACCAGACCCGCCGATCGCGGGCCAGCACCACCTTCTCGAGCGCTCCCGCCTCGACGGCCCGTGCGGCATGCGTCACCGCGGCCATCCACCGCAGCTCGGGCAGTGAGGAGCCCTCGTAGCGGACACGCTCGTGACGGGGAGGAGCCGGCGCCGACGCGAGCACCGGGTCGGCAGCGTCGCCGATGGTCGTGAGCCAGCCTCGGCCTCCACGCCGGCCGAGCACGACCTGGGGCACGATCAACGCGGAGCCCGAGCGGTGCGCGTCGAAGGTGAGCGCCCCGAAGGCGAGCGGACCGGTGCCCGGCAACTCCACATCGTCGTCGACCCGCGTCTCGTCGAAGAGCCGCCGCAGCGCGGTCCTCGCGCGCGCGAAACGGTCGGGTCCGGTTCCGACCTCGATGCGTGCGTGCTCACCCCAGGCGACGAAGCCCTCGCCCTCGCGGAGCCAGACGAAGCCGTGGGGGTCGCCGAGCAGGCTCAGCAGGTCGGACTCGCACGTCCAGGAGGTCGTGCGGCAGCGCAGCGCGGTCGGTACGGCGCTCATCCGCGATCGTTGCGCAGGACCGCCAGCTCATCGGGCCGGCCGTCACGTTCGATGCGCGCCTGGGCCTCGGCCAGCAGCAGGCCGCGGAAGTGGTTGCCCACCATCGCGCCCGCGGCGGGGAGCAGGTCGCGGAAGGCGGTGACCAGCCGCTCGGCAGCTTCCTGATCCGACGCAGCCGTGCCCTGGATGGGGTCACGCACGAAGCGGATGAACAGCTCCACCGCTTGGTCGGCTACCCCGCGCATCGCCTCGTCGTGATGGCGCGCGAGGGCCAGCAGCTCGTCGAGCGGGACGCCCGCCTCCAGCAGCCGCAAGCCGGCCTTCACGACCTGCTCGTCTCCTGGGGTGAAGCGAGCCTGGCCGTCGACCTGGCGGGGCAGGAGCAGGCGCTCACGCTCCAGCGCCTCGAGCGCCTCCGGTGGCATGCCGGTGCGGGCGCTCAACTCTGCGAGCGTGAGCTCCTCTGAAGGGGAAGGGTCAGCGACCGCGGCCACGAGCGCCGTGTCGGCGCGGGCGAACGGGTCATCGGTCTCGGCGGCCACACCGCCATGCTACGTCCGCGACCGCACGCGAAGTTGGTGCGCCGAACCCAGGGCGGAGGCGACGCCGGATTGGACGGTAGCGGTGGGCTGCGATGGATCCGCCGACGGGCACTCGGCCATGGCGGCCGTGATCTGCGCCAGCCCGGCCGGGCGCATGCGTCCGGCCGCTATCAGCGCCTCGGCCCTGGCGACGTTGCGCTTCGACCATGGGCTATTGGATCGGCGGGGCGAGTACCGCTGGAGGTAAGACACGTCATCGAGGCGCCGGCGGACGCTGTCGATCCAGCCGTAGCACAGCGCGATTTCGAGGGCGTCGCGGATGTCGATCAGGCCTGCCTTGGTGCCGCGTTTGGCGATCCGCAGCCACGCCTCTGCACGCTCGTCGTGGTGTGCGGCGAGCCACGTCTGCCAGCCGTCCGAGTCACAGAACTCCAGGATCTCCACGTCAGGCCTGCCTGGCCGACGCGACGACGTCGAGGTAATGCGGGTTGTGCATGACGCCGAGCAGGTTGCCGAACGGGTCGATCACTGTGGCGGTGACGAACCCGGCGTCACCGCGGGCGGTGATCGGCTCGTGGACACTGGCGCCCATCGCCAGCAGTCGCTCGACGGTGGTGTGCAGGTCGTCGACGTGCCAGTAGAGGACGGCGCCGCCGGGCTCGGTCGCTGCCTCGGCCGCTGTGTAGCGGCGGTCGATGATGCCGAGTTCGGTCTGGTAGTCGCCGATGCGGAACTCGGCATACGCGGTGGTCCCGTCGGGTCCTGGTCGGGTGAAGTACGCCGGTACACCAGTCACATCGGCGTACCAGGCCATGGCGGCCGCGACGTCGTCGGCCCAGAAGCTGATCGTGGCGACTCCTCGTAGGCTCACAGTGGGTCCTCTCTATTCGTGTCATGTGGCATTTGAGGCGACCGTAGTTGCCATTGCGGAACGTTAAGTTCCTCGATGCGGGGCAGACTGACACAGATGTTGGAGACGTCGGCGCGGTTGCTTCGGCTGCTGGGGCTGTTGCAGGCGCGGCGAACGTGGTCCGGTGCCGAGCTGGCCGATCGCTTGGAGGTCACGACCAGGACGGTCCGCAACGACATCGACCGGCTACGCACGCTCGGCTACCAGGTGCACTCGAGCACGGGGATTACCGGCGGGTACCGCCTCGGGGCCGGCGCCGCGGTGCCGCCGCTGTTGCTCGACGAGGACGAAGCGGTCGCCGTCGGCGTCGCGCTGCGGGCCGCAGCGTCCGGCTCGGTCACCGGGATCGAGGAGACCGCGCTGCGCGCGCTAGCCAAGCTCGAGCAGACCCTGCCCGCCCGACTGCGCCCCCGGCTCGACGCGCTGCGGCTGGCCACGGTCTCCGCCGCCGGTGGCGGCCCGACCGTCGACGCCGACGTGCTCACCACCGTAGCGGGTGCCTGCCACGAACACGCCCTGCTGCGCTTCGACTACCAGGGACACGATGGCCGGACCAGCGTGCGGCGCGTCGAGCCGCACCGGCTTGTCTACACCGGCCGCCGGTGGTACCTGCTCGCGTGGGACCGCGACCGCGACGACTGGCGCACGTTCCGCGCGGACCGAGTACGACCGCGGCTGCCCACCGGTCCACGGTTCGCGCCGCGCGAGCCGCCCGAGGACGCAATGACCCACGTGGTCCGAGGAGCTGGCTCGTGGGGGTGGCCACAGCGGGCGCGGGTGCGCCTCCACGCGCCCGCCGAGGCGGTCGCCGACCGTGTCCCGCCGGCGGCCGGCCTGCTGCAACCGGTCGACGACACCAGCTGCATCCTGGAGACGGGCAGCGGCTCGCTGCGCGACATCGCGTGGTACCTCACCAGCCTCGATGTCGCCTTCGAGGTGCTGGATCCGCCCGAGCTGCGAAGCCTGCTGCGCGGGCTCGCCGACCACTACCTGGCAGCAGCTGGCGACCGGACACGGCCGGCGGCGCCGGACTGGTGAACGCTGTTCACCCGGTCGCTGATATGAGTCATGAGGCTTGTCGAGTAGGTGTCATGGCGAGCGGAAGATCAACGCGTTGATGCGTCCGGCCGGAGACGACGGGACCTTCGATCCGCAGGTCGTCGGTGTCGTACAGCGAACGGATCGCGGCGAGGTCGGCGGTGGCGATGGTGCGTGCGATCGTGTCGACATGAGATCGCTCATCGTCGGCGAGGTCTCGAAACGACAGGTCGCCAATGACGCCCCATACGCCCCAGGTGTGCGTCTCGATCTTGTTGAGCGCGGCGAGGTCGCGGATCGTTGATCCGGCGATGAACCACTGGCCGCGCATGTCGTCGATGCCGAACCGCTGCGGGTCGTCGTCCCCGGCGCGGCACCTACGCCATGCCTCGCCGCCGGTGAGGAACGGGCCCGGCGGCAGGTCCAGTGGGTCGAAGTCGATGCGGAGCAGTCGGCGTTGGACGTCATCGATCTGGGGATCGGCTCGGATCCACCGTCGGGTCTCGGGGTCCCAGCGTTCGACGATCCAGTGGTCGGTCACGCGCGAGGATGCCGGTGACGAGCTCGCTCACGGAGCGGTGCTCGATCTCGTGTCGGTGTTCGGGTGGGATGTCGACGCCGTAGTGCCCGGCGAGGAACTCGTGCACCATGAGACCGCTCGCCACGCCGCACACCTCGACCGGGTCGGTCCCAAGTCCGGCGAACGCCGTGTCGTGGACACCGTCGGTCGCGGTCATCGGTGCGGGTGTGGCGAAGTACGCAACTTCGGTGGGGACCATCGGACGTTCCTCCGACTCGTATAGCCGACAGCGGGGCCAAGCGCTCGACACAGTACCAACTGGTTGGTATGTTGTCGACATGCGTGAGACAGTGGCAACGGGAACCGGCAAGCCGCCCAGGGGAATGGCCAGGGAGCGGTTGCTCGACGCGGCGGTCGATGTGATCCGGGCGCAGGGCTACAGCGCCACGACGGTCGATGACCTGTGTGCTGCGGCGGGTGTCACCAAGGGGGCGTTCTTTCACCACTTCGCGTCGAAGGACGCGCTCGCCGTCGCCGCTGCCGAGCACTGGTCGGCCACGACCGGTGCGCTGTTCGCCGCCGCGTCCTACCACGAGCCGACGACGCCCGCCGAGCGGGTCCTGGCCTACGTCGACTTTCGGCGGTCGCTCATCGACGGAGAGCCCGCCGCGTACACCTGCCTGGTCGGGACGATGACCCAGGAGGTCTTCGGTGCCAGTCCCGAGATCCGCAACGCGTGCCGCGACAGCATCTTCGGGCACGCCGACACCCTGCAAGCCGACATCGCCGACGCGTTGACGGACGCCGCGAAGGCCGACGGTGTCACCGCCGCGAGCCTCGCGCTGCACACCCAGGCCGTGCTGCAGGGTGCGTTCGTTGTCAGCAAGGCCGCCAACGATCCACAGATCGCGCGCGACAGCGTCGACCACCTCCGCCGCTACCTGAGCACACTGCTCGCCGTCGACCGCGATGCGATGACACCATGACGACCGCTGATCGACGGCGCTACCGCGACGCCCGAGTCAGGCGCCGCAGGCCTCGCTAGGGGTGTAGGCGGCGAGGAACACCCGCACCGCCTCGTCGGCGTACCGGTCGAGGTCGGCCGTAGCGGGCGGCGACTCCCCCAGTGCCATGGCCTCGTTGAGCGGCGTGGAGAGCACCAGCCAGTTGAACGTCTGGGCGGCCAGCATTGGGTCAGGGATGTGGAGCAATCCCCGCTCGTGCAAGGCCGTGAACCACTCGGCGAATATCTCGAAGGACTGCACAGGGCCGTTGGCGTACCAGGACCTGGCGAGCTTGGGGAACCGGGCGGCCTCGCCGATGAGCATGCGCCGAAGGCGGAGCAGGTCGGGGGTCATGACCAGGTGCAGGTGCCAGCGCGCGAACGTTCGGAGGTCCGTCCCGAGGTCGTCGGTCGTGGCCATCGTCGCCGCGAGCGGATGCGCGGGCTCGTCGCGTCGGCCGACCTCGGCTTCCACCATCTGCCGGAACAGCGCGTCCTTCACGCCCTCGCCGCCGCCGCCGAAGTGGGCGTAGACGGTCTGCTTGGAGACACCCGCTTCCTCGGCGACGTCCTCGATCGTCGTGGCGGCGAAACCCCGATCGAGGAACAGTCTGAACGCCGCGGCGAGAATGTCCTGCCGCTTGCGCCGCGAAGGTCCGCGAACCCCTGCCTGTTGACTCATGTACGCCATAGTAGACGCGTCCGTCCAATCTGAGATATGTTGGACGCCCACGTCCAGACTGATGTCCTGAGGAGTGTCCATGAACGCAACGGACCGGTCGGCACTGCGCGCCGCGACAGAGCGGATGATCGACACCTACCGCGCGGGTGACCGGCGCGGCTACTGGACCGACTTCCTCGCAACCGCCGACATCGAGCTGCCGCCCGAGGTCTTCGAGATGATGTTCGGCGCCGAGCCGGACGGGCGCGATGCCGAGGACGAACGGTTCGGTGTCGAGCAGATGCACCTGTCGACCACCTTCTGGCAGCCCCCGATCAACGCGCTCCGCGATGGCGGCGTTCCCGTGATGGTCGGGATCGGCGCCGAATCGGCGGGTGAGCTGTGCGACCGGTCGTCACGGGCGCTCGCAGCCACGCTGGACCTGGAACCGACCATGTTCCCCGGCGACCACATCGGCTTCGCGGACCAACCCGACGCCTTCGCCGTCGCCCTGCGCGACACCCTCGGGACCCTCCGGCGCTGACCCTTGGTCGGCCTGTCGCCGTCTGCGACTCCAGAGCAATCCCCACCCCACCCAATCGAGATCGGATGACCCATGAACGGCAACGGTCCATTCGACGCACTGCGCGCCACGCGCGAGGAACGGCTCGACCTGTGCGCGTACCTCGACACGCTCGCGTCCGAACAGTGGCGAGCTCCGTCCCTGTGCCCCGGCTGGACGGTTCGCGACGTCGTCGCTCACCTCACGACGAGCACCACAACCACCCTGAGGCACGTTCTGTTCGGGATGATCCGCGCCCGCGGAGATTTCGATCGGATGGAGAAGGAACGCGCGGCGGCCCTTGCTCGACGCTTCACTCCTGACGATCTGGTGAGGCAGATCCGGGAGACGGCCGGGTCGGCCTCCCGCGCACCGGGCAGCAGTCGCGTTGATCCTCTCCTCGATGTCCTGGTGCACGGTCAGGACATCGCCCGTCCGTTGGGGCAGCAACGACCGATGCGACCCGAGCGGGCGGTGCCCGCCCTGGCCCACGCGGTCACGAGTCGTTTCTACGGCGCCAGGAAGCGGTTCGGCGGGATGAGACTCGAGGCGACCGACACGTCGTGGACGTTCGGGGAGGGCGCGCTACGCGTCGCCGGTCCGGTCGCCGACCTGATGCTCGTCGCCACAGGCCGCCAAGCGGGCGTCGCGGCACTCGACGGCTCCGGCGTGGACACGCTGACGGAGCGGCTGGCTCCCGGATAGAACGGCGTCACGATCCTGCAGCCTTCCCTCTGTCCACCGTCTCGGTCTTTCCGTGGGCGAGCGGGCTGACGATTCCGCATCTTGCGCACGCGCTGTGGACCTCAGCGTCGGACGGCTCGAGCAGCACTACTTCCACGCCCGGGGCTGCGACAGCAGTCAGCGATACGACTTCACAGCACCGCCGTTCGGATGCGAGTGCCAGCTCGTGGGGGTGCCGCCCACCCCGGAGGATAAGAATGCGAGGTAGCCCCTAAGCGGCCACGATCGACATGGGGAGCGTGTCGACGCAACGCGAGACCCTCGCAAAACGGAGCCAGATGGGCGCTGCGACACACCTTCGCGCCAGGGCCACTCGAGACCAGGGCGAAATGGGATAATACAGACACCAAGAACCATGCACCGCCGCAGGCCCACGGCGTCGGCGATGGTCAGCAGGCGACGGCTCCGGATCGCTGGCGGGCGCTCACCCGCGCGCCGGTCGGGCTAGACGTCGAGGGAGGACGGGGCGACGATCTCCTCGTCCCAGGTCACCAGCTCGTCGAAGCCCCACCCATCGTCGGCCTCGTCGTCGGTCGCGACGTCGGACGCTGCGGGCTCCTCGGGCGTGAGCCAGGGGTTCTCTGCGGGCGCGGCCGGCTGGGCGACGACAGGCTCGGGCGCTGGTCGCGCGGCCGAGGGCTCGGCCGGCGCCGCAGGCCGAGCGACCTCCGGCCGGGAGGGCTGGGCGACCGTGGGCTGCTGTTGTGCCGCGGGCTGGGCTGCGGGCTCGGCCGGCTTGCCCGGCGCTGCCTGAGCGCGTTCGGCCGGAGCGGAAGCACCGGTCAGGTCATCGAAGAGACCCATGCGCTGATACGCGGTCGGGGTCGGGACGGCCTCGGGCTCATCCGCCGAGCCGGCGTCCGCCTGCACGGCGTCCGTGTCCTGCTCGAATTCGTCGGCGACAGCGAGGTTGTTCACGCTGACGCGGTGGCCGAGCACGCAGCGGTCGGGCGCGATCAGCTTGGACCGCCGCCCGCACAGCGCGCACTCGACGGTGCCCTGGTCGTCGACTGCCACGCTGCGCGCACGCTTCTTCCTGCCGAACATGGACCACCTCACGGGTTGTCATCGGATCCTCTGCGCCTGCATCGGCAGGTGGGCGCGCGTCCTTTAGCGGGCCGTGAAGCGCGCGGCGACCGGCCCAGTGACGGCCAGCAACAAGACGTAGGCGGTCGCGAGCGCGCCCAACCCGCGCTCGACACCGGCGGCCACGCCGATCTCGGCGACGACGATGGAGAACTCGCCGCGGGCGATCAGCACGGAGGCTGCCCGTCGGCGACCGGGCGGTCGGATGCCCGCTCGTGCCGCGCCCCACCACACTCCACCCACCTTCGTCGCGGCGGTGACGAGCGCCAGAGCCGCTGCCACGAGCAGCACCGGCGGGATGCTGCGCGGATCGACTTGCAGTCCGAACAGAACGAAGAAGCTTGCCGCGAAGAGATCCCGCAGCGGCTGCAAGAGGCCCTGGACCCGGTGCTGGACCGGGCCGGACACGGCGATGCCCACGAGGAACGCCCCCACGGCCGCGGAGATGTGCAGGCGTTCGGCCGCACCGGCGACCAAGAGGGTGACGCCCATCAGGCTGAGCAGCAGCGCCTCCCCCGAGGGGGACTCCAGCGCACCGCTGAGGATGTGCCCGAAGCGGAAGGCGATCACCAGTGCGAGCGCGGCGACGCCCAGCGCTACGGAGACCGATGCACCGACCGCGAGCGCGCCTCCCCCCGCCAGCACCGCACCGAGCAGCGGCAGGTAAACCGCCATCACGAGGTCCTCCGCCACGAGGAGTGCCAGCGCGAGCGGCGTCTCCCGGTTCCCGAGCCACCCCAGGTCGTCGATCAGCTTGGCCGCGATGCCCGACGAGGAGATGTAGGTCACGCCCCCGAGCACGAGCGACGCCTCCGGCTCCCACCCGAGCAGAAGGCCGCACACGAACCCCGGCGTGAAGTTCGCCAGCAGATCGACGACGGCCAGTTGCCAGCCGGAGCGCAGTCCGGCGGCCAGCTCCTGTGGGCTGTACTCGAGGCCGAGCAGCAACAGCAGCAGCAGCACCCCGATCTCCGCGGCCGGCTCGATGAAGTTCTCCGCGGTGACGAGCGGGTACAGCCCGCCCTCCCCGAGTGCGAGGCCGAGGAGGAGGTACAGCGGGATGGGTGAGAGTCCGAGGCGCAGTGCGAGTCGGGCGGCGACCGCCAGCAGCAGCAGGACCGCCCCCAGCTCCAACAGGAGCGTGGCGGTGTCCACCTCAACCGCCGCGCAGGAGCGCGTCGGCAGAGCGGATGGCCTCCGGGCGACCCATGACCACGAGCGTGTCACCGGCCTGAAGGGAGAAGTCCGGTCCGGGGACGGGCAGCGCCTCGCCCTCCCGCATGGCGGCGATAACGGTCACGCCGGTGGAGGAGCGGATCTGCAGGTCACCGATGCTGCGCTGGGCGGCCGGCGATCCATCGGGGATGCCCAGCCACTCGATTGAGAGACCGGCCACCGACTGCTGCAGTCGGTCGATCTCGCGCGTCACCCTGGCCGCGCCGAGCAGCTCGGCCAGGACGTGACTGTCGTCGTCGTCGAACGCGAGCACCTGATGCGCCGCATCGGGATCGTCGACGTCAGAGACGAAGAGTTGGTGACGACCGGAGTGATGGTGCAGCACCGACACGCGCACTCCGCTCGACGCGGTGAAGCTGTACCGGATCCCGACCCCGGGCAGCGGTGTCTCCTCGACCTCACCGGCCACGGCGCCACCCCCTGACGGCTCGGAAGGGATGGCCGACCACCCAGAGCAGCTCGCCCCACAGCAGCGACTTGGTCGAGTGCTGGCGCATCTGGCGCATTGAGAGGTTCTGGTCGGCGGCCATGCGCCGCCGCAGACGCAGGGCCACAACGGTTACCGGGATCATGGCTCCGCGACGATCGGTCTCTGTGAGCTTGCGGCTTGCATCCTTGCGCCTCTCACACGGCTCCTGAGCATAGCCGGAAGGTCAGCCACCCACCGGCTCACCCCAGCATTCCTCGCATTGTGATGCAGCCAGTGCCTGCTCGCAAAGCGCTACAGTCGCACCGTCTTACGCCAGGAGAGCCAGACCCGCGGAGCGCACGCCAGTCCTGGACCCGCGACCGCGCCTCGACGAGCGGACCAGTCCACAGATGACCGCTGTTCTGTACTCCGCCAGTGTCCTTTGTCCCATGACCGGTCCGCCCCTGAGCGAGGGCGGCGTGCTCGTGGCGGGGGAGAGGATCGTGAAGGTCGGTCGAGCGGTGGAGCTCCGGCGGGACGCTGTTCGGGAGCATCATGTCGAGGGGGTGCTGCTGCCCGGGCTCGTCGACGGGGCAACGCAGGTCGAGTTGGGGGCCGCCACCGCGCTCGCCGCGCCGGGGCCGTACGTCCCTTGGATGAAGGCAGTGAGCGGGTACACGGCCAGCTGGAGCGCTCAAGATTGGGCGGGGTCCGCGCGCCGCGGTGTGCACCTGCTGCTGCGCGCCGGGACCACCTGCGCCGGTGACGCGGTGCTGCGCGGGGCCGGGGTGCCGGCGGCCGCCCGCGCCGGGCTGGGTGGGACGTCCTGGGTCGAGGTCGGCTGGGTCGACAACCGCGAGCACGACCAGGTCGTCACCGCCCTGGAGCGAACACTGGCACTTGAGGCGCCCGGCCGTGTCGTCGGCGTCTGCGCGGCTTCTCCGATCGCGCTCGGCACGGGGGTGCTGCAGGCGCTCGCCGAGCTGGCGGGGCGCGCGGACGTGCCGTTGCACGTCCGGGCCGCCCGCAACGCGGCCGAGGCGCTGGCGGTGCGCGAGGGCCGCGGGCCGTTGGCCGACCTCGCCACGCAGCGGGGCATGGAGTTCGAGTGGCTCGACGGCGGCGCGGGCTGCTCACCGGTCCGCTACCTCGACGCCTGCGGGGTGCTGCGCGCGTCCACATCCCTGGCTCACGGGCTGGCACTCGATGACGGCGAGGCCGAGCTGCTCGCGGAGCGCGGCGTCACGGTGGTGTGCACCCCGCGCGCCGACGCCGACCTGCGCGCGGGCGGCGCACCGCTGAAGTCCTACGCCGACGCGGGGGTGGCGTTGGCGCTCGGGACGACCAGCCCGGCGATCAGCGCAACGTGCGACGTGCTCGCCGAAGCCCGCGCGTGGGCACGGCTGGCCCGCGCCCAGGGGCTGCAAGATTGGCCAGGCCGTCCGGGCAGTCACCGCACCCGATCCTTGGAGCAGCAAGCGCTGCGGCTCGTCACGGTCGACGGCGCCCGCGCGATGGGCTGGGACGGGCACGCCGGTGTGCTCGCCGCCGGCCGGCAGGCCGACCTGGTCGGCATCGAGCTCGCCACCACCGCGCACGACGCAGAGGCCACCGTGGTGACCGACGGTTCCGGACGACAGGTGCTCACCGTCGTGGCGGGAGTGCGCCGCGCCCGCCGA
>JBBSMR010000074.1:0-13876 GCA_038233095.1 Euzebyales bacterium
GGGCGCCCCCCCACCCACCACGCACGTGACGTGACGGCGGCGATGACCCACGCAAGCTCACCGGTCGTGGAGGTTGGCGTGGATCTCGCGTGTCGCGGTGGAACGGTTCAACGTGTAGAAGTGGATCCCCGGAGCGCCGCCGGCGAGCAGGTCGCGGCAGAGCGCGGTCGCCACCTCGACGCCGACGGCACGCACCTTGTCAGGATCGTCCTCCACCGCGTGCAGGCGTTCGGCCAGGTCCGGCGGGAACGCCGCACCCGAGAGCTCGGCGAAGCGCGTGATTTGGCGCACGTTGGTGACGGGCATCACACCGGGGATGATGGGCACCTCGCAGCCTACGGCGCGGGCGGCTTCCACGTGATCGAAGTAGGCCTGCGGGTCGAAGAAGAACTGCGTCACCGCGAACTGCGCGCCCGCCGCGCACTTCTGCGCCAGGAAGCCGACGTCGGCCGCACGGTCCGACGACTCGGGATGCAGCTCGGGGAACGCCGCCACGCCGACACTGAACTCGCCCTCCTCGTGCAGGAGCGCCACGAGCTCGTCCGCGTGGTGCAGCCCGTCGGGATGCGCCTGCCACGCGCCCGAGGGACCGTCCGGAGGGTCCCCGCGCAGCGCGAGGACGTTGCCGATCCCGGCGTCGGCGAGCTCGCGGATGATCTCACACAGCTCGTGGCGCGACGCACCGACGCAGGTGAGGTGCGCCACCGGCACCAGATCGGTCTCTGCGGCGATCCGCGCGACGATCCGCAGGGTGCGCTCGCGGGTGCTGCCGCCCGCTCCGTAGGTGACCGAGACGAATGTCGGGCGCAGCGGGCGCAGCTCACCGATCGCGCGCCAGAGCTGCTGCTCGCCCGCCTCGGACCTCGGTGGGAAGAACTCGTAGGAGAACGACGGTCGCTGCTGTGCGATCAGGTCGGCCACTGCGACGTTCGTCATGGCATCACCGTCCGCAGACGGCGCCTCGACACGGCGCTCAGTGCTCGGTCGGCTGCGGCAGCCAGCTCATCATCGACCGCAGCTCCCGCCCGACCAACTCGATCGGATGGGTGGCCTGGCGGCGGCGTTCGGACTGGAACGCGGGCCGACCGGCCATGTTCTCCAGGATCCAGGTCCGGGCGAAGGTGCCGTCCTGCACCTCACGCAGGCACGTCCGCATGCGCTCCTTCACGCTCTCATCGACGATGTAGCGCCCGGAATGGTAGTCACCGAACTCGGCGGTGTCCGAGACTGAGTAGCGCATCCGCTCCAACCCACCCTCGTAGAACAGGTCGACGATCAGCTTCAGCTCGTGCATGCACTCGAAGTACGCGACCTCCGGCTGATAGCCGGCCTCAACCAGCGTCTCGAAGCCCTTCTGCACCAGGCTCGAGACGCCTCCGCACAGGACCGCCTGCTCGCCGAACAGGTCTGTCTCGGTCTCCTCGGCGAACGTGGTCTCGATCACGCCCGCCCGTGTCGAGCCGATGCCCTTGGCGTAGGCGAGCGCGAGCTGGCGGGCCTTGCCGCTGTGGTCCTGCCCGACCGCGTAGAGCGCCGGCACCCCGGTGCCTTCCGTGTAGGTGCGGCGGACGAGATGGCCGGGCCCCTTCGGTGCGACCATGCAGACATCGACGTCGGCGGGAGGGGTGATCTGGCCATAGTGCATGTTGAAGCCGTGGCTGAAGAAGAGCGCGTTCCCCTCGACCAGGCCAGGCTCGACCTCAGCGCGGTAGACGGCCGGGGCGACCGTGTCAGGCAGCAGCATCATCACGACGTCACCGCGCTTGGCGGCCTCGGAGGTGGGCAGCACCTCAAGGCCCGCCTCCTCCGCGTCTCGGATGCTACGAGAGCCCATGTACAGGCCCACCACGACGTCCAGACCCGACTCCGAGAGGTTCCGGGCATGCGCGTGGCCCTGCGAGCCGTAGCCGAGCACGGCGATGGTGCGCCCTTCCAGTGCCTCCAGCGCTGCGTCGTCGTCGTAGAACATCGTGGCCATGGCTCGCTCCTCTTCGTGGTTGTGGCGCGTGCTCGTGCGGACGGACAGCGCCGGGTGTGGTGGACTCTCAGGCAGTGCGTTCGAGCCGGACGCCGCGACCCTCGTTCATGCTGCGGCCGCCGCGGGCGACCGCGATCATGCCCGAACGGACCAGCTCCCTGATGCCGTAGGGCTCCAGCAGACGGACCATGGCCGCCAGCTTCTCCGGCGAGCCGGTCGCTTCGATGGTGATGGAGTCGGTGTCGACGTCCACGATCTTGGACCGGAAGACGTCGGCGATCTCGATGATCTCGCTGCGGATGCCCGCGTCGGACGCGACCTTCACGAGTTGCAGCTCGCGCTTCACGGCCTCGGCCTCGTCGAGCTCGACGATCTTCAGCACGTGCACGAGCTTGTTGAGCTGCTTCGTGACCTGCTCGAGCGGCTGCCGGGCGGCGTCCACCACGATGGTCATGCGCGAGACCTCCGGCTGCGTCGTCGGACCGACCGCCAGCGAGTCGATGTTGAAGCCGCGTCGGCTGAACAGCCCGGCCACGCGGGCGAGCACGCCGGGCCGGTTCTCGACCAGCACGCTCAACGTGTGCAGACTCATGCTCGGTTCCTTCCGTCAGGCTGGGATGAACGGGGCGCCCCGCTCACACGACGTCGCCTTCGCGCATGGACTCCGGCAGGCCTGCGCCGCCCGGCTCGCCGGCCCCACTGTCCGTGGTCGCCGCCCCGGCACGCGCGTACCACTCTTCGGCGGATTCGACGATGTCGTCGTTGCTGGCGCCGGCGGGCACCATCGGAAAGACCTTCTCGGTCGGGTCGACCCGGAAGTCGATGAGAACGGGAGAGTCCGCAACGGCGAACGCCTTATCGAGAACGGGCTCCACATCCTCGGCGCGCTCGCAGCGGAAACCAGGGATGCCGTAGGCGTCGGCGAGCTTCACGAGATCCGGCACGTCGAAGCCCAGGTCGATCTGGGAGAAGCGCTCGTTGTAGAAGAGCTCCTGCCACTGGCGCACCATGCCCAGCGCGCCGTTGTTCACGACGCAGAAGATGACGTTCACGCCCTCGGTCTTCGCGGTCGCGAGCTCCTGCAGGGTCATCTGGAAGCTGCCGTCACCGTCGATGGCGACGACGGGAGTCTGGCCCACTCCGACCTTGGCGCCGATGGCCGCGGGCACGCAGAAGCCCATGGTCCCGAGGCCGCCGGAGTTGATCCAGGTGCGCGGGCGCTCATAGCGGATCAGCTGCGCGGACCACATCTGGTGCTGGCCGACTCCGGTCACGACCACCCCCCTGCCGGCCAGCTTCTGACCGATAGCCTCGATCACCGTCTGCGGCTTGAGCGGTCCGTCCGGCTGCTGTTGCCACGACAGCGGATGATCGATCTTCCACTGCTTGACCGTCTCGCGCCAGCTCTGGCTGTCGGCCGCCTCGGCCCCGTCGACGAGCTTTGACTCCAGCACTTGGAGGAGCTGCTCCAGCACGATGCGAACGTCACCGACGATCGGCACGTCGGCCTGACGGTTCTTGCCGATCTCGGCCGGGTCGACGTCGACGTGGATGACCGTGGCGTGCGGCGCGAACGCGGCGAGGTTGCCGGTCACCCGGTCGTCGAAGCGCGCGCCGAGGGCGATCAGCAGGTCCGCGCGCTGCATGGCCGTGACGGCGGGCCAGTGACCGTGCATCCCCGGCATCCCCAGGTGAAGCGGATGGCTGTCGGGGAAGACGCCGCGCGCCATGAGCGTCGTGACGACGGGCAGCTCGAGCCGTTCCGCCAGCCGCCGGAGTTCCTCGTGAGCCTGGGCCTTCACGAGCCCACCGCCCGCGTAGATCACGGGCCGTTCCGCGGAGAGCAGCGCCTTGACCGCGGCGCGCACCATCTTGCCGTTGCCTCGCCGCGTGGGCTTGTAGCCGGGCAGGTGCAGGACCTCGGAGGCCTGATACGGCGTCTTGGCGTTCAGCACGTCCTTGGGCAGGTCGATGAGCACCGGTCCGGGGCGACCCGTGGACGCGATGTGGAAGGCCTCCCTGATGGCGCCCGGGATGCGCGCGGGGTCGCGGACCATCTCGTTGTGCTTCGTCACCGGCATGGTGATCCCGGTGATGTCGGCCTCCTGGAAGGCGTCGCCACCGACCGCGGCGGTCGGGACCTGCCCGGTGATCGCCACGATCGGGACGGAGTCCATGTAGGCGTCCGCAAGCGCCGTGACGAGGTTCGTGCCACCCGGCCCCGACGTCGCGATCGCGACGCCCACCCGTCCGGTCGCGTGCGCGTAGCCCTCCGCCATGTGGCCCGCGCCCTGTTCGTGGCGGGCGAGGATGTGGCGGATGGGCGAATCCAGGATCGGATCGTACGCCGGCAGGATGGCGCCCCCAGGGTGGCCGAAAACGACCTCGACACCCTCCTGCTCCAACGCCTTGATGACCGCCTGTGCGCCTGTGATCTCCATGGTGACCTCGTCGGGTATGAGGGGGCCGCGAAACGAAAACACCTCCCGCCATACGGCGCGGAGGTGTCGCGGCTGGTGGTCGACGCTTACGGCTGACCGGCCAGACGCGAGCGGAGAAATACGAGTCGTCTGACTCTCGTCGGCAAGACTCTCGTCGGCAAGGTCGCTCCTGACGTGCTTTGGTCGCGGCATCGCTCCGCTGCGTTGGCGCCCGGTCCGAGTGCCATGGTGCAGTGCGGCAGGGAGCAGACCGACACGACAGCGGGTGTCCATGTGGACACGGTGATAGTGTGCGTGCGAAGCCAGCGCCTGTCAATCTGCTGGGCATATGGCGCGACGGGAACAAGCGGCCGTGATTGAGCAGACTGGCCCCACAACGGGCATACTGGTAAGCTTTACTCCGACACACCATGCGGGGGGAGGGTTCCCGCCCCCTCCTCCCGTAGACGGTGTCCCGCATCGTGTGCGTCGTTGCTCATGCCCCTCAGAACTTCCTCACTCGGCGTGCGCGGCGCGGCTTGGAGCAACTCGCGGCGGTTCTCCCGGCTGCTTCGGATAGACCGGTGGCCATGGCGCGTCCATGAGCCCGTTCGCCAGATCGCGCTCTGACATGGCGAGCAGCGGATCCAAAGATTGCGGGCGCTCGTCGATCTGCGCCCAGGGATCCCCGCGCTCGGCGACGAGCGCCGGAACGCTGGCGATCGTCAACGCTTGAGGATCGATGTCGTCGAGCTCCTCCCAGTGGATCGGCGTCGACACCTGCGCGCCCGGCTGCGCGCGGACCGACCACGCGCCGAACACCGTCTTGTGCGGTGCGTTCTGGTTGAAGTCGAGCAGCACCCGACGACCGCGCTCCTCCTTCCACCATGCAGCCGTCAGCAGCTCGGGGCGCCGGCGCTCCAACTCGCGAGCCAGCGCTACCGCCGCCGCCCTCACCTGGTAGGAGTCATACCTCGGCAGCAGCCGGACGTAGACGTGCAGTCCCTTGCGACCGGTGGTCTTGATGAACCCACGCAACCCGAGCTCGTCCAGGAGCGCGCGGAGCTCCCAGGCCGCCGCCCGCGCCTGTGTGAATCCCGTGCCCGGCTGGGGATCGAGATCCAGCCGCAACTCATCGGCGTGGTCGGCGTCCCGAGCACGGTTCGGCCAGACATGGAAGCCCAAGCAGCCCAGGTTGACCGCCCAGGCCACGTGGGCGAGGTCGGCCACGACCATGGCATCTGACGTGGTGCCGTTAGGGGTCGACACGACCATCGTCTGCAGCCACGCGGGAGCGCCCTTGGGCACGCGCTTCTGGAAGAAGGAGGTGCCGCCCGCGCCGTTCGGGAAGCGCTGCATGAGCACGGGGCGCCCACCCATCGCCCGCATGACCGGCTCGCGCAGCGACAGGTAGTAGTCGATCAGGTCGCGCTTGGTCTCGGAGCGCTCGGAGAAGAATGGCTTCTCGGGGTTGCTGATCGCGACCTGCTGACCATCGATCTGGAGCACCTGACTGTCCGCGGTGGCCAAGGCGGGCTGCCTAGTGCATGAGGCCGTGGCGCATGGCGATCACCACGGCGGCCGTCCGGTCGCTGGCCCCGAGCTTTGAGTAAATGCTGGAGAGATGGCTCTTCACCGTCTCCTCCCCCACCCCCAGCGCCTGCGCCAGCTCGCGGGTCGTGCCACCGACCGCAAGCTGCTGCAGCACGTCCCGTTCGCGCGGTGTCAGGGATTCCAAGCGCCGGTCAGTCGCAGCCGGCGTCGACCGCTCCATGAGCGGTCGTGCGACGTCCGGATGCAGAAAGCCCTTGCCCGCCGCGACTGCTCGGACCGCTTGGACGAGCTCGTCTCCTCGGATGTTCTTCGGCAGGTAGCCGAGCGCCCCGGCCGAGACGGCTCGTGCGACCGTGTTGTTGTCGGTGAACATCGTGAGGGCGATCGCGCGTGTTCCCTCTTCCTCGGTCGTCATGCGGCTGATCGCCTCGATGCCGTCGAGCGGACCCGCAAGATTGACGTCCACGAGAGCGATGGCTGGCCGCTGTCGTTCCACCACGTCGAGGAGCTCCTCGCCGGTCGGCACGATCGCGCAGACGCGGAACTCTTCCTCGAAGGAGAGCATGGTGGCAATCCCGTCGGCCACGATGCGGTGATCCTCGGCGATCACGATGTCGATCTCGCCGGGCAGCGGTTCACTTCGAGCGATGCTCGGCCGTTCGACGAGCAACGCGCTCATATCGGCACCTCCACCGTCACGGTCGTACCGGAGCCCTGCCGACCGCCAACTTCGAGCCGACCCCTCACCAAACCTACACGCTGCTTCATCAATGCCAAACCCTGATGGCCCGGCGCCACCGCCTCGGGATCGAATCCGCGACCGTCGTCGGCGATGGCGACCACGAACGCATTGTCTCTGGCACGAGTTGAGACCCACACATTCGTCGCCCTGGCGTGCCGTGCCACGTTCGAAAGACAGCCTCTCACCGTCTCGACGACCAGGATCTCCACGGCGAGTGGGAGCTGCGGGAGCGGTTCCTCGACCTGCATGTGCGTGCGGAGCCGATGCTCGATGGTCAACTCGTCCAGGGCGCTCTGCAAGGATTCTCGGAGGCCCCCGGGCACCACCACCACCCGGCGCATGTCGTCCAGCGCCGTGCGCAGCCGCCCGACGCCGTCATAAATCGCTTCCATTGTGAGGTCTGTCATGCGACCCGCGTTGTCGCTCTCCCCCCGCTCCAGGGATCTGCGCGCGTTGTCCGCCTGGATGCCGGCCGCCGCAAAGTACGGCAGCACCTCGTCGTGGATCTCGAGTGCGATCCGACTTCGCTCGTGCGTCCCCTCCTCGAGGATCCTGCCCGAAAGTTGCGAGAGCGCCTTCTCGTTCTCCGCCAGCTCGGCCTCGAGCTTCACCCGCTGCAGGCCGAGACCCGCCAGGCCGGCGACGGCCTCGATCCCCTGCTGAGCCTGCGCGGCCGCCTCTTGGCTGACGCCGATGAAGGTGGCGGGGAAGCCGGTCACGGCGACACGCCGCAGCTCGCTCGGCAGCGTCTGGTCCTGGCCGACCTGAACCTGAGCGCCAGGCAGCATCACCGCGAGCGCCGTCTCAGCGGTCAGCAGGACGTCGCTGGCGCGCCGTGCCCGCAGCAGGTCACTCCCCAGCCTGTTCAGCGTCTCGAGCTCGTCGACCCGCTGGGCCAGCTCGTTCGCTCGCTCGTCAGCCTCGCGACTCGACTGCAGCGCGCGGTAGCCGAGCCAGACCGGAAGAGCGACCAGTGCGAGCGACCAGACCCCCACCCGCTCACGCAGAACCACGAAGAGTAGCGCCAGCAGTGAGACGACACCGAAGAGCGTCGCAAAGCCAGGTTGAAAGCTGTGGTTGGCCGCCTCGATCGGTGAGACCGCAAACCGCGTCGACACTCCGACATTGACCAGCACGGTATTGCAGATGTTGTAGATGATTGCCGCCACGAGCGTGGAGACCACCAATCGAAGCGTGCTCTCTCCCGGCCTGATGTTACCCGCGACCGCAGCAGCAACCGCAGTTGAGAGCGCGTGCTGTGCACGGTTGAAGAGGGAGAGCCAGAGCGAGACGCGTTCCCGTACCTCGTGTTCCGACCAAAAACCGAGAAAGGTAATCACAAGGGCCACGGACCAAGGAAATATAACAGCAACAGCGATCATTACTGGAGCGCCGAGTGAGGCTTCAAGTCGTAAGCGCGGAGCCATTGGGATAGTGAGAAGGTTGGCACCGGCCAAGAGCGCCATCCAGAGCAGCGCCGACAGAAGGTACGGCCGCCCTTGCAGGACGAGCCACGGCAGACTCGCGAGGGAGGCCCCCACAAGCACCGTGACGTAGACGCAGAAGGCCGGGGTGAACGACGCGCCTCGTCCCGATGCAGAAGGGTTAGAGGCGCTTGTCGATGTCACCCCGGACGATGCCATGAGGACAGAGTGTACGTCGACCCGAAGGTCACTCACATCACAATCCTGGCGACCCCGATCCTTACCACATGCTGCGACCAGCCATCACACCCTCCTTTCGCTCCACAACCGAACCGAACAAAGTGCCTACCACATGCTGCGACCAGCCACCTCTTCCTCCTTTCCTTACGCGTAGCTCTGACCTTGTTGCTTGGGCGATATATACCCACGCCAAAAGAACCCCTTTGGGTCGGAAGGGGGGTAGCATAACACACTGAGTAGCCTCAGGACCACTCGCAGCTAATACCGGCCGGGCATGCGAGACTCGGAAGCCGTGGAGCGCTTCGAGTACCTCATCCTGCTTGGCCTGTGCCTGCTGATCACGCTGCCGTTGGAGCTGTTGCTCGGCGTCCGCGTGTACCGGCAACCGAAGCGGCTGGCCCTCTCCCTGGCCGGCGTCGCCGCGGTCTTCGTCACTTGGGATTTCGTGGGCGCCGGGCTCGGTCATTGGGACTATGTGAGCGCCCGCATCAGCGGTTGGAGCTGGTGGGGCCTGCCGCTCGAGGAGTACCTCTTCTTCCTCGTGATCCCGCTCTGCGGGATCTTGGCCTACGAGGCGGTGTGCGCGACCCTCCCGTCGGTCCGCGCGTGGGTCAACCGGCGCGGCCGCTCCACTCGCGATCGGACGGTCCGGTGACGCTGGGGTACACCCTCTTCAGCGCGGTGGCCCTCGTGCTGACGCTCGGCTTGGAGCGCATCCTCCGCACCGGCGTCTTCCGCGACCAGCGCTTCTGGATCGCCATGGCGATCGTCGGGTTCTTCCAGGTGCTCGTGGACGGCTGGCTGACCTGCCGACCGGTCGTAACCTACGCCGAAGAGCAGTTCAGCTCGATCCGCTTCGGTTGCCCCGACTCGTCGCTCTTCTCGGCCGGCGGGATGCCGCTGGAGGACGTGGTGTTCGGATTCGCGATGATCGCCCAGGGGCTCATGTGGTGGGTCTGGTGGGGCCGACGCCAGGTGGACGGCTCACGAGACTAGCGAGCTGAGCGTGCGACGCGACCAGCAGATGCCACGCATGAGCGGCATCCCCCCTCAGCGACTCGTTCAGCCATGGGTTATTGCGGATCAGAGTGGGCCAGCCGGCTCGAGCAGCTCTTGCTCGAGGTCGGAGACGGCGCCGGCGCCGGCGGCCCAGGCCGCGATGCGCAACTGCTCGACCAGCACGCCCACGGCCTCGACCGCCGCCTCCGCACCGGCGGCGCCTGCCGCCAACAGGCCGCGGGCGAGACCTGCGAGGTCGGCGCCGAGACAGAGTACCTTCAGCGCGTCGACCCCGTCGGCGAGACCGCCCGACCCGATCAGCAAGGCCGGACTGCCGAGGCGGTCCAGCTCGCGCCGCACCCGATCGACCGCCACCGCGGTCGGCCAGCCCCAGTCCGCGAACGCGGCGGCCACACGGCCGGCCCGGTCGTCACGCGCGCCTTCGATCCGCGCCCAGTTGGTGCCGCCCGCCCCGGCGACATCGATGCCCGCGACCCCGGCGGAGGCCAGCAACGCGATGTCCTCGGGCCCGAGCCCGAACCCGACCTCCTTCACCACCACGGGCTGATCCAGCCGCTCAGCGACCTCAGCGATGCGTCCCACCAGGCCGGAGAAGTCGGTATCTCCACCCGGTTGCACGGCCTCCTGCACGGCGTTCAGATGGAGCACCAGCGCATCAGCTTCGCAGCGCTCGACCAAGCGCCGGCAGTCGCGCCAGTCATACTCGTGCAACTGCACCGCGCCGAGGTTGGCGAGCAAGAGCGCATCCGGTGCGAGGTGGCGCACGGCGAAGCTCGCCGCGGCGGCGTCGTCCTCCAGGATGATCCTGCCCGACCCGAGGCCCAACGCCACCCGGTGACGCTGTGCGGCGACGGCCAGCGCGGCGTTCACCGCTCCGGCCTCCGAGACCCCACCCGTCATGCAGGAGATGAGCAGCGGCGCGGCGAGCGTGCGACCGAGCACCTGCGCGCTCAGGTCCACCGCTTCAAGGTCGCGTTCCGGCAGCGCGCGGCTGCGGATCCGCAGCCGCTCCAGACCCGTCGTGACGGTGGCGAACCCGACGTCGCCGGAGAGCGCGAGCGAGAGATGGTCCCGCTTGCGGCGACCGGTCGCCGTCGCGGAGGTGTCATCCGATGTGGTCACGGTCACCATGCTCGCACAAGTCATCGGCACGTCAGAGACTCGACAGCCGGTGAACGGCTACGGTGGGCGGACCGCCGCGAGAAGGACGACGTCGCCATGCTGCTGGACCAGATCGGCGCACCCGAGGATCTGCGCGAGCTCTCCGAGGAAGACCTGGAGCAGCTCGCGACCGAGGTGCGGGCCTTCATCGTCGCCTCGGTCGCCCGCTCGGGCGGGCACCTCGGCAGCAACCTCGGCGCTGTCGAGCTGACCTTCGCGCTGCACCGGGTGTTCTCCTCCCCCAGCGACGTCCTGCTGTGGGATACCGGCCACCAGGCCTACGTCCACAAGCTGCTGACGGGCCGGCGGGAGGGCTTCCAGCATCTGCGGCAGGCCGGCGGGCTGTCGGGCTATCCGGCGCGCGCCGAGTCGGAGCACGATTGGGTCGAGAACAGCCACGCCTCGACGATCCTGAGCTACGCGCACGGTCTCGCGACGGCGCTGCACGGCCACGGCCGACAGCAGCACAGGCGGGTCGTCGCTGTGGTCGGCGACGGGGCGATGACCGGCGGCATGGCCTACGAGGCGCTCAACAACCTCGGTCACAGCGGCCGACGGGTCGTGATCGTCTTGAACGACAACGGCCGGTCCTACGCCGAGACCGTCTCGCGGTTGAGCGAGAGCCTCTCGATGCTGCGTCTGCACCCATCCTTCGTGCACGCTCGGGAGCGTCTCGAGGAGCAGGTGCGCCATCTGCCAGGTGGCGAGCTCGCCCTCTCCGGTTGGCGCGGCATGCGCGCCGCCTTCCGCGAGGTCATCGAACCGCCCTCCTTCTTCGAGGCGCTGGGGGTGCGTTACACCGGGCCGATCGACGGTCACGACATCCCGCGCATGGAGCAGGCGCTGCGCCACGCCGCCGCCTTCGAGGGTCCCATCGTCGTCCATGTCCGCACGCAGAAGGGGCGGGGCTATCCCCCCGCGGAGACCGACGTGGAGAAGTGCCTCCACGACACCTCGGCCTTCGACCCCGCCACGGGCAGAGCCCACAGCAGCTCCGGCAACCCGAGCTACACCCACGTCTTCAGCGACGCGCTGGTCAGGCTGGCCGAGGAGCGCTCCGATGTCGTGGCGATCACAGCCGCGATGCCGGGCTCGACCGGGCTGTTGCCGCTGGCGGAACGCTATCCAGACCGGGTGATCGACGTCGGCATCGCCGAGCAGCATGCCGTCACCTCCGCGGCCGGCATGGCGATGGGGGGGCTGCGGCCGGTCGTCGCCGTGTACTCCACGTTCTTCAGCCGCGCTTTCGACCAGGCGAACCTCGACGTCGGGCTCCACGGCCTGCCCGTCACCTACGCGCTCGACCGCGCCGGCATCACCGGCGATGACGGGCCGAGCCACCACGGCGTGCTCGACCTGGCGCTCTGCCTCAAGATCCCCGGCATGACGATCTTCGCGCCGTCCTCCGCGCAGGAGCTGGCGCAGATGCTGCCCGAGGCGGTCGCGCTGGACGGGCCGGCGGTCGTGCGCTTCCCGAAGGGTTCGGCGCGCACGGTGGGACCCGACAAGGTCGGTCGGGGTCTGCGCGCACGGCAGGTGCGCAGCGGCGAGCGGGTCTGTCTCCTCGCGGTCGGCAAGCTCCTTGCCGCGGCCGAGGAGGCCGCCGAACTGCTCGCGGCCGATGGCGTGGACGCCACCGTCTGGGATGTGCGCGTGGCCAAGCCGCTGGACCGCGAGATGCTGGCCGACGCGGCCGCCCATGAGCTGGTCGTCACCGTCGAGGACGGCACACGCATCGGCGGCGTCGGCGCGTTCATCGCCGACGCGCTGGCGGATCTGAACGAGAGTCGCTCGACGCCGTCGGTGCTCATCCTGGGCACCCCCGACACCTACATCCCCCAGGCCAAGCCCGACCGCATCCTCGCCGAGGTCGGCTTGAACGGCCCTGGCATCGCCGCCTCGGTGCGCAAGACCCTCGGCGACACCCCGTAAACCCGGCTCTGCGACGATCAGCCCATGGCGGGCTCGCTGTCGTACGCACGCATCGCGGACCGGTACGAACAGGTCCGCGGCGGTGAGCACCGCGCCAAGGAACTTGCCGACGCGCTCCTGCCCTGGCTTCCCGAGGGAGTCGTCTGTGATGTGGGGGCGGGAACCGCCGTCGTCACGCAGCGGCTAGCGGGACCTTCACGCCAGGTCTTCGCGTGCGATATCTCCTTCGAGATGCTGCGACAGGCGACTTCCCGCGTCCCCGGCCAGGCCTTTCTCGGTGAGGCGACCGGGCTGCCGTTGCGCGACGGCTGCTTGGATGCCGTCACGTTCGTCTCGGTTCTGCACCATGTCGGTGCACTCGACTTGGCCCTCTCGGAGGCTTACCGGGTGCTGCGCATCGGTGGTCGCGTCCTGACGATCAGTGGGGTGTCTCATCCTGCCGAGGACGACATGGCACCGATCTTCGAACGGCTCCACGACCAACTCCGTCCCGAGCGACGCGGGCAGGCATGGTCAGCCGTCGCGGCCGGGAAGGACGCTGGTTTCGAGATCGTCCACGAAGGCCTGGCTCGCACCACGACGTCGGTCTCGCCGCACGGGCTCGACGACGCCATGGAGGAGCGGCTGTTCTCCCACCTTTGGGATTTGACAGACGCGCGGTGGCATCAGCGAGTCGTCCCGGCCATCGCCGAGCTGCGTTCGCTGCCAAAGCCCCATACGCCGAGACTACGCGTCTTCAGCCATCCGTTCGCTGTCCTCGCCAAGTAGCGAACGTCGAGAATTTCTTTCCCCAGATTGCTGGAAAGGCACTTGGTTGTCACAGGGGTAGCGTACACTTGTTCGCATGAACGAGGTGCGGGAAGCGGAGGAGACGGTGGCCGGCGAGGCGGTGCCCGGGCGGGGACGTGCTCACCGAGGTGGAGGCGGTCATCGCCCGGTTGCAGGCCGCGCCGGTGCCGGCCGGCGAGCGGTTGGGTGTGCTCTGTGCCGGGTGTTGGCCGCGTCTGACCGCCTGGCCGCCGCGGCGACGGTCGGGCTGGTCGCTGAGACGTCGGCGGATCCGTCGACCGCACGGGCGGAGGGGTTCGGGTTGGCTGGGTTCCTGCGGGTCTTCGGTCGTCGCACCGGGGGTGATGCGGGGATGCTGTGCGCGACCGCGGAACGGTTGGCGCATCTGCTCACCGTCGCCAGGCTGTTCGCCGACGGTGAGCTGTCGTGGCCGGTGGTGCGCGGCATCGTCACCGCGAACCGCCACCTGAGCCTGGCTGGGCGGGCATGGACGCCGACACCCAGGTCGACACGGTCATGCGGCTGGCAAAGCGGGCGCGTCCCGAGCTGGTGCGTGCCCGCGAGCAGCGTCGCTACGAGCGCCGGTCCCTCGCGTTGCAACCCGGCCTGGAAGGCA
>JBBSMR010000075.1:0-12900 GCA_038233095.1 Euzebyales bacterium
CCGACCTCAACCTGTCCTCAGCGAGCGAGCTGGAGGTCTTCGAGCCCTCACAGTCCACCGCTGCGATCAACACCACCACTGCCGCCACCCAACGCATCGCGCTGACCGACGGCCTGACCATCATCAAGATCACACCCCCCGGCCCCCAGAGCCCCGCGCCCAACCCACAGCCAGAACCCGCCGAGCCGAGCTCCTGATGTGCGGGATCTGCGGACGCACGCTCGACCCCGATGGCGCGGCGGTGGCGGCCATGAACCGCGCGCTCCGCCATCGAGGGCCCGACGATGAGGGCGTGTACGTCGATCGAGCGTCGGGGCTCGCGCTCGGCGCGCGACGCCTGAGTGTCATCGACGTCGCAGGAGGCCACCAGCCGCTGAGCAACGAGCAGGCCGACGTGTGGGCCGTGCTCAACGGCGAGGTCTACAACCATCCGGGCCTTCGCGAGCATCTCCGTGAGCGCGGTCACCGGCTGGCCACCGGGACCGATACGGAGGTCCTCGTCCACCTCTACGAGGAGTACGGCGACGACCTCGTGCACGCGCTTGAGGGCATGTTCGCCTTTGCCCTGTGGGACGCGCGCCGCCGTCGGCTGCTGCTGGGGCGTGACCGGTTCGGGGAGAAACCGCTGTTCTACGTCGAGCGTCCGGGCGGCTTGAGCTTCGCCTCGGAGCTGTCGGCGCTGTGCCAGGGCGGCGACGTCGACGGCGACCTGTCCGCGGCGGCGGTCGATGCGTTCTTCGTCTTCGGCTACGTACCCGGTCCCGACGCGATCCTACGCGGAGTGCGCCAGCTTCCGCCCGGCCACGTGCTGATGTGGGAGCCCGGCGCAGAGCGACCGGCCCTCCGCGCATACTGGTCGCCGCCCTCCTGCGAACCGCGCCCGGCGGACCCGCGGGCCGAGCTGGTCGCGGAGACCCGGCGGCTACTGGAGGGTTCGGTCCGCAGCCGGATGATCGCCGACGTCCCACTCGGCGTCTTTCTCAGCGGTGGGGTGGACTCCACCCTCATCGCCGCGTTGGCCGCGCGCCACTCGGCGACTCCCATCAAGACCTTCACGGTCGGCTACGACACCGGCGAGGTCAACGAGACCCGTACGGCGCGGGCGACCGCGCAGGCGCTGGGCGCCGAGCATCACGAACTCGTCCTCACTGCGGGCGACGTGGCGGCGCGGGTACCCGCGCTGCTGGCGGAGATTGACCAGCCGCGCGCCGACCAAGCACTCCCCGCCCTGCACGCCGTGGCCAAGCTCGCTCGCAGTGAGGTCACCGTCACGATCGGCGGGGAGGGAGCGGACGAGCTCTTCGGGGGTTACCCACGCTACCGCTGGCTGGCCCGCGCGGCGCGCTTGGAGCGCCACCTCCCTGCGCGTCTGGGCGCATCTGGCGCGAGGGCACTGAACGCCAACCCACTGGCCGGCCGTGCCCGCCGGCTGGCCTACCTGCTCGACGGACGCCCCTTGCTCGAGCGACACCTCGACTGGGTGACCGAGCGGCGCAGCGATCTGCGGGCGGACCTGTACGGCCCGCGGCTCGCCGCTGAGGCCGGGGCTCAACGCGCGCTCGACGACCTGACCGCGCGGGTCGATGGACGCCTCGACACTTCGGTGCCCGGCGCGCTCATGCGTCTCGACCAGGTCCACTGGCTACCGGACGACGTCCTGGCCAAGGCCGATCGCGCGGGCATGCTGGCCTCGCTGGAGATCCGGACGCCGTACCTGCATCGGGACCTCGCCGAGTTCGCCGCCAGCGTTGGACCGGATGCGCATCTGGAAGCAGGCGGGAAGGCACTCCTGCGGGCGGTGCTGGCCGACGTCTTCCCCGCTGCGAGCGGTCGCCGCCCGAAGACCGCGTTTCGCGTCCCCGCCGCCCAGTGGCTGCGTGGTCCGCTTGCTCCCACGCTCGCGCGTCAGCTCGCCGAGGGCGCCCTCTACGCGGAGGGGTGGATCGATGCCGGCGCGGCCCGCGGCCTCGCCGCCGAGCACGCGGCCGGGCGCCGCGACTGGAGCCAGGTGCTGTGGCCGCTGCTGGCGCTCGGTCTCTGGCTGGACCGACGGCGAGGTCTCGATGGATCCTGAGCCGCGAGTACTGGTGCTCACGCCGGACTTCCCGCCGGCCCCCGGGGGCATCCAACTCCTGATGCATCGCATCGTGCGCCACGCCGACCGGCTGCACACGCGCGTGGTGACCGTCGACGGTCCCGGCGCCCGGGGCTTCGATGCCGCCGGGGGCCTCGACGTCCAGCGCGTGGGCCGGGGCGCCGCGGGGCGACTCGCGGTGGCGACGCTCAACGGGCGGGCGCTCGGTGAGGCGGCGCGCTTTCGCCCGGCAGCCGTGCTGAGCGGACACATCGTCACGGCGCCTGCCGCCGCCCTGATCGCAGCGGCTCTGCGCATCCCGGTCGTCCAGTACCTCTATGCCTCGGAGGTCGGGCCCAGGCCCCGGCTCGCGGCTTTCGCCATGCGCCGTGCCGACGCCGCGGTCGCCATCAGCGCCTACACGCACGAGCTCGCCATCGCCCACGGCGCCCCGCCCGCCCGCGTGCACCGCATCCTTCCGGGCGTTGACCTTCCTGCGCCCGACACGATTCCGCGAGCCGACCGACCGACCGTCCTGACCATCTCCCGACTCAGCGAGCGCTACAAGGGTCACGACGTGATACTGCGGGCGCTACCGCTCATCCGTGCCCGCGTTCCCGACGTCGAGTGGATCGTCGTGGGCGATGGGCCGCTGCGGCCCGGGCTCGAGCGCAACGCCGTCAGCCAGGGGCTCCAGGACAACGTTCGCTTCGTCGGCTCGGTGTCCGACGATCAGCGCGACCGATGGCTGCGCCGCGCCCACGTGTTCACGATGCCCAGCCGGCTGCCGGCGGTCGGGTCGGCGGGGGAGGGATTCGGGATCGTCTACCTCGAGGCCGCCGCGCACGAGCTACCCGTGGTCGCCGGCAATGTGGGCGGCACGTTGGACGCCGTCGTCCACGAGCAGACCGGGGTGCTCGTGGACCCCGCCGACCACGTCGCGCTCGCCGATGCGATCACCGACCTGCTACTCGATCCCGCGCGCGCGCGGGCGCTCGGGGTCGCGGGGGCGCGGCGAGTGCGCGAGCTCGCGTGGCCGGCCGTCGCCCGGCGGGTCGAGGACCTGGTGCTGGCCCTGATCGCCGGAACCCGCCCGAGCGTGGCCGACGGCGCATGAAGGTTCTCTACGTCAACCACACGAGCCGGATCAGCGGCGGGGAGCGCTCGCTGCTCGATCTGCTCGGCGGATTGCCGGATGCCGTGTCGCCGGTGGTCGCCTGTCCGTCCGGACCGCTTGCCGACGCCGTCCGCGGGCTCGGTGTCGAGTGGCACCGACTCCCGGCGATCGAAGCGAGCCTGCGACTGCATCCACTGCACACGCCGGCCGGCCTGGCCGGCCTTGCTAAGGGGACGGTCGTCGTGGCGCGTCTGGCCCGTCGGGTCGGAGCGGAACTCGTCCACGCCAACTCGGTGCGCAGCGGGCTGATCGTTTCGCTTGCGGCACGTCTGGGCGCGCCACCCGCGATCGCGCACGTCCGCGATTGCCTGCCACCCGGCCGCGTCTCCACGCTCACGCTGCGCGCGGTCGCAGGAGGGGTGAGCAGCGTACTGGCCAACTCGCAGTACACGGGTGCCGGCGTCACGCGCGCCCTCGCCGCGAGGTCCGCGAGCGTCCGCGTCGTCTACAGCCCCGTCGATACCCGTCGCTTTGACCCCGACCGGTTCGAACGCTCGCATGCCCGCACCCGGCTGGGCCTTTCGCAGGCCGCCCCGGTCCTGGCCGTCGTTGCTCAGATGACGCCGTGGAAGGGGCAGGACGACGCCGTGCGCATCACGGCGCACTTGAAGCGCGAGCGTCCTGACGTTCGTCTGCTGCTCGTCGGCTCGGTGACGTTCGACGGCCGCGCGACGCGCTACGACAACCAGGCCCACGTGCGCCGCCTGCACGCGCTGATCGAGTCACAGGGGGTGCAGGGGGAGGTCGTCCTCCTGGGCGAGCGCGACGACGTGCCGGCGGTGCTGCGCGCCGTCGACCTGCTCTTGGTGCCGTCCTGGGAGGAGCCGTTCGGCCGCACGGTCGTGGAAGCCATGGCAATGGGCGTCCCCGTCGCCGCCACCAGCGTCGGGGGGCCGACGGAGATCGTGCGACCCGGTGTCGACGGACTGCTGCTCGCGCCGCGTCGGCCGAAGCGCTGGGCAGAGGCGATCGAGGCGCTGCTGGAAGAGCCGGACCGGCTGGCGCAGATGGGCCAGAGCGCACGCGCTCGGGCCCTTGACTGCTTCAGCCTCTCTGCCCACGTCGACGCCGTCCTCGCCGTCTACCGGGAGGTCGCGGCGAAAGAGGGCGACTTAGCTTCGATCCGTGAAGGTACTGGCAACGAGAAGCCGATGGCCGTCACCAGGGCCCCTCGAGGCCGGCGCCCGGCCTAGAACGCAGTGTGGCCAGGCTCTGAGCCGGTAGCAGGGCCCGCCAGGACAGCCTGGCCACCCGACGATAGAGGACCAGCGCCATCACGAGTACCACCGCGTACGCGGCCGTCGTCACCCACGCCGCGGCCATGATCCCGCCATCGCTGAGGAAGAGCAACAGCCCGACCACGGTCACCACGCTCCCGGTGATCTGCGGAACGGCGCTTGTGAGGGGGCGGTCGGCGGCGCTGAGGCCCTGGGAGAGCACGAGTCCCGGCATCAGGAGGACAGAGCCCACCAGCAGCACCCTCAGTGGTTGTGCCGCGGCGACGGCCTCGCCGCCGTACAGCAGCCTCAGCATCTCGTCAGCGACCAGCGCGACGATCACGGCCGCCAGCACGCCCACTCCCAGCGTGAGGTACATCGACGCCAGGACCGTCGCCGCTCCCCGCTCGGCGCGCCGGGCTGCGGCCGGCAGCACGAGAGCGACGACCGTGCCGGACAGCAATGTCACGATCGTCGCCACGTTGGTGGCCACCGAGTACAGGCCGACGCCGGCGGCGCCCACGAGGGCGGGGATGACTGCCAGATCGAGGCGTGCGTTCACCGTTCCGGCCACGATCGAACCGTGGACCCGTAGCCCGTACCACAGCGTGGTGCGCGCGAGCTTTACCTCCGCGCGCGGACGCCCATAGCGTCGCAGCGCCCACAAACCCGCGGCGAACACGAGGATCACCAGCATCGCGGCGTTGGCGATCAGTGCGCTGCTCACCGTTAGCAGGTCGAGACGCCACAGCACCACGTACAGGGCCGCGACTCCCGCCGGCTGTGCGAAGCGCAACCAGTTCCACAGGACGAACCGATGATCTCCCAGCATGGCGCCGTTGAGCAGTTCCAAGGCGAGCGCCACGATGATCGTGGTCACGAAGAGCTGTGCCATCACTACGACCTCCTCGCGCTGGGCCGCCAGCGCGAGCGGAAGAAGCGCCACCGAGACCACCACACCGAGCACCGCGAAGGGGATCAGCAGCACCAACCAGCTTCCGATCAGGACGCCGCCCTGGTCGGGGTGGCGTGCGAGATGAAACGACGCGGCCTGGTTGCAGCCCATCGCGAAGATCCACGTCGCGACCTGCGTGAAGGCCAGGATGGCCGCCACCTCTCCGCGACCGGCGATGCCCAGCACGCGGACGACGAGGATCCCGCTCACGAGGCTGACGACCATCGTGGCCCCGGTGAACACATAGCTGAGCGCGACGTCTCGCACGAGACGGCGTGCGAGGAGGCCGCGGATGAAGGCGGTCACAGGCGTGTCGCCGGCGTCATGGGCCCGTGGGCGGGCGGCGACGGCCGGGACGCTGATCGGTGGGGATCGTGAGGATTCCCGCCCCGAGCCCCGAGCCCGAGTCGAGGATGAGCGCGGCCGCCTCCTGGCGCGATCGGCTTGGCCAGGAGAGTGCTCGCGTTCACCGCGTGAAGAGTAGATCAGCGCAAACGTTCCCGGCGAAGGTAGTCGCCGCGGCCTGAGGGCCCCAGCCGGGGGCCAACCCGCGCGGATGAGCGTCAGTTCAGGTGATGCTCAACATTCGTCCAGTACCTGGCGGCGGCTCCTCGGATCTGCCGATTGGCCTCTACGATGGCGCACGATGAAAGATCCGGCACAACGCCTCCCCTCCGGGGTCCTGGCCTGGGGCATCCGGTTCAGGCGCCTGCGCGGGATCATCATCGAGTACTGATGGACGCCGTAGGTCTGGATCGTCGGAGGCGGCCGCGGAGCGTGGTCCTCGGCGTTTCTGAGCTCTCGGAGCCGCTGGATGCCCGGCACAAGTTGCAGCTCGCCGCCGAGGTCTACGTCGCCTATTGCCACGTGCGCTGGTGGTTGCGGCGCCACGAGATCGGCGACGTGCTGTGCAGGCTGCGCGGCTGGGGCCCGGCGGACGCCGGCGTGGCGAGCTACCACCAGGACGGCGTGCACCAGGTCCACCTGTCCGGCCTTCGACTTGGTCGCGCCGTCATTCGCTCGCTGCGTCTGCTGCCCACCGACTCGCGCTGCCTCGTGCGCTCGCTCGTGTTGACCGGACTGCTCGCACGCCGCGGGATCGAAAGCTCGCTGATCATCGGTGTAAAGCCCGAGCCCGAGTTCGCCGCCCACGCGTGGGTCGAGTACGCCGGCGAGCCTCTTCTCCCCCCAGGGGACCCAAGCCTCGGCCGGCTGACCGAGATCTGACCGGTTCGCGGTGACGACATGGCGCTACAAGGCCTTCGGTCTGAGCCTGCGGTCCGAGGTGTGCTTGCGCGGCATGGCCACGGTGAAGGCCTGCGGCGACACCGTGTCGCTGCGCCTGGGCGACCCCGACGAGATCATCCTAGCCTGGCCGGGGACCGCACAGGAGGTTGTGGGAACCCTGCCCGACGGCTGTAGCTGCATCGCAGAGCTCGCCCACAACGGTATGCGCCGTCTGACCTACGGCGACCGGGCCGTCTACCTGCTGTCGGCCGACGCGAAGACCATCCTCTGCGCGCCCGAGGACATCGCGGAGCCCTCCTGGCAGCGCTTCCTCCTCGACGCGGTGCTGTTGAAGGTCAGCGAGGCGCACGGGCTGAACGCGCTGCACGCCAGCGCCGTCGACGGACCGAACGGCGTTCTTGCCTTCGCCACGAGCTCGGGAGGGGGCAAGTCGAGCCTCGCGGCAGAGCTCGTGCGCCGCGGGCATCCGTTCTTCACAGACGACGCGCTGACGATGGATCGCGCGGACGGGCACGTCCGCTCCCACCCCGCGCCGCCGCTCATGAACTTCCCGCTACCCCATCCGGAGGGCTTCCTCGCCACGGATCTGGGAGCGGTCCAGGGGATCTTTGGCCCGGAAGTCTGGGTTGCGGTAGACAACGCGGCCAGCGAACCGCGCCGGGTCGCGTCGATCCATCTGCTCGACCGCCGCGCCGGGCTGCGCCCCGGCCTTGACCTGCTGCCTGCCAGCCCCGTGCACCTGCTGCCGCACGCCTTGAGCGGAGGAGGGTCGCCCGCGAGCGCAACCAGGCGCTTCGAGCTGCTCGCCGACCTGGCCGCCGACGCCGCGATCTATCGCCTGCGGGCCGACCCGGAGATCGGTGTGGCGCAGTTGGCCGATCTGGTGGAGGACGCGCTGTGAGAGCCGCGAGCGCCGTCACGTCCAGGGGACGCAGAGAACCCGATAGGGTGCTGCGCTTCGCGCGGCGAACATACTGGTGTGCACAACTTCGAAGATCGGAAGGGTGGATGCATGGCTGACCAGAAGCCGCTCAGGGACACGACGCTCCTAGCCTCCTCGATGCGCCTGCCCGAGCACGTGGTCCATCGCGCGTTCGCGTCCGAGACCGTGGTGTTGAACCTCACGACCGGGAAGTACCATGGGCTCAATCCAGTGGCGGGACGTATGCTTACTGTGCTCGAGGCGGGGGGGACCGTGCAGGACGCGGCGCGCCGGCTCGCGGGAGAGTACGACCAGCCGCTCGAGAGAACCGAGCAGGACCTGTGCGAGCTGTGCACGGATCTGCTAGAGCGGGGGCTGATCGAGACCGATGGCGCCGAGCAAGGCTGAGGTCCAATCGCACCCATCGGCCGCGCGGCCGGGCGAGCGACATTGGCGCGGGGTCGCGTTCGGGCTGCAGCTCGACGCCGACTTCTTCGCGCGGGGTTTGCTGGAGGAGGGCTCCGAGGAGCCGGATCGCCACTCGGTCGGTCCCGAGCATGCGTGCTCGCTCGCGCTCGTCCACCCAGACGCGCTCGAGGCGCACTGGCCACACGACGACGCGCGGGTGTTGGGCTCCGTGCGCGACCGCTCCGGATCCCGGCTGCTGACCATTGAGGAGCACCCGGAGGCCGGGTATCGGCTCGACGCACCCGCCTACGGCCGCTACCTGATCGCACGCGATGGGGCGCGCATCTTGTGCGCTCCGAGCGACCTGACCGACTGGGAATGGCAGGCCTTCCTGATCGGACAGGTGCTGCCCCTGGCGGCCGTGCTGCACGGCTTCGAGGCGGTGCACGCCAGCGCGGTCGCCCTCGAAGGTCACGTGATCGGGCTCGTCGCCGATTCGCGCGGAGGCAAGAGCTCGCTGGCGATCAATTTGATCCGGCGCGGAGCCGCCTTCGTGGCCGACGATGTGCTCGCGCTCCAGCGCGCCGGCGAGCGGATCCTCGTGCACCCGGGCCCGACCCTCGCCAACGTGCGCAACGCAGAGGCGGACGCGATCGGGCCCACGGCCCTACGACTACTCGGAACGGTGGTCGGCAGCGACGAGCACGAGCTGCGGTTGGCGATGAAGGGCGAGCCCCGGAGGCTCGCCCTCGCGGCGCTGTACTTCATCGAACGCTCGCAGGCCGAACCTGACAGCGCTTTGCGAGAGGTCGAGCCCGATCTGCGTCTGCTGCTCGGCCACGCGTTCAGTAACTTCGTCCGCACGCCCGCCAGACTCGTCGGACAGCTCGACCTGTATGCGCAGCTGACGCGCACCGTACCGACCTTTGGAGCGATAGTGTCGCCGGCCGTGGACGCCTACGAGCTTGCCGGTTGCATCCATACTCATGCCTCAACCTTGATCCAGGCAGCGACGTGAATCGGGCGATCGCCGGCGTCTTCGACCGCAACGCCTCGGGCGACCGCGACACCCGGGGCGCCATGCTGACCCGGGCGCTGGAGCCCGACGGGACAGCGCAGGTGATGCAGGACGGGCCGCTCACGGTTGCCTGGACGGGCGCGTGCGGCCCCCCGGACGCCGCCGCGGAGACTCCGTTCTGCCTGCTCGACGGAAACCTCTACAACATCGAGACGCTGGCTGAGCAAGCCGGCCTGCCGCCCGGCCAAGTCCCCGAGCGTGTGCTGCGTGGAGCCTATGCACGGTGGGGCGAGGCGATGCTCGAGCAGCTGCGCGGAGACTTCGTGGTCCTCATATGGGACGCTCGATCCGGCCGACTGATCGTCGCGCGAGATCAGGTCAACGCCCGCCCGCTGTACGTCCGGATGGTGGGCGACCGCGTGCTGTTCGCCTCCGAGGTGCGCAACCTACTGCGCCTGCTCCAGCGGAGCCCGGGCCCGGACGTCGCCTCGGTCGCGCACTGGCTGCGCGGCAATCGCATCCCGCCCGACCGTACGCTCTACGAGGGCATTGTGCGCCTGGAGGCTGGCCACTTCCTGCGGGTCGCCGACGGGCGTCCCGAGCTGCGTCGCTACTGGACTCCCACCCGGGGGGCCCAGCTAGAGGGCTCGCGTACGGAGCTGGCGGAGCAGTTGCGCGCCCAGATCGTCAGGGCCGTCGAACGCCGCTGCGTGAGCGGCACGACCGCGGTCATGCTCAGCGGCGGGCTGGACTCGACAACGCTGGCCGCGGTGGGGGCCCGCTGCCTCGACGCAGAGCAGGCTCCAGTCGGAACCTATTCGATGACCTTCCCCCACGATCCGGCCAGCGACGAGACGGCGCAGATCGACCTTACGACCGCCCGGTTCGGTCTGGCGAACACGCGCATCGCCATCGAAGCCAGCGGGATCCTGGCCGGCTCGCTGGAGTACCTTAGGGCGTGGAAGCTACCCCCAGCCGCGTTCACGTTGGCCTATTGGCTGCCGCTTGCGCGCCGCGCCGCTGACGACGGCCTAGAGATCGTCCTGGACGGCGACAACGGTGACCACCTGTTCGGGTATTCGCCGTGGCTTGCAGCAGACACGATGCTTCGAAGACGAGCGCTCGCCGCCGTCAGGCTTCTGCGGCAAACGCCTGAGCTCAGGTCGGCGCCCGCGGGCATGCTGTTGCGCGACGCCTACACGTTCGCGGTCAAGGGCAGCATGCCGCCCGCTCTGCACCGCGCCATGCGTCGTCTTCGCGGCGCGGCCGACTACGCGCCTCCCTGGCTCAATGCCCAGACCGCGAGCACCTATCAGGAGACCTTTCGTCCCTGGGATTGGAAGCTGGCAGCTGAGCCGCGGTGGTGGGCTGACCGGGTCTCAGTGCTTATGACGGACGCCTTTCCCGCCGCCCTCTACGATCACGCGCGTCGGCGGGCGACCATGGCGGGACTTGACCGTCGGCATCCCCTCGCCGACCTTGATCTGATCAGCTTCGTCCACCGGCTACCTCCCGAGCTGGCCTTCCACCCGACGTTCAACCGACCGCTGCTTCGGGAGAGCATGGCGGGGCTCGTCCCCGACGAAATTCGTCTGCAAGCTCAGAAGATGAACCTCAACACGTTCTTCGAGGAATCGTTGGCTGCGGACCTACCCGTCGGCCGGCGCCTCCTTCTGGACACGAATGCCGAACTACGTGCCTACGTGCGCCCTGAAGCGTTGCACGAGCTCTTCGCCAATTGCACGCTCCCCTCGGCCGAGGGGGAGAATCTCGGCCACCGGGCGTGGCGCTTCATGGAGGTGGAATGCTGGCTGAGGTCGCAAGAGCGACCCTCTTTCGTCGACGAGCTGCTCGACGGCAATGAGCTGCGCAAGCCGCGCTATGAACTCATGCGGATGCCCACTCCGCCTGATGGCGGGGGGAGTGAACCTCTCGCCGCTCCGGCCTGTCGGCCGCCCCACTGATTGGTTCGATGTCGACCGCCTCCTACTTTTTCGGCCCTTGTGCGCCTGACCCGCGACGCCGTACCCTGAATCTTGGTGCAACTGGCCTCAGCGGCCACAATCGATTGGAGCAGCATGTACGAGAAGCCCAAGGTCCGCGACTATGGCGACCTGACCGAGCTCACGGCCGTCATCACGGGTGGCGAGGCCGAGGAAGTCGGCATCAAGAGCAACAACACCAAGGTCGGTTAAGGAGCGCGCCCTCCAGGGGCGCCCTTAGCTCTACGCCTCGGCGGGCCCTCCGTCGAGGCGTTTTGCTGCCTGCGGTAGGTTTGCCCAGATCACCGATCGAGCGGAGGCGTACTGAGGCAAATTCCGAGAGGGGACGGGCAGACGGCGGGTGAATATCCCGCCTTCGATGGTCGCCGCCCTCCCGATGACCCGGTGCCCGACATCGTCGTGGGTGTCGCGGCGCAGGATGGCACGGTCGGTCGCCGCGTCGGCGACGCCCTGTCGAAGGGCGGCCTCACGTTGGCGACCAGAGTCAGCTCAGCCGAGCAGATCGTCGCCGCGCCAGTCGTTCGCTTTGACGTGGTCGTGCTCGCGGGTTCGGCGTCCGGCTCGCGGCGCGCGGCGGACATTCGACTCGTGCGCGAGCGGCTCGCGGGCGTGGAGGCCGTGGTCGTCTCCTCGGCGCCCGGAGGCAGAGGTGTGCGCAAGGCTCTCGCGGCGGGGGCTGGCGGCTTCGTCTTCGAGTCCGAGCTGATGACCAGCCTGGCCATCACGGTTCGAGCGGTGGCCGCCGGTCAGGTCGCGATTCCGCGCCAGCTTGTTCATCACGCCGACAAGCCGGCGCTGTCGCCGCGCGAGAAGCAGATTCTCGGCATGGTGGTGCTGGGTTTCCAGAACCAGGAGATCGCCGCCAAGCTGCATTTAGCCGAGACCACGGTAAAGAGCCACCTGTCATCGACGTTCAAGAAGCTGGACGTCGGCTCGCGAAAGGAGGCCGCGGCGCTGGTCCTGGATCACCGCGAGGGGCTCGGCCCCGGAATCTTGAGTATGCCGGGGACCGAGGGCCCACCGGGTGGCGCCCCGCTCAGGCCATGACCGCTCTCCCGTAACCTCGGCGACCGTCGCTCCCGACAGTGATGCTCGCGACCACGGGGCCCGCCCTCGCGGGCCCCTCACCCGCCGTCGACGACGACCGCCAGCACCGGGGTCCCGAGCAGCTCGAGCTGGCTGCGCAGCGCATCCACCCGGTCACGTTCGAGGCGTCCCCGGCGGGCGACCACCACGACACCCTCCACATGCCCCACCACTAGTGCGGCATTGGGGTCGTCGACCATGCTCGACGTGGGGACGACCACGACATCGTAGGTGTCCGTCGCCTCATGCAGGACCTCGTCGAAGCGGATCAGACGGGCGGTGTGGCCCGCGCCCTGGTCGTCACGCTCGCCGGCCGGCAGGATGTCAAAGCCCGCGGAGCCCTGGTCGCCGTCGAAGGACGCCTGGCGGACCCGCTCGGCCAGGCCTCCGCCCTCGACCGAGGCGCCCTCCTCGATGAGGAGCACGCGGTCGTCGCCGGCCCAGGCGGCTGTCGCCAGGTGCCAGGCGGCGATGTCGGCGTCGGCGTCGGGGTCGGCACCGGTGATAGCCACCGTGCGCACCGGTCCGTGACCATCGCGCTGGCGCAGGCTGAGATGCAGCAACCGGAAGCCCTGGACGCCTCGCTGGGGCAGCCTTCCGCGGCGCCGGCCGCGACGCAGGGTCGGCCAGGACGGCACGGTGACCAGGAGAGGTGCGGCAAGCGCCTCACGCATCTCGTCGGCACCCTCGAGGCGGCGGTCGGTGCCGACGCGCAGCAGGCCCAGGCCGGCGCCCAGCACCAGGCCCAGCAGCCCCGCGATCGCGGCGTCGCGCCGGGGCTGGGGGGAGACC
>JBBSMR010000076.1:0-12473 GCA_038233095.1 Euzebyales bacterium
CTGCAGGGCGACGACACGCTGCTCGTCGTCGCCGAGGAGCCCGCCACGGGACGCGAGCTCGCCGCGCAACTGCGCGACCTCAAAGAGTCCCATCCCGACCTGTCCCGCACCGTGAAGGAGCCGACCCCGTGACCTCCGCATCCTCGTCCGCCCCCCGTCTCGTCCTGGCCTACTCGGGCGGTCTGGACACCTCGGTCGCCATCCGCTGGCTGCGGGAGCAGAAGGGCTATGAGGTGATCGCCTGCGCCATCGACATTGGCCAGGCGGCGCCCGGTGAGCTGGACCGCATCCGTCAGCGCGCGCTGGACTGCGGCGCGGTCGAGGCGGTCGTCGTCGACGCGAAGACCGAGTTCGCCGAGGAGTTCGTCGCGCCCGCCATCGCGGCCAACGCGCTCTACATGGGCAAGTACCCGCTGGTGTCGGCGCTCTCCCGCCCGCTCATCACCCGCCACCTGGTGCACGTCGCCCGTGAGCGCGACGCGCGCGCCATCGGCCACGGCTGCACCGGCAAAGGCAACGACCAGGTGCGCTTCGAGGTCACGGCCATGGCGATCGCGCCGGACCTGACGGTCGAGGCGCCGATCCGCGAATGGGGCCTCTCCCGCGAGGCCTCGATCGCCTGGGCGCAGGAGCGCGACATCCCGATCCCGGTGAAGAAGGCCTCTCCGTACTCGATCGACGAGAACCTGTGGGGCCGCACGGCCGAATGCGGGATCCTGGAGGATCCCTGGTTCTCCCCGCCGGAGGAGGTCTACGAGCGCTCTGCCGCGCTGGCCGACACGCCGGACGAGCCGGAGGATCTCACGCTCACCTTCTCGGGCGGGCTGCCCGTCGAGGTGGACGGCAAGCCGCTCGACCTCGCGGCGCTCGTCGCCGAGGTCGACGCGCGAGCCGGGGCGCACGGTGTCGGGCGCATCGACATGCTCGAGGACCGGCTCGTCGGCATCAAGAGCCGGGAGATCTACGAGTGCCCCGGCGCCGTCACCCTGCTCACCGCGCACCGCGACCTGGAGGACCTCTGCCTGGAGCAGGAGCTCGCGCAGGAGAAGCGCTCGCTGGAGGGACGCTACGCCCAGCTCATCTACAACGGCCTGTGGTACACGCCGCTGAAGTCGGCGATGGACGCCTTCATCGCGGTCTCCCAGCCCTACGTGCAGGGCGAGGTGCGCATGCGGCTGTTCAAAGGCCAGGCGTGGGTCGCGGGCCGGCGCAGCGAGCGCGGTCTGTACGACCACGACCTCGCGACCTACGACGAGGCCGACCGCTTCGATCACCGCCACGCCGAAGGGTTCGTGCGCCTGTGGGGGTTGCCGACCAAGGTCTGGGCGCGCCGCCAGGGGCGGCTGTGACCGGTCGGCCGGTGGCCCTTGCTCCGGGGCGCTCACCCGCCCACCCTCCAAGCCCCTCCGCAAGGCCCCCCGGCCTCCCTCGGCCCCGTCGTGGCTGACAAGCGCTCGCAGACTGGACGGTTGTGGGGCTCACGCTTCGCCTCGGGGCCGGACGACGCGGCCTGGCGGCTCGGTCGCAGCGTGCACTTCGACGTGCGGCTCTGGCCCTACGACCTCGCCGGATCGCGGGCGCATGCCGACGCGCTCCGGGCCGCCGGCTTGCTCCAGGCAGACGACCACGACGCCATCGGCGGCGCGCTGGAGACCGTCGAATCCGAGCTCAGCCAGGGCAGCTTCGCCTTCGAGGCCGGCGACGAGGACCTGCACGGCGCCGTCGAGCGCCGCCTCATCGAGGTGGCCGGCGACGCGGGGCGCCGACTGCGAGCGGGGCGCAGCCGCAACGACCAGATCGTCAACGATCTGCGTCTGTATCTGAAGGACGCGATCGCGGAGCTGCTCGACGGTGTCCGAGCCGTCAAGGCGGCGCTGGCCGATCAGGCCGAGGCGTGTCTGAACTGGCTCGCGCCCGGCTACACGCATCTGCAGCGGGCCCAGCCGGTCACGCTCGGCCACCACCTGCTCGCGCACGCCTGGGCGCTGGAGCGCGACGCCGGTCGCATGCGCGACGCCCGCGCCCGGCTCGACGTGTCCCCGCTCGGCGCCGGAGCCCTGGCCGGGACCACGCTCGGACTGGATCCCGCTCTGATTGCGGACCGCCTCGGCTACTCCGCGGTGGCGCCGAACTCGATGGACGCGGTCGCCGACCGCGACTTCGCCGTGGAGTTCCTCGCCGCCGCCGCGCTCGCCGGGGTACACCTCTCGCGCCTGGGCGAGGAGATCGTTCTCTGGAGCTCCGAGGAGTTCGGCTGGGCGCGCGTCGGTGACGGCTTCTCGACCGGCTCGTCGATCATGCCCCAGAAGCGCAACCCCGACGTCGCCGAGCTCGTGCGCGGCAAGACGGGGCGGCTGATCGGCGATCTCGTCGCCCTGCTCGTCACGCTGAAGGGCCTGCCGCTGACCTACAACCGGGACCTGCAGGAGGACAAGGAGCCGGTCTTCGACGCGGTCGACACGCTCACCCTCGCTTTGCCGGCGGTGGCGGGGATGGTGACCAGCCTCGTCTTCGACCGCGAGCGGCTGGCGGCCACCGCGGCGGGCGGTTTCGCCCTCGCGACCGACGTCGCGGAGGCGCTCGTGCGGGCCGGCGTGCCGTTTCGCGACGCGCACGAGCGCGTCGGGGCGTTCGTGAGCGAGCGGGAGCGTGCCGGCAGCGAGCTCGGACCCGACGACCGCGACGCGCTGCTCGCCGCCTTTCCCGAGCTGGCCGACGCGCCCGCGGATCTGGAGGTGCGCGGGGCGGTCGCGCGGCGTGACGCCGTGCTGGGTCCGGCGCCCGTCCGCGTCGCCGAGCAGCTCGCCCGCCTGCGCGCCACCCTGTAAGCCCGCGTCGGTGCTCGCGCGCGCAGCTCGGTCCTCGCTCGGTCTCGCCGCGGGGACTCGCGGTCTCGCCCGCCCGTCTCGGTCTCCGCGCCCCCTCCCCTCTTCGGAGCGGTACGGTGGAGAGATTCCGTCCATAGGGGTCAAATCCATGCGGTGTAGCTCTCACAACGGACCGTCGGGCAGCCAGATTATTCCGTTAAATCCTGTATGTACCCGCGTCACTTCTCACGGTACCGCCAGAACGTGCTCACCGTTCGTACCTTTCTCACGGTACCGCCAGTTCGTGCACACCGAGATCGGTCTGGGTTGGACCGAAATGGACAGACTTAGGGCCCGCGCAGAGGCAGTGCACACCAAGACCGGTCCCGTTTGGTCCAAAATTGGCTGGGTTGGGGCCTGGCCGGAGACGATGCCCGCTCGGATGGCGCCGGGCGGTGGGACCGGTTGAGCACACGTTCCGGTCTGCTGGGCCCGTTGCGCGAGCGCGATTTCCGCCTGCTCGTGACAGGCGCGCTCGTCTCGCTTCTGGGTGACGGCTTCTTCCGGGTCGCCATCGGCATCCAGGTGCTGCTCATCGCCAACCGTGCCGGCGCTCTCGCGGCGGTGGCTGCGGTCTGGGCGCTCGGCCAGATCATCGCCCTTCCCCTCGGCGGGTGGGCCGGCGACCGCTACGAGCGCCGGCGCGTCATGGTGCTCGCCGATCTCTGGCGCGGAGCCGCCATCGGGACGCTGGGTGTGCTCTCGTTGACCGGCGCGCTCGAGCTCTGGCATCTGCTCGTGCTGGGCGGCGCGTTCGGGCTCGGCAACGGCTTCTTCAACCCGTCGTCGACGGCGCTGCTGCCCGAGCTGTTGCCGCCCGCCGAGCTGGCAAGGGCCAACGCGGTGCTCGGTGTGGCGCGCCAGGCGATGCTCTGGATCGTCGGGCCGTTGCTCGGCGGGCTCTTCGTGAGCGCGTTGGGCTCAGGAGCGGCGTTCGTCGTGGACGCGGGCACCTTCGCGCTGTCCGCTCTGCTGCTCGCCCGCATGGCGCGACGCCCCGTCGTGGTCACCGCCAGTCGCCCCGCGCTCGTCGCCAGCATCGCGGAGGGGCTCGGCTACGTGAAAGACCAGCCGTGGGCGTGGGCGTGGTTCGCGGGGACGGCCGTCTCGACGCTCGCGTGGCACGGCCCGTTCGACGTGCTTGTACCCTTCCTCTTGCGCAACGACCTCGGGTACACCGAGGGCCAAGTGTCCCAGACGATGGCCGCCATCTTCACCGCCGGCGGGACGGGCGCGATCGCCGCCGCACTCCTGATCGGGCGCTGGGACCTACCGCGGCGCTTCATGACTGTGCTGTACTGCGGCGAGGCGACGGCGGTCGCGGCGCTCGTCGGCTTCGGGCTGATGACCGCCGGTTGGCAGGGGGTGCTGGCCGGAGGTGTGCTCTTCACGCTCTTCGCGGTGACCGAGATCGTCTGGACGACCACGATGCAGCGGCTCGTCCCGGCGGACCTGCTCGGCCGGGTCTCGGCGGTGGACTGGTTCGCCTCGGTCAGCCTGGCGCCGATCAGCTTCATCGTCGCGTGGGTGCTGCACGCCGCGATGGGCACCCGTGCGGCGCTCGTCGTCGCCGGCCTGGCGGGGGCGGTGCTCGTGCTCGGGCTGCTCGCCGTGCCCGGTGCGCGGGCGCCCGAGCAGGCTCGCCTGAGCAGCACGTAGCCTGGCGCCGTCCGCTCCGGTCCACCGCGTGAAGGAAGCACCGCATGGCGTGGCTGAACGAAGAGCTCGCGCGTCACTTCAGCGAGATCGCCGAGCTGCTGAAGCTCTCCGACGCCGACCGCTTCCGCGTGCGCGCCTACGAGCGGGCGGCGAGCGCGATCGGCGCTGCCAGGGTGGATCTGGCCAGCCTCCACGCGTCTGAGCTCGAGTCCGTGTCGGGGATCGGCGCCTCCACGGCGAAGAAGATCGTCGAGTTCCGGCAGAGTGGCACGATCGGCATGCTGGAGGAGCTGCGCGCGCAGGTGCCGCCCGGTCTGGTTGCGCTCACACGCGTGCCCGGGCTCGGTCCGAAGACCGCCCGCCAGCTGCACGACAGTCTGGGCCTCGACTCGATCGCGGCGCTGCGGGAGGCGCTCGAGGAGAACCGCCTGCGCGGGCTGCCGGGGCTCGGCGCGCAGACCGAGGCCAACCTGCGTGCGGCGCTCGAACGGCTCGGGGCCAAGGACGACGACCGGCTGCCCGCGGCTGACGCGCTCGGCGTCGCCGAGGAGCTCTGCACGCGGCTCTCCCGTCTCGACGGCGTGCTCGATGTGGCCTACGCGGGCAGCCTGCGCCGCATGCGCGAGACGGTCGGCGACATCGACGTTCTGGTCGCCACGCACCAACCGGACGCCGTCATGAACGCCTTCCGCGACGACCCGCTGGTGTCCGAGGTGCTCGCGGACGGCGAGCGCAAGATGAGCATCCTCTCCGCTCGTGGGCTGCAGGCCGACCTGCGCGCGGTCGAGCCCGACCAGTGGGGTGCCGCGCTCATCTACTTCACCGGCTCGAAGGCCCACAACGTGCGCATCCGCGAGCGCGCCGTCCGCGCGGACCTGCTCGTGAACGAGTACGGCGTCTTCGAGCGCAGCGAGGAGGGCGAGGGCGCGCGCGTCGCGGGGCGCACCGAGCAGGAGGTATACGACGCCTTGGGCCTGAGCTTCGTCCCCGCGCCCATGCGCGAGGACGCCGGTGAGGTCGAGGCGGCCGCGGCCGGCCGGCTGCCGGCGGTCGTGACGCTGGCGGACCTGCGGGGAGACCTGCACGGCCACAGCGACTGGTCAGGAGATGGGAAGGCGAGCGTGGAGGAGATGGTGCACGCTGCCGCCGCGCGCGGCTGGGAGTACTGGGGGGTGACCGACCATGCCGAGGGGCTGCCGATGAATGGCCTCTCCCGCGAGCGCATGCTCGCCCGGCGCGAGGCCATCGCCCGGCTGCAGGCGCAGGTCGGCATCCGCATCCTCGACGGCGTCGAGCTGAACATCGGCGTCGACGGCTCCGTCGACTACGACACCGAGTTCCTGCTCGACTTCGACCTCTGCGTCGCGAGCGTGCACACCGCCATGCAGCGCAGCGGGCCGGAGCAGACCGCCCGGATCATCCGAGCGATGGAGCACCCGGCGGTGCACGTGATCGGTCACCTCACCGGCCGGCAGATCGGACGCCGCCCGCCCTTCGACGTCGACCTCGACGCGGTCCTCGACGCGGCGCTGCGCACGGGCACGGCGCTGGAGGTCAACGCCTCGCCGCGCCGCCTGGACCTCTCCGGCGAGATGGTGCGCCGCGCCGTCGACGCGGGCGTGACGCTCACGATCTCCAGCGATGCGCACGCCGTCGGCGACTTGACCAGGATGGGCTGCGGGGTGGCGACCGCCCAGCGGGGCTGGGCCACCGCAGACGACGTGCTGAACTGCCGCGACCTCGATGGGCTGCTCGCGTTCACCCGCCGGAAGCGGGAGTGGGCCAGGCGCCCGTGAGCGAGCGTCCGCTGGCGCGTGCCTTCTTCGCCCGCCCCGCCGAGCAGGTCGCCCCGGAGCTGGTCGGCAGGCTGCTGCGGCGCGACGGGGTGACCGCGAGGATCGTCGAGACCGAGGCCTACCACCAGGACGATCCCGCCTGCCACGCCCACCGCCGTCGCACCGTGCGCAATGCGCCGCTGTTCGGACCCCCCGGGCACGCCTACGTCTACTTCTCCTACGGGATGCACTGGTGCTTCAACATCGCGACCGGCGTCGAGGGCGTGGGGGAGGGCTGTCTCATCCGGGCGGCGGAACCGCTCGACGGCCTGGAGGTCGTGCGCGTCCGGCGGCCGGGCGTGCGCGAGCGCGACCTCCTGCGGGGGCCCGCCCGCCTGTGCGCGGGGCTGGACATCCACGGCGCCTACAGCGGCGCGGATCTGTGCGGAGCCGAGACGTTCATCGCGGTGCTGGACGATGGGGCGTCGCCCGCTGTCAGCCGCGGTCCCCGTGTCGGCGTCTCACAGGGGGCGGACGCGCCCTGGCGCTGGTGGGTCACCGGCTCGCCGTGGGTCTCGGCATACCAGCGCAGCCCGCGCGCGGCGCCGCCCGGCGAGGATCCCTGGCGTCCCGAGCCGCGAGCCTTGGGCTCGGTGTGAGCACCTCCCATGCCGAAGGTGAGGGGTGGTGAGTGAGAGCGCGCTCCTACGGCAGGAAGCGCACGTGCGCGCCGAGAATCGTGTAGGTCCTCTCGGCGCGTCGATCCCGGCTGATGAGCGGCAGGCCCGCGTCGGCAGCGACCATCGCGACCAGGGCGTCGTAGACGGCGCCACCGGCGGGCCCGTCCTCGGCGAGCTGATGGGTCAACTGCTCGGTCTGCGCACGATCCAAGAACCGCGACTCGGGAAAGTTGTGCCGCAAGAGCGAGACCACCTCCGCGGGACCGCGGCGAGCTGGTGAGGGCAGACGCGTGAGCACGGAGAACGTCTCGAACCAAGCGTGTCCGGCAAGGCCCAGGCGCTGACCATGGAGGGCACGAAGCGTCGTATCGTGAGCCTCGTGACCGGTCACGACCAGGGGGATTGCCGCGCTGGTATCCAGAAGAGCGTCCGGCTCGGTCACCGCTGGTCGGCGAGCCGCAGGGAGCGCACCGTCTCGTCATCCAACGGCTGCTCGCTGGGGATGACCAGCCTTCCGTCCCGCTCTTCCAGCCCCGTCGCGAGCACGGGCTCTATCCGCACCCCGGCTCCGTCCCGCACCAATTCCACCTCGCCGGGTCGCAGGCCCAACGCCTCACGCAGAGGCTTCGGAATGACCACACGTCCGGCACGGTCTATGGTTGTACGCATGGTAGGAGTATACCATGACGTAGGGGTTCCTGGTCAGCCCTCGGGATACGCCTGCAGCCGCACCACTGAGTGGACGACGGCGCGCTGCCCCGGGGAGGGCTGCTGCTCCCAGACGCTGCCAGGCCGTTCAGCGGCGCCGGTGCAGTCGCGCCCGCCGCCGGGGCAGCGCGTGACGAGCTCGACCACGAAGCCTTGCGCCTCCAGGGTGGCGACCGCGTCGGGGGCGGGCAGGTTCAGCACATCGGGGACGTCGAGGTCGCTGCGGTCGGCCGAGGAGACGAAGATGCGCGCGACGTAGCCCTCGGGCAGGCGGCGGGCCTGCCCGGCCTCGGGCACCTGGCGGACGACGTAGCCGGGGGGAAGCTGCTGGGAGAACTCCTCGGCCACCTCGACGGTGAAGCCCGCCGAGGAGAGCCGGCGCTCCGCGGTGCTGCGGGGCAGCCCGAGCACGGTCGGCACATCCGCGGAGCGGGCGGCGGTCGGCTGCGTGCAGACCACCGTCGGCTCGGTGCCCCTCAGGAACGGGCGGACGGCCACGCTCTCCGGAGGGGTGTAGGGGTTCGGCAGGCAGCCGCGCGTGGTGTCGACCTCCACGCGCACGAGCTTCGACTCGGGCACGGCGAAGTCATGCGCGGGCACCGCGTCGAGCGCGCGGGACGCGAACCGGGCGAAGAGCTCCGATGGCCAGTTGCCGCCCTCGACCGCGATCCGGGTGCGTGGCGGCTCCATCGGGATCGCACCCTGCGGAAAGCCGATCCAGACCGCGGCGGCGAGATCCGGCGTGTAACCGGTGAACCAAGCGTCGGCGCCGCGCTGCGTCGTCCCGGTCTTGCCGGCGAGGGGGCGGTGGATGCTCGCGCGCACGCCGGTGCCCGCATCGACAACCTGCCGCAACGCGGTCGTGGTCAGCCAGGCGACCTCGGGCTTCAGCACGCGCTCGCCCGGCACGGCCCCGCGCTCGTAGAGCACTGTGCCGTCGGGGGCGACGATGCGGGTCACCGCCGACGGCGGCCGGTACACCCCACCCGCGGCGAGCGTGGCCTGCACCGAGGCCATCTCCAACGGGCTCACCTCCTGCGCGCCGAGCGCGATCGAGCGGTAGGGCCGCAACGGGCGGCGCACACCGAGGCGGTGGGCCATGCGCACGACCGCCTCAGGGCCGATCTCGTCGACGAGCTGGGCGTAGACGGCGTTCACGCTGAAGGCGGTGCCCTCGCGCAGGGTGATCTCGCCGAAGTCCACGCCCGTGTAGTTGCGCACCCGCCACGGCTGGGGCTCGCGCGGTGGCCGGGGCGGCACGACGAGCGCCGACGGGGCGTCATAGATGTCCTCCAGCGACGCTCCCTCAGCCAGCGCGGCGGCCAGCACGATCGCCTTGAACGTGGAGCCGGGCTGGCGGGCGGCGTCGGTCGCGAGGTTGAAGCGCGCGGTGCGGTCGTCCGCGTCGTAGTAGTCGCGCCCGCCGACGAGCGCCCGGATCCCTCCGGTCTGCGGATCGAGCGCGATCACCGCACCAGCCGGATCACGGGGCCGGTCGAGGGTGGCGGCCAGCGCCGCCTCCGCCGCCTCCTGCCAGACCGGGTCGAGGGTGGTCTCGATCCGCAGGCCGCCATTGAAGAGCGTTCGTGCGCGCTCGACCGGGCGGTCACCGAGCACCTTGAAGGTCGGGTCGTGCTGGAGCAGCGCGAGCACATGGTCGGTGAAGTACGGGGCGCGCCAGCGCGTGCCCTGGCGCCCGGTCCGCAGACCGAGGTCGGTGGCCTTCGCTTGCTCCGCTTGAGACTCCGACACGAAACCGGACCGCGCCATCACGTCCAGCGCGACGTTGCGTCGCGCGAGCGCCGCCTGCGGCTGGGTGATGGGGTCGTAGTTCGCGGGCGCCTTCAGCAGCGCGGCGAGCAGCGCGGCCTCCCGCAGACCCAGGTGCTGCGCGTCGGTGGCGAAGTAGCGCTCCGCGGCGGCCTGCACGCCGTAGGCGTTGTTCCCGAAGTAGACCGTGTTCAGGTAGTGCTCGAGGATCTCGTCCTTGGTGTGCGCGGCTTCGAGCTGGAGGGCCAGGCTGGCCTCCTCGAGCTTGCGCTCCAGCGTCTGGGCGTTGCCGGTCGCGACGTTCTTCACGAGCTGCTGGGTGATCGTCGAACCCCCCTCGCGCACCTCTCCCTCGGCAGTGTTGCGCATCAGCGCCCGAGCGATCGCCTGTGGATCCACCCCCTCGTGGAGATAGAAGCGCCGGTCCTCGAGGGCCACCACGGCGTCTTGGACGACCTTCGGGATGCGTGTCAGCGGGATGACCTCGCGGTTCTCTCCCGCGTGCAGGTCGGCCAGCGCGGAGCCGTCGGACGCGAGAATCCGGCTGGTCTGCTTCGGAGGATCAAGCACGAACGTGCCAGTGGGGCGCACCTGGACGAGCGAGCCACAGCCGGTCGCGAGCAGCGTGACGGCCAGCATCATGCCGAGACGGGCACGCATAGGGGGCACGGACTCCACGGGCAGACGACGGGAACGGGGCTTGTTCGCCTGTCGGCCAACCCGCGCTCCTCTGTAGGTCCGGTCATGATCTGCGCCGCCGGTACAGTGCCTGCCTATGGTGGACAAGACGACACACGTCACTGCCGAGCAGCAGCAGCGCATCCTCCTCGAAGGGGTCGAGCAGGCTCTGCCGGAGGGCGATCTGCTGCGCAAACTCAAGCATGTCGCAGCCGGTGAGCGGGGACCGCTGCGCGTGAAGTTCGGCATGGACCCCACAAGCCCCGACGTGCATCTGGGTCACACCGTGGTGCTGCGCAAGCTGCGGGACTTCCAACGTCTGGGGCACACGGCGGTGCTCATCATCGGCGGTTTCACCGCGCGGGTGGGTGATCCGTCGGGGCGCTCGACCACCCGTCCCCGCCTCACGTCCGAGGAGGTGAGGGCCAACGCTGCCACCTATCTCGCGCAGGTGCGCAAGGTGCTGGAGCCCGAGCCGCTGGAGGTGCACGACAACAGTGATTGGCTCGCCCCCCTGACGATGGAGCAGGTGCTCCGCCTGACGGGGCAGATGACCGTCGCGAGGATGCTCGAACGCTCGGACTTCGCGGCCAGGTACGGCTCGGGCAAGGCGATCGCGGTGAGTGAGTTCCTGTACCCGCTGCTCCAGGGTCAGGACTCGGTGGCGATCGAGGCCGATGTCGAGCTCGGCGGTACCGATCAGACGTTTAATCTGCTCGTGGGTCGTGGCCTGCAGGAGGCGCTTGGGCAGGATCCCCAGTGCGTCCTGACCCTCCCGCTCGTGGAGGGCCTCGACGGCGCGGCCAAGATGTCCAAGACCTCCGGCAACACGATCGGCGTCGACGAGCAGCCGGCGGAGATGTTCGGCAAGGCGATGAGCGTGCGCGATGAGCTGATGGGCAAGTACTTCCGCCTGCTCACCGATGTGGACGCCGAGGAGGCTGCCTCCATCGAGGCGGCGCTGGCCGAGGGGCGCGTGCCCCCCGTCGAGGTGAAGCGGCGGCTGGCCCGTGAGCTGGTGACGCTCTACCACGACAAGGAGGCGGCCCACGCCGCGGAGCGGCGCTTCGACGTCCAGTTCCGGGACCGGGGCATCCCCGACGATGTGCCGGTGGTTGAGCTCGGCGACGCGCCGGAGTGGTTCCTGCCGTCGCTGCTCCAGCACGCCGGGCTCGTGAGCAGCGGTGCGGAGGCGCGGCGCATGGTCGTCCAGCAGGCCGTCCGGCTGGAAGGTGAGGTCCTGCGCGACCCCACGGCCACGCTCCCTGCTGAGCTGCTCCACGACCGCGTCCTGCAGGTCGGCAAGCGGCGGTACGCCCGCCTGTCTTGATCGTCGACTCCGAGATTGCATCCGCGAGGGCGCGCAGCTAGGGTCTTTCCCAGTCGGCCGAGCCTCTTCAGCCCCGCCGGGTTGACGGGAGGAAGCCGACGAGGTAGCGTTATCGATTCACCCGCGGACCCCAGCGGTCCCGGTGGTCCGAGACCCGCTACCGACGAGATCGGGTTGGTCTCGCGCCAAGAACGCCCGAAAGCCAGCTACCGACAATGCCTACAGGGGTCGTTGCGTCAGCGGGAACTCGGGAGGAGCGCAGCCGCTCCTTGAAAACTGCACAGTGTGCCAAAAGCCAGTGTACATGCACCCCGTCTCTGGGATCGGCTCGCGAGAGCCGTGAAATCTGACGGACGTATGAACTGGTTCCGGACAGTTGAAAGCAACACCAGCTGTTCTTGAACTGGATCGAAGTCACCGTGGCCAGGCAGTCAACGCTTTCTTTGAGGGCGACTGCGCACGGTGGACTTTCCCACGGATCACAGTCTCTCGATCACCGTCTTCGGACACGTGATCGAGGCGCGATCTCTAATGGAGAGTTTGATTCTGGCTCAGGACGAACGCTGGCGGCGCGCCTAACACATGCAAGTCGAGGGAGAACCGAAGAGCTTGCTCTTCGGGGAGACCGGCGAACGGGTGAGTAACACGTGAGGAATCTACCCTGCAGTTTGGAATAACCACGGGAAACTGTGGCTAATGCCGGATACCCTGCGCGCTCCGCATGGAGCACGCAGGAAAGGTCCGCCGCTGCAGGATGACCTCGCGGCCTATCAGCTTGTTGGTGGGGTAATGGCCTACCAAGGCGACGACGGGTAGCTGGCGTGAGAGCGCGACCAGCCACACTGGGACTGAGACACGGCCCAGACTCCTACGGGAGGCAGCAGTGGGGAATCTTGCTCAATGGGCGAAAGCCTGAAGCAGCGACGCCGCGTGCGGGAAGAAGGTCTTCGGATTGTAAACCGCTTTCGGGAGGGAAGAAGCGAAAGTGACGGTACCTCCAAAAGAA
>JBBSMR010000077.1:0-12409 GCA_038233095.1 Euzebyales bacterium
GGACCGGTCGTCGAGGTTGGTGAGCAGCCGCTCACACCACCAGTCGAGCAGTCGCAACTGGCGGTCGAAACGGTTCCCGTCGGCCCGTTGATGACGGCCCAGGTCCGAGTCGAACCACTCGGCGTGCGGGCTGCGCCCCTCACGGAAGGGCACGTCGACGGTCTCCCAGGAGCCGAGGACCGCGAGCGGATTGCGGACAACGGCGAAGCAAGGGAAGCGCCGGCACAGCTCGGGCAGCAGCGCGGTGCAGGTGGCGAGGTCCTTCACCACGAGCGTGAAGCGGCCGGAGAGCTCCTTGCCGACCTGCCACTCGTTACGCTCGGCCAGGTCTTTGCGCAGGCCGTCCTCAGTGCTGGCCTGGAAGTAGTTGTCCGTGTCGCGGCCGGCGAGGTTCTTCGAGACCGCCCGGCCGTGCTCCAGCAGCTCCTCGCGCTGCTGGGTGAAGAAATCGGTGATGGCGGCGAGGACCTCGAGTCGGCTGCCCAGCGGCTGATACTCGCTGGGCGCGAGCGGCTCGCTGAGGGCGACGGTGTCGTCTAGGCGGTTGAGGAGGTGGGTGGCGAGCGTGGTGCCCGAACGCGGCAGGCCGGTCAGCACGACATCTCGGCCTGCGGTGGCCGGCTCGCCGACGGCCCGGGCGGCGGAGTGCTGGGCCGTGGCGTGCGGATCCACGACGCGCGGGTCCGCGTCAAGGGAGTCCAAGACGGCATGGAAGGCGTCGCGCTCGGCGTCCAGGCTGTGCCGGCCGGCCTCCTGGTAGCCGGCCTCACGCAGGCGCTCGAAATCGGCTCGGCCGTCGGCGAGCGCGCGCAGCGCGTCGACGTAACCGGCTGCCTCCTCGAACGGGACCTGCAGGCAGTTGCGCCCGAAGTCGCAGTATGCCCGGTTGCCGCCCGCATCGGAGATGATCACGACGGCGCCGGCGGCCATGGCCTCCAGGCCCGGCAGATAGAAGCCCTCCTCGGGCCCCGGCGTGCCCAGGAAGACGTCGCACCACTGGTAGAGCTCACGTAGCGGCTCCCAGCTCACCGTCTCGCGGATCGAACGGAAGGCGAAGCCGTGCTCGCTTCGGAGCTCATCCTCCACGCTGACACCGACGTCGGATTTCCAGGTCGTGTACGCGACCTTCAACACGTCCGGGGCAGGACCGTGTCGCTGCATGGCGAAGTGCTCCGCGCGGTGGCCGAGCGGCACGACGTGCGTCGCGCAGCGCTCGTTCAGGTAGGGCGCGATCGCCGCGCGCACCTGCTCGTTGATGACGACGCGCGTGAGCGGACGGGTCAGCAGCCGCAACGGGTAGCCGCCCGCCCACTGCGGATTGGCATGACGCACGTTCTGGACGATGTGGAGCACCCGCGCGAGCGCCATGCCATCGGGCCCGCCGCGCAAGCGTGGCTCGATATGGGTGAAGTGGGCGGGCCACGAGAAGAAGACGTAGTCCTGCGCGCCCGGCCCGATACGGAAGTCCGATCGGTAGCTCACCTGCTCCGAGGCCCGCAAGGCCGCGAGCCCCGGCACGTCGAAGATCGGAAGGTTGGCCCGGTACTCCTCCGGCACGCAGATCACGACCGGCAGCCCACGCGCACGGGCGTGCAAGGCGTAGTCGAAGATCTTGATGACCCCGCCGACCGGCCGGTACGTGGGGGAGAGGGCGTAGAAGGTGGACGCGGTGTTCACCATGTCGCCGGGACCCCGACCTTGACCATGCTGATGAGTCCTTGCGACCACCACTCCTGGCCCGGTTGGCGGAGGCTCTCGACGTGGTCGAGCACGACGCCCCCGCCGGTGGCGTCGAGCACGGTGCGCAAGAAGGTCGCGATCGGCAGCCCACCGCGGTTGCCCGGTGGCGGCACGAAGGTCTCGAGGAAGAGCAGCCGTCCACCCGGGCGCAACGCCCGCCAGAGCTCGGCGATGAGTCGGCGGCGCTCGTAGCCGGCCAGGCCGGGGAAGGCGGCCGGCGCGAAGGCCAGATCCACCTGGTCGGGCCCCACGGGCAGGCGGAGGTGCTCATCCAGCAGTTGCACGTCGAGCTGCGGGAAGCCGGCGCGGGCGCCCTCCAGGCGGCGCTCGTCGCGCTCCACCGCGGTGACGCTCGCGGCGGGAGGCAACAGCGCGCTCATCCAACGCTCGACATGCTCGGAGACGACGAGCGCCGTGAAGGCGCGACTGGTCGGTTGCGCGCGCAGGGCGGCATCGACCCCGGTGTGCAGCGCCCCGGCATGGACGCGTTGCATGGCCTTCGGGTGACGGGTGCCGCCGGCGCGCTCGGTGCGGTCCCTGGACCGTGCCACGGCGGCCTGCACGCCTGCGGGGTCGTCATTGTCGGGACGAAGAAGCTCATGACGCGACCAGCCGTAGCGGTTGCGCAGCCCGACGCGCATGGTCCAGTCCTCGAGCACGAACCGATCAAAGAGGGTGAGCTGGCTCATGAGCGGGCGGTCGAGCACGGCCAACAGCTGCGGCAGCGGCAGCACAGCCGGAAGGTTGATCGTCATCGGCAGATCCCAGTGTCGCCTGGTGAGCTGTTCCCACGGAAACGACAACGGATCCAGCACGACGAGCTCGTCGGCGACGTCGAGGGTGGGCAGCAGTGTGACAGGCAGCACCTGCGCGTCGTCAAGCGTGCGCGCGCCCTCCACGGTCGGAGCCGGGTAGCGCCCGGCGTACACGACGACACCCTGCGTCGGAGCGTTCACGGGACACATGGCGGGCACTGTAGTGCAGCGACCGGCTCACGGCGCTGCGCCTCCCCGCCGGAAGGGTCGCCCGCGTTCGGCTCGGCAGGCGCCCTGCCTGCCACGACCTGGGACGCCCTCATGGCGAGCGGGTCGCACACAACCCTTTGCGGGCCAAATCTGGACGAAGATGGTGTGCACGAACTGACGGTGCCGTACGAGGTGTTCGGACGGTGAGCACGTTCTCTCGGTACCGTGAGAAACGACACGGGTATGTGGCAGATGTTGCTGGGGCAGGCCCTCAGCGCGCTGGTGGCCGGCGTCGTAGCGGTCTTGGATGTTGCGGCGCAGCTCCTTCATGAGCAGCATGAGCGCGGCAGGGTCGGACGGGAAGGGCTCGAACTCGGCCTGCTCGCGATACCAGTCGCGGACGTCATCGGTCTTGGCGTGCACGAGCAGCGCGCGGACCCCGATGTGCTCTGCTGCAGCCATCACTTGAAGCATGCTGCCACGCAACAGCGCTCGTCCGAGGCCTGCGTACTGATGCCGGATGTCGACGGCCAGGCGACCGAGCACCACAACTTGGGATGGGATGGTCGGGGACGCCTCGGCGGGCGCGGGCCGGCGCTTCCGTGAACGCCACGGATCCGGCCGACAACGTGAAGTAGGCGACCACCTCGCGGCTGTGGGCGCGGGTAACGACATACACGCGTGCGTCTCCGCCCGCTTGAGCCTGCGCAGCGATGCGTTGAAGGTAGCGGTCGAGGGCGTCGACTCCCGATGCGAAGTTCGCGACCGCGTGACGCGCCGGGTCGAAACGCTCCGGTGTTGCGACACCAGGGGCGCGCGGCGGAGGGTGGGTCGTGTGACTGGGTCGGGGCGTGGCGGCGGGTGGGTCACGTGATCGTGGCGGCGGCCTGTGTAAAGTAACGGTGCCCTCTGCAACGACCCCTGACCCCGCCCGCAGACCGCGTCGGCATGCCCGTAGGAAGGAGGACGCCCCGCATGGCTCAGCTCATCGTGGCCGGCTTCCACCGCAGCGGCACGTCGTTGCTCACGCAACTGCTGCACCGCGCGGGGCTCTTCGTCGGTGACGAGCTGCTCGGGGCGAATCCCTCCCAGCCGTACGGGCACTTCGAGGATCGCGAGGTCGTGACGCTGCACGACCGCCTGCTGGCGGACAACGGGCTGAACTGGATGGTGCACCGCCCGCTCGTGCCGGTCATCGCGCCCGACCGCTGGGGCGCGCTGCAGCAGTACGTGACGCGGCGCGAGACGGCGCACCGGCTGTGGGGCTTCAAGGACCCGCGGGTCTGTCTCATCCTCGGCGTGTGGAAGCACCTCCTGCCGGACGCGAAGGTCGTCGTCTGCTACCGCGACTACGCCGCCTCGACCTACTCGCTGGAGCGACGCCACTCCCGCGAGATGCTCTCGGGCTCGGGCCGCGCCGAGGTGCACCGTCGGTTCTGGGAGGTCCCCGACCTGGCCCTTTCCATGTGGAACGAGCACAACAGCGGGGTCCTCGCGTTCGCGACCGCCTACCCCGAGGACACCCTGGTCGTCTCGTTCTCCCAGCTCGCCGCGGGCGCGCCCGTCGTCGCGGCGATCAACCGCCGCTGGGGGCTGGGCCTGGCGCCGGTCGACACCTACGACGTCTTCGACCCCGCCGTCACCGGGCAGCGCGACGCCCGGCAGCCGGTCGCCGATCCGCTCGTCGCCGACCGCGCGCGCGAGCTGCTCACCCGGCTGGACGTGATGGCGCGTGAGCATGCCCGCGAGCTGCAAGGAGCACTGCGTGTCTGACCATTACGCCCCGACCGATCCCGAGGCGCTGCGGATGGAGAACGAGCTGCTCGCCTTCGAGAACCAGTTCCTGAAGGCGAAGCTCGCCGAGCAGGCACGTGTCACGGGGGGCGGCGTGAGCGGGCCGCAGGACCGGCGCGCCGTCGACGATCTGCGTTGGGTGCTGCGCCGGCTGGAGGGCACCCCGTTGAAGTTCGCGCTGCGGCGGCGGCCCGGGTACCAGGTCCTGGTGGACCGGTGGCTGTGAAGCTGGGGTGAGCGCGCTGAGCGACCTGCAGGTGGTGTGCGTCTCCAACGACGTCATGCCGGGCAGCGCTGTGCCGGTCGCCGCGCCGGGCCTGCGGGTCTTCGGCCTGGCAGCCGGGCTGCGCGCGCACGGCTTCGAGGTGACCAGCGTGGTCGCGAAATCGGTCCTGAACCACGTCTGGCGCGGGGGGGTCCCCGCCCCGTACCGCCCGGGCACCATCGGGCTGGAGCCCGGCCATCTGCAGGCCTTCTTGGAGGCGCGGCGGCCCGCCGTGATCGTGCTCACCAACTCGAACCAGATCGGTCATCTGCGCCCCGTCCCCGGCGTGACGCTGGTCTACGACTTCTTCGCCCCGAAGATGCTGGAGCTCTCCTGCCGGGAGGGCGGGGCGACCGAGGACCAGCTGGCCGCGCTGCGTGCACGCAAGCTCGAGGGGCTCTCCCGGGCCGACGTCGTCATTGTGAACGGCGCCAAGAAGATGGACTACGTGCGCGACTGGCTGCGCCAGGCGGGGCGGGACCCGGAGACGATGCCCGTCGAGCTGGTGAACATGTGCGTCCCCCTGGACGGCCAGCGCCGAGCCGGGCGCGCGCACACCGACGGCGGACCGCTGCGCTTCGGCATCGCCGGCTACGTCCAGCCGTGGAGCCTGCCGGGTGCCTGGGTGCAGCAGATCCTCGACGTGCTCGACACCGGCAAGGTCTCCCTCGAGCTGGTGACGCCAGGACACTGGGGCGGAGGAGAGGCGCAGCGGCCGACCCCGGCGCAGCGGCGCATCGCCGACCATCCGGGCGTCCACAGCCACCAGGCGCTCGGCTACACCGCCTTCCGCGCCTTCCTCGCCGAGCTGGACGTCATTGTCGACCTTTTCGATCACAGCCCTGAGCGCGAGCTGGCGATGGTGACACGGACCGTCGTCGCGCTCTCCTGCGGCGTGCCCGTGGTGCACCCGCCCTTCACCGAGGTGGCGGCCCTGATCGAGCGCTACCAGGCCGGATGGGTGGTCGATTCGGCGTCACCCGCCGAGGTGGGTGAGGTCCTCGACGGGATCGCCGCCGACCGCGAGCTCGTCGAGCAACGCGCCGAGGGTGCGCGTGCGCTGGCCGCCGAGGTGATCGATCCACGGGTGGCCACGACCGGGCTGAAGCGTGTGCTGGAGGGGCTGGTGTCATGAGTGCGTCGGTGCGGAGCGTCCCATGAGGCGGACATGAGGCCGACGCTGGTTGCGCTGATCAGCTTCGACGAGCGGGTCACGGCCGCCATCGTGACGACGCTGCGCGCCGGCCTGCCGGCGGCGCAGGTCGATCCGCCGGCGCTCGCCGCCCTGCACGACGAGGCGCTGCGGGTGCTCGGCGGCGACCGCGCGCACCCGCCCGCCGGCACGGTCGAGCTGCTCGGCGGGCTGCGCGACCGTGCCCGCGCGCTCCTGGCCGATGACAGCGTCACCGTGACAACGGATCCCGCCGCGGTGTTCCTGCTCGATGGCTGGCAGCGCGTGGCGCGGGTGCGCGTCGCCGCGGTCGTGCTCGGTGAGTCCGACCGCGAGCTCGCGGAGCTGGCGGCGCGTCACCAGCTTGAGCCCGAGGACGCGGCCCGGCTGTGGTTGCGCACCGCCGTCGCCGCGCGGGAGCACAACCCGGCTGTCTGGGCGAGTGCGCAGGAGTGGAGCGCGGACCCGGCGGCCGTAGCCGAGCGCCTCCTGTCAGCGTTCGGGGCCGGAGGCGCAGGCATTGATCGGTCGGCGCCGACAGCCCCCGCGGCACCTCCGCTCCCCGCTGCGCCGCTCGCCGCCGACGGCCCGCTGATCCGGCTTGCGCGCACCGTCTCTCGCGCTCTCGGCGAGTCTCAGGAAGCGCTCGCCGCCGCGCTCGCCGCGGCCGCCGTCGCGCTCGAACGCGACCGCTCGCTGCTGGCCGAGCAGGCGCAGACCCGCTCGCTGCGTCGCGAGCTCGCCGGTGCCCGCCAGCAGGCGGCACGCTCCCAGCGTGAGCTGCGCACGCTCGTCTCGCGCCGGGGGGTTCGCCACACGTTGCGAGCAGCGCAGGCCGCCGCCCCGCTCGTGGAGGCGGCGCGAGCGCTCGGCTCGGTCAGCGCGCTGAAAGGGGCCGCGAGCGTCGCGCGCAACCATCTGTATCGCGTCGCGCGCGGCGCCCGGGCCGGTCGTGGCGTGCGTGGGCGCGCGCGCGGCGTGCTCGGCGCGCTCACGGCGCGCCGCCGCGCCTCCAGCGACGACGAGGAGCGCCTCGCGGCCGCACTGCGCAGCGACGCCGAGCGTGTCGGGCGCCCAGAGCTCGTCCCCACGCCGCCGCGCGTCTCGGTCGTCATCCTGAACCGCTCGGGCGAGCACCATCTGCGCCGCTGCCTGCCCGCGCTGGCGCGCACCGACTACCCCGACCTGGAGGTGGTCGTCGTCGACAACGCGTCCGACGACGGCTCGCTGTCCTATCTCGATCAGCTCGCGCCGCCGTTCCCGTTGCGGGTGCTGCGCAACACCGAGAACCGCAGCTTCAGCGCCGCCAACAACCAGGGGATCGCCGCGGCCACCGGCGAGCTGATCCTGCTGCTGAACAACGACGTCGAGCCCGTCGAGACCGGCTGGCTGCGGCACATGGTCACGACCCTGGACGAGTGGGACGCGGCGGCCGTGGGCGCCCGGCTGATCTACCCGCGACGCCCCCGGCTCGACAACGCAGGCGACGCGGAGTTCCGGGACCTCTCGGTGCAGCACCGCGGGATCGGGTTCGTGCCCGGCGACGGCGTGCCGCTGCCGCGCAACCTCGGCCGCGGCGAGGACCCGCTCTCCGCGCCGGCCCGCCGCATCGGTGAGGCGGCGGCCGTCACTGCTGCCTGCATGCTCGTGCGCCGCTCGGTGCTGGCGGCGGTGGAGGGCCTGACCGAGGGCTACGTCTACGGCGTGGAGGACGTCGACCTCTGCCTGAAGCTGCGCGCCGCGGGCCACACCGTCGTCTACGACGGCGAGGCCGTGCTCTGGCACCACGAGTTCGGCACCCAGAACCGCGACGGGCGCCGGACCAAGCGGCTGAACCGGGAACACAACCGTCAGGTCTTCCTGGACCGCTGGGGACCGCGGGTCGCGCGCGAGGTGCTGGCCGACCGGATCAGAGGCGGCGGCATCTGGTCCGAGGCGCCGCTGCACGTGGCCATCACCGTCACCCGCGACGACCCGTCCGCCGGCTTCGGCGACTGGTTCACCGCCCATGAGCTGGGTGACGCGCTGGCCGGCCTCGGTTGGCGGATCTCCTACGTCGAGCGGCACCGCGACCGGTGGTACCGCCTGCCCGCCGACACCGACGTGCTCGTGGTCCTGCTCGACGCCTACGACATCGCGAAGGCGCCACCGAACGTCGTCACCGTCGCGTGGGTGCGCAACTGGACGCAGCGTTGGGTCGGCCATCCGTGGTTCGACGACTACGACGTCGTGCTGGCGAGCAGCGAGGGCACGCGGCGCATCGTCGCCGAGCAGAGCAACCAGGTGGCCCAGATCATGCCGTTGGCCACGAACCCCGAGCGCTTCCAGCCGGTGGAGCCCGAGCCTGACCTGCGCTGCGACATCGTCTTCACCGGCAGCTACTGGAACGCTCCGCGCGACGTCGAAACGGCGCTGCCGGTGCTCGCCGAGCAGTTCGATGTGGCCGTGTACGGACGCAATTGGGAGCGCGTCGAGGCGCTGCGCCCGCTGCACCGCGGGCTGCTCGACTACGACCGGCTGGCCGCCGCCTACTCCTCGGCCACGCTGGTCGTTGACGACACCGCGGGTCACACGAAGCCCTACGGCGCGATCAACTCGCGGGTCTTCGACGCGCTCGCCGCCGGGACGCTCGTGCTCACGAACAACGTCGCGGTACGGGAGGTCTTCGACACCGACTTTCCGGTCTGGCGGGACGCCGAGGAGCTGACGGCGCTCTGTCTCCGGCTGAGCGCCGACGCGGCGCGGCGCGAGGAGCTGGTCGAGCGCTACCGCGGGATGGTGCTGTCCACGCACACCTATCGGGCCCGCGCCGACCAGGTGCGCCGGGTGCTGACCGGCTGGCTCGCGGCGGACCGCATCGGGATCTGCATCGGCGTGCCGGGCCGAGCCCGCGCCGAGGCCTGGGGCGACTATCACTTCGCACGCGCGCTGCAGCGTCAGTTCGAGCGGCGCGGGCACCCGACTCGGGTGCATCTGCTGCCGGAGTGGGTCGCGGGCGCGGTGGCCCGCGACGATGTTGTGCTCCACCTGTTCGGTCTGAGCGAGCTGGGTCCGCGCCCCGCCCAGACCACGGTGCTGTGGAACATCAGCCATCCCGAGCTGGTGAGCGCCGAGCTCTGCAATTCCTATGACCTGGTCTGCGTGGCGTCAGCCTCGTTCGCGAAGGAGCTCGCCGACGTGGTGGACGTCGAGGTGGTCCCGCTGGTGCAGTGCACGGATCCGGAGCGCTTCTCACCCGACCCCACCGGCCCCGTTCACGACCTGTTGTTCGTCGCGAACTCCCGGCGGTCGCGGCGCAGGATCGTGGACGACCTCGGTGCGACACCGCATGATTTCGCGGTCTACGGCCGCTACTGGAGCGCCGACCTCATCGACCAGCGCTATGTGCGCGGCGACCACGTGCCCAACGCCGAGCTGCGCCGCTACTACTCCTCGGCGAAGCTCGTCCTGAACGACCACTGGCCGGACATGCGCGCGCACGGCTTCCTCTCCAACCGGCTGTACGACGCGCTGGCGTGCGGCGCCTGCGTGGTGAGTGACCACGTCGACGGCATCGCCGAGGAGTTCGACGACGCCGTGGTCACCTACCGCGACGCCGACGACCTGCGCCGCACGATCGAACGCCTGCTGGCCGACCCCGCCGAACGCACCGAGCGGGGCGAGCGCGGGCGCAAGGCGGTGCTCGCCCGCCACACCTTCGCCCACCGGGTGGACGAGCTGCTCGGGCATCTGGGACACTTGCTCGACGAGCGACCGCGGTCGGTGACACGGTGAACACCGCCTTGGACGGCTCGTGGCCCGACGTCACGGTCATCATGGCGGTGCGCAACGAGTCTGCCCATCTCGACGAGGCGGTCGGAGCGGTGCTGGCCCAGGAGTATCCGGGGCGGCTCAGCCTGGTCATCGCGGTCGCGCCCTCGACCGACGACACCATCGAACGCGCCCGCCGGCTCGCGGCGGGCAGCGAGCTGGCGCGCGTCGTCGAGAATCCCGCCGGGCTCACGCCGACGGGGCTGAACGCGGCGCTCAGTGCCGCAACCGGTGAGATCGTCGCGCGGGTCGACGGGCATGCCGTGATCCCGCCGGGCTACGTGCGGCGCGCGGTCGAGCTGCTGGCCGAGACCGGCGCGCAGAACGTCGGAGGGATCATGCGCGCGGTCGGCACGACGGCCTTCGAGCGTGCGGTCGCGGCGGCGATGAGCAGTCGGTTCGGAGCGGGGGACGCCAAGTTCCACACGGGCGGCTCCCCCGGCCCCGCCGACACCGTCTACCTGGGCGTCTTCCGCCGCGCCGCGCTCGCACGCCTGGGCGGCTTCGACGAACGCTTCGTCCGCTCTCAGGACGCCGAGCTGAACCACCGCATCCGCGCCGTCGGCGGGCTCGTCTACTTTCATCCCGACCTTGAGGTGCGGTACCGGCCGCGCGGCTCGTTCTCCGCGCTCGCCCGCCAGTTCCTGCAATACGGGCGCTGGCGGCGGGTGATCGCGCGGCGCCATCCCGGCTCGCTGCGTTGGCGGCAGCTGGTCCCGCCCGTCGCGCTGGTCGGCAACCTGACGGGGATTGTGCTCGGTGCGACGGTGGCGGTACGGTGGTTCGTCCTGCCCGCCGGCTATCTGCTGGCCGTGGGTCTGGCCTCGGTCGGCGCAGGGCGCGGGCTGCGACGCTCCGAAAGGCTCCTGCTGCCCGCCGTCTACGTCACCCTGCACGCGGCGTGGGCCGTCGGGTTCCTGACCAGCCCCCGAGGTCTGGTGCCTGCGCGTACCCTCAATCTCGCCTCCGTGGACGACAGTGCAGTCGGGGCAGAGCGGTGAACGGGCGCTCCTCCGCTAGCCTGGCGCCGGTGAAGTTTCTGCAAGCGGTGAGACATGGCTGACCAAGCACTCGCTCCTGAACTGATTCGACTGGGCACCAGGCCACGCCTGGTGCCCTACCTGCGCTCGATCTGGGCGCGGCGCGAGCTGGCGGTCGCGCTGCCGGTCGGCGATCTGCGGTCCCAGAACGTCGACACGTTGCTTGGCAGCTTCTGGCATGTGCTCAACCCGCTCATGCTCGTCGGCGTCTACTATCTGCTCTTCGCCGTCATCCTGAGTGTGGACCGCGGCCAGGACAACTTCATTCTCTTCCTCGCGGTCGGGATGTTCACCTTCCATTACACGTCCAAGTCGATCATGGCTGGGGCGCGCTCGATCGTCCGCAACGAGGGGCTCATCCGGTCGGTGAAGTTCCCGCGCGCGATCCTGCCGCTGGGCTCGGTCATCGGCGAGACTGTGACGCTCGGTCCCTCCCTGCTGGTCATCACCGCCGTCGCGCTGCTGACCGGTCAGTACCCTTCGTGGAGCTGGCTCTGGCTGTTGCCGATGTTCGCCCTGCAAGGCACGTTCAATCTCGGCGCGTCACTCGTGATCGCCCGTCTCACCAACCACTTCAACGATCTCACGAACGTTCTGCAGTACTTCTTCCGGTTGCTGCTGTACGCGTCCGGTGTGCTCGTGCCGGTCGAGCGCTTCCTGACCTCGCCGCTACGACGGGCGATCTTCCGCTACAACCCCGCCTACGCCTTCGTCGAGCTGGCCCGCGAGGCGATCATGCGCGGCGGCACCGACCCCGGACTGTGGGCGGTCTGCGCCGTGTGGACAGCCGTGCTGCTCGTCGGAGGCTTCCTCTTCTTCGTCGCGCACGAGCATCGGTACGGCCGTGGCTGAGCCGCTCGCCTCCCAAAACTGGCCCGAACCGCAGCGAGGGTATCCGGCTGTTGTCGCCGACGACGTCAGCGTCACATTCCGCGTGTATGAGGACAGACGGCCGAGCTTGCGCGAAGTCGTCGCCAACCGTTTCCGCCCCCGTCCCTACCGCGAGATTCGTGCGGTGCGGAACGTGAGCTTCGTCGCGCACGCCGGCGAGGCGATCGGAGTCGTGGGGCACAACGGCTCGGGCAAGTCCACTCTGCTGACCGCCATGGCAGGGCTGCTGCCGGTGACGAGTGGGACCATGTCGGCGACGGCCCAACCGATGCTGCTCGGCGTGACGGCGGCGTTGAAACCGCAGCTCTCCGGTCGGCGCAATATCATGCTCGGAGGGCTCGCGCTCGGCATGTCTCGCGACGAGCTCGAGGAACGGATGGACGAGATCCTCGACTTCGCCGGACTGCTCGACTTCGCCGACATACCGTTGCGCATGTACTCGACCGGGATGCGTGCGCGTCTGCTGTTCTCGGTTTCCACAGCGGTCCGGCCCGACATCCTGCTTATCGACGAGGCGCTGAGCGTCGGCGACCGCCGCTTCATGAAGCGCACCGACCAGCGCATCAAGGAGTTGCAGGCCGGCGCCGGCACCATCTTCCTCGTGAGCCACGGCACGAAGCCCATCCTCGACAACTGCAGTCGTGTGCTCTGGCTCGATCAAGGCCGGCTCGTGGCCGACGGACCGGCCGAGGAGGTCGTGGCCGCCTACGAGGTCGAGAGCGACCGCGTCGCC
>JBBSMR010000078.1:0-12029 GCA_038233095.1 Euzebyales bacterium
CCACCGTCGATGGTGCGTACACCGGCGCCGTCGTCGCTGCCGCAGCCGGCCAGCAGGAGCGTGGTCAGGATCAGGATGGGCACGCTGCGCATTCGTTGCGTCCTTCCGCCGGAGGCAGGTTACGCGACATCTTAAAGTTAGGCTAACCTAAGAAGCAAGCCGGCGAACAAGAGCGAGATGCGGCCGGGTGGCCTCCGGGCGGCGCGACCGTGTCGAGCGATGTCACCCGAACCGCCGCCTGCGCGCCGACCACCGCAAGGACCCCCCCGTCAAAGCAGAAATCGCGCATGCGCGAGTGCTTGCTGTCCACTCGACTGCCATTAGGGGCAAAGCAGACGCCAGCCAGGGAAAGGCTCGCGTATGCGCGAGTTTGTCCAGGTGGTCGTGGTCCGCAGATCGGAGTCGCTGCTCGGGGGTTCCACCGCGTGCGGGCCACGCTGTCGGGTGTCCCGCAGCTCGTCGGCAGGCGAGGCGGGCGATGCGGAAACCCGCGTCGACGGACGAGCGCACGTCACCCTCCTCGGCGACGCGGAGCCTTCTCCGCACGAGCCGGTTACATGCCCTCCGCGTCGTCGAAGCCGACGCCCCAGAGACGCTCCAGATCGCTGGAGGAGTAGGCGCGGAAGGCGATCATCGTGTGGCTGCCCGTGACACCGGCGGTCTTGGCGATCGCGCCGGTCACCACGTCGGCGATCTCGTCGTGGGTACGCACTCGGACCAAGGCGACGAGCTCCCAGTCGCCCGTGACCGAGTAGACCTCGGAGACCGCCGGCAGGTCGGCGACCGCCTGCGCGGTCTCGGGGATGGCGTGCACGTCGACGTGCAGCAGGACGATGGCGGTGATCACGGTGACTCCTGAGCGGGGTGGTCGGCGTGAGCGGCGTAGTCGCCCGGTCAGCGTAGGCGGCGGGTGCGCTTGGCCGCCAGCTCGTCGGCCTCTTGCGAGCCGCGCGAGCCCCGGTGCGGCGCCAGACTCGCGTCGAGCCGGTGCAGCTGGCCCACATGCTCCCAGCGGCTCGCGAGCACGCCATCGCAGTGCAGCACGCGGACATGCGGGCGCTCCATCCAGCGGGCGAGCAGATCGCGCTCGGCCAACGAGGCGGGGCGCAGCGGCTCCTGAGCGCGTTCGGCGAGCTCCGCCGCCGCCTCCTCGGGTTGCGTGGTCGTCCAGCAGCTCGCGATGAGACGACCGTGGCGGACACAGACGACGTCGTGACCGCCCGCGCGCGGCGCGGCGGTCAGCAACAGCGCGGGTTGCGCACAGCGCCGCACCCGCTCGGCGCGCAGCAGCGCGCCGACGACGGCACGGGTGCGCTCGCGGGCGGTGGCCGCCTCCTCGAAGCGGCCCGCATCGGCGAGCGACTGCATGCGCGCGGTCAGCCGGTCGAGCACGGGGCCGGCCTCTCCGCCGAGCGTCTGCCGCACGAGCTGAGCGACCGGCTCGTAGCCCCGCGGATCGACACGCCCGTCGCACGGCGCGAGACAGCGTCCGAGCTCGGCGAGGGCGCAGGCCGCGAACGACGTGTTAGGGCCGATGCGCGGCGTGCACCGCCGCTGCGGCAGCACGTCGTGCAGCGCGTCCGTGACCTGCTCCGCCAGCCGACGAGAAGGCAGCGGGCCAAGATACGTCGCGGCGTCGGCGCGCTCGGCCCGGACCACCGAGAGGCGGGGGAAGCGCTCGGCGGTCAGCTTGAGCCAGACCGGCTGCGGCGGACCCTTGCCGCGCCGGTTGTAGCGCGGCTGATGCCGCTCGATCAGTCGCTGCTCGCGCACCGCAGCCTCGATCGGCGTCGGGCAGACCTGATGGTCGAGCTGCTCGGCCTCGCGCAGCATCGCCGCGACGGTGCGGCGCCGGTCATGACCGAAGTAGCTGCGCACGCGCGTCTTCAGGTCGCTCGCCTTGCCCACGTAGAGCACCTCGCCGGCCCCCGAGCGAAAGAGGTACACGCCCGGCAGGTGCGGCAGGCCATCGGCGAGGCCGCGGCGTGCCCGGTAGAGCGGCGCGTCGCTGATCCGGGTGAGCTGGATCAGGTCCTCGAGCGTGAGCGCCCCGAACGAGCCCGCCCGCTCGAGCAGGCCGTGGAAGACCTCGACGGTCGCCCGTGCGTCGCTCAACGCCCGGTGCGTCGGGCGTGTCCGGCAAGAGAAGAAGTCGGCCAGCGTCGAGAGCTTGCAGTTGCGGACCTCATCGGCGACCAGCCGGCGCGCCAGTCCGGAGGTGCAGATCACGGGATGGTCAAGGAGGGGATAGGCCAGGCGGGCCAGCGCGGCGTTCAGAAAGGTAGTGTCGAAACCGGCGTTGTGCGCGACCAGCACGGCGCCATGGCAGAACTCCAGCAGCATCGGCAGGACCGCCTCGATCGGCGGCGCGGTCGCGACCATCCCCGGGGTGATACCGGTCAGGACGCTGACGGACTGCGGCAGCTCCACACCGGGATCGACCAGGGTCTGCAGCTCACCGAGCACCGCGCCGGCGCGGAGTTTCACCGCGCCGACCTCGGTGATGCGCGAGGTCGCGGCGGAGCCTCCGGTGGTCTCGAGATCCACGACCACGAAGGTCGTCTCCGCAAGCGAGCTCTCCAGCTCTGCGCGTGTGGCTCGTCCGGTCTTCGCGCGCATCGACCGACAGCTTGAACGAATGAACGTTCGATGTCAAGCCAGGGAGGAAGGGCGTGGCCCCAGACGGTCTAGGCGGCCTGGCGCCCGTCGCCGCGCCGCTGGCGGAAGATCCGCCGCCGCTCGGTCTCGGTGGTGCCGCCCCAGACGCCGAAACGGTCGCGGTAGCGCATCGCCGTCTCGAGGCAGGGCGCGACGACCGGGCACGCGGCGCAGATGTTGAGCGCGGCGCGCATGTCATGCACCTCCTCGGAGTAGAAGAGGTCACGGTCGGTATCGGCGCAGGCGGCGTCGAGACGCCAGTCCTCGATCTCCACCTCGTCTCCTGTCGTGCTCGTCGTCTGGGTGCTCGCCGCCGGTGCTCCTTGTGGGCAGCCTCACGAGAGGTGTCGGCAGCATTGGGTCGGCGCTGAAGCAACGCTGTGCACTCGTTCATACGCACGGAGGGTCCGAAGGGTTCCGCGGCCTTGAGAGCCCGCTCTCAGTAGGCGAGGGGCGCTGCTGCGCAGCGCCACCACCAATATTGTGAGAATCGCCGGGGGCGATTCACATGTCAGCAGGCGAGGGCGCTGCTGCGCAGCGCCACCACCAATATTGTGAGAATCGCCGGGGGCGAGTCACATGTCAGACGTTGGACGAGAGACGGTAGATGTCCGGGACGCTGCCGGGATGCTCCGGATCCACGGGATAGACCAGGACCGGCACGGAGGCGTCGCGGATGACGCGCTGGGCGACCTGACCCCAGCTGGTCTGCTCCAGGAAGGGAATGCGGGACGGCTCGCCCATAATGATGAGATCGGCTGCGTGCTCCTCGGCGGCGGTCACCAGCGTGTGGGCGATCTGTTCGGAGGTGGCGTGCACGGAGCGACACGCCACGCCGCGCTCCGCGGCCGCTGCCTCGACCAGCCTCAGAATCTCGGGGCGTCCGTCGACGCGTTCTCCTCCCGGAGGCGACACGTGCACCGCGACCAGCTCGGCTTCCATGCTGGCGATGAGGTCGAGCAGGAAGCCCAGTCGCGGCAGGACGGTCGCGCGGGCGCCGATGGGCACCAGCACGCGCTGAAAGGCATGAGCGCCTCGCAGGCCGAGCTCCCCCGCGAGCGGCTGCTCATCCCCGCCGTTCACCTCTCCCGACTGGCGCAGGGCCGCGCGGGTGAACAGCGGCCCCAACAGCTCGAAGACGACGATCGAGCCCAGGACGATGGTGGAGACCCGTTCACCGAGCCCGGGCGCCTGCTCGACCACGAACGCGACCAGCGCGATGGCCATGCCCGCGTGTGGGAGCAGTCCGAGGCCGGTGCGAGCTCCCATGAGGGCGCCCGCGCGCCCTCCGCCGGCCAGGCCTCCGAGCGCCGAGCCGAGCAGCTTGCCCGCGGCGCGCGCCACGACGTAGGCAGCGCCCAGCAGCCCGAAGGTGGTGAGCTCATCGAGATGGATGCCCGCGCCGGCGACGATGAAGAAGATGAGGTAGATGGGCGCCTCGATCGTGCCGATCGCCGCGAACAGACGGTCGGCCACCCAGGGCGCGGCGTTCGCGATGTACAGACCCGCGATCAGGGTGCTGGCAACGACCGAAGCCCCGCTGTAGATCGCCGCGCCGACCATGCCGGTGACCACGACCATGAGGAGCATGAGCAGCTCGCCCGACGACTCGATGCTGGACGCGAACGCCTTCAGCGCGCGCCCGCAGACCAGGCCGATGAGGATCGAACCGGCGACGATGACCGCGAACACCCGGGCCGTCTCGGCTAACCCGCTCGCCTCGCCGCTCGCCGCCAGGATGAACGGGAAAGCCACACCGAAGAGGGCGGCGACCGCAACGTTGGAGAGCGCGACGCTGGAGAGCAGCGTCCGTGTGAGCGTGCCCTCCGCGCGCAGCTCGCTGATCGTCGCGGTCACGGTCAGCACCCCTGTCTCCGAGGCGATGATCGCGAGGAGGAGCGCGACGTCCACGTCAGCGCCGAGCGCGAGCGTCCCGATGAAGACGGCGCCTCCGGTGAGGAGCAGCTGGCCGAGGTTCAACGGGATGAGCAGCCGTCGGGCGCCCTTCAGATCCTGCACGCGCAGGCGGTCGCCGATGCGGAAGATGATCGCGCCGAGCGCGACCTGCGTCACGAGATTCAGCGAACCGACATTGGCGCTGTTGATGAGGCGCACGGGCCCGTCGGGACCGATCAGGACACCCAGCGCCAGGAAGACGACGATCTCGGGGACGAAACGCTTGACGATCCTGCTCACGCCGATCGCCAGGGCGCCGAGCCCGGCGATGAGCAGCAGCGTGGTCTCCATCGTGCTCCGGTCTGGCAGCGTTCGGTCGGGGTTGGGACCCGAGGGTCGGTGACGACGGTACCCTCGACGGCGACAAGAACGCGAGCAGGCGTGGCGCCGGCCTACCGGCCAAGCGCACGGTCATGAGTCGGAGCGTGATGGACGCAGTGAACCCGGGCCCGGGCCAGCGGTATCGTTGCACCGCCTGCGGCAACCTGACGCGGTTCGACATCGAGACGACAGAACGGGTGCGCCGCTTCTGGCACGCCGACCTCGCCGGCGAGGGCAGAGTCGAGTCGGAGCAGCCGATCGAGCGCACCGTGCGCTCCGTGATCTGCCGGTGGTGCGGTTCGGACGCCGTCGAGCTGGTCGACCGACCGGGCATGTTCGCCGATGGCTCCGCCGGACGGTGAGCCCGCGCCGGGCGCCGGCGAGCGCGCGCCGGCCGGTGAGCCCACGGGTGAACAACTCCTCGCTGATCTGACCGGCTCGGTCCTGTTGGAGCTGGCCCGCTCGGCTCGGCGAGCCTTCGACATCCTCGACCCTTCCACATTGCCTCCCGGGGTGCGCCCGTACATGGGCTGGAAGCCGGAGCGCCTTACGAGAGGACGGGCCCGGCAGGCGCTCGTGACGGCGCTGGCGGAGAGCCCGGTCCTGCGCGAGGCCACGGGGGCGGCGACGGGCAGCAGGCTGTGGGAGGCCGCCGCAGCAAGGGGGCCCGGAACGCTCGTCGAGCGCTTCGGGGCGGCGCCCTCCGTGGTCGCGCTCATGGGTCGGGGCCGGTGGCAGGAGGCGACGGCGCTCGATGCCGAGCTCGGTCGTGTCGAGGCGACGAACGGGCGCGTGGGCGCCGAGGATCGGGTGAGCGCCGGAGGTCGGGGCAGCGCCGCAGACCGGACGGACGTCGCCGAGGCGCAGCGCGGCGGCCAGCTCGAGGCGCGTGTGGCCGACCTCGAGGGGCGGCTGCGGGAGGAACGGGAGGGCGTGCGCGCGGAGCGGCGGCGGGCCGAAGCCGCTCAGCAGCAGGCAATTTCGCTCACCGAGGAGCGCGCTCGGCTGGCTGACCGCCTGGCCGAGGCCGAACGCCAGCTCACGGCCGCGCGCGAAGAGCAGCAGCGGCTGCAGACGAAGTACCGGAAGCGGCTGGCGAGAAGGGACCGGCAGTTGCGCGCGGCCCGTGACGAGCAAAGCGTCGATGCCGAGCGTGTGCGCGAGACCGCGCTCCAGCTCGAGCGTCTGGCCGCGAGCCTGCAGCGCGCGCTCGATCCGGACGCGCACCCGACGGCGGACCGCCCCGCAGACCACGACCCGGAGCGGTCGCGGCAGGACGCTGACGACGGGGCACGGCGGAGCGGCGTCACTCACTCCGATCTGCGGCGGTCGCCGTCGGTGCGGGGCGGGCGTCCCTGCCAGCCGCCGAAGGGGTTGGCGGGCGACCATCCTCAGACGATCGCCGCGCTGCTCGGCGTCGAAGGACTCTTGCTGCTCCTCGACGGCTACAACGTGACGCTGGACGCGCGCGGCCGGCCGTACACCGCCCTGCCTCAGCAACGCAAGTGGCTGACGGCGACGGCGGGCGCCGTCGTGGCCCGGTTCGGTTGTCGGGTGGTGATCGTCTTCGACGGGGATGACGATCTGACCGGGCCGGGCAAATCGGTGCGGGGCGTACGCATCCTCTTCACCCAGCCCGACGAGCTCGCCGACGACCGGATCGTCGAACTCCTGGAGCTCGATGCGCGGCGTCCGACGTTGGTCGTCACCAGTGACCACGAACTCACTCAGCGCTGCCGGTTGCTCGGTGCCAACGTGGTGTCGAGCCGGGCGTTCCTCCACGCGATCGGCGGCTGAGTCCCCCGCTTCGAAGGGCCCAGAAAGGGCCTGTCACACCCCCTCACTAGCGTGCTGCCTCGATGCGGGAAGTCCCCGCCCGCCGAGAAGGAGCACGCAATGAGCACCACGATCGACTGCAACGACTGCGTCATGCAGCACACCGCCACCTGCGACGAGTGCATCGTCACCTTCCTGCTGGACCGTCCGGCCGGCGCCGTGGTCTTCGACGCGGCCGAGGAGCGAGCGCTGCGCGCGCTGCAGCACTCGGGGCTCGCGGCCGAGAACCGCTTCGTGTATGCGGCGAAGGATGCTCAGTGAGCGCTCACGCGGCAGACGGCGAGGAGCGCCCGCCGAACGTCCACGCGGCAGACTGGCCGCGTCATGGCTGTCTCCCGCGCGCAACAAACCGGGCGCCGTCGACCTGCCCGCAACCGGGTCGGGTGGATGCGCTGCGCGCACGCCGTCGCGCTGCTGGTGGCCGTCGCCGGCGTTTTCAGCCAAGTCGTGCGCCCGCTGGCACCGCCGCTGGGCCCGCTCGCGCCGGTGACCGAGTGGTTCGACGCTGCCTACCTGGACGCGGCCGCCGCCTTCCGTCGGCCGTTGCGGGCGGTCTCGGTCGCCGCGTTGTGCGTGCGTGTCGCGTTGCCGTGGCTGGTCGTGCTCACCCCCGCTGGGCGGGATCTGACTGACCGTCTCGTCAGCAAGATCGGTCAGCACCGGCCGGTGCGCGCGGGCGTCGCGGTGGCCGTGGCCATCGTCGTGCTCACCGACCTGGTGCTCGCTCCGGTGGCGTTCTGGTCGGGCTACGTGCACGAGGGCGTCTGGGACCTGCGCACGCAGGGGCTCGCGGGCTGGCTCGTCGACTGGGCTGTCGCGCACGGGCTGCGGTGGGCCGGCGTCGCCGTGCTGACGGCCGGTGGGGTCGCGTTGGCCCGGCGGGCGCCCCGCTCGTGGCCGCCGGTGGCGGGCCTGGCCGCCTCGATCCTGGCGGGCCTGCTCCTGCTCTCCGGGCCGCTGCTCCTCGAGCCACTGCGCTTCCGCACGACGCCGCTGCCCGACGGCCCGGTGCGCCAGGAGGTCGAGCGTGTGCTCGATCAGGCGGGAGAGCGCATCGACCGGCTGGTCGTGGCCGACGCCAGCCGTCGGACCAAGCGGACGAACGCCTACGTCTCCGGGCTGGGTCCGACCCGCCGGGTCGTCCTGTACGACACGCTGGTCGAGACTCGCCCTCCCGATGAGGTCGGCCTGATCCTCGCGCACGAGCTGGCGCACGATCTTCATCGCGACCTGCTGCGCGCTGTCCTGTTTGGCGCGTCAGGACTGATCGCGGGGGCCTATGTGCTGGGGTGGGTGCTGCGCCGGCGCACGAGCGGGCCCGGTGGCGTCCGGCCCGTCGCAGCCACCGATGTCCCGCTCGCGCTGGCCGTCGCGGTCACGCTGCTGACGCTCAGCCTGCCGCTGCAGGCCCTGGTCAGCCGCCGCGCCGAGGCCGCCGCCGACCACACCGCGTTGGCGCTCACCGATGACCCGACCACGTACGAGCGCATGATGGTCAACCTCGCGCGGGACAACCTCGCCCAACCCGATCCCCCCGCGTGGTCGCGTTTGCTCTGGGGGACGCACCCCTCGGCCCGCCAGCGGCTCACCCGGGGCGCGCGTTGGCCGGACGTTGGCGGTGCCGGGTGAGCGGCGACAAGCGCTCTCGCCCATGGCGCGCGTCGCCGGCGCGACGGTGGTCGGTGGTCGGTGGTCGGTGGTCGGTGACCCTGGATCACCAGCAGGTGGTCGGCGTCCTGCCCGCTGCCAGCGCGTCGAGGTCACGCTGCAGCCGCTCTGCCACGGTCACGGCGTCGAAGTGCTCGGTCACGAACGCCCGACCCTGCTCTCCCATCCGCGTACGACGAGCCTCGTCGAGCAACAGCTCGGCCAGCATCCTGCCGACCTCATCCTGGTCGCGTCCCTCGACCATCAGCCCGCTGCGGCCGACGTCCAACGCCTCGGCCGAGCCACCGCTCGCGCCGGCGACGACCGCGACGCCCGACGCCTGCGCCTCCAGGAAGACGACCCCGAACCCCTCCTGCTCCATGCCGGCCCACCGCGACCGGTTGGGATGGGCGTACACGTCGGCGGCGCTGTAGACCGCGGGAAGCCAGTCCGCGGGCACGCGGCCGGCGAAGACGACCGCTCCTGTGGGCAGCGCGCTCGCGAGCCGCTGCAGACGGTGGCGGTCACGCCCGTCGCCGACGACGAGCAGGTGGGCATCGGGCACGGCCCGGCGCACCGCGGGCATGGCGCGGATGAGCGTGTCCTGGCCCTTGCGCGGCACGAGCCGGCCGGTGATCACGATGAGCGGAGCATCACCCAGTCCGAACCGCTTCCGTACCACCTGGCCGTCGGCGGTGGGTGAGAACCGCACCGTGTCCACACTGTTGGGCAGGCGCAGGATCGGCGGCGTGTCGGGTCCGGGCGGTCCCACCAGCGCGCGGACGTGACGGGCGGTGTACTCGCTGACGGCGAACAGCGCGTCTGCCCGCCGCAACCGGTGGCGGTACAGGCGGCGGAGCAGCGGCAGCCGAGCGGGCAGGACGAGCTCCGCGCCGTGACAGACCACGGCCCACGGGAGTCCGTGCCGGCTCGCGGGCAGCGGGGCAGGGGTCGAAGAGAGGAAGAGGAGCACGTCGGGACGCTCCGTGCGGATTGCGGCCCGGAAAGCTCGTTCGGTGCCGGGCCCCGGCAGGAGCCGGCGCCCCGGTCCCCGACGCACGGTGATGTCGGTGCTGGCGTCATAGGCGGCCGCCCCCGGCGGTCGGGGGGCCAACACGGACGCGGCCGGCAGACGCTCGACCAGGCTCTCGGCGAACCGTTCGATCCCTCCGACGTCGGGCGGGAAGTCGTTCGTGATCAGCAGCACCCGCGCGGGGGCGTCGCCGTCCTTCTGCCGCATGTGCACCGCCCGCTCGACCGAGCCGCAACCGTAGCGTGGCCCGACAGCAACGACGTGCTCCGTGCGCCTCGCATTGGTCGCACTACGCTCTAGCCGATGCCTCGACGACTGCTCGCGATCTTCGCCCATCCCGACGACGAGTCTTTCGGTCCCGCCGGCACGCTCGCGGTGCATCGCGCCGCCGGCGTCCAGGTGCACATCGCGACGATGACCGACGGCGCCGCAGGGGCGCCGGCCGCCGGCTTCCCCGACGGCGACGGGCTGGCGCAGATCCGGCGGGAGGAGTTGCGAGCCGCCGCGCGCATGCTCGGCGCCACGCTGCATCACTTCGGCTACCGCGACTCGGGCTTCGTCGGCGACGAACGCAACCAGGACCCGCGCGCCTTCATGAACGTCGAGGCGGATGCTCCGACGGCCGACCTCGTCGCGCTGATCCGTGCGGTGCGGCCCGACGTTGTCATCACTCATGACGAGAACGGCGGCTACCGCCATCCCGATCACATCAGATGCCACGTGCTGACCCGCGCGGCCTTCGAGGCGGCGGGCGACCCGGAGCGTTACCCCGACCGAGGCGACCCCTTCGCACCGGCGCGGCTCTACAGCGAGACGGTCTCCGACCGCTGGATCAAGGTGGCCGTGCGGCTCATGCGTCTGGCGCGGCGCGACCCGACCCGGTTCGGCGTCAATGACGACGTCGACCTCACCCGCGTCGGCATGGACCCGGCGCGGATCACCACCCACCTCGACGTCGGGGCCGGATGGCCGGTGAAGAAGGCGGCCATGACCTGCCACGCCAGCCAGCGGGGCGGCACGGGACCGATGGCGCGGACGCCCGCGTGGCTGCTGACCCGAATCGTGCCGAAGGAACGGTTCATCCGCGAGCTGCCACCGCCGTGGCCCGGCCTGCGCGAGCACAGCCTCTTCGACTGAGTGCGCGCGTCGGAATGGCACGCTCTTCGCCCGTGCCGTTTCTTCCAGCACCGTGGGAACGCGCACACCGTCCGAACATTGCGTACGGCACCGCGAGTTCGTGCACATCCGCATGGCAGGTCTGGCGCAGATTCGCGGTCGATGGCATGCAGTCAGCCTTTGAGGAGCGAGCGCACCAGACTCGACACCGCGACTCCCCGGTGGCGAGCCCTGCTCGCCCTCGGCATCCGAGCCCGCGCTCGCCGGCCGCTCGCGCCCGGTGCCATCGGCTCCGTTCGCCTGGTCTGCTGGTCGCGTTGCTGCGACACCACGTACCACGCCAACCCTCGCATGTCCGGCCTCCTTGGCTTCGATGACAGACAGAGCGAGCGGAGGCGACGGTGATACATGAATGAGCGGTCAGAATGGGGCGCTATGAGGACGACGCACGAGGTCGGCAACCAGCCGCCGCCGCTGATCGACTGGGACGTCTCCGACTACGCGCCGTTGCGCGAGGCACTGCAGCGTGAAGGCGCGGGCTGGTACGCCGAGGAGCTGAGCCGTCTCGGGCGGCTGGCAGGCGGCCATCAAGCACAACGGTGGGCGGCCGAAGCCGACGCCAACCCGCCGCGACTGCGCACCCACGATCGGTTCGGTCACCGCATCGACGAGGTCGACTACCATCCCGCCTATCACGAGCTGATGCGGACCAGCGTCGGTGCCGGCCTCTCGGGTGGCCCGTGGTCGGACGACTTCGCGCCAGCCGAGGCACCAATCGGATCGGCTCACGTCGCGCGTGCGGCGGGCTTCTTCGCCTGGTGTCACACCGAGCTGGGTCATGGCTGTCCCGGGTCGATGACCCACGCGGTCATCCCGGCGCTGCGCCTGCTGCGGGCCGCGCAGCGCACGCCCGAGACGATGGACGTGTTCTTCGACGAGGTCGCCAGGCCGCCGGCGGCGACGCCCGGCTCGACGCCGCAGTCACCGCGCTGCGCCAGGAGTTGGTCGACACTGTCGATCTGGAGTCGCGCGCCCGCCGGATCAGCGGGCTGGTGGTCACCGTGCTCCAGGCTTCGCTGCTGGTCCGCCACGCCTCGAGCGAAGTAGCCGACGACTACTGCGGGACGCGCCTGCCCGGCGACGGAGCAGGCCACGCTCACTTCGGCACCCTGCGGCCCGGCCTGGACCTCTCCGCGATCATCGCCCGAACGACTCCCCATATCGCCTGAACACGACAAATTGAAAGCCCATCTGGCGTTCGTTGGAAGGGTGACGCCCTCTGAGGGCCTTCTACCCTCCAACGAACCGTTCAGTAGGGCGCACACGGGGGCGAAAGGGCTGTCCGGCTGCGTCGTACCGATGAGCTCGGCCAGTCCAACGTGATCCAGCCCCACCCGCAGCCGGGCCTCCTGGATGAGCTGTCCGCCGTACATCGCTCGACCCTGATAGATGCGCATGCGAG
>JBBSMR010000079.1:0-11849 GCA_038233095.1 Euzebyales bacterium
CAACGAGGATTGGACGGCCTGGGAGTGGAGCGGCGCCAACGCCTTCCACGTGCCGTCGGACTTCGTGTGCGGAGGCGCCGACCCCGCACCGCCGACCGAGGAGTGCGGGATCTACCGCCGCCCGGACCCCGACTGGCAGGCCGTGCAGGCCGAGCAGGTTGACTAGAGGAACTGACGCGGCGCGGGCAGAAGCCCGCGCCGCGCTCGACCGCAGACCGAGGTCGACGGCTATCCGCGCGGCAGCCCCTCCTTCGAGGACGCCGCGCGTGAGTGGCTGCGCTACGTCGAGTTTGACCGCGGGAGCCGCGCGCCCCTGATGCTGCCCGGCCATGCTCCTATGGTTGCGTGCGAGGCGGTCATACTCAGCGACGCTGCCTGCGCATGACGCACCCGGGGACCGATTGCCCCCACACGTCGGCCTGTCGCTTACCATGAAGGGTCAAGAGCGGTTGCGCGAGCAACCGATCTCCCTCGTAGGAGCCCTGCTGCACTGGCGATACAGACCGACAACGAGATCCGCGAGCTGACCCCCCAACAGGGCCGCCAACTTTTGGACGACAAGGCCCAGCAGTATCTGGGATTGACCGGCGAGGGGTTTCGCGACCGCTGGGACGCCGGTGAGCTTGACCCCGACGCCGACCCCAACGTTATGCGCGTCGCGATGCTCCTGCCCCTTGGCGAGTAGCAGCCCGGCGCACGCCGTCGAGCTGTATCGCGCGGCGGCGGCACGCGCCGTGTCGTGCCTGATTCCTACAGGCGCCATCGGGCTCCATGACGTGCTGCTCCTGGCGATCGAGGAGCTCGACGCGATTCCCATACGCCCGGACTGGGAGGCCATTCTGCGCGGTCCAGTCGGAGCACAGGGAGCATGAGCCGCGTTCATCTCCTCGCCTGAGCAAGCGTTGACGTCCCGCTCGCCGGTCGGGCCGGCTGCAAGATGGCGTCAGCCGGGCTGGGGCAGCGGCTCGAGCAGAGCGGCGACTGCTGCGTCGATCTCGTCCATCACCCCGTCCTTGGCAAGCGCCTCACGCACGGCGCGCCGGGCACGCTGGAATTGGCGGTGGACGTCGAGGTCCATCGCCTGCGCGACCCGTTCGGCGCGGCCAGCCAGGTTCACCAACCGCCGCTGCACAGGGCTGCCGGGGTCGAAGGCCGGGAACGGGACGGCGAAGACGTGCGTGTCGAAGTCGCGCGGGTTGTGCTGCCCTCGGGATTGCAGCGGCGCGACGGTCTCAGCGAGGGTCCGGCTGTTCAGCACTGCCGTCAGGTAGCGCGCCTCGTCCAGGCTGGCGGCCGGGCCCCAATAGAGCTTGTGCTCGACGAGCGCCGTCCGGTCGTCGACGCGGCACGCGGCCAGGTGCTGGCCCGAGGCGGTGTACACGACGCGGTGCTCCGGGGCGGGCAGTTGGCGCTGTAGCAGGCGTTGGAAATCGATTCGGTCGTTCAGCCGCATATTGCTCGACGCGGGACGCCGATCAATCCAGATGCGCTCCGCCTTGCGCCACCACTCGGCAAGGCCGGGGTGGGCGTCTATGTGCTCGTCGCCACCGGTCAGCAGCGTTCCGTCCGCCCACGGGACTACCACCTGCTCCGCTTGGCGCTGACGAAATGGGACGACGCTCGCGCCGGTGAGCATCGGGTGCACGAAGGTGGACTCCACGACACCTTCGAGCGAGTCGACGTCCCGCCAGGGCGGCTTCTCGAGCGCCGAGCGCGCCGAGCGGATCGCCCGCATGCCGGAGGCCATCCCGAACGTCGGAGTCGGCAATACCTCGACGCGCAGAAGCACCGACGGGACCAGCGTCGCTCCCTGCGCGAAGTTCGCCCGGTAGGGCGAACCATCGAGAACCTCTAGCGCGGCGGTCACGTCGGCCTGCGTGGCCATCAGCGCCGGCTCGACCTCGGCCCACGTGGCATGGTGGTTGGGGACACGTCCCGTCCACTGTGTTCCGGACCTCGGAAGCGATGTCGCGACCGTCGTCTTTCGGCCGGAGACGACCGCGGACGGGACGGGGAACAACGGCGGCTTGACGCGCGCGAAATCTCCCGGCGGGTCGAAGGCAACGGCCGCGGTACCGGCCCCCTGGCTCGTCCAGTCGGCCGAGCGGAACCCCGCGTACTGGCGCCGCGAGAGCACGGCGAACGGCATCACGAACGAGAACCGTCCGCCGGGGCGCAGGTACTGCTCGACGGCCCGGGCGACGAAGAGGTCCGAAAGGTCCTGGTTGGTGGCCACCTTGCCACCGGCCCACAACCCGCGAGCCTCGGAGAGTGCCCGGTAGGCGGTCTGGATCCGCGCGGGCATGTTGCGATACGCCAGCCACGGCGGGTTGCCGACGAGCACGTCGGCGCGGCCGTCCGGCCGGGTGAAGGACAGCGGCCGCGCCAGGTTGCGGATGTAATAGCCCCACACGTGATCTCGGCCCGCATCATGGAGCCGACAGAGCTTCTCGAAGACGGTCTCGACCGCGAGGCGATCTGAGTCGGCGACCCTGTGGGCGTTGAGGATGGCGGTGATCGGCGGCATTACCGGCTTGTGCTTCAGCGACTTGGCTGGTTCGCGAGCGGCCGCCCGGTCGGCCAGCGCTGCGACGAGCCGGTCAAAGCGGCGCGGGTCCGTCAGGACGCTTTCAGGAAAGTGCAGCTCCTGGTCGATCAGCTCCATCTCGTCCGAGGTCCGGATCGTGATGCCGCTCTGCGCCAGCAGCGTCGGATCTTGCTCCCAGCGCACGCTGTCACCGAGGAACACCGGGATGGTCAGCGGGCCGCGTTCTCCAGACATCCGCTCCCGGCCGATCGCCAGTAGGTAGGTGACGCGCGCCAACGTCACCGCGACCGGATGCAGGTCGATGCCAGCCACCTTGGCCACGACCCGGTCCAGCGCTTCACGGTTGTTGATTCCGGTGCTCTCGTATGCATCAAGGGCGCGGCGCACCGCCCAGAATAGAAAGGTCCCTGACCCGCAGGACGGATCCAGCAACCGCTGATGCCCGGGGTCGTCGAAGACCTCGTCGACCATTCGTTGAGCCAACCAGTCGGGCGTGTAGTACTCACCCAGACGCCTGCGGGTGTCGGCGTCGATGACACTCTCATACAGAGCCTTCAACACGTCGTGCTGCACCTGAGTCCAGTCGAAGCGCCCGACGCGTCGCGCGATTGCCCGCACGATCGGAGCACCGGCGGGCGTTACCGCGGGCCAGTCGAAGAAGTCGGCTTCGACGAGGCCGTGCAGACCGGCGGTATTGAAGTGCTGGCCTTCGAGCAGTGCGCGTACGTCGGCACCGGGCGCGTCGATCGAGATTTCCACCACGGCATGCGCGAGCAGCTCGGCCGTTAGGACGAGATAGGTGTGCGTGACGAACAGGTCGTCAGTGGCCTCGAAGCTCGTGCCGAGGGCGGCAACCAGGAGGCGTGCCCAGAGTTCGCGCTTGAGCTTGACCTCCGGGTCGTCACGCACCGTGGCGTACAGCGCCCGAAGGTCGGCAAGGTCGAGCTCAAAGGCGGGAGAGCCGGCGCCCAGCCGGGCGAGGATCGCCCGTGGCACGGGGACGATGCGATCCGTCGTGGCCAATACGATCTCGAGCCAGGCCGCCAGTCCATCGGCGTCCTCGCCTCCGCTCAGCTCGAACGTGTCGATCAACGCCATGGTCCCATCGGGCAGCGCGTGATGCAGCATCCACCGCTGTCCGTCGGTGAGCACCCCGACGTACCGCTGCCCGAGTTCATCGGTGCGCTGCGTGACGTACCGGGCCAGCTGCTTGGTCGCCGCCGCCAGCACCGTAGGCGAGGACAGCGACTTCTTGACCTCGATCGCAGCGCACCCGGCCTCTACGTCGATGCGCCGTCCGCTACCGGCCTGCGCCTCGAGCGCCACGTCGACCAGGTCGCTACCGCCCAGGTCCAAGGGCGCGTCGAGCAGGAACGCGCGGACGTCGGACTGCACGTCGGCCTCCGTGCGTCCGACCGCGCCGGCGGCGAGACGTGCGACGATCTTCTGAAGGGATGCGGTCGCCATCGCTTGTCGACGCTACACGGCGAACCGGCTGCGTCCGGGGCTTCGCCTGGACGCCAAGTTGCCATGCAGCAGGTCGAGGTTTCGAGTCCCTTCAGTCGCTTCCATGATGCTCCGGTACGCGCCGGGGCATTGTCGTGTCACGATGGGCCAGTAATGGGCGGGGGGGGCCCGCCCCCCCACCTGCGGGGCCCCCCGGGTGTTGGCGACGGAGCCGCCCCCCGGGGCGGCGGGGGCCGCCGCGCCGGTGTACGGCGGCGCCGGCGACGCCTCCGGCTCGCTATCCGCCTGGCGTGACGGACTCGTTCGCCTCGGGAGGGACAGAAGCTCTTGTGGTGTGCCCTTGGCGACCACGTCGGTCGGTCCCAGTGGCGGCCGGAGGCGGTAGCGCGTCTCCCGGGTCCACCCGGTGTCTGACAGGGCGGTCTTGCGCCAAGCAAAGCGGTCCTCGATGAGCTCGGCGCGGCGGAGCTCGCGGAACCCCCGCTCGACCGTCGAGGCGCCGACGCCGTACCAGCCCGGGCCCCGGTCAAACGGCAACGGGAACCAATCCGCGTTGCTCAGGGCGATCAGGGCTAGCGCCAGCCCGGGCAACTTCAGCTTGGCGGCGTGCCCATCGAGCCAGAAGCCATAGGGCACCTTCAGATACCGGTCACCGGTCGACTTCGGGTGGCTGTAGGCCTCGCCACTTCTATCCTCGCGCAGCGGCGTGGCGGTGATCTGCCGCCCTACGCGACGCACGGTCACGAGCCGGGCGTCGACCAACGCCTTCCAGTTGCGCCCGACCGTCCGTCGCCCCGTCTCGTCCTCAGCGAGTCCCAGCAGCCGCGCCCACACGCGAGCACTGAGGCCCACGTCGTAGTTGAGCCCATCGCCGTCAGGGCGTCCAGCGGCCCGAGCATGGAGGAGCAACAACTGGTCAAGAGCGCTCGGGACGCCGCGGCGCACAATCCTCGCCAGGGCGCCGGGCAACGGATCACCATCCTCGTCACGCAGCTGGACCAGGCTCTTGCGGATCGGCACGAAGCTGCGGCGCGACGAGCCGAGCATCTCGGTGAGCGCGTCGATCTGTGACGGAGGGTCAGGAGACTTGAGCACACCTGCATCGTAGTAGACGTGATGGTGATTGCCCCCGGATGAAGGCGAGACCTGACCGCCGTCCGAGACGGTCCCATACGAGTGCTCCTGCGAGCACGATGGAAGCTCCCTGGGAGATCTGGAATGCGAGTGCTCAGCGGGCTGCACAACTAGCGCAGCCTCGAGGACGTGCGGCTCGATGTCTTGGTGCCTTGCGCGCGATCACCGGTACCAGTGTGCGCCCCGCGTGGCCAGGGCGTCCGACGCGCCGTTCAGCCGAGCCCGGACTGCTTCGCGATCACCGAAGCCAGGACTTCCACGACAAGGTCGCGCCCGCCCGTGACGAGTGAGGCCCGCGCCGCACGCGCCTCCGGCTCGGGTCGCGCGTCAAGCTCGGCGAGCAACTCGTCAACGACGTCCCGCGCCATCGACAGCGCCGATGGCCATGAGCGCACGACCGCCAGCGCTCGTTCCGTCGGCTTGAGCATCGTCTGCTGATCGGTGCCGAAGACCGTCTCCTCGAGGTAGCCGGTCTCGACGAGCGTTCGAAGGTGGATGGCCTCGCCGCTGTTTTCGACGAGAGGCAGTCCCTGCGCTGGCGCGCCAGCGCGCTCGTAGGCGTCGACGAACGCTGTCAGCCGGCCATGCAGGACCCGCCACGACAGATCGACAGCGTCCGCGCCTCCGTGCTGCTGCCCGAATGTCAGTGCCCGCGCGTGTCGGCGACCGTCGGCGGTCAGCATGAACTTGCGCTCGATGCCCGCCCCGGACTGGCGCGACTCGAGCCGAACCCAACCTGCATCAGCGAGGTCGTCGATGAGGGCCGCTCTGATCTGCTTTTCGCCGGCATCGCCGAGCAGCCCCGGCTTGAGTCCTGTGGCATTGATGAAGCTCACAAACGCGCCGTCCCAGCGCACGTGGCGCGGGTCGCTCTCGTAGTGCTCCGTCGCCTCCCACAGTGAGATCACGAGCTCGTTGGCGTCCATGCCGATGTTGTACCCCGTAGTCCGGCCAGCCGGGCTTGCCGGCGGCGTGGACGTGGTTGTGGTGGTTTGCCGCCCTCGTCGGTCTTCCAGATGCATTGGATGCGCAGCCCGTCGTGGTCGAGCGTGTACAGGCCGCCGCGGCGGGCGGTGGTGATGGCTTGTTGTCGGGGCATGACGTCGGCGATGAGGCACACGGCAATGATGCGGTCGCCGGCGGGCCCGTCGTCGGTGCCGCCGTTGGCCGCCATGCTGATGTCGGCGGCGTAGCCGTCGGCGTGGTCAGAGCGGGTGCCGTTGACGGTCAGGGTCGAGTGGCGCGTGCCGGTGATGACGGTGATGTGCGCTGCGCGATGCCGGCCATCTGCGCGAGGAAGTCGAGGGTGACCTGCTTGATCGGCTGGCCGGGGAAGTTGGCGTCGGGGGCGATCTCGACCTTGCCGGGGACGCCTTCGTCGCCGAGGTCGTCGGCAGCGAGGGCGCAGCCGCCGGCTTCGGCGTCGACGAGCTGGTTGGCGGCGTCTCCCGGCGTGGCTTGGCCGCCTTGGAAGCCGTAGGCCTCGGCGCGGGCCATGACCTGGTCGGCGTCCGCGATGATGTAAGTGCAGCGGCCGTAGTAGTTGCAGGCGGCTTGGCGGTAGGCGGCTTCGGAGCCGCCGATCGGCGGGACGCGCTTGTCATGGCGCAGGCCGTAGGCGGCGGTGTAGATGGCGTCGGCGGGATTGCGAGGGTCGCCGTGGCCGTCGCCGTCGCCGTCTTGCTTGTCGCGGGCGAAGAAGTTGCCGCAGGCGCCGCCGACGCCGAGCTGCATCGGGCCGACGCAGCCGGAGGCGTTTCCTGGCCTCGATCGGCGCTCAGGAGTGCAACCACGGCCGCTGCCCGACCGTCAACGAGGGCCCAGCCGATGTTGAACTTGCGTCCGGCCTCCTGGAGGGGCGCAGGTAGTCGGCGGGAATGTCGGTCTTGGCCTTCCGGGTCGCGTCGGGCCCGACGCCGGTTGGGCAGCCAACGTTGCCGACGATCGCGGCGAGGATTCCGAGCACGATGACGGCGAACACGGCGCCCGCGAGCCCGAGACCCAGCCCGATCTTGGCGCCGGGGATGGGTGGGGCGAACGTGCTCATCCGGCGACCGATGCGAAGGCGTCGGGGTTAGTCGTTGGACAGCCGTGAGACGCGCCAGGTGCCGCCGTCCGCGCGGTCGAGCGTGAAGACGATCGGGTAGACGGCGACGTCGCCGTCGTCGATGGTCGCCGTGGCCAGGACGGCGTCGGCGGCCTGGCGGGAGAAATCTCTGGGAGAAGATTACGCACAAACTACTAATTTGCAGGCCTTCCTTTGCCGTCGACTTTCTGTATGACAGGCAGACGAATTGCACGGCACTACGTTCGGCGGCCAGTTGCGCTCGGCAAGTGCTCGGGGTGCGCGGCCGCCTCACACGCTCGGCGACATCACATGCCGGCGCCCGCGCGGCGGCTTCAACGTCACTTGCCGACACCACCGGCCCTCGAGGCGGACATCCTCGATCTCGCACGGCAGCAGCCACCCCCATCGATCCGACCAGCGCCACGCTCGCGTTTCGTCCACGCGGGCCTGGGAGCCCGTCTGTTGGCTAGCAGCGATGACCACGAGCGGCCTGGGAAGAGCCACGTCGAGCTGGTCGGCGACGGCTTCGGTGGTCGCGAGGTCTTGAGCGCTCGGTCGTGCGCGTCCGTTGGGGTGGCTGTGCCAGCTTCCGAGGTACCGGTATCGGCCATCGCTGGCCTGGTGGACGGCGCGGATAAGCGCGCCGGTGGTGCGCGCGTCGGGCTCGAAGCTCGTCCTTCGGTGCCGCGCTCGGGGTCCGGGTCCGTAGGCGCACGCGACCACCAGGTCGTCCTCGGCCTCGTAGCCGAAGAGGGCGCCGCCGGTCTCTACGCGCGCGCGTGTGCACGTCTCTCTTTCGATGAGCGCGCGTGCCCGGGCGTCGAGCCAGACCGCGCTCACGTCCCGCACACGGGGCATCCCGGGTGCCGGTCGAGGCGACCTTGACGCCACGGGCACTCCCCACGGAAGTTCACGACGACGTAGTCGACGTCCGGCTGCGGCGGGTACTCGGTGCGCCCGGAGGCCTGGACGGTGGTGCGGGCGGCGAGTGCCGCCAGGGCGACTGCGTCGAACCCCGCGCCGCTGAACGCGGGCGTCGAGCAGCCGATCGGCGTGGTCGCGCTGGGTGGGCCCTCGTTGGGCGAGGGGACCCTGCCGTCGGCCTGTCCGAGAGCGAAGCACCAGAAGCAGGGCCCGTCGGGCCGGAAGCAGGCGACTTCTCCGCCGTGGCTTCCGGCGGTGAGGCCGGCGACCACGAAGGGCACGCCGACCTCGCGGGCGCGCCGTGTGATAAGGCGCGCCACGGCCTGGGAGCCCGTCGTGTCGAGCACCACGTCGGCCGCGGTGAGTAGCTCGTCGAGGCGTTCGCTCTGCGCGTGTCCACCGCCGACGTGCAGGTCGTGGGGGGCGACCGTGACGAACGGGTTGAGCGTCTCTGCCTCGATGCTCGTGGCGATCGCCTTGTTGACGCCGGCCCAGCGAGGATCGAGGACGTGACGCACGGCGTTGTTGACGTCGTAGATGTCGTTGTCGATGACGTCGATGTGGCCGGTGCCGGCCTTGGCCAGCTCGAAGATGACCGGCGCACCGAGCGAGCCGGCGCCGATGGCGAGGACCCGCGTGTGCTCGAGCCCGCGCAGCTCGGGGATGCGCCGGGCGCGCTCGGCGGCGGTGTGGGCCTGCGCGCGGGCGGCGTCGAGGACGTGTCGGCCGCCGGCCCGGTCGAGCCGCACCCGCAGGAAGGTCCAGCCGCGGCGGTGCTCTCCGCGCTGGGGGCCTTCCTCGTCGAACGTCAGTCCGACCCAGCCGTCTACGGTGGGACGCTTGCCCTTGCGCTTGAGCCGGCGGGCGAGGCGGTCGAGCAACCGCGGGTCGGCCGCCTCCCCGGCCCGCAGGAGCTGGTCGTGGGTCGGCCACGGGCCGACGGCCCGATCGGGCAGCGCCGTCCAGCGCCCGATCGTCCGCTCGCCCTTGGTGCTAACCATCGTGTCGACCAGGGTGCGGTCGGCCTCGCCGAACCCCTCGGCCGCCAGCAGCACGAGGCTCCCGCCGCCGAGGCTCTTCGTGACGAGGGTCAGCTCGCCGCCGGTCTGGGCAGGGTCGCGACGCCAGAAGGGATCGACGAGCACCACAACCTGCCCGGCGTCGGCCGCGATGTGCTGGCTGAGCGGCTCGGGCATGTCCGCCTCGCCCTCGGCCACCGCATCGGGCCCCGTCTCGGTGTCGGCCAGCAGCCAGCGCAGGTCCTCGTCGACGAGCTCGGATGCGGACATCGTCGGCCACCAGTCGCGCCGGGGATCTTCCAGCAGGCAGAAGTTGCCCTCGCGGCGGTTCTGGTGACGGTCGAGCAGCTCGAGCGGACCGAAGACGGTAGGCGCTACGTCGGGGTAGTCGAACGGGAACCTGACCCGTATCGGCCGCTCTTGGCCGCGGAACGGCAGCTGCGTCTCGACGACCAGTCGTCCGGAGGGCTCGAACGAGCGCTCGGCCGCGAGCCCGCGCGCCGCGAACTCGGCAAGTTCCCAGCCGAGGCGCTCGGGCTGCGCCTCGTACCACTCGCGGCGCGGCTCAGGCGCGCCCGTAGCGCTCACGGCGAGGCGGCCCCTGCGGGGTCTTCTCGAACCCCGGTGGCGGTGCCGCTGGCGGGCGCCGGGTGCGTCCGCTGGGGCCGGGCGGCACGGTGCGCGCGGCCCTGTCGCCGCCGTCGTCGTCGTCCCAGCCGAAGTCGGTGGCGTAGCTCGCGTCGGGCTCGAGCGCGTAGCTGCCCTCGCCGGTGACGCGGAGCACGAGCGTCCCCTCGTCCTTGGTCTGCCGGACGTGGTCGGCGCCGACGCGCTCGTTGTAGACGTCGAGCATGTCGCTGTGCGGGTGCTCGTGGCGGTTGCCCTCGCCGACCGAGATCACGATCTCCGCCGGGTCGATCGCGTCGAGCGCGTCCGTCCACGGCTTGTCCTCCTTAGTGTCCTTGACGAACGTGCGCGAGCCGTGGTGGCTGGCGTGCAGGATATGGCTGGCGAGCACCGAGAGGTCGTTCTCGTCGGCGCGGCCCTCGTAGTAGCCGACGATCCGCTGCCAGGCCGGCAGGTTAGAGTCGCCGGTGAGCAGGACGCTCACACCCTGGCAGGTCAGGCGGTACACGCCGCAGTTCTCGTGAACGACGCGGCGCTGCTCGTCCTCGTCGAGCTCCTCTTCGACCTCGATGTAGCCGGGCGGCGAGAAGCAGCGCACGGAGACGGCGCCGTCAGCCAGCTCGGCGACCGGGCTGCGGCTGCCCTTCTGCCAGATCCGCCGGTCCTCGGGCTGCTCCTCGACGACGCGCACGAACGCGTCATAGTTGTCGGACAGGTCCTTCTGGGTTCCGTACTGTGGGACCCACAGCTCGCCGATCTCGAACTCGTCGGCGAGGTCGCCGATGCCCGCGATGTGATCGTCGTGGGCGTGGGTGATGACGAGGTAGTGCAGGCGCGGCTTGCCGTTCTCGCCGCCGGGGAGCACGGAGCGCAGGACCTTGAACAGGTCGACGTCGCCCTCTTTCGGGCAGCGGTAGACGTCGACGAGCATCCACTCGTCGTTGGGCAGGCCGATCAGCGTGCAGTCACCCTGCCCAACGTTGAGGAAGATCACCTGGAAGTCCGCCATGGCCTACGTTCCCTTCATTGACGCCTGCTCCGCGCGGCGTCGTTGCGCTCTACTGACTCGGATCGCCAAGCGTAGGCGCGGGGTCGGACGGAACGGCTGCGAGCGCGGCGAGGTAGCCGGTGAGCACCTCGAGGCCGTAAAGGCGCAGGAACTTCAGGTAGCGGTAGGTCATCCCCACGCAGACGACGACCGCGGCGGCGATCCACCAGCCCAGGCCGGCGGGCGGGTTGGAGAACGCGGCTGCCGCGGCGAGCGCGAGCGCGGCGAGCGCGGCGGCCGTGGCGACGTTGCGGCAGAAGCCGTACAGGTTCAGGAAGGTCGCCAGGCGCGCGGCGGTCGTGGCGCGCTCGCGAGCGATCGGGTAGCAATGCCAGAACAGCGCCTCGCCCGTCAGCTCGGCGCCCACATCGGCCTGGACGCGATCACCCAGGCGCTGGCGTGCCGCGGCGGGCAGCGGCTCGAGGTAGCCGGGAAACACCCGGCGTCGCCAGCCGCCAACCGGGGTTAGCAGTGCGTGCGCGGAGCCGCCCAGAACCCGCGCGACCAACCCTCGCTCTAGCGCCGCGGACGAGATGCCGGCCACGAGGTGGCCGGCGATGTACGCCGCGAGGACGCCAAGGATGGCGCCGGTCAGGCTGGGATCCTCGTCGACATGCCGCGCTTCGAAGAAGCCGAGATCCACGGCGGACAGCAGCAGCGCGCCCGCGGCCAGGTAGCCGAAGAAGTCGTAGAGCGAGAAGGGCAGCTTCTCCATGCCCGCACCCTCTCAACTGGCGCCGACGCCACGGGCGCGCGTGGCGCCACGCCGCGTGGCTGCCGTCCGCCATGTCGGTAGACATTCGGTAGACATGGCGCGTAGGCGCCCACGTTCCGTGCCGTTCGGATACGTCGATTTGCAGGCAGAGCTGGCAGTGCCGGAGGAGGGACTCGAACCCCCGACACGCGGATTATGATTCCGCTGCTCTAACCGACTGAGCTACTCCGGCGGGGAGCGGGCAGTCTAGACGTCGCCCCCCGCTCTCAGGCCCCTCCAGCCTGACGGTCCGCAGTACC
>JBBSMR010000080.1:0-11590 GCA_038233095.1 Euzebyales bacterium
CACCCCCCCAGGGCTTCGCCGTGCGGTGGGCACCCTCGGCCCCGGCGGGCCCCCGGGCGCCCCCCCCGCGGCCCCCCCCGCCCCGAGCAGCACGGCGGGGTCCTCGACGCAGTCGGCGACGAAGCGCACGAAACCTGCGGCCTCGGCCCCGTCGCACAGGCGGTGGTCGAAGGCGACGCTCAGCTGCACGACGGGACGGACGGCGAGCGCGCCGTCGACGACCCACGGGCGCTCGCTGATCCGCCCGATCCCGAGGATCGCCGCATTTGGATGGTTGATCACCGGGTTGCCGCCGTCGACACCGAACGAGCCGTAGTTGGAGACCGTGAAGGTGCTGCCCTGCAGCTCCTCGGTACCGAGCGTGCCGGCGCGCGCCGCTTCGGCGAGCCGGTTCAGCTCGCCGGCAAGCCCGAGGGTGGTGCGCTGCTGCGCGTGCCGGATCACCGGCACGAGCAGCCCGCGCTCGGTCTGCGCGGCCACGCCCAGGTGCACCGCGGTCTCCCGCACGATCTCGTCGCGCTCGGTGTCGAGCCAGGAGTTCAGCTCGCGGAACCGGCCCAGCCCCGCCACGCAGGCTCGCAGGATGAGCGCGAGCGGGCTCACCCGCACCCTGTCCTCACCTTGCGCGACATTCAGACTCGCACGCGCTCGCAAGAGGCCCGACGCGTCGCAGTCGACCCAACTGGTCGCCTCGGGGATCTCCCGACGCGACTCGGTCATCTTCTGCGCGATCCGCCGCCGGACCCCGGTCATCGGGATGCGCTCGGCCTCACCGTCGGTCGACGTCCAGCTCGTCTGGCGGTCCTCCTCGGGTCCGGCGGCGAAGGCCTGCAGATCCGCGCGCGTGACGACTCCGCCGGGGCCCGTGCCCGGCACCTCGGCGAGGTCGACGCCGAGCTCCTTGGCCGCCAGGCGCACCGGCGGCTTGGCCAGCGGGCGGGCCGGCTGCTCTTGGGCAGGTGGAGAACCGGAAGCGTCCTCCTCGACGACCTGCCTGGCCCCGCGTCCGCGCCGCCGCCGGCGACCCCCGCCGTCGGTCCCGTATCCGACGAGGACGTTGCCGGAGGCGCCGCTGTCGTCGTCTTCCCCGCCGTCGGTCTCGGCGCCGTCGGTCTCGGCGCCGCCATCGGCCTCGGCGATCGAGAGCAGCGGCTGGCCGACCTCGACCTCGTCGCCCTCCTCGCCGTGCCGGGCGGCCACGACGCCGGCGAACGGACTGGGCACCTCCACCACGGCCTTGGCCGTCTCCATCTCGGCGACGGGTTCGTCCACCTCGACGGTCTGGCCCTCCGAGACCAGCCAGCGCACGATCGTGCCCTCGGTCAGACCCTCGCCGAGGTCGGGGAGCAGGAAGTCACGGGTTGCCATCGACGGGCCCTCTCGTCAGTAGCTCAACGCCCGTTCCACGGCGTCGAGGATGCGGTCGACGTCGGGCAGGAAGAACTCCTCCAGCTTCGCCGCCGGGTAGGGCACGTCGAAGCCTCCCACCCGCAGAACCGGCGCCTCCAGGTGATAGAACGCGCGCTCCTGCAACTGCGCCGCGACCTCGGCGCCGATGCCGGCGAAGACCTGCGCCTCGTGCACGACGATCGCGTGGCCTGTGCGTTGCAGGCTCGCTACGACGCCCGCGCTGTCGAAGGGCACCAGCGTGCGCAGGTCGAGGACCTCGAGGTCCCACCCCTCTTCCTCGGCGGCGCTGGCCGCCTCGAGGCAGGTGCGCACCATCGGCCCGTACGCGATCAGCGTCGCGGTCGTGCCCTGCCTGCGCACGACCGCGTTGCCGAATCCCGGCGTCTTGCACGGCAGCTCGACGTCCTCCTTCAGCCAGTAGCGCCGCTTCGGCTCGAAGAAGATGACGGGGTCAGGATCGTCGATCGCCTCGCGCAGCAGGCTGTAGCCGTCACTCGGCGTGCCGGGCGAGACCACCTTCAGCCCGGCGGCATGGCTGAAGAACGCCTCGGGGCTCTCGGAGTGGTGCTCGACCGCGCCGATCCCGCCGCCGAAGGGGATTCTCACGACCACCGGCAGCCGGACGGTTCCCCGCGACCGGTTCGGCATCTTGGCCAGATGCGAGACGAGCTGCTCGAAGGCGGGGTAGGTGAACCCGTCAAACTGCATCTCCACGACCGGCTTGAAGCCGTAGATCGCCATCCCGATCGCGGTGCCCACGATTCCCGACTCCGCCAGCGGGGTGTCGAAGCAGCGACGCTCGCCGAAGCGGGACTGCAGGCGGTCGGTGATCCGGAAGACCCCGCCGAGCCGGCCGACATCCTCGCCGTAGACGACGACGCGGTCGTCGGCCTCCATGGCGTCGTGCAACGCGCGGTTCAGCGCCTGCGCCAGCGTGACCGCCATCGCCTACCCCTCCTGGTTCGACGCGAGCTCGGCGCGCAGGAACTCGCGCTGCTCGGCGTAGGAGGGCGGCGGCTCGACGTAGGGATGGTCGAAGAGCTCGAGCGGGTCGCCATGCGGTGCGTCGTAGATCTCCTCGCGCAGCCGCTTGGCGTGCGCCTGCGCCTCATCGTCGATCTCCTGGCGCAGGTCGGCGGTGAGGAGACCCTCGCTCTCGAGAAAGGTCTCGAAGCGCGCGATGGGGTCGCGCGCCTTCCACATGGCCAGCTCCTCGTCGGTGCGGTAGCGCGTGGGATCGTCGGCCGTCGTGTGCGCCTCCATGCGGTAGGTCACCGCCTCGACCAGGCTGGGGCCCTCACCGCGACGGGCGCGCTCGACCGCCTGCCGTACAACGGCGTACGTCCCGAGCACGTCGTTGCCGTCGCAGCGGTACCCGGGCATGCCGTAGCCGACGGCCTTGTGGGCAATGGTGGGCGCCCGGGTCTGGCTGATCAGCGGCACGCTGATGGCGTACTGGTTGTTCTGCACCACGAAGACGCATGGGGCTTCGAAGACCGCGGCGAAGTTCAGCGCCTCGTGCGGGTCGCCCTCGCTGCTCGCTCCGTCGCCGAAGTAGCTCATGACGACGAGGTCGACGTCGTCGAACTTCGCGCCCATGGCGAACCCGGTGGCGTGGAGGGCCTGGGTGCCGATCGGGATCGAGAGCAGGCCGAAGTGGGTCTCGTGGGGATCGTGATCGGAGAGCCAGGTGCCGCGGAACAGGTGCAGGATGCTGGCCGGATCGACACCGCGGACGAGCGCGGCGCCGAGCTCGCGGTAGGACGGGAAGACCCAATCGCGCGGCTCCAGGGCGAAAGCGCTGCCGACCTGGGCCGCCTCCTGGCCGAGCAGCGACGCGTACACACCCAACTGGCCCTGGCGCTGCAGGTTGATCGCCTGCTTGTCCACGCGCCGGGAGAGCACCATGAAGCGGTACAGCTCCCGCAGCTCTTCGTCCTTCAGGTCGAGCGGGAAGCCTTCGACCTCGTGCAACGTGCCGCTGTCGTCGAGCAGCCGGACGGGCTTGTCTGGCGGGAGCAGCGCGTTCGCATCGACACGGGACCCCATGGGTGGCCTCCTGGCTCGTCGTCACGCTCCGGGGTCGCCGGGTCGTGGCTGGCGTCGCCTGCCTCTCCTCGCACGCCTCAGGCGGGGTCACCGCGTATGCAGCGGCGAGGATCAGGCTGGTGCGCCCATCATAGGGCCACGGCGATCATGGGGTCAGGGTGCTGACCCCACAGACGCCAGCTCGCGCAGCCGCTACGTGGCCTTGCGGTAGCGCCAGACCGAGAGGGGGACAAACACGGCGAGGATGACGACGATCCATCCCAGCGTCCACAGCAGAGGACCGGTGAGGTCACCCACTCCCGTGGCCAGCGCTCTCGACGCCTCGGCGGCCTTCGTGATCGGGTTGACGGTCTCCGCGAAGCCTTGCAGCCACGTCGGGAAGCTGTCCGTCGGCACGAAGACCGCGCTGGCGAAGACAAGCGGGAACGTGACGACGAAGCTGGCGGCCTGAGCGGTCTCGCTCCCCTTCACGGTGAGACCCACGTAGGCGTAGATCCAGCTGAAGGCGAAGCCGAAGGCCGCCACGAGCAGGATGGCGAAGAGGATGCCAGGGAACTCGGGGCGGAACCCGATGATGAGACCGACCAACGCCATGAGCGTGATGACGAACAGGCTGCGTGCCAGGTCCGACAGCGTCCTGCCGGCCAACACCGCCGAGCGTGCCATCGGCAGCGAACGGAAGCGATCGATGACGCCCTTGGCGAGGTCCTCGGCGAGCGCGACGGCGGTCTGGGTCGAACCGAAAGCGACCGACTGGACGAAGATGCCGGGCAGCAGGAAGTCCTTGTAGGAGTTGTACTGCCCCAGCAGCGGGCTGCGCTCCAACGCGCCGCCGAAGACGTACACGAACAGCAGCACGAACATCACCGGCTGGATGGTGGAGAAGACCAGCAGTCGCGGCTGACGGCGCAGGTGGGTGAGGTAGCGACCGGCGACCGCGAAGGCGTCCGTGGCCGCTATGCGCAGACCGATCCGCGCGGCCTCATCAGCGCTGGCCGTGGTGGTGGCGGTCGAGGTCGTGGTCATGCTTCGCTCCGTTCGTTCTGTCGGCGTCCGCGTCGGCTGCCGCGAGCCTCTCCGTTCTGCTGACCGTCCGCCTCGGCGGCGTGCCCCGTGATGTCGAGGAAGACGTCGTCCAGCGTCGGCCGGCGCAACGCCAGGTCCGTCACGGAGATGTCGGCCTCCTCAAGGATCCTCGCGGCGTCGGCAACCACCGCCACGCCACGCTCGGCAGGGATGGTGACCACCCGCTCACCGCCGCGCTGAGGCTCGGAGTCGCAGAGCCGGCTCAGCGCCTCGGCGGCGCGCCCTTGGTCGGCGGGGTCGGTCACGCGCGCTTCGACAACCTGCCCACCAAAGGACGACTTCAGCTCATCGGCCGTGCCCTGCGCGATGACCTTTCCCTGGTCGATGACGGCGATCCGATCGGCCAGGCGGTCCGCCTCCTCCAGGTACTGCGTCGTGAGCAGCAAGGTGGTCCCCTCGCGCACGAGCGTCTCGATGACCTCCCACAGCTCCCTGCGGCTGCGTGGGTCCAGGCCTGTGGTCGGCTCGTCGAGAAAGAGCACCTGGGGGCGGTTCACGAGGCTGGCCGCCAGGTCGAGGCGGCGGCGCATGCCTCCCGAGTAGGTGTAGACCGTGCGGTCCGCGGCGTCGCTGAGCTCGAAACGCTCCAGCAGCTCGTCGCTGCGGCTGCGGATCTCGGCACGGTCCATGTGGTAGAGGCGGCCCACGAGCGCCATGTTCTCCCGGCCGGTGAGCAGCTCGTCGACTGCCGCGTACTGACCTGCCAGCCCGATCACCGTGCGGACCTTGGCGGCGTCGCGCACCACGTCGAAGCCGAGCACCTCGCCGTGGCCCTCGTCAGGCCTGAGCAGCGTGGTCAGGATCCGCACGGCCGTGGTCTTGCCCGCGCCGTTGGGACCGAGCAGGCCGAGCACCGTCCCCGCCTTGACGGCGAGATCGATGCCGTCCAGCGCCGTCGTGGTGCCGAAGGTCTTGCCCAGCCCTTCGGCCAGCACCGCCGCGCTCACGTGCGGTTCCTGCCGAGCAGCTTCATGGTGTCTCCAAGGATGGGAGACGAACGGAATCGAGTGTAGACCTGAAGGATGATATAGTGTAGTCCTACACCTTGCAACGCAACAGTATTCGTTGGACAGGGGGGTCAGTGGACCGGAGCCGGGAGCTCGTCGACTGCTTCGGCGTGTTCGGGCCGACCTACATGAAGTGGATGCGGGCGCAGGTCGGCGACGACGGGCTCTCGTGGGCACGTATGCGGCTGCTGCACGTGCTGCGCACCGGCGGGCCCCAGATCATGTCACGGCTCTCCGACGATCTGGCGGTCACGGCCCGCAACGTGACCGCGCTCGTCGACGCGCTCGAGCAGGACGACCTCGTCGAGCGCCGTCAGCACCCCGACGACCGGCGGGCCACCCTCGTCGCGCTGACCCCGCAGGGAGAGCAGCTCGTTCGTGAGCGATTCACGGCACACCGCGAGCGTGCGGCTGAGCTCTTCGCACGTTTGGACGCCGACGAACAGCAGGATCTGCTCCACCTCATGGGTCGTCTCACCAATGCGCTCCAGGAGCACACCGGCATCGACTGCCCCGCCGCGCCGCATTCCCGGAACCTCTGATCCGAGCCGGTGGCAGCATGGGCGCCATGAGCCCACATGCCGCCGACCTGCTGCTGATCGCCCACGGCACGCGTGACCCACGGGGAGCCGAGGAGATGCAGACCCTGCTCGGTCACGTCCGGGCTCAGCTCGGGGTGCGCGTCGAGGCCGCGTGGCTGGAGGACTTCGCCGACCCCGACGCGGTGACGGCCGCCGGCAGGCTGCGGGCGCAGGGAACGCGGCGGCTGATCACGCTGCCCTTGCTGCTGCTCGGCGCCGGCCATGCCAAGACGGACGTGCCCGGTGCCGTGTCTGATCTCCGCACGGCCTTCGACGACCTGACCGTGACGCACGCGCGCGTTCTTGGGCTGCATCCCGCGCTCTTCGCGCTCGCGCGCGCGCGGCTCGATGCCGTGAGCGCTCCCGACGCGCGCGCGGACGAGGCGCTGCTCGTGACCGGCGCGGGCTCCAGTGACCCCGACGCCAACGGCGATCTCGCCAAGGCGGCCCGCTTCCTCGCCGAGACGAGCGGCCATCGCTGGGCCGAGATCGCGTTCGCCGGGGTGAGCTGGCCGACCGCCGATGTGGCGTTGCGCCGACTGCACGACGCAGGGGTGCAGCGTGTCACGCATTTCTCCTGGTCGCTGCTCGCCGGGCTGCTCGAACGCCGGGTGACCGGCTGGCTGGACGAGGTGGGCGCCGAGACGGGCCTGGTGATCCGCGACGCCGGACGCTTCGGTCCCGACCCGCTGGTGGCAGAGGCCGTGGCTGGGCGCTACCACGAAGCGCTGGACGGCGACGCGCGGATGAACTGCGACCTCTGCCAGTACCGGCTGCCGCTGCCCGGGCGCGAGCGCCGAGCGGGCGCTCCCTCGGCGGGCGGCACCGGCGAGCGCGTCCACCGCGCCAGATAGGGATGGGGCGTATCGCAGATGCGCTACACTGGGACACGACCAGAAGAGAGGTGGAGGAGCCGGGAGATGCCTGCAGCCAAGTCGTTTCGTCTTCCGCAAGAGCTCGTTCGGCGCGTGGAGGAGCGGGCGCGAGCTGACGGGTGCTCACAGACCGAGCTCGTGGTTTCCCTGCTCGATGAAGGTCTGAAGGTCCGCGACTTTCCGGGGATCGTCTACCGGGAAGGCCCCACGGGTCGTCGTGCCGCACTCGCGGTCGGGCCCGACATCTGGGAAGTCATCAGCGCGGTTCAGCAAGCGCCGGGGTCCGGCGAGCCCAAGATCAGTGACGTCGCCGAGATGCTGTCCCTCGACGAGCGCTGGGTCCGGCTGGCAGTGGAGTTCTACAGCGCCTTCCCCGACGAAGTGGAGACACGAATCGAGGCGAACCACGAGGCCGCCGACCGACTTCGCAAGAGGACGGAACGGCTCGAGCGCCTGCTGGCGTGAAGTGGTTGATCGATGAGATGTTTCCCGCAGATGTCGCCGCTCGGTTGACTCAGTTGGGTCACGACGCGCCGGAGAGTCGCATGCGGTGCTTCACGCCATCCGCCGTCTGACTATGCTCTCGCGATGTCGCGAACCCAACGTGAAGGGACGCTCCCTTGGAGCGTCACAATCAGCATACGGTGAATCGCCGGCGGCGATTCTCGACTCGTGGCGGTGAGGTCGGCGCGGCCCTCACCGCGGTGCTCGTCGCGCGTCTGGCCGTGAACGGTGGGATCCGCGTCGTCTACCCGTTCCTGCCGCAGATCGCGGATGGGCTCGGCGTCTCGCTGGCGACCCTGACGGTGCTGCTGGCGCTGCGCTGGATCGGACCTGGCGTGCTGGCGCCCGTCTGCGCGCGGCTGACCGAGCGCTGGGGCTCACGCAGGCTCATGCTCGCCGCGACGGTGCTCGTGGCCGCCGGCTGCCTGCTCACGGTCGCGCCGGGCTGGTGGGCCTTTGCTGCGGTTGGCTTCGTCGCGGTCGGTCTCGGCAAGCCGCTCTTCGACGTGCCGATGCAGAGCTGGTTCTCGCGGCGGGTGCCGTATGCCGAGCGTGCGCGCGTGATCGGAATCACTGAGCTGACGTGGGGCCTCTCGCTGCTCGTCACCGTGCCGCTCTCGGGCTACCTCATCGCTGGGTGGAGCTGGCGTGCTCCGTTCCTGCTCGTCGCCGGACTCGCCCTGCTCGGGACCCTGACCGTGGGTCGGCTGATCGCCGCCGACGCCGCCCCCGCACGACGGCGGCAGCCGCTCGTGCTCACGGGCGCCCGCCGCGCGGTACTGGGCACCGTCGCGCTGTTCACCATGGCCAGTGAGTTGCTCTTCGTCCGCTACGCGAGCTGGCTCGGCGACGACCTGGGGCTGCAGGTGGTCGGCGTCGGTCTGTTCACGCTGGTCTTCGTGGCGGCCGAGCTCTGCGGCGAGGGCGCGGTGGTCGCGCTCGGTGACCGGCTCGGCCCGCGGCGCATGGCCACCGGCGCGCTGCTGGCGTCGGCCGCCGTCTACCTCGTCTTCGGTCTCGTCGGAAGCGCGTTCTTCGCGGCCGTGCTCGTGGTCTTCTGCTGGCTCTTCTGTTTCGAGATCACCATCGTCGCGACCATCCCGCTCGTCACGGGGCTGGCGCCGGAGGCGCGTGAGCGGCTGCTGGCGCTGCTCCTGACCGCGACCGCCGTGGGACGCGCCACCGGCGACGTGCTGGCGGGCCCGCTCTACGAGCTCGGCGGCATCGGCGCGAACGGCGTCGCCGCCGCCGTCACGGTGCTGCTCGCGGCGGGCCTGCTGCAGTTCGTCCCCGCACCCGTCCTCGAACCCACCGCCTGACCAGGCGTAGGCGACGTGGAATCCCGGCCTACGAAATCTTCGTTGGAGGGTCGGGGCGCCCTGAGGGGCCTTCACCCTCCAACGAACGAGTTGTTAGGGGAGCCGGGTGCTCCAGCTAGTAGCCGAGGTCGGGGTCGACCAGGCCGATCAGCTCCTCGTCCTGTGCGAAGCGGCGCACGTTCTCGCTGATGCGCGCGGAAAGCAGCGGCTGCTGCATGTCGTCGGTGTTGCCGACGTGGGGGGTGATGATGCAGTTCGGCAGCGCCCAGAGCGGATGGCCCTCCGGCAGCGGCTCGGGCTCGGTGACGTCCAGCGCCGCTCCCCCGATCACATCACCGCGGAGCGCGACCATGAGGTCCTCGGTGTCGACATGCTGTCCGCGGGCGACGTTCACGAGCCAGGCGTGGGGCTCCATCACCTCCAGCTCCACCGCCGTGATGAACCGCCTCGTCTGCGGCGTGAGCGCCAGCGCCAGAAAGACGACGTCCGCGCCGGTCAGCGCCTCGTAGCGACGCTCGAACTCGAGCACCCGGTGGACACCGTCCATGGGGCGGGGATGGTTGCGCACGACGGTGATCTCGGCGCCGAACGGCCGGAGCAGCTCAATCAGCTTGGTCGTGATTCCCCCGCCACCGAAGATCGTGGCTTTGCCGCGCATGAGGCTGATGCCGGCCTCCTCGCCCCACGACCGCGCCTGGGCGAAGCGGCCGATCTCGCGCAGACCGGCAAGCGCCAGCGCCATGGCATGCTCGGCGACGGGTTCGGAGTAGACGCCTTTGCCGCTCGTCCAGAGCCGCTCGCCGCCGAAGACGCCCGCGCGCGCGTACGGCTCGACCCCCGCCCACGGCAGTTGCACCCACCGCAGGTGCGGGTTGGCGTCGAGCAGCTCCTGCAGCCCTTCCGGGTCGTCGGGCGCCGTCCAGACCAGCGCCTCGGCCGCGTCCGGTGCGACCAGCTCCCCGCCCCCGGCTGTGACGGCGCTGCGGATGTAGGCGCGCGTCTCCTCCGGCAGCACCGCGATCCGAGCCGAGGCCACCTAGGCTCCCAGTGTCAAGGTGCGGACGTCGCTCGCCCCGATCGTCTCGCCGAGCTCGTCGGCGACGTCGGGCGGGATCGACGAGTCCACGCTCATGGCGATGACGGCTTGTCCGCCGGCCTCTGTCCGTCCCACCTGCATCGAGGCGATGTTGATCCCGGCCTCGCCGAGCCTGCCCCCGATGGTGCCCACGACCCCGGGACGGTCGGTGTAGCGCAGGAAGAGCATGTGCTCGCTCGGCTCCATGTCGATGTCGAGTCCCCAGACCTCGACGAGCCGCTCGCGGTGCTTCGCGCCCGAGAGGGTCCCCGCGACGCGCAGCTCGTCGGCGCACAGCCGTACCATCGAGACATAGTCGTGCGGCTCCGGGTTGGCGAGCGTGGCGACCCGCAAACCCCGCTCCTGGGCGAGCAGGGGGGCGTTCACGAAGGTAACCGGCTCGTGCACCACGTCGGTGAGTAGACCCTTCAGCGCGCTCAACGTGACCGCCTGGGTGTCCTCCGCGGCGATCTGGCCGACATACTCCACCGTGAGGTGCCCCGCCACGCCGCCGTGCAGCGTGGTGAACAACCGGCCGAGCGTCTCGGCCAGACGCATGAACGGCTTCACGCTCTCATCGATGCCCGCACCGACCTGCACGTTCACGGCGCTCGGGACGAAGTCGCCGCGCAGCGCCAGCTTGACGGCCTCGGCGACCATGGTGCCCGCCTTGTCCTGCGCCTCCGTGGTGGAGGCGCCGAGATGGGGGGTGACGATCACATTCTCCAACGTGAAGAGCTTGCTCTCGGTCATCGGCTCGGAGGAGAACACGTCGAGCGCCGCACCGGCGATCCACCCTTCGGAGCAGGCGAGGTAGAGCGCCTCCTCGTCGACGATGCCGCCGCGAGCGGTGTTCACGACCCGGCCCCGCGGACCGAGCGCGCGCAGCTCCGCCTCGCCGACGATGCCGACCGTCTCGGCGGACTTCGGCAGGTGCACGGTGAGGATGTCGGCGACCTCGCACAGCCGCAGCACCGCCGGGACGGCCTCCACCCCCAGGCGTGCCGCACGCTCCTGTGAGACGTACGGGTCATAGCAGACCAGGCGCATCCCGAAGGAGAGGCAGCGCTGCGCGACGAGGGTACCCACCCGGCCGAGGCCGAGCACCCCGAGCGTCTTGCCGTTCAGCTCGACCCCCTGGAAGTCCCCCCGGCGCCACTCACCGCCGACGAGGCTCGCGTGGGCCGGCGGGATCATGCGCGCCAGGGCGAGCATCAGCGCGACCGTGTGCTCGGCGGCGCTGATCACGTTGGACTGCGGGGCGTTGCAGACGAGCACGCCCTTGGCCGTGGCCGCTCGGACGTCCACGTTGTCCAGGCCGATGCCGGCGCGCGCGATCACCTGCAACCGGTCACCGGCAGCGATGACGTCGGCGTCGATGGTCGTCGCCGAGCGCACGATGACCGCGTCGTACTCGCCGATCGCGGCGACGAGGGCGTCCTTCTCCAGGTTCGTGCGCACATCGACGTCGAACTCCTCCGAGAGCGCCGACACACCGGCATCGGACAGCTTGTCCGCGACGAGCACCTTCACGGTCTTCCTTCCAGCTGGAGCATTCGGGGGGGTGGCAGGTCACTGTAGAGCGGTGCCGGTCGCGTTGAGAAATCGCTCGGCGCTCAGCCTGCGTGGTCGTTCGGTGTGCAGGGTGCGCACCGAACGCCCACGCACGGGTCGGGACGGCGGC
>JBBSMR010000081.1:0-11532 GCA_038233095.1 Euzebyales bacterium
ACAGCGTGGTCGTGAAGAAGAACGGCGCCACGCCGGAGAAGAAGACCAGCACGAGCAGGATCCCGACGACGAACGAGCGATCGCGGAAGAGCGTCATCTGCACGAGCGGCGAGTCGTCGGCGCGGGTCTTGCGGCGCTGGTAGACGACGAAGACGGCGAAGACGGGCACCGCAGCGGCGAGCAGCGCCCACGTCCACCACGGCCAGCCGCGGTCCTGACCGACCGAGATCGGATAGATGATGAGCAACAGCCCCAGGGTGGCCAACAACGCGCCCGGTATATCGAGGCGTGGGGCGTCAGGGGCGCGGGATTCGCGCAGCCACCGGACCGCCGCGGGGGCCGCGAGCAGCCCGATCGGCACGTTGACGAAGAAGACCGTCCGCCAGCCCAGCCCGAACAGGTTCCAAGCGATCAGCGAGCCGCCGAGCAGCGGCCCGATGATGGTGGCGATGCCGATCACCGCGCCGTAGACGCTGAAGGCCTTCCCGCGTCGCTCGGGCGGAAATTCGACCTGGATCACCGACAGCACCTGCGGGTACATGAGGCCGCTCATCAGTCCCTGCAGCAGCCGTGCGCCCACGAGCACGTAGGCGTTCGGCGCGGCGCCGCACAGCGCCGAGGCGACCGTGAACCCGATCATGCCGGTGACGAACAGCCGCTTGCGACCGTAGATGTCGCCAAGCCGCGCCGCGGTGATGAGGATGCAGGCGAAGGCCAGCGCGTAGCCCGCCACGATGAGCTGGATGGCGCTGTTCGGCGCGCTCAGCTCGCTCTGGATGGAAGGGATCGCCACGTTCACGATGCTGACGTCCACCAACTGGACAAATGAGGCGCTCAGCACGATCGCGAGCGCGAGGTTCGGGTTGCTCGAGTCGGAGCGCGGCTCGGTGCCGGTCTCGGCGGTGCGGGTCAGGGCGGCTCCTCGCGATCGACGTCGAGCGGGCAAGCGGAGCACCCCTTCCGCGGGTGCTGGCTTACCCGACTTCCCCGTCGGCGGAACGCGGCCAGAAGCCGCGATGTCCCCACCAAGGCTGGCCGAGGCCCGGTGATCAGCGCACGACGACCCGAACCAGCCGCGCGGTCTGCTCGTGCCGTGCGTCCCGCGGGCTGAGCACCCGGAACGTGAGCCGGCCCGGCCTGCGAGGAGCGCGCGTGGCAAGCGCGTAGCGACTCGCGGCGGAGAGCCGGCCGCGACGCACGGTGCGCCAGCGGTTGGCCACGCGACGTTGCAGCACGATGCGTTCGCCGTCCCTGGCCGGTCTGGCCGCTCCACGGACCACGATCCGGCGACCGCGTGAGACCCTGCCCGGGCCCTGCGCGCTGAGCGCGGGGCGGACGCGCACGACCTGTGCGGGGCTCGTGGCGGCCCTCAGGGAGGCGTCGCCGGGGAAGACGAACCGGTAGGACGTCCGCGCTCGTGGAGCGACCCGTGCGGCCACGACACCGGCGGCGTCGGTCGTGAGGCGTGCCAGCGAGCCGAACCGGCCGCCGACTGGCCGGGCCTGCAGTTCGACCGGCTGCCCGGCCAGCGCTCCACCGCGAGTCCGAGAGAGCCGTCCCTTCATCGTCGTGCGCCCAGGGAAGTTCACCAGCGTCCGCGCGGCCGTGAGCGCGAGACCGGTCCTCGCCGCCTCCACGCTTCCGCTCGCGGTCAAGAAGGGCGCACGGAACCCGGCCCGCATCTGGACTCCCGTGGTGTCGCGCACGCCCTCGACGACGACGACGTAGGGCCGCTCGGGCGGGAGGGAGGTCGCGGGGTCCAGGACCAGCCGCCGCCCCGCGGCGACATAGGAGACGGCGGAAGGCACCGCGCGTCCGTTCACGCCATCGAGCAGTCGAACCGTCGCGGAGCCCACACTGGACTTGTCCAGGTCCCGGCCCATCGTCACCGAGAGGTGGGCGGTGACGGCGACGTCGCTCGCGCGTGGGAGTGGATCGGAGTCCACGACCCAGGCCGCGGCCTTGCGCGCACCCACGAGCGCGGGCTGCTGCGTGGCGCTGCGCACGCTCAACGCGTAGCTCCCGGGGCTGGTCGACCCGTGATAGTTGCGTATGCTCACGTAGTAGCGACCCGGTTGCGGCAGGGGGGCGTCGACCCGTTCGACCTGGTTGGCTGCAGTCCTGTCGGCCTCGGCAAGCAACCGCAGGTCGGCGTCGTACACCTCGATCATGGCGTCCAGCGCGCGTCCGTCGTCGGCCGCGGCGGTGGGGGGCATCACCGAAGCGGTCACCCACTCCGCCTCATCGGCCTGGAATGCGTACCAGTCCACATCCCCCTCGGGAGCGAGCTCGGCCAGAGCCGCTCGCGCCACAAGCGGCGTGGCCACGGACGGCAGGTCGTTCGGCTCGCCCGGCGCGGGCGGCTCGGCGGGTCGTGCCGAGGCGTCACGCGGACCGCCCACGGCCGCCGCGGCGTCCACGAGACCGAAGCCGTAGTACGGGTCGATGCCCACCGCCCCGACGTCGCGAGCCGTGCTCGTGAGCCTGGCGAGCACCTGCGCGGGGCTCATGCGGGGATAGCGCGTGCGCACAAGCGCGGCGACGCCGGAGACCAGCGGCGCGGCGAACGATGTCCCGCTGCCTGCCAGATACCGCTCGCCGGCTCCGCTGGTGAGGCCAGTGGACAGAACCGACCAGCCGGGGGCGGCGACGTCGACCCAGTCCCCGTGGGTCGAGAAGGACGTCAGCCGTCCGGCGGTATCGGTCGCGCCGACCGCGACCACGCCGGGCAGCGCGGCCGGGTAGAAGTCGACGCGCGACCCCGTGTTGCCCGCGGCGGCGACGACGAGGACACCGCGCGCCAAGGCGCGGCGCACCGCCTGGGCCAGCACCGGGTTGTACCCGGGCCCCCCGAGCGAAAGGTTGATAATCTCCGCGCCGTTGTCCGTCGCCCAATCGATGGCCTCGGCCACGACGGCGTCGGAGCCCTTGCCGGCGGAAGAGAGCACCTTGACCGGCATGATCCGGGCTCCCCACGCCGCCCCGGCGACACCGCGGCCGTTGTTCGTCCGCGCGGCCGCCATGCCCGCCACCATCGTGCCGTGACCATGATCGTCGGATGGGTCGTTGTCACCGTTGATGACGTCGAAGCCGCGCCCCAGGCCGCCCGCCAGATCGGGATGATCGAGGTCCACGCCCGTGTCGAGCACCGCGATGTCGACCGCTGTGTCGGCACGAACACGGTCCCACGCCTCGGGCAGGCGCAGCGTGCGCAGGTAGCGCTGCTCGCGCCACCGGGAGTCGTTCGGCACGGCGGCGATCGAGCGGATGTGGTTCAGACTCACCTCGGCCACGCCCGGCAGCGCGGCGACGGCCTGCTGACGTCGCACGGCGGAGCCTGCCGGCACGCGCACAAGCTGCCAATTGGTGGCGCCGACCCGGCCCTCCAGCTCGACGCCCGAGGACTCCAGCCGTGCGGCGGTCGTCTCGTTCTGCCGTTGCGTGCCGCCGGCGAGCTTGACGAGCAGCGTGTCGGGATCGACGGACACGGAGGACGGGGAGGCGGGCACGCCGTCGCGCGTCGGCGCGGGCGCTGCGGCCGCGACGGCTGATGGGGTCGCGATGAGACCGATGAGCAGGAGCAGGCAGAGCGCCGCGCACCCATGCGTCTGCGCGCGACGGACAGCGAACCGAGTCGTCATCGAACCCCCGCACTCTGTGCAGCACACAACGAGATGAAGGCATGATCGTAACATGAGCTGTTTGCAAATCAAGGCAGAAACGACCGTTTTGAGTAGGGACCGCCGCCGTGGGAGGTCCGCTCAGGAGTGTTGATTCTCGGGGGTCGTACCTCGGTGATCGGCGAGGAAGTCTTCGATGGTCTCGGTCTCGACCTCCTCGCAGCGCTGTAGGGCACCCCAGGCGGTCAAGGCAAGCGTGCCTTCCTCGAGCCGGCGGTACGCGGTGAGCGCCACTCGGTCGGGGTGAGCCTCCGCGATCTCACGCAGACGTCGCAAGCTGTCCATTGGAAGGTCGCGATAGGAGATCACGACGCCTCCCTGCTCCAGAACGGAGACCTGCTCGGGCTCTGAGAGCGGCGGCTGCGCCACCCCGAACCGTGGTGGGCCCGAGGTGTGCCAGCCCGAAGTGGGCGGAACCGTGCTGTACTCCTCAGGCGGGGCCGTATCGCCCAACAGATGCCCGCCGGGGGTGGTGGGATGCTCCTCGACGGGGGCACAGGCGGTGGCTGCAGAACCGGGCAGGGTCGCGCCCGTACACCCAGACAGCGTCAGCGTCAGTACCACGGCGATGAGCAGTGTTGAGCGGGGTTGCGAAATGCGGCCGGTCGTCGCTTCGGAGATTCGGCTGGCGGTCCGCAGCGTCGGCGGTTCCGTGCTCATAGGCTTCCACTGTAGGAGTGGGAGAGGAGGCTCGTGACAGCGCGTCATCTGCTGCGGTTCATGGTGCTGGTCATGGGCGTGGCCGCTTGGGCGATCACCCTTGAGGCGCCGGCTCACGCCCACGGAGGGGGAACAAGCGCCACGAACTGGCTCAGCCGCGTGACCGACGCTCCTGACCTCGACGGGGTCGCGTGGCGCGTCGAGGGCGGTGACGAGAGGTTGGAGGTCCGCAACACCTCGTCGCGGCCGTTGATCGTGCGGGGCTACGACGGCGAGCCCTACCTGCGCGTCGGGCCCGACGGCGTCTGGGGCAACGCACGCTCACCGGCCACGTACCTGAACACCGATCGGCTGGCCGCCGTGGACGTGCCGGCGCGCGCCGATGCGGAGGCCCAGCCCGTGTGGCAGAAGCTGAGCAGCGAGCCCGTTTGGATCTGGCACGATCACCGGGTCCATTGGATGGCGCCCGAGCCGCCCCCGCAGGTGACGGAGGCCGACGGCAAGCGGGTGACGGTGCTCGACTGGTCAGTGCCGTTCCGCTACGCGGGGGAGGACCGAGCGGTGCGTGGTCAGCTCGATTGGGTCCCGGCACCGCCGTTCTGGCCGTGGGTCGTCGCGGCCGTGGTGTTGCTGACCCCGATCGGGGCGCTCGGGCTGCGCTCGCGTCCTCGCGCGGATCGGTGGCCGGGACTGGCGGAGCGGCCTGCGTGGCTGCTTGCTGGCGTCGCCACCCTCGGACTGCTGGTGCCGGCGAGCCGGCTGTTGGCGAGCGCCGATCCGTGGGCGGCGCTCATCGGCCCGGTGCTGCCGGCTGTGCTTCTGGCAGTGCTGGGGTTGATGGGGGCGCGACGGGCGTTGCGCAGCGACTACGCGGGTTTCGTGGCGCTGGGTCTGGGCTCGGCGATGGTGCTCGCCGGAGTGGGCCTGCTGCAGGTGCCCGACGTGCTGCGCTCACAGATCCCCGCGGTGCTGCCGTTCACCGTGGTGCGCATCCTTGTCGCCTGCGCCATCGCGCAGGCGCTACCTGTCCTGATCGCGGCGGTGCTCGGAACTCGGCTTCTGCAGCCTGCGGCTGAGGTTTAGCGGCAAGGCGGCCCTTGGCGCCGTCCCGGTTCGGCGTTGGCCCGCGATTCACGCAGCCTCTGCGCCGTCACCGGCGATCGCTTCCGCGACGGCCTCGGCGACGGCCTCGGCTCTGGCTCTCGCGGCCTGGCGACGGCGACGGGCTTCCAGCTCGCGGCAGACCTGGTACGAGCAGGATGTCACGGGCATGGCGTGCAGGCAGAATCCGGCCAGCGGGCCGTCGAACGTCGGTCGCTCACAGCAGAAGCAGGAGTCCTCGGCGCTCATCGTCTCGCATGTGGGACAGTGCCGCAGGCCCTCCGGCACGGAGAAGCTGGGCCGGGGTCGCCGTTCGGTTTGTGTCGTCATGTCAGGCTCATGTCGGCCGTCGATGTCCGGAGTTGAGGTTGGGGCGTGTGGGAAGTATCGGGGAGGGTGGTGCTGACGTCTCTGGTGTTGCGGCGTGTGCGAGGCTCGGGTCATGGCGCTCCCGCTCATCCTCGACACGGATCTCGGTTCGGACGTTGACGACGCGTTGGCGCTTGCGTACGCGCTCCGGCAGCCGGCGCTGGATCTCCAGCTGGTCACGACGGTGTCGGAAGACACCGTGCTGCGCGCCCGCTTGGCGTCCCACCTGTGCGCGTTGGCGGACCGCGAGGAGGTGGAGGTCGCCGCGGGGTTGAGCGGCGCCCGGGATCGGCCAAACTGGGGCGGGCACGAGGGCGAGCCGTTGCTCGCCGAGGTCCCCCTCCCGCCGATCTCGGAGCGGGGCGCGGTCGAGGCGCTGCTCGCCACGACCGCGGCCTCGCGTTGCGCGCTGGCCACAATCGGGATGCAGTCCAACGTCGCCGCCGCGTTGGCCGCCGATCAGCAGCTGCCCGAGCGGATCGAGCTGACGGCGGTGATGGGCGGAGTCTTCGGGCCGGCGCGCCGGTTCGACGGACCGCTCCTCGAAGACGAGGGTGATCACAACCTCGACGTTGATCGCGGGGCGGCGTTGCACGTGCTGAACGCCGGGCTTCCTCTGCTGTACGTGCCCCTCGACGTGACGTTGCGGGCGCCGCTGCTCGCCGCCGACGCGGACCGGCTGCGGGACGGCGACGAGCTCTGCCAAGCGCTGGCCAGGCTCATCGACGTCTGGGCCGAACGCCTGCAGCGCTCGGCCGCTCCGCCGCTGCCGACGGATGTCGTCGCCTTCCTGCACGACCCGCTCACCGTCGCCTGTCTCGCGGACCGGTCCTTCGTCGAGGTGCACCGCAAGTCCGTGCGTGCGGGCGCCGAAGGGGAATCAGTCCGCACCCTCGTCGACGACGATGACGGTGCCGCTGCGGACGTCGTCGTGAACGTGGACGCGCGAGCCTTTGTCGAGCACTGGCTGGTCACGGTGCTGGGCGCGTGAGGAGCTATCCTGCTGACGACGCACCGCTCGACTGACCGTCGTTGGAGTCCTGTTGGCTGATCTGCCGCTGCTCACGATCCTCATCGTGCTGCCAGCCGTCGCCGCGCTGGCCGTCGCCGTGATCCCCGCCGCGCGCGCCGAAGTGATCAGGGTCGTGACGCTGGCTGCGACGACGGTGACCTTCGTGGTCTCCCTGGCCCTCATCCCCGCCTTCCAGGTGGGCGAGCCCGGCTTCCAGCTGATCGACAGGACCGCCTGGATCCCGGCGTGGGGCATCAACTACCAAGTGGGTGTGGACGGCATCACCTTGCCGCTCGTGATGCTATCGACCTTCATCATCCCGCTGGCGGTGCTCGCGACCTGGGGCCATGTCACCGAGAGGACCAAGGGCTTCTACATCGCGGTCCTCACGCTGGAGACCGCCGTCATCGGTGTGTTCGTCGCGCTCGACCTGATCCTGTTCTACACGTTCTTCGAGAGCATGCTCGTTCCGATGTACGCGCTGATCGGCGTGTGGGGTGGGGAGAACCGTCGGTACGCGGCGGTGAAGTTCTTCCTCTACACCCTCGTCGGTGGCCTGCTCATGCTCGTGGGGATCCTGTACCTGTACTTCAAGGGTGGGGGGACCACCTTCGACTACCAGGCACTGCGCGGCCTCCCCTTGACGAGCACCGAGCAGATCTGGCTCTTCTTGGCCTTCTTCATCGCGTTCGCGATCAAGGTGCCGGTCTTCCCGTTCCACACCTGGCTCCCGGATGCGCACACCGAGGCGCCGACCATCGGCTCGGTCGACCTGGCGGCCATCCTGCTGAAGATCGGTGGCTACGGGATCATCCGTTTCTCCCTGCCCTACTTCCCCCAGGCGACGCAGAGCCTGGCGCCGATGATCATGGGGCTGGCCGTGGTCGGAGTGCTCTACGGGGCCCTGGTCGCCATGATTCAGCCCGACATCAAACGCCTCGTCGCCTACTCGTCGGTCGCCCATATGGGCTTTGTGGTGTTGGGCGTGTTCGCGCTCAACACCGTGAGCACGTCGGGCAGCGTGGTGCAGATGATCAACCACGGCCTGTCCACGGGGGCGCTGTTCATCCTGATCGGCTTCATGTACGAGCGCACGCACTCGCGCAAGATCGCCGAGTACTCCGGGCTGGCGCAGGCAGCCCCCGTCTTCGGAGGGCTGTTTCTCATCGTCGCGCTCTCGTCGCTGGCGTTGCCCGGCCTCAACGGGTTCGCCGGTGAGTTCCCGATCCTGCTGGGCAGCTTCCAGACCACCCCATGGGCCGCGGTGCTCGCGAGCTTCGGCGTCGTCTTCGCCGCGCTCTATCTGCTGTGGGCCTATCAGCGCATGTTCCACGGGCCCGTCGAGGGCAAGGCGGCCGGCATGAGCGACCTGACCTTGCGCGAGAAGGTCGTCATGGCGCCGTTGATCGTGGTCATCGTCGGCATTGGCCTCTACCCCAAGCCGTTGTACGACCGGGTCACGCCCACGGTCGAGCAGATCCTCGCCGAGATCGAGCGCTCGCCAGAGGTGGCTCAGGCGCCGCAGCGCCGCGTCGGCCGGCTGCCGATCGATGCGCCGGCCCGGCCCGCCGTGGCCTCCCCCGTCAGCGCCGGTCGAATCGCCGGCTCGCGCGGCGAATAGCTCAGGTCGTCGCCCGGTTCACTCGACCCTGGCGGCGCGGAACCCGACGCCGCGGACCGTCTCGATACAGCCGGGGTCACCGAGCTTCTTGCGCAGTGATGCGACATGGACCTCCAGCGTCTTGGTGGAACCGAACCGGTTCATGTCCCACAGCTGCTCCAGCAGCTGCTCGCGCCGGAGCACGGTGCCGGGCTGCGCGATCAGCGCCGCCAGCAGGTCGAACTCCTTGGGGGTCAGCGTCATCTCGCGGCCGTGGATCGACGCCCGTCGGGTCTGCGCGTCGACGACCAGCGCGCCGAGGCGCGCCGCGTCGTGGTCTTGCTCGCCGCCGGCCTGATGGGCGCCGCGTCTGGAGACAGCCGGATGCGCGCGATCAGCTCGCGCATCCCGAAAGGTTGACGACGTAGTCGTCGGCGCCGACCTCGAGGCCCACGACGCGGTCGAGCTCGTCGTCACGCGCCGAGACCACGATGATCGGCACCTCGGAGCGTGCGCGCAGCTCGCGGCAGACGTCGATGCCGTCGATGTCGGGCAGCCCGAGGTCGAGCAGGACCACGACGACCGTCGGTCCCGCCTCGATCGCCGGCGTCCCCGGTCGAGGGTGTCGACCTCCAGTGTCGGATCTCGCTGTCGGTGAAGCTCCGTGCGCGCAGGGCGTCGTGAGCCTGGTCGGCGAGCAGGTGCGCGGCCTCGATGTGCGCGATGTCGGGGTCGCGGTCGTCCACGCCGACATCGTGGGGTTCGGTGGGCACCAGATGGTCGGCGACGCGTTCGTCCTGCTTGGCATCGCGGGCATGTGGGCGAGCTCGCGCCGGCCGCCGCGAACCGACACGATCATCTCGAACAGCTGCTTGATCGCGCTCGCGAGCAGCGGCTTGAGGTCGCAGGCTCAGCATGACTGGTTGTGGCGACAGCATCCCAGTGGGAACCAGGACCTGGCGGTGGTGCCACCGGTGGCCCACGTCGACGATGCCGGCGGTGACGCGCCCGCCGGCGCGGTCCACCTGCAGGCCCGCCAGCCGACCGACATGGTGGTGGTCGACGTAGACGGCGGCGTGAGCGCGAACCAAGACGTCGCCGTGCTCGAGCTTGGGGACGGCCACGGGGACACGCACGGGTTCAGGATGCAGCATCCACGGTTCGTCCCCCCCGTACTCCCAGGTCGGTCCACCACAGCTGGTCCATCCCGTCGACCATGACCGTCGCGGTCTCGCACTCGCGCTCGCGGAGGGCGTCAGCGGTTAGGTCGACCGTGACGTCGCGGCGGGACGCCCGCGCCATGTCGCGCAGCGTCACGGGATGCTCGGTGTGCTCGTGCTGGTCGTCGCGGACGATGACGGTGTGCACATGCGGCGAGGTGGCCGAACACACGAACCCGCATACCGTGCCGACACGGGTAGGACCGCATCATGCCGCGGCGTCGAACCAGAGTCGATCACGGTCTCCGCCGTGGCCGCGTTGTCGTGGGTCGCGTTTCGCTCAGCGGTGTCGGTGTTCATGCGCTCATCGTCTCCGGTCCAGGCCGATTGCTCACGGCGGTTCATGTTCCGTGCCGAAGGTACCGTCAGCGGCACTGCGCAAGGCCAGTACGAGGACAAGATCGCGCGCCGAGCTGGTAAAGCCGACATCCTACGCAGATGACTCTCCAAGTCCAGACGGCTCGCGACGGGGGCACCGCTACGGTGGCGCACTCCCCAGCGGCTGCTCGCCCGGTTTGCAAAGGCCACGACTCGGAGACGCTCTTCCCGAGCGTCGCCCTTCAGGAAGGGGGCTTACGGAGATGTTGTTCATCCTGGTCTTCGTCGTTGTGCTGTTCACCATCGACCATCTCTTGCGCCGCCGCGACCGTGACGGCTATTGGAACCCTGAGTGGCGAAGCTCCGCCAGCCATCCGGGCGTCAAGATCCTTTTCTCCGACGATGACGGCGCTCGTCAGAGGCCCGTCCCCCAGTCCAAGCGCTAGCGGTCTGGCGCAGCTGCGGCGTGTCACGCATTCGATCTGGCGTGTGGCGGCGGAGATCTCAACAGCCGTCTATGCTTGACGCGTCGCTTCATCGCGGCTGAGCCGGGAGGCACGGCCACAGCGGATCACTGCTCTGTTGAGCAACGTGCGCTCCGAGCGGCAAGCGCCACCAGGTCCGGCCGCCGAACGGCCAACGTGCATGTCAGAGGCCTGAAGCACGCCGGGATAGCTCAGTCGGCAGAGCGGCTCACTCGTAATGAGCAGGTCCGGGGTTCGATTCCCCGTCCCGGCTCCACCTCTGACCAGGCTTTTTGCAGTCTTTGAGCCTCCTGACCTGCGGGTATGCTGTCACGGGGCTTCGCTGGTGACGGTCGCTGTTCGCTGCTGTTTGCCGGGCTATTGCCAGCGCTAGTGTCACCAGCGTGTCAACAGTTTGGGTCACGGCTCCTCCTGGATCAGCTGATCGAGCACGCCCTCGACGCGTTGCTGGCCGAGTTCGTCGTCGCCGTGGACGGCGCCGAGGTAGGTGTCGAGCAGGACGCTGACGGTGCGGTGTCCGCTCCAGGTCTGCGCGGTCTTCAGGGGGACGCCGGCGTTCAGCCAGGCGGTGATCGCGGCGTGGCGCAGGTCGTGCCGGCGGGCGCGGCGCAGCGGGCTGTCGGCGGGAAAGACCGACGCGAGCGCGGGCTTCCAGATGTCGCGGTGGAAGGTCGAAAGGTTCACTCGACCTGCGGCGGTGTTGGTGAACACGCGCGCGTCGTCGAACGCTTCGGTGTAGCGGTCAAGGTGGCCGGCGAGCACCGGCTGGACGAGACGGAAGACGGGGATGGTGCGGCTGGCGCGCTCCCCGCGGCCCTTCAGCGGGCGGCGTTGGGTCTCGCCTTCGAGCAGGAACCGTTTGGGGATCTCGGCGTGGGTGCCGCGCACGGTCAACGCCACTGGTCGGCCGTGGTCGCGGATGGTGAGGTTCCGGCGGCGCAGCTCGACGGCTTCGCCGGGCCGCAGCCCGCAGAACCCCTGGACGAGCACGAACGCTTCGTAGCGCGGGTCGATCGACGCGCAGGCGTGCGCGAGGTCGAGCACCTGTTGGGGGCTCATGACCAGGTCGGGGTCGACGCGGTCGTGG